>NZ_JBHFOL010000001.1:0-776905 GCF_053544015.1 Vibrio sp. E150_011
CCATACACGCCTGAAGGACGTGAATTAGCACTTGGCGCTGCCGTTTTCCACTGGGGTTTCCATGCTTGGGCTATCTACGGCATGACAGCACTTTCGCTTGCCTACTTTGTTTATAACAAAGGATTACCACTTTCGATGCGTTCGGTTTTCTACCCGCTTCTGGGGGAGAGAGTATGGGGAAAAACAGGCGATGTCATTGATGTCATGGCCGTACTGGTGATTTTGTTTGGGCTTGCCACCTCACTTGGTTTAGGAGGATCACAAGCAGCCAGCGGGATCAGTCATGTATTTGGGTTTGAAAACAGCCTAGTCCTCCAGATATCGATTATTCTGGTCATTATGGGGCTGGCTATTCTCTCTGTCATTAGAGGTATGGATGGCGGTGTTAAACTGTTGAGTAACATCAACATGATTATTGCTTTTGTGTTCCTTGCTTTCCTTGCCATTCTTAATTTCACCACTGTTTTCAACTCCTTGGCAACCGCCGTCGTGGGTTACGTTAAAAATATCATCCCACTCAGTCAAAATGCGGGTCGTGAAGATACAACCTGGCTCCACGGTTGGACGGTATTCTACTGGGCGTGGTGGGTTGCTTATGCCCCATTCTTTGGTATGTTTGTGGCGCGAATTTCACGCGGGCGAACCGTACGAGAATTCTTGGCCTGTGTGTTAATTATCCCTACACTCGTGACAACAGCATGGATGTCATTTTTTGGTGGCATCGCTATTCAGCAGATCATTGATAAAGTGGGATTACTTGGCGCAGAGCAAAGTATTAGCGATGTATCGCTAAGCTTATTTTATATGCTCGATGCCTATCCAATGGGCAACATCTTATCCATTATTGCTGTCATCTTAATCATTGTGTTCTTTGTGACGACCTTAGATTCAGGCTCTATCGTTGTGGATAGTATGACAGCCGGAGGTAAGCTTGAGTTACCTATTAAACAAAAGGTTGTTTGGGCTGTTATCTCAGCGGTTATCGCAATGGTGATGTTGTGGATTGGGGGCACAGATTCAATTCAAGCATTGCAGTCCATCACTATTATTGCCGCGCTTCCTTTTGCTATTATTTTGGTATTGGGTTGTATCAGCTTGGTGAAAGGCTTACTAACTGAGGTCAAGCAACCTCTTCTGTCCGATAAAACATCAGTGTAAATAAGAAAAGGGGAGATTCAACAATAACGTTTGAACCTCCCCCTACTTTGGAGCCACCTAGCTGCTTTTATTTTTTATTTATTTGTTTAACGACCCAAGCATAGATCGTTAATTATCGCGTTTATCTGAATATCAGTAATCAGAAATGCTATGGTAGTAACGACAATTCGTTTTCAAACTGTTCAATTTTACGCTGTTCTTCTTCGATTTTTGTTTCGTACTTAACTATTTTATCTTCCTCTTGATACGCTACAGCCTCGCTAAGGTCTGAACGATACTCCATGATTTCCTCTTGAGAGTCTTCGATTTTATCTGATAACTCATCTTTAAGATCATCATTACTACAGTACATATTTACTTGCTCTAACGCATCACTCAATCCATCAAGTTTTTCTGTGTGTCCATTCGTTTTTGCGATATCCATTTTGTACTGAATTTCACATGCCTTTTTATCACAGCCCACTTTTTCTGAACAATCAGAGGCGAGTGCAACAAGTGGTGAAAAGATTAATGGTAACGATAACAATAGATTGGTGTGGTTTTTGAACATTGAAATTGCCTGTAGTTAAAGGAATAAAAGAGTCTCGACGTGCAATTTACAAGGAAACCATATTGGGCTCTATACTGTTTATCCGTTAAATAAATACAAATGGCATATCGCGCGATTAATTGGCAAATTACACGGTGAACTCGATACTTTTCTTTTTCATCTTTTGACTATAATAGCTAAAGTACTTAAATGACTGATCACGGTCGGCCGACATATTTTGATAAAAAGGATTATTGACGAGCGACAGTGGATCAACCCTAAAAAGAAACAAACCAAACATCGATCGCTTAGGTGTTAAATATAAATCGTATAAAAATTGTGCCATCGCTGGGTCATGTACTGGAATCACGAAAGACGGTTTTTTTATACTATCCGCGATATATTGAAGTACCTGTTTTCTAATCGATAAGCTGATCGAACCAACACTTAACAGCATATCCGTCTGATCGTCATAAACGATATGACCCATCATTAACCCTTTACTGTAAAAGCTGAGAATGACGAGGTTATCAACGGAGAGGTGGTCGGCAGTATAGAATGTCAAAAAGTCTAAAGAATAGAGCTTTGAGTGAACCGATAATATATCAGTCCATAACTCACTAGGAATCGATTTGACGGTGTAACTAACGACATTATCGATTGCGTAACTATAGGATATATCTTGATTTACTGGAATATCACCCAACTTAACTGAAGGTGAGATTACGTCCACTTCTTTCGCATCAAACTCATACACTTGTGCAAAATAATTGGCAATGCCCAAACGTCTCAGTAAGCTCGTTTTGGTTTCTCCCCTCTCCCATTTGCTGATCATGACTTGATTCACTCCCTCAAAGGCTCGATGGGAATGGGCAATCAAAGTTGCTAGCTCTTCTTGTGATAAGCCTTGCTCTTCACGAAGCCTTTTTAATTCAGTGGAAAAATCATCTCGAGTCATTGAGTTCCTACCGCTTTCCATTTACAAATCAGTTTACTACGTTTTATTGTAGTACTGATATTCGCGTGTCGAAATGCCAGCTCACATATTTCAACTAAACAAATGTGAAACGTGAACACATTTATGGGGGGATCACTCTCTTAATAGAATGCAAACATGCATTCGTTAATTGTTAAAAGTCAGACGTGTTTTAATCACATTCGCTTTTTGGAATGCTGTCATCTCCAAAAACAGGTACAATCCGTGCTCACATTTTTTAGACCGCGCAGATCCTCATTATGCACTCCCCTCAACACTGCTTTACCCGATTCAACGTTGCTATCGCAGAGGTTGATTTACCAAGCCAATTTACGTTTCCGTTTTACTATACGCCGCACCCGTTATGCGTATTAGCGGCGAAACAACTACAACAACACTTGGAGACTCAAACCGACTTTGAGCATGATTTTGGTTTGGGGGGTAACAATGGTGGCCGCGGTAAGATGTTTGGTGTATTACTGGTCAAAAACGCACACGGTGAAATTGGATTTTTGAGTGCATTTTCTGGAAAAATTGCTGATCAAAACCTATTACCTGGCTTTGTTCCACCTGTTTTCGATATGCTCACTGAAGAAGGTTTTTTTCGAAATGAGTTCGAGGCCATCAATGCCGCCAACGCCGATTATCAAACTTTTGCCGCGAGTCCAGAAATTGCCGCTCTCAAAACACAAATCGAAATAGACCGTTCAGATTACCTTCTAAAAGAACAAGCTTATCGCCAAGTCATGATTGAAAATCGCGCCGCTCGCAAGCGACAAAGGCAAGCAGGTCAACAGCAGCTCACAAGCGAACAGTTCAAAGATTTACTGGATGAGTTGGGTAAGCAAAGTGTCGCAGAAAAGAACGAGCTCAAGTATCTAAAACACACGTTCAGTGACAGACTCGCGATTAAGGAAACGCGCTTGGCAGTGCTTAACGACCAATTAATAGCGCGTAAAGAAAAACATAAAGCAATGTCTAATGCACTCCAACATAAATTGCACAAACAATATCGTTTTCTCGATCATCATGGAACAACTCGAGACTTAGTCGATATCTTTGCCTCAACCGCCACCCCGGTGCCACCAGCAGGCTCAGGCGAATGTGCAGCACCAAAACTCTTACATTTTGCCTACCAACATGGGTTAAAGCCCCTCGCTTTGGCTGAATTTTGGTGGGGTGCATCTCCAAAATCCGAGATTCGCCAACATAAGAATTTTTACCCGTCGTGTAATAATAAGTGCCAGCCTATCTTAGGGCATATGTTACAAGGGCTGAATGTTGAAGCGAATCCGCTAGAAACAAATTGGGCAGCCGACAAAACGTTAGAAATTGTATTTCAGGATGAAGCCATGGTGGTGATCAATAAACCGTTTGGCTTGTTATCGGTCCCAGGAAAGACCATCAAAGACTCTGTCTACACACGCTTGCAAGCCTTGTACCCAGATGCCGAAGGCCCTTTTGTTATTCACCGCTTAGATATGGCGACATCGGGATTATTGGTGTTTGCGTTAACCAAACGTGCCAACAAAAGCCTTCAAAAACAGTTTATCGCTCGAGGCGTACAAAAACGTTATATCGCTTTGCTAAATGGCGAGCTTACCCAGCCTGATGGTGATATTAATTTGCCAATGCGCGGAGACCCTGATGACCGGCCACGCCAACTCATTTGCATTGAGCACGGTAAGGCAGCGGAAACCCACTGGCAATTAATTGAGGTGAAAGACGGATATAGTAAGGTATATATGTACCCAAAGACTGGACGAACCCACCAGCTACGTGTCCATAGCGCCCATCACTTAGGCTTGAACATGCCAATGGTAGGAGACGGTTTATATGGCGAGAAAGCCGACCGCTTATATCTACATGCAGAGCGGCTACAACTCGATCATCCATACAGCAAAGCGCGTATGACCTTCCAAGTCGATTGCGAATTCTAATCTGTGGGTTTACGGCGCGACATCACTCTGAAAAATCTGTGTAATCAAAGTATTGGGCCGGATACCAATCCTTTGATTACACTATCATTGGCGAATAATTAACGCGCTGCACTGCATACTGCAAGTTTAAAGACTGATATTTATCTAAAAATGCCAACACATGTGGGCTGCTCATGTGTGCCTGATGGGCATCAGTATTCTCAAACAGGATCACTTCCATAACACTGTCATCATCAATATTTTTATAGCAGTTGTAATCGATACAACCGGGTTCTTCTCTCGTTTTTTTCACCAATGCCAGCGTAATGGTGTAGAGTTCATCTTGCGAAATGTGTGCCGATTGCATTTGCACAACCACCATAATGGGATGACTCGGTGAAATACTATTTTGTCTTTCCATAATGATAACCCCTTATCTCAAGCTGTTTCTTTGAGCCTATATCAGCAAATATTCTACGATTCATTCAGTAGACTACTAACGTTAACTTTATACTAAGCGAAAGAAAACACGATAATACTTAACGACATAAGGGATAATGCTGGCTAGGTAACGCCACGATTAATGTCATTAAGCAGCTCACCTCTAGTAAGCTGCATTAACGAATCAACTGCATTAATATAGTAAGTTGTATTAACAAATCGTCGCTATAAATACTAAGCCTTAACAAAGCACGTCGAGTTACATATTTTGCATACGCTTTTTAAGTCTGGCTAAATCAATCGCACTTGAACGTACGGTTAATTTAATATGCTCATAGTCATACTCTTCCTTAACCACACTCATGCTAGAACGGATTTCACCTACCACACCA
Organism: Vibrio sp. E150_011; assembly: GCF_053544015.1. Taxonomy (NCBI): domain Bacteria; kingdom Pseudomonadati; phylum Pseudomonadota; class Gammaproteobacteria; order Vibrionales; family Vibrionaceae; genus Vibrio; species Vibrio sp. E150_011. Next base: position 5,416 of record NZ_JBHFOL010000001.1, read on the forward strand.
TTAGCGGTATACGGCACAATAATCTCCTCTTCGATCATCCCCTGCTCGGCAACACTTACAATGTATTTGTGTAGCTTTTTGATATCAAGAGGGTCTCGAGTCGACGTGAGCATGGCATCAGGAAACTCTTCCAACAATGCTTGCTGTTGTTCAGCGCTAAGGCGGTCTGACTTGTTCAGTACCAACAGTTTTTCACTGTCTTCCACACCGACTTCCCCCAACACCTCATGAACTACATCAAGTTGCGCTCGAAATGATGGGTCAGAAGCATCAACCACATACAGTAATAGGGATGCGTCATGGGCTTCCGCTAACGTTGAATGAAACGATGCCACTAAATCGTGTGGAAGTTTTTTGATGAAACCAACCGTATCGGAGACCAAGATTCTTGGTTGAGTAATAGGTTGCAGCGCACGAACCGTTGTATCGAGTGTCGCAAACAGTTTATCTTCACCTACCACTTCAGTCGCCGTCATCGCACGCATCATCGATGATTTCCCTGCATTGGTATACCCCACTAACGCGACACAAAACAATTCAGAACGCTGGGTACGACGGTTCTTTAATTCACTCTGAACGCTAACCAGTTCGCGTTTTAGGTCCGCTAATTGGTCACGAACTTTACGGCGGTCTAACTCAAGTGAGGTTTCACCCGCACCCTGCCCCATTTGGCGTTCTTTGTCACCACTCGCGGTCTCACGAAGTCGCGGCACTAAATAATTGAGCCGAGCAATCTCGACTTGCAGGCGTGCTGTTCGAGTACGTGCATGGCGACTGAATATCTCAATGATAATACCGGTACGGTCGAAGACTTCTACGCCCAAGTGGCTCTCAACATTACGCAATTGAGATGGACTTAAATCACAATCGAAGACCACTACATCCGCACAAGCATAAGGCAAATCTTCTTCAGGAAGATCAGAAAAGTCCGTTTCATCAAAGAACTCGTCGTAGTCCTCTTCTTCAATTGAACCTTGATGGCCCGTTAGGTGCGCAATCTCGGCCAACTTGCCGGCTCCTAGTACGTTCAGCCTTTGTGTCGAACTTTGTTTTTGCGACTGTGTGCCAACCACTTTAAACCCCAGGGTTGTCACTAAACGGCCAAGTTCGGCAAGAGACTCTTTAGCCTCATCACCTTTAAATTCTGGCGTAGTAATAGAAATAAGTAAGGCGTTGTTAAGTGATGCTTTTGCTGTTGGTTTCATGATTGAAATATTTAAGCACCTAAGTGCAGACCTAGTTTTAGTCTAAAGTAGCGTGATCCTACGCTGTTATCGCCGCGCTTTATAGGGCAATAGAAGACTAAATAGAGATAATCTTAATATTGATTGAATAATCAGCAGGCGTTATCAAGAACAGCGTAACGTCAACGATCAAGTCAAGAGTCTCACCAGTAGTCACCGTCTTAGGCTTGCTGTATAGTCTGTTTTTTTCGCTAGGAACTCCCTTCTCATGGAAATGCTCATTGTCTCGTCAGAACAGCAAAAACGTCTCATTATGATCTTTAGCCGCACCACCGCAAAAATGTCAGATAAGGCGCTGCTCAATGACTTAGATTCCCATCAGATTAACTCATCGGTTTACCCTGCTTTTAAAACGGCACGAGATCTTCGCGCCGAGCGTATTCAATTGATTACAGGGAATGACAAAGAAAATGCTTTGAATGGCGGTGACTTCCTCTACCGCTATCTATCGAAAGGCTACATCTGTTTAGGGAACTATACTGGACAACCAAAGCCAGACTTGACGCCTTGGGGAGTAAGGTCAGTGCGCATGCAACCAAAGATTGGGTTCGGTCTTTAACATCTAGCTGTCGTCCTGCCTGACAATGACACACACCAGCAGGTTCTACGAAAAATGACGACTTGAGCGAGTCGTCATTTGTCGATTAAGACTTAACTAAACAAGCGCTGCCAAATACTAGGGTTTCGTTTGTCATGGTACTCTAAACGCAAACTGTCTACTTCACGCAGCGTTTGCTTAGCCGCATCCAAATCACCCTTTTCTAAATCTTTATCCACTTGCTCCAGCGCCGACGACAGCTTATTAAAGCCTTCTTGGTATAACTCCGCCTTTTCTGGGGGATAATTACCCTGCTTGGTGTCTGCCACTAGTGTGTCTAATGCCGCTACAGGTTTTTTCATTTCGTCGATAGATTGTGCTTCTGCGGCCTGTTTAAATGCCAACTTCATCGCTTGCATGTTTTTCTTAAGATCAAAACCTTCTGTTGCAAAAGCCGCAGAACTTACGGTAAACATGAGCGCCACAGCCCCTGCTTTTATTATTGTATTCATGAGTATTCCTTTAAAAGAAAAATGATCGTAGTTTAATGGCGTCTTTCGTAATGACACTCTTTTAAGATCATGAGCAAACAGCATTGTACTGAAGTTCATTAACACGCTGTCACATAAATTGTTTCAAAACATAATAAAGCTTGTAACGCTTTAATTGCTTTTTTTAACGTTTCTGCAGTGCCGAAAATTCATCAATTGGCTCTCGTCCCCTAAGTGATAAGAAGTCCAAAAACTGCTGGGCACTGTAGGTAATGATTTTATCCGTTGGCATGTCAACCTCGGTCAATAATTTGCTCGCTAAATCAAGCTGACCAATAGTGTCACAAAAATGTGAATCACTGCCCGTAGTGATAAAGCCACCCGCTTTTTTCACCGCTCTCGCGATATCGTAACAACGATCAACACTGCCGACTCGACTATGTCCTTTTAACGTCGAGTTATTAATCTCAATAGCCACATTGTGCTGAGCGGCACACTGAGTCACTGCGTCAAAATCAAAATCAAAATTCGGATTCCCTAAGTGTCCCAACGCGTCTATTTGGCCTTTTTCAATCACACTAATGAGAGCCTTGGTGTGGGCTTCTTTTGTTGAAGGTCTGAATACAGGTTCATGAAAACTACCAATAATCCAATCCAAAGCTTTATACGAGGTTGGGTGTACGTCTATGTCACCGGCCTCGTTAAGAATATTCGCCTCGACACCACGAATAATTGCGACATCAAATAGAAAGCGGGGAATCACGCGTTGATTAGAAAAAAACCAATAATGAGGTGCGCCAGGCATTGAGTCAGCGTGGTCCGTGGTACAAAGTATTGCTAGTCCACTTTCACTGGCTGCTTTCGCATTCTCCATGATTGTGCTGTACGCGTGGCCACTAGCGTAAGTGTGGGTGTGGGTATCAACAACAAATTTCATGTTTGCTCTCCTGGCTTGGCTTATTTGCGCTCATTTTCATTGCTTGAAAAAATGAGGATGTAGATGGAAGTTGGTAAAAACAGTTCGTCATCATGCCGCGGTTGGTATGCATAAGATAACGTGGTCGCCAGTCATGATTTTTGATCATACGACGACCCTAATCGCGTACCTGACCGTAATGGCCGACAAGCCTGTCAGATTCAACCCTTCCGACAGGTTATCCAAACCGCATCACAGAAATATTAAAAGAAGTCGATGCCGCCTCGACCGCTATTGGGATCTTTACTTTTTGTCTTCTCGGTATTGGGTGTACTCTTGGTATTAGGCGTATTCTTGGTATTAGCACTATCTGCCGGCTTTGACTTAGCGCCCTTTTTGCTCTTAGACTCTGTTTTATTTGCAGACGCGCTTAATTTTGAACCGGTTTGTTTAGCAGGATCATTTTTTGATGACGCATTTTTCTTTGAGCTACGCTTAGTTGCTTTGTTTTGAGTTGCTTTGTTTTGTTTTGATTCTTTTGTTGCGGCTTTCTTAGATTCTTTTTTATCCGTGTCTTTTGTCGGCTCTAGCGGTGGTTGGTCACACACTACAACATAGTACTCTTGATTAAACTCAAAGAAATCGCCATCGTACATCTTGCGACGTTTTCTTGTCTCAAGCTCTCCATTTACCGCGACATAGCCTTCCGAAATAAAGTGTTTTGCTTCTCCGCCGCCGCCAACTAAGTTTGCGACTTTGAACAATTTATAAAGTTCGATTGGATGGCTTGAGACTTCAATGCCAAGGGCCTCAATCTCTATCGCTTCTTCTTCGTGGTTCTCGTCAAATTGTTCTTCATTCATAGTGCGGTTACTCAAGATAAGGGCTCAATATCATTTGCAGGCATTGTACTGGTTTGTGGTCATTCTATCTAATAAAAAGCCCCGTAATACGGGGCTTTTCTGTGGTGGTGCCAATTTAATGCCTTTATTGCCGACTTAAGTATCGACAGCTACCAAGACAAATTCGAACTATTGACGGCGACTAGCTTTTGCAAAGGCGGGTTCCCATCATGAGTCCATATCTCCACTAACACGGTTTTGATGTGTTCCGGCGAGGAAAACTCAAGCTCACCCAATCCGTTTTTCAATGACTGCGAGGCAATACGGCTATCGTAAACCGGCACAACCTCTCCCGATAATTGGCTTTCAAATTCGGTATACACAGAGACCAATGCTCTGCCTGACACTGACCCACTTGCGTCTACGGTTAACGTTAACGCTTCCACCGGCTTGTAATCCAGATCATCTGGAATAGCCAAATCTGACATGGTTCTTGTTGCCGCGGCAGGGGGAGCCGGCGTTGCGGTAACAGGTGGAGTTTGAGCAGGTGTCGAGCTACCGCCACCAGAGGAATCACCGCCACCCCCGCCACCGCCACAGGCCGTAACCAATCCAAGACTCATAATTGATGTGATTAATGTTGTTTTCATGTCAGCCTCCTAAGGGATGTAGCATTTGCCAGGTGTCGCATATTGAGTTTCAAACCAAGTTTGAGCTTGGTCGCCCGATGATTCAGCGTACGTTGCAAACTGAGGGTAAGCCTCGACTAAATCCGTTCGTTCTGTTGGCCACTCCCATTCATCATTGATCATTAGCGCCCATGGCAAGTTGTTTGATGTTTTGAAATAAACACCATTAGTGCTGTCACTAACATCGACGCCTATACCAGCAAACAAATCGGCATCAAATTGTTCCGTTGGTTCATAATTAGGGAGATGCACTTCCCACGCACGCCCTGGTTGAAAGTAACCTGCCCCGTGGTAATACCCTTCCGTTGCGTAAATAAATGGGTCATAAGGCATCGCCATTAGCGAGTTGGTTTCAGCACCTTCTAGGAAATTAACATGCAACGTAAAGTTAAGTTGTACATCTTCTTTTTCTGCACACGATGATAGCGTTCGATGGTATTCACACCCATCCACTTTATAGACGGAGGTATCGTCACTCACGATAAAAATCGCTTCGTTAGAGATGCCCTCTAAACCGCTGTCCGCAAGTTGAACCCCGTTATGGATTTGTCGCGTCGTCGTCGTATCAACAGCCGAACGATTCACGCCTTTAAAGCGAAGAGCAAACCCGTTGTGATAAGAAGCACCTACCGCCCCCAAATAACCGTCAACCTTAGACTTTATGACGGCCCCATCTCTTAAGATCTCGGTAATTCGATAACGCACGACGACATCGTTCATATCGTAGTCGGCGGTATACGGCCAATTATCTTCGTACGCAACGGTTGTGTAGCCTGTAGCATCTGGATAATAACGAACCGACAAACCTTCTCCAGTGACAGTGAGCGCGTGATCTTCCACTTCTCCTGACGTTGAACCTCCATCAAAACTCAGGGTTTGTTGTTGACTAAATCTAAAGCGACTCCATGTTGACCCAATCTCGGCGTCTATCGCAGCCGTCAATAAAAGATCATTGTTCCCAGCACTCAGCACTTCATCATTGAAAACCTTTTCGCCATCGTCAGCGAAGTCACCATCTTGGTTCCAATCTATCCATGCCGACAAGTAACCTGTTGTCGACGCATTAACACGAACAATACTATCAAGACCAGGCTCGACAGCAGTAACAAAGCCCACACCATTTTCGTCATCTTGACCTGTTTCGTCGTCGGCAAGATTGGCATACAAACCATCCTGGTCACCATCTGGTGCAGACGAACCTAACCACGTAATCCCATCGAGTTCATGCCTTGGCCCATTGTCTGCAAGCTTGGTCCCATAAGTGATTGGAGCGTCACCAAAGTCAATATTCGAGTCTTCATCCACAATTGGTGCGTTTGCACATCGAGCACCGTCATTTTGGCTAGAGCTTGGGCCGTCTGCAAATTTGATAGCAGGTACGTCACCATTCGCTATATTGGTCGCGTTGCCCGCAGACAAGTCCACCCGGTAAATCTGTCCATCCTGATTTCGTGCAACGTAGTAATAACCCTCTACATCGAAATACCCAGCACCAAATGTCCCTGTCTCTCCGGTGTCACCGATGTACGTTTCTTGGCCATTAGTCGGGTCAAAGGAATACAAGCCTCCCGAATTGTTGTCTATCCCGTATAATTTTCCATCACTTGGATGGAACGCAAAGTCCGTCAAATTCACTACTGCTCTGCTACTCACTTTGTTGACTGGTAGCGTAGCATTAGGGTCATTTGCAAGCGGCGATAGGTCAATCGTAAACAGGCCTTTTCCCTTTCGGTAAAGGTAATAAACACTCTCGTATACATCACCAACATAAAATGTGTGACCGGTCGGTAATCCACTTGTCGCGACACTCTCGGCGATGAAATCTTTGCCTAAGCGGACAATCTGCTTATTTGACGTGTCGTATCCGTATATATATCGGCTGTCAAAATCAAACCCTACGCCGTTAACGTTCGCATTCAGTCCGGTGTTGCCTTGCAGCAAGGCGTTAGTCCCTGTGACAAGGTTAATCCCGTAAACTTGCACTGGGTTGGCTTGAAACAGATAAGCTTGGCTCGGGCACGTGTCAAAAGGCGCTGAGTAAGCGTTGGCCGAGGCAACGATTGCGAGTGAAACCGCGCTTTTTTTCAGTAAGCTAATTCTGGATGGTATTTGTATTCTTTGCATCATCGATTCCCTTGATTCGCTCAGGTATCCATTAACTATACAAAGTACATGCCAATATTTTTATTGTTATTAATCAATAAGATAAATGTACATCAATTTCATTAAATCATTTTGAGAATCAATTTGACGATTTAACTGGGGTTAGTGTGATTTTTCTTTTTCCCATCCAACGCGGTAACATCGCTGAAAGCAAGTTAGCAATGACAATAAGTAATAGGCCTATTAATTGTGACGCGCTGAAAACGACATCAAACAAAGTAAATTGCCAGAGCGCGGTAAACACAAGATTGGTATAAATGAGGGGAGCCACCTGAGAGTTGGTTGTCGCCAGTTGATACGCTTTGTAGCGGCTCGTTTGAGTATTAATAACCATCACTGCCATCAACAACAACATGATTATCACGCCCCAACTCGCAGTACTTGAATGCCACAGATGGCTTAAGGCCGTAGGCTCAATAAAAAGCAATACCGGTACCAGCCCTATTCCAGCAAACAAGAACGTCCAGGCATTGTTCTCAATACCTGACATACTGCCTTTGGAGGCTTTGTGAAGGCTGAGCTGTGAGCCCGCATTGAATACACCCGACAGCAATCCAATCAAGATCTCTGGTTTGAAATTCATACCACCGACCTCACCTGCCAGCAATAATACGCCAACGCTAGTTAGCAACAAAGACACGATAGTCATGCCGCTCAAATGAACTCGAAAAAACAACTTTTCGAATAATGCGATAAACAGCGGTCCGGTACCGAACAACACCACACTTTCGACTAACGATAAAGCCGTCAATGCGTAGATAAAACATAGCTGGCAAGCCGCGATACTCAATGCTCGAAAGACGAGGAGCCTCCACATACTTTTAGGAGGCAAACGAAGTGATGTAAAAGACAAGAAAACAAACAGCAAAATGGCAGGCACTAAAAATCGTAACAAGGTTAAATTACCAGAAGATAGCTCCGTCGACAGATATTTGGCTAAGACACCGGTAATGGACAAACTCAACGTAGACGACAACATGAACCCAATCGCTCGACGATTTTGACTATCTGACATAAGACCCTTCTTTTTTAACCTCACTCAATAATTTTCATTATATTGATCAACGCCACAGTAAAATATTGAATAATTGTGAACTATATTGTTAGAAAAACTTACCGATTAAAACGATGAAAAAGTACGCTCCTCTAAAATCAATATACGCTTTTGTGAAAGTGGCAGAAACGGGAAGTATGTCTCGTGCGGCTGAACAATTGAATGTCACTCATTCTGCGGTCAGTCAGTCTATAAAGGCGCTTGAGAGTCAACTGGCTACCCAGCTCTTTCGGCGTGTAGGTCGACATATAGAGCTAAATTCGAATGGACAGCAGTACTATAGAGAGGTCGCACCTGCGATTGAAAAAATCCTTGAAGCAAATGAAGCAATGCTTAATAGTGAGGCCAGCAATCGGTTAACCATAAATATGGTAAACTCTCTCGCCCTCCATTGGTGGATACCTAGGGTTCCTAGCTTACAAATCGCCGCCCCTCAGCTTGATATCCGTATCTCGAACCGAGTGGGAGCATTCAGTCTTGAAATGGAAGGCGTCGACGTCGCGCTCATCCATGACTCTATCGATGAGTGGCAAGATTATGTCTGTGAAAAACTCGCTGACGATGAACTGATACTCGTATGTAGTCCTACTGTTTTGAACAATAATCCCTCCATTTCCGTCGAGCAAATTATTGCTTCATATCCCGCTATTTCTGTCGCCAATAATCGACGTAAACACGATTGGCAGATCTGGTGTGAAGCGTACCAATTGTTACTTCCCACCTCTCCAAATAATTTGACATTTAATGCGTCAGTTCAAGCCATTCACGCCACCATTCGCAACTTAGGTGTGTTAGTGACTCACCGACAGTTCGTCAAAGACGACATCGACCATGGGTTGCTTGTAGAGATAGGTGTTGCTGTAGCAAACCCAGTACAAGCCTTTTATTTTGCATGCGCACCTGACAAACTCAAATCCGACAGCGTTATTGCGCTTCGGAATTGGTTGCGACAAGAATTCCAACCAAGGCATGAACCCGACTATATCGTCTCCCCAAAGCTGCACAAACCTAACGCTTAAGATAATGCTTGTAAGAATACGTATTCGGTTTAAAACTCAATTTGGTAAATTCAAAAACACGACCATCTTTCAGTTTCCCCACCGATAGCAAGCGAATAATCGGCTCTTCAGGTGACAAATCAAACACGTCACACAAGTGTTTATCTGGCATCACGGCTTCAAAATCTTGCTGTGCACCATCAATCTCCATACCCAAATCACGTTCAAGATACTGATACTTTGATCCTTCGAGTGATTGCACGTTCATTTGTGGGAACATCGCCATTGGCATATACGAGTCTTCATAAATCGAAGGACAGCCATTAATCAATTTGAATCTCCGAATAAAATAGACTTTATCTTGAATGTCTATTTCTAGTGTTTTGGCGATCTCTTCATCAGGATCAATTAGCTTAAATTCAACAACACGATATTCAAGATTAAAGCCGGTTTCGACCATATATTCACTGGTACTACGCAAGTTTGACATTGAACCCGTCATTGTCTTACCTATCACAGTTGAGCCGGCACCTTGTTTCTTTTCGACCAGTCCCAATTTTACAAGCTCTTCAATGGCTTTTCGTATTGTGATTCGACTCACTGAATAGTGCGCAATGAGCTCCTTTTCCGTTGGTAAGGTATCCCCAATTGAAAATTCGTCGGAATCGATACGAGCCTTAATTCTCTGCATCACTTTTTTGTATAGCATCTCATTTCCTCTTACGTACTGCGTTTACAGTACACACCAAAAAAAGACAAATCAATAACCTATTTCACCAAATGATAGACCAATTACGCCCCACAAGGGCTTTGAACGATCAATTCATTACTAAAAGATACTAAAAACCCAATATAGATATTTTATTTGTACTAGATCACAAATGAAAGGTTATGTATTTGTCATACCGAATAGTGAGGAGTAACGTACATACTATCGAAAGATAGAACATCGATAACAAACCAATAGAAGTTCAAATAACAAAAAGGACCTTTCCATGTTAAGTGCAATTCAACGCTTAGGTGGAGCAATGTTTACCCCGGTTTTGCTGTTTCCATTTGTTGGCATACTAGTTGGATTAACCATTGTTCTAAAAAACCCTACCTTTGTCGGCGACCTGGCTGATAAAGACGGTTTGTATTACCAAGTATTACAAGTCATAGAAGAAGGTGGCTGGACCATTTTCCGTAATATGGCCCTACTATTTGCCGTTGGCTTACCCATCGGGCTTGCAAAGACGGCTCATGCTCGAGCAGTGATGGTTGTCATGGTTTCATACCTAACCTTCAACTACTTCGTCGGGGCGATGGGCGGATTCTGGGGCGAGTATTTTGGCGTAGACTTTTCACTTGCGATTGGTGGGACGTCAGGACTAACCGAGATTGCTGGTATCAAAACCTTAGATACAGGGATCTTTGGCGCCATCATTATTTCCGGGCTTGTCACGTGGATTCACAACGAAACATTTGAAAAACAGCTGCCCCCTTATCTCGGCATTTTCCAAGGCGCATCCTATGTAGCAATGGTGTCATTCATCGCTATGCTACCTGCAGCTTGGCTAACACTCTATATCTGGCCATCTATTCAACACGGCATCATGAACCTGCAAGGTTTCATGGTCGAATCAGGGGCATTTGGTGTATGGCTATATACTTTCTTGGAACGCATTCTTATTCCTACCGGTTTACATCATTTTGTTTATACCCCGTTCGTTTATGGCAACGTCGTCACACCAAACGGTATTGTCGTTGACTGGTTTACTAATTTGGAAATGTTCACGCAATCTGGTCAGGCGATGAAAGACCTATTTCCCGCTGGTGGTTTTGCACTGCACGGAAATTCAAAAATATTCGGTTGTACCGGTATCGCATTGGCGATGTACCAAACGGCAAAACCTGAAAACCGTAAAAAAGTCGCGGCCTTGTTAATACCTGCCACGCTCACTGCTGTGATGGTCGGCATTACAGAGCCATTAGAGTTTACATTCTTGTTTATTGCACCTTGGTTATTCGCTTTTCATGCCGTCCTAGCTGGAACAATGGCGATGGTGATGTACAGCTTTGGTGTCGTCGGAAATATGGGTGGCGGCTTAATTGAGTTCGTGACCGGGAACTGGATTCCACTTCTCGGTAATCACACCAGTATGGTGATTACACAAATTGCCATTGGTCTTTGTTTCACTGCAATCTATTACGTCTCGTTTAAATACTTAATTATAAAGTTCGACGTGCAAATTGCAGGACGCGGCGAAGCGGAAATGAAACTCCACAACAAACAAGACTTTAATCAAAAACATGGCATCAAAGGCAAGGGAAATGCTGGTCATGCAACACCATTGCAAATTCAAGCAATAGAAACGCTAGAAGGACTGGGCGGGCTCGACAACATCGCTGACCTAAGCAACTGCGCAACTCGACTACGTGTCACCGTTAAAGAGGCAAACAAAGTGATGTCGGCGGAATACTTCATGAGCACAGGCGCTGTCAACCTAGTTAAAAACGGCAACGCGGTTCAGGTCATCATCGGCTTAAACGTCCCCCAACTTCGCGAGGAGTGTGAAAAATTGGTGAGCGCAGCAAAAACAGTTGATGTCTCATTGACACCCGCTACTCAGCTTTAAATGAGTCGAAAAAGCAGGTGAACACACTTTACAACGCAATGATTACCCAAAAATAAAACAAACCAATTTTCTTTAAATTAACAATAATCAAGGGCGGTAATACGCCGCCCACATTTTGAGTGAGGCTTATCATGAAAAAACAATTTTCAGTCGTAATTGCAGGTGGCGGTTCTACATTTACTCCAGGTATCGTGATGATGCTATTAGAAAACCAAGACCGATTCCCGATCCGCAAATTAAAATTCTACGACAATCTTGCACAACGCCAAGAAACCATAGCAGAAGCGTGCAAAATCTTGTTGAAAGAACGTGCACCGCACATCGAATTCTCTTACACAACCGACCCTGAAGAAGCTTTTACAGATGTTGACTTCTGCATGGCGCATATCCGAGCTGGCCTGTATGCAATGCGTGAGCAAGATGAAAAAATCCCACTTCGCCATGGCTGCGTCGGTCAAGAAACATGTGGTGCAGGTGGGGTTGCTTATGGTCTTCGTTCTATCCCTGCAGTTATTGAAATGATTGATTACATGGAGAAATATTCTCCAAACGCATGGATGCTAAACTACTCGAATCCAGCCGCAATCGTTGCCGAGGCGTGTCGCGTGCTTCGTCCAAATTCAAAAGTACTTAATATTTGTGATATGCCGATTGGTATCGAAACACGTATCGCTGAGATATTAGGTTATGAGAACCGTAAGCAATTCGACATTATGTATTACGGCCTGAACCATTTTGGTTGGTGGAAAGAATTCAAGGATGCCAAAACTGGTGAAAACCTAATGCCTAAGATTCAAGATTACATTAAGGATAATGGCTATCTACCACCTAGTGTCTTGAGTGGTGCACAGCATACTGATGAGTCTTGGAAAGAGACATTTATCAAGGTTCGTGATGTTTACGCACTTGATCCAGACACCATCCCAAATACTTATCTTAAGTATTATATGTACCCAGACTACGTGGTTGAACATTCTAACAAAGAATTCACCCGTGCCAATGAGGTCATGGACGGTCGCGAAAAAGAAGTCTTCACAGAATGCCACCGCATCATTGCAAACGGCACAGCAAAAGACACGTCAATCGAAGTGGAAGAGCACGCTTCTTATATTGTTGACCTCGCGACTGCCATTGCTTTCAATACTAAAGAGCGCATGTTACTTATTGTTCCAAACAATGGTGCTATCAGTAACTTCGACCCAACTGCAATGGTCGAAATCCCATGTATTGTTGACAATACTGGCGCAAAACCACTGCAAATCGGCGCGATCCCTGAGTTCCAAAAAGGCATGATGAATCAACAAGTGTCTGTAGAAAAACTCGTGGTTCAAGCGCATGTGGAAGGTTCTTACCAAAAGCTGTGGCAAGCTCTCACCCTTTCCGCCACGATCCCAAGCGCCTCCGTTGCTAAAGCAATCTTGGATGATCTGATTGAAGCAAACAAAGATTTTTGGGTTGAAATGAAGTAACCATTAGGTCTTAGCCCTGCTGACAGTAGGGCTAAGACTATTGAGGATATTATGAAATACAAACAAATAAAAGATATGCAGGCTTCAGCGATTGGATTTGGCTGCTGGGCGATTGGCGGCACATGGAACAACGTCACTGACGAGAACTCTATCCGGACTATTCATGCCGCGATCGATGAAGGCATTAATTTTTTCGACGTTGCGCCCGTATATGGAAAAGGTCACGCCGAATCAGTCCTGGGGCAAGCACTCTCGGGGATATCACGTGATAAGGTCATCATAGCGAGTAAATGTGGCTTACCTTGGGATCCGGCTGATCCAAATAAAAAAACAAGGAAAGACCTGTCACACAACAGCATCGTTTTTGAGGTTGAGCAAAGCCTAAAACGCCTTGGGACAGATTACCTGGATTTGTATCAAGTTCATTGGCCTGATCCAAATACGCCAATCGACGAAACAGCGCACGCTCTAAAAATACTAAAAGAACAGGGAAAGATTCGCCATATTGGCGTCTCTAATTACAGTTTAGACATGATAGAACAGATGCAGTCTGTTGTGGAAGTCGCCACAGTTCAAGGCTTATATAACCTCATAGAGCAAAACCCAGACCACTATCATAACATCCCACTTCAATATCGAACTCGTGATGAAATGCTTCCTTATTGTCAGCAACATGATATGAAGTACTTGCCATACAGCCCTCTCATGCAAGGGTTACTAACGGGTACATTCAAAGCTCAACACAACTTTGATGATAAAGATGATCGTCGTAACAACCCTAAACTCAACGGTGAGCTGTTTAAAGACATTTATTTCCCTTGCGCAATGGCGCTAAAAACACTGGCCGATTCTGCAGGTCTTCCACTTTCCCACTTAGCGATCCATTGGATGGTAAACCAAGAAAGTATAGGCTCGGTTATAGCGGGGGCGCATACCGTTAATCAAGCGAAAGAAAATGCGCGCTTCTTACAGTCAGACGTGAGCGAAGCACTATTACACGAAGCAGAATCTATCGTAGCGAAGTGGATAGCGTAGAGAACAATACATGATTGATATTACGTTGTTAGGCTATCTTGCGGCAATATGCACTACGTGCTCCTTTGTTCCGCAAGTACTGCACATATTGAAAACTCGAAATACCGATTCTATCTCTCTTATGATGTATAGCATTTTCGTCAGTGGTGTTGCCCTGTGGCTGATATATGGCTTACTTATCGATGACCTACCCATTGTCGTTGCTAACAGCGTCACGTTTATACTTGCATCAACGATATTGAGCCTTAAAATCCGTGATGCGGTTAACCTAAACTCGAAACGCCAGACAAAACTCCGTCAACACCACACGGTAAAATAGCTTACAAAGCTCATAGCTGCACACCAGGAGCTGGTGTGCTCCCTAGTAGACACTCGGCATTCAACAAGTATTAGAGCTGCGTTAGTCATAGCAGCCCCGAAAAAAAAGCGAGAGAGCCGAACTGGTTCCCTCGCTTTAAATGACAAAAAATATACATGAACTTAGAGTACTATCGCGCAACTCAGTTACCCTTTGCCGCCTCTAATCTTTATACTCATACTTATACTGGCAGGAATAGAGTAAACCCAATTGACACCTTATTATCCCCACCCTTTTCGACTATCTTCTCTTGTTATCTATACCCACCCTCAATCATTGGTTTTTCGAGGCCTAATTTAATTCGATTTCGGTGTACAGCTTCAATTGGAAGGCTGATAAAACCATAATCGTTTAGCACAGATTGTTGTTCGTCCGACAACGCGAGGCTGATGAAAAACTCCTCCTGTTCATTAAAGTACTCTCTATTAGGCGGTAGATTGAGATACATGTAATAAACGCTGGCTAAGGGGTAACGACCAGAAAAAATTGTTTCTTTGTTAACATCATACGTTTCCCCTAAATTATTTATCACATTAAGCACCTTATTATCCGTCATATTATCCGTATAAACGGTATAACCTAATGCATTCACATCTCCATTAAGCTCACTCAGTAACGCTTGCTGATCAGGAACAAAGTGTGTAGCCGTGAACGCCCCTTCAGAGCATGTTACCCACGTTGAAAACTCTCTGTGCATCACTAACTGTTCGTCAATCGCAAAAGGAACCATCGGCTCTCCACGTTGACCATTTTTATCCGCCCACCTCACGACTTCTGGGCTACTATTACAACCAAAAATAGTCTTTAATTCAGCCAAAGATATGCTGCTTGTTTGATTATTGTCATTGGCAAGAATAGCAATAACATCAGCAGTAAAATAAAGCTCAGTGGGCTTATAACCATATTTTTCGACAAATTGGGCGACCTCACGATCTTTCCACTTTCTGGAACTAATACCCATTTTCAATCCATTTTTAGTAATACTGTAAGGAACGTCTCCGCTAGACGTGACACTTATATTTAAATCCTTTGATTCAATTAGCGCTTTCATTAATGGTATAAGATTATCCTCAACAGCAACGACTGATACACCCACGCCATCAGCAGTTGAGTTGATGTTTTTCACATCAGTTGTTTCATTCACACCCGTTTTTGCCACTGCACCGAAACAGGAAATAGTGACTAACCCAAACATAATTGATTGTAATTTATTCACTTGGCGCCTCCACTTGTGTCGAACTACTCAGACTTTTTTCTGACGTGAATATGTCCCACTCCTGCGTGACCTTCATTTCTGGGCGATAAAATACCGCTATCGTGCGGCGCTTGCGCTTGTGCAATTGTTCAGTGTAATACGTTGTCTGAGTAAACTCTTGTTCCGATACTCTCTCGCTTTCGATGCCTTGAGTTTCTAACGCTTGTTTAATTGCCGCAGTGCGACGTTTCGCTAACGCTTTGTTGTAATCGTCCGTTCCCTCGGAACTTGTATCACCGATCAATACAACATTTGAGTTGGGGTATTGCTCGAGCATATCGACAAGCTTGGTGACTTTTGAATCTTGGTCAACTCTCAATATCGCTTCGTCAAAATCAAAATCAACACTCACAACTACAGGCTTATCGGAAATATCCCAGTTGGCACAACCGGTATTGTCTACCGCCACATTTTCTGGTGTATCTAAGCACCTATCGCGCTGATTAATAATACCATCTGCATCTTCATCACGAAGGTCATCAATTTGATGGCGAGTCGTTTGCGTATTTGGGGTTTCTGCGCACCCAATAAGCGCTAAGGAAATCACAGCAAACATCAATAACGTCTTCATTAGGACTCTCCATCTTTTTGCCACTCTTCAGGGTGTTCTATGCGTAATGCATACGTTAATACCCCCATCGCATTTAACAATCGATACGCGGCAAAGGTTCTATCATATTTACTCCGCACATAGTTTTGCCGCGCTAAAAACACCTCTATCTTGGCATCAAGCACATCGAGTAAACTACGACGACCAACATTAAACTGTTGTATATAACCGAGCTCGGCTATTTTTGCAGCGTCAACATTTTGTTGCAGCAAGACAATCTGTTGCTCAATCATTGAATAAGCATTCCAAGCAAGCTCCGTTCCTTCCTTCACCTCACGCTCAGTCCGAATGCGAATCGCGCGTGCTTCCTCAAGACGCCATGCCGATGATTCAACTCGAGCATCGGTCGAAAACCCATTAAATAGGTCATAGTCTAAGGTGACCATCGCCCGCATATCTTCATCTGGACCGATTGCATTACCAACATTACGATTCTTATTGGCATGTAGCTCAAGCTTTAACTCGGGGTAGTAGTCTCCTTTTTCACGACGTATTTCTTGACGTGCAGCGTCCATATCTAGTATCGCCGCTTTGATTTCTGGGTGGTTCACAACAGCCTGTTCAATCGCCACATTCATCGTGCTGGGCAGTAGGCCCTGATCAAACTTAGGAAAGACTAAGCTGCGCCCAGGCTTACCGACCTGACGAAGAAACTGGGTTTGTAAATCAAATACATTGTTTTGAGCTGAAATTTGGGATGATTGCGCCGTCGCAACACGGGCCGAAATCTGTGCTAAATCTGAATTACTCGCCAACCCTTTTTGTTTTTTATCGAGAACATCTTGATAAATTTCTTGATGTTCACGCACGTTCCGACCAGCAAGTTGTAACAGGGTCTCAGCCTGCAGTAACTCCAAATACGTTCTCACAACATCCAATGACACATTTTCGGCTCGTGATATCAAGGTTAGGCGCTCTGCCTCCGCTTCATACCCAAGGCGTTTAACATTGGCAGATGTGCCAAACCCATCGAATAAGAGTTGCGACACTTTGACGCCCATTTCTGTACGATTTAATTGCCTTTCATCAGATGGGATATAATTGCCACCGTCATAACGAGTGCTTTCAACACCTGCCGCTGCATACAGATTCACTTGAGGTAATCGGTAACCGCCAGCTGCGTCGCCGTCACGGATAACCGACTGAAAGCGCGAGTATTGGGCGAGTACTTCTGGACTGTAATCAATTGCAAATGCTACTGACTCTTCTAACGATATCGCGTTGGCCATGGGTGCCAAAGTGATACACATAGACAACATGAGCTTTGAACCACGCATATTTCTTCCTTGTTATTAGCGTTCTCTCAATGAATTTTCTTTTGCTCTTAATATCGGTTTTATCCAATAACTAAGAACCGTTTTCTCTCCGGTCAGAATATCGACGGCAACCTGCATTCCAGGAATGATAGTAAATGGTGAGCCTTCTGAGTCCGATGAATCAAGTGCAATGTGCGCACGATAATACGCTTCGCCTTCTTCATTTTTTAATGCATCAGCACTGACATAGGTCACGTGTCCTTTTTGACCGCCGTATATAACAAAATCATAGGCTGAAAACTTCACCGTTGCCTGCAAACCTACTGAAATAAAAGTAATATCTTTGGGAGAAATTTTCGCTTCGATGATCAATGTCGCATTTTGAGGCACAAGTTCCATAATTGGCTCTCCGGGACGAACCACCCCGCCGATTGATCGCACAAACACCTCTTTTACCGTCGCATCCACTGGCGCAACCATTTGGGTTCGGCGCAATTGGTCAGCAATAGCTTGTTGGCTCTCGTTTAACTGAGCTAATTTTGCTGATACTTCGTTAAGCTGACCTTGTGCTTTAGCTCGAAAATCAAATGCTGTACCGCGATAATCAGCTATTGCTTCTGAATAGGCGGCTTGTTGTTTTTGCGCGGCGGCTCTTGCACTCGACAAGTCCCCCTCAAGCCGAATCACATCGCGATTAAGCTTTAACAATTCAACTTCAGCAACGGCGCCACTCTCTACAACAGACTTCAGCATGTTTCGCTCTTTCTTTACAATCACGACACTGCTTTCTAAGGTCCGAATGGAGGTTTGTGTATCCATTAGCGATTGTGATTGTTGTTCAATCCGTAATTTTGATTCCTCTAGCTCAGAGAGTAATTGGTCAATTCTCTCCAAATAGTTTGCTTTGGCGTTAAATAACGCTGGAGAAGATTCATCATTCGTTTCAATGTCATTGATGGTTACGACGACCTGCTGACGCCAATCGACTTCTCTAGTGACAACGTTAACGCTGGCCAACTCAGTTCTTAGCCGCGTTTGTTGCGCGACTAACGTATCAAATTGTTGTGTCGATTCTTGGTAAGAAGAACGAAAGCGAGTGTCATCAAGTAAAACCAGTGGCTGGCCTTTTGTCACAGTGTCACCTTGCCGTACTAGAACATTTTCGATGATGCCGCCTTCCAGACTCTGAATCGTTTGTACCGACTGGCTAGGAACCACCGTTCCCTCTCCCACCACCACCTCATCTAAGGTCGCCCATGACGCCCAAGCAACAATCAAAGCCGTGAGCAATCCCACCAGCCAGATCAACTTGCGAGAGCGATAGGCTATGTTGTTATTTGACCATCGAACTGCACTACTCATTTGGGGCCCCCTTTACCACTGAGATGGTCTTAACTCGGCTTGAGGACTTATTCGCAAATACCTCTTGGGGTGTTCCCGTAGTGACAACCTTGCCTTTGTCTAACACCACGACCGTATCGCAAAGGTTTAAGAAAGATTGTTTATGGGAACTGACCACTACCGTCATATCTCTAGGCATACGTTGCAGGGCTTGATGAAAACGCGATTCAGCTTGTCGGTCCAAGCTGCTTGTTGGTTCATCCATAATCAACAATGCGGGTTGTCGGTACAGTGCTCTTGCAATAACCACCGCTTGGCGCTGACCACCTGATAAAAACCGACCTGCTTCTCCCACCTGCGTTTCCAGACCGTTGGCTAATCGCCCCATATAGTCATTCAAGCCCGACATAACAATGGCATACTTCAACCTTTGCTCATCGATAACGTGACCACCCAACACAATGTTTTCATAGATGGTGCCGTATATTAGAACCGGAGTCTGTCCTACCCACCCTGAGCATTCACGTATCGCGGCATGAGGCCAAAGGTTACTATCAATGCCTTCGTAATACACTTGTCCGCTTGATGGCTCTAGTTGCTTAGCGATAATAGACAATAGCGTCGATTTACCTGCGCCCGCTGCACCGACAATGCCGACCCTTTGTCCTTTTTCTATATTAAGATCGATACCAGATAAGGTTTCACTTTGCATATCCGGATAACTAAAACAAATATTCGATAGCTTTATTCGTCCTTCAAATCGGCCTCGATCCATGACTTGGTGATCACATTCCTCTTGCGGCGTCGCCATAATAGTATTAAGTCCCTCCATAGCGGCTTTCGTTTGCTGGTAACGAAGCATTAAAACCGAGAGCTGGTTGATTGAATTAGCAGCGCGTCCACTTAGCATTACCACCGCAATGAGGCCCCCCATCGTTAACGCACCTTGCGCTATCTGATAGACGCCAACAACAATCAGACAAATTGTGACAATTTGCTGACTCGATTGAATAGAGTGTGAGACGATGTTGGTATAAAAACGTGATTTGCACTGCCATTCCGATAACGCCGAAATAGTCAGCTCCCACCGCTTTTGGATTACCCCTTGGCTGTTATTTTGTTTAATATCGGTTAGTGACGTCAGGGCATCATAGAGCTGTGCCTGTCTTTGAGAAGACAGCTTTGAGGTTTCTTCAAACGTTTGCTCAACACGCGACTTCATAAAAATGCTTAACAGGAGCAACGCTGCCATCACTGTCATTGGCACTAGCATTAACGCACCACCCAGCCAACCAATCAGAACCAGGAAAAAAATAGTAAACGGTAGGTCAACTAAAGTGACTAAGGATACCGAGGTGAAGAAATCTTTTACGCTATCAAAATCTTGTACCTGACGAGAAAACGAACCAATGGATTCTGGACGATTTTCCAGTTTCATCCCTATTACTTTGGCAAAGAGCGAAGCAGAGAGTTTATTTTCAATATAGCGCCCAGCCATATCGGTGACAGAGGAGCGAGCTTCTCTTAGTATCCAATCAAAAACGATGACAATACTAATCCCCGCAACCAGAACCCACAGCGTATTAAATGCCTGATTTGGTACCACGCGGTCATAAACATTCATGGTAAAAAGTGGAACCATCATGGCTAAAAGATTGACCACAAAAGACGCCACAAATAGGTCTCTATACCAAGGTTTTACTTCTTTTAGTACTGCCCACAACCAACCACTTGGTGAGGCCTGAGTTAAGTGGTCAGTCCGTTTATCAGCCACCGGTTTAGCACTGATTTGCCAAGCGGTTGTATGAATGAGTGGCTTGAGCGTTTGACTGTCGATAACTTTTTTTTGAAATGCCTCTGCCGGATCAAGCATGGTGTAATGCTGCCCGTCTCGACTAAGCAATATATATGGCTGGTATACTTGGCGTTGATTGCCTGTTTGCTCGCTTGATTTGTCGACTTGGTCCAACGGTGACCTAGTATCAGCAAGCATAACGACCGCCGGAAGTACGATTTGATCCAAGTTCTTTACGCTAAACTCTAATGCTTCAAGACCTGATTTTTCGATGGCTCGAGGAAACAAAATATCATCAAGCTGTCCTTGAGTGAGCGGCAATCCTGCTTTTATTTTTAACGGATGCGCCCTCACCTCAAAATGCTTTGCTAGCCAAATCACCGTCGATAGCCAGACATCGTCACCTTCAGAAGAATTTACCCGTTGCTCTGATTCGCTACCCCACACACCATCTACGGGCTTGTTCTCAAGATCAACGTCAGTGCCTTGTGTACCCGTTAGGTTTTCATTGCGTGGCTTTTCACTCCGTCTAGAATCATTATTTTGATTACTATCACGCCGTTCACCGCCACTAAGATCGGTACCACTTGGCTCTGTATTACCTAACGTTTTGTTACTTAGCTCTGTACCACGTAGTTTGATATCACTGCTACCCACTAAAGCCATCCTTGCTATCTGGATTTTTCGTTATGTATTAATAATTAAGTTTTGGTCATCAATCATTTTTTGCAAGATATTTGCCTCAGAAACCCCTGTTGAATCACTGCCATAGATGTCATCTAAGCTGGTTGAGACCAACACAATTTTCTGAGTCACATTGGTCGTGTCAGGTTTAATGTTAATGACAACATCATCACCTTGCTGCTCTAAGTCAACAAAGGTATCCACTTCTGCTCCCGTTGATGCGCCAGATAATAAGCTTGATAAGTCAATCATGTCGGTATCTGCTGAGACATCAAAATCCATAATGGTATCTACCGCAGGGGTGGTACTGCTACCGACATCATCGACATTAAAGATGAACGTATCGCTGCCAAGCCCGCCAGTTAACGAATCATCGCCAGCTCCACCAACCAAGACATCACGACCTGAACTCGCAATCAAGGTGTCGTTGCCAGTTCCGCCGTCTAAATAATCCGCAAGTACCGTTCCACCGACGGTATTATCGCCAATATCAGATAAGTTAACCTGCAACGTTTGGGAAAGCCCGACTGCCGTTTCCCCATCTAAGCTTGCGGATGGCTCGAGTATGAGCTCAAAATCTTGTTCTCCAGAGTACCCCCCTATGATACTTAGCTCGGATACCTCATCGACATCAACGAGATAATCGTCACCATCGCGAGTACCATGGGATAAAACCAACCCATCTGGCACCCCACGTAACGTAAGCGTGCCGACCTCATCCGTTGCTGGATTGACCATCGACATATCTAAGCCCAGACCGATACTACCGGTCGCTTCGGCGCTAATAGAATGGTACAGAGAGGTTAGGATCGGTTCATCAGGCTCGGGGGCGATAATCAATGTCAACTGCTGTTCGTTGACCGCCCCAAGATCAGCGCTGTAATTACCTAAAACCGTGTTGGAGTCAAATGTTCGCAGCGAGATACTGACATCAAATTCGCCGAAGGCATCACCGGCATAGAGCTCAAAACTCGCTAAGCTGCTTGCCGAGATTAATAGTGTCGCCGCGGCATTGCCATTGGGTAACGAGACAAAGCGAGCAGTTTCAAAGCCAACCTTTATTTTATCAAGTCCGTCTAAAGCAGAAGCATCTGAGCTACTGTTAACCACAACCGTCAACTCAAGGAATTCGTCACTGTCTGTTTCTGTGCTCTCCGCATTGAGTTCAATGACAATGGCAGAATCTTCGGTACCCTCTAGCACCTCTGGCATGTCAAACACGCTAACCTCATCACCAACTGGCTTTACGCCCAATTTAAATTCGTTTCGCGTGAATCGAACGTCACCCGTTTCTAATTCTTGGGTAATGGCGGTTAGGGTCAATGGTATGTCACCGCTGTAATCAAGTGGCGGCAATATAAATGTTTGCGATAGCTGTTCTACGTCTAGTTGCCATTCATATGTCGGGTTGCCATTAAAGCTGCCACCATCAGGCCCATTATTAGGCATGACTTGATAAGCACTGCCATCGAAAAAGACAAGTACGGCCCCTTCTGGCACACCTTCTAAGCTTAATGACATGCTTTCAGAGCCATCTTGGTCTATCAATTGTGCGCTGAGGCTATCCAGAGGAATATAACTATCTTCATCACCAAGAACATCGGCGCTGACTAATTGAGCTGCGTCGACCACCGGAGCAATTGACACGGTTAAGGTCGAGGTTTTAGTTTGCGTATCATCTTCACCTGGTAAACACGTCACTGAGTCGGTGATACTGGCGGTTGCTGTTAAGGTAATATCGCCACTAAAGTTTTCTGGCGGAGTCAATACGACCTCAGCCAGTTTAGTCGCATCGTTAATGGTATAACTGCCATCACCATTATCCACTAACCAAGGTGTAATCCCTGGAGCAGAAAGGATCGCGCCATCACTAACGGTTATCTCCAGCGAATTAATCGTTTCTTGACCTGTGGCTGGATTACCTTCGCCGGTTATAGTTTGTCCGGCCTCAACACTGTCGCCAAGCAGTATCTCCAAGTTTAGGTCCGTCGAATTATCCTCATTAATGGTCGTCAAACTCGAAGATAAGACAAACTCATCAACCACTGGATGGATATCAATGTTAATAGTTTGCAGTGTCGTTTTAGACTCTCCACTGCAACCCGATGTTTCGGTAGTTTCTACGGTAAATTGCAAACACCCAGAAAAATCTTCATCTAACCCTACTACCTGTAAATGCGATAACCCTTCTTGACTGATTGAGTAACCAATGACTTCACCTGCGCTATCATATTCAACCAGTACACCGTCTCCTTGCAGCTCCACGCCTTCTGGTAAGGAATCTGCTGGAATATAGAACGAGACGCTATTATCTTCATCACTAGCAACATCAGGATTGAGCAGTCCTGAAAGATCGAGTACCTCTGTGCCTTCATCAAATATGATGTCGTCATTCGCTTCTATATCCCCTGGCTCACCGATGTCGGGACACTCGCCGCCACCTCCGTCTATACCAGTAATAAATATCTTAAAGCTTGTATCAATAAAACGAGCATCTTCTCCATCAACTACGCGCGCTCGCACCACTACATCACCTGGCTCAGTCATGTTGTCGTAGGAACGTATCGTCGTGCCATCGAGTAGACTGGCAAAATCCTTAATTGAGTCACTGGTTAGCTCACCTGCATCAATTATCCAGCTACCATCTGAGGTTTGTGAGGCGCCGTTAGGGTGTTCAACGATGAAGTCATAACCTTCAGGCAAAATGATCGTAAAGTAATCTAGGTACTCTGACCCATCGATGTCTTCATCAACAAAGTGCACCGCGCCAGACACATCGACCGGTGAACCGTCATCGCTTTCGTACACCGCTGCATTACTTATTAGCCGTGTATCGATCTCGACTTTGGCATCGACAATAACACTAATTTCTCCTGTAATTTCTTTTACTTGGGTCGCACCAAGCTCAGACGTATCCGTAACTTCATAGCGAACCGGGATATCAAAGCTGCCACTAAGATCTTCTGTGGCAACCACCGACAACCTGCCACTATTTAACAACTGTTCCAACGTCGGGGTTGTCGAGTCAAGTAATGTCTCTAGGTCTAACCCTCTCAAGGAGACATCAATGACACTACCATCAAAGTAAAGCGTTAACTCCTCTGGTAATGGGTCGATAATATAACCAGTGAGTACTTCGCTGCCATCTTGGTCTTGGTCAACCGACGGACTTAAGTTTAACGCAATCTGTCTGTCTTCAATGCCTTCAGTGCTCACTACCTGACCTTCTGACTGATCAACCACGGGCGTCAAATCAACCTGTACTTTATAGCTAAAGCGCGCACTGTCTCCATCAGGTTCAGTCGTTGTCACTAAGGCCTTAAATTCCACTCTGCCACTAAAATCTCCCTCTGTTTTTAAGTAAAGCTGAGAGAGTTCTTCGTTTGATAACTGATAAACTGGGCCAGTATTAGGATCTATTGAGGCAATGGTTAGGGTAATAGGGTTACCGTTGGAGTCCACCAAACGAACACCATCAGGTAGGTCGGTTAACAACACATTCAGCGCTTCAGATTGGTCGTCATCTGGCGAAACAAACATGAAGTCAAGCGGCACTAACTCATCTTCAGGAAATTCAGTCACTGTTTGAATAACATTATTGTCGCTATCAAAACTCCAATGACCGTTTCCGCCATCTTCTACTATGGGTTCATCGACTACGCCTTGCAGCGTAATATTGACCGTTTGAGTATCCGAGCGAGCGAACTCGTTGACGGGGTCTAAGCCATCTTGCGTCGACTCTCGTGAAACCGCCGTTACTTGAATCGACAAGCTTTGCGTGACACTACTGATATCTTCTTTCGGCACCAGTAACGCTAATGAACTATCAAGCGCGTCAGACTCTAACCAGTAAACATTCGGCTCTGGATTAGTGAAGCCCGTACCACTGAGGGTCCAACCGTCTTGAACCACTATTTCGTAATATAAAGTCTCGGAACCGTCGGTATCAGTTAATGTACCAATGAGCGCTTCTTTAAGATCAATGGCTTGATCTTCAAAGCCACGAATATCCTTGACGCTAAGCACTGGTGTATCAGCATCTGGTTTGACGTCGACAACTATGGTGTGGGTAATCGAGGCCGTTTCATCGCTTGGACTGAAGAAATCATTACCCGCCTCTGTTGCCACCGCTGTAATATCAAACTCAAAGACACCCGCTACATTCTCCGCCATTTGAATTTCCATAATAGCGAGTTGAGCTTGTGTATACTGAGCGCCTTCATCAATTGGGTTGCCGTTGAGTAATAAGCTGACACCGTCTGGAATATTGGCGAACGTGTAGGTAAGGGATTCGGAACCATCTTGGTCAAATAGACTTGCGTCAATATTCAACATCAAAGGCTCTGAGCTATCTTCCATAGACGCATACTCGAAGGTAGATTCATCCCAGTCGGGTAAATCTGCAACTGGCAGTACTGAGACATCTAGCTCTTGGCTAACCGTTTTATCATCACCGGAAGCGGTAGTGATAATTGCACTGATTGCGATTGAAGTCGTGCTGGTTGTATTGCTCTGGTTTAACGCTGGCAAGAATGTCAACGCACCGGCAGGCGTCACAAATCGACCATCTATTGTGACTAATTGATCGGATGGTATCGTCACCTTACCGTCAACAACCGACAGTGCAACACCACCTAACAACACGGTTCCGCCATTTAAGGACGCGGCGTCAATATCTACTTGTGATACTTGCTCATTTTGGTCTAAATCACCTAAAACAACATAAAACTCAATCAGAGTCGATTCGTCTTCGCGCGTTTCCGAATCAAAGACTCGAATAAAGCCCTCGGCGTCATCGAGGATCAATAAACCTTCACTATCGACCTCATCGCCATCGGCATCTCTAACAGTAAAAATAATGCTGTCACGCAAGACTGGGTCATTCGGATCGGTCTGCACGCTATCGTTTGTCTTGAGCGTATAGCTACCATCATTATTGACCGTAATTGAACCATAGTTCGTGCCGTCAAAGTCATTGGTGAGGTCTATTGTGTGAGAGGTAGTGGATTCGTCAAATTGGTATCGGGTACCTTCATACACAAAACTGGCTATCTCACCACCATCAGCACCGGCGACATTATCATCTAAAAACTGGCCTGAAAAATCATCACCTTCCGTTATCTCTATCTCTTTTGAAACAGACTCAGGGATTGCATCGGTGACGTTTACAATAACTTCATGCCCAACGGATTGGTCATCATCGGCATCAACAGCAGCGACGATAAACGACAGTTCGAGGTTGTTTTTCTCGGCACCATCGCTGTCTTCATGATCAAGTGGTTTGAAGAGGACAAACTTTACCTCCCCAAATTTATCACTCTGTGGATCTTCATCAATGCGGAGTTTAAAGACCTTCTTACCATTATCGTTATAGGCGAAATACCAGCCATCTGCATTTTTGTCATTGAGGGTGATATCACTGCCCCCTGAGGTGTATTTCAAGGCATCAAACGCCTCAGTATCAATCACATAATGAGAAAAATCATCAGACCCTTCAGTTAAGACTATAGTCGGCTTACTGTCTTGTTCTGCCGCAGACTGGTTATCGTCGAGCAGCCCATCTTCATCAACGTTAAGGTCTCCGACTACCTGGATCCTCGGTGTACGTCCATCTAAGATCTCAAGCGTTGATTCCACCACCTGCTTAGTACCGTCGGAATCAACAGTCATCACAGGTAGAGGCAACTGCAATACGGTGTCAGATGGCGTGCCAGGTGTGCCGTGGTCTACCTGGTCAAAAACCTCAGCCTTAAGTGTCACCGTGGTCGATTCAGACGGGGCTAAGCCAAAGTCCTCGGGCAATGATATTCTAAAAATCACGACGTTATCGGCGGTGATGCCATCAAAAGTTCCGTCACCATTATCGCGCCAACTAATTGATTCACCGCTTTTTGTCACCGCATTGCCAGAACTATCTAGTACCGTATCCCCGTTACTGACGTCCAATCCAAGGTAGGTAATGGCATCAAACGTGGATTCTATTGTTAACGTGCTTTCATCTTCACCATTGATTAGGCTCGGTGTGGTTATCGAACGTGGTAGTTCTGTCGTTGTTAAGACTTCGCTAGTGATTGTTCCTGACGTGCCATCGTCAATACCGATATTTAAAGTGAGTTGGTCACGATCGCCGTCTTGGTCTTTCACGGTAACAACAAACGGAATTGAAAACGGATCACTATTCTGGTCAACGGCTTTAAACAAAGAGAAACCGTAACCAATTTGGCCTTCTTCATACACCTCGGGTTGATCAAGGGCGATGATAAAAACGAGGCTGCCCTCATCGCCAAGTTCCCCGGTGTAACCCGTCACGATAGACCCACTTGGGTCGATCGTATATTTTACGATCTCTCCATTACTCGTCAGGCTAGGTTGGTGGCTCAGGTCAAAATACAACTGTGCATCAAGTGTTTGGTTAAACGCTAGGAAATCACTACCGAGATCTAGGGTAAAATGACCGTCAGCGATTACCGGACCATCAGCTAACCCGTCCTCAGATATCGAGATACTCGTTCCGGCTTGCAAATCAGGATCGGCGCCATCATTTAAATTAAAATCAAAACGTCCTAACTCAAGTGGCGTGCCATCTGAATCGACGCCAGATAGATACAATGGGAAGTTGAGCAAATCACTATCTAAAGTATGGTTAAGGGCTTGGCTCAACGTTAAGGAAAAACTTGCCATTAGGTTATTTGAAGAAGGCTCCGTAGAGATATTAAGTTCAATTCTAAAAATCTCTCCCACTCGCTCTGCGGTCGCGAGCAGTGTTTTTCCATCCTCGCTCAACTCGTAATTCAATTCGCTAGCAGGATCGCCAAACGTAATACCTTGTGCCGTGAGATCAACGATGGTTTGATCAGTAAAAACAATAGAGTCAGTATCAGGATTATCCGACCCTGCACTAACAATAACATTTCCTTCAATGACTTGCGGTCTATCTCCGATACTTGCTTCTACGTCGGTAACGCTTCCTGTACCAATAACCCCTGCTGCGCCGTCGAGAATATCTATCGTTGCAGTCCCTTCTCCAAAATCAAACCCGGAGTCTCCAGCAAGGTAGGTAAATGAAATACTTTGCGGAGAATTATGGTCAAGGTCCCTACTTGCGCTGAAATTCCAGTGCCCGTTGGCAAACACCGTCAATTGACCTTCTGGCAAGTCAAAAACAGCGGGTGAAGCGCCTGAGATGTCTTGTGACACACCATCAATTGTGACGGTATCAATTGTGAGTGCACCGTCTAGGTCAATGTCATTATTTAACACATTACCCGATGTCACTTCCCCCTCTGTTACCTCATATTGCTCATCGAAAATAACCGGCTCGGAATCTTTAATTGTCACCGCGAGATGACCTAATACGACCTCTGTTGAACCATCAGAATCATATTGGGTTCCTTTAATGATCAACGCTGATTGAATTGAATCTAAGTTAACCCCTTGATCTACTGCCTTAAAGAATTGAATCTGAACTAGGTCATCAATTAATTTTGCTTCGAAAACACTTTCTCCGTCTGAGCGGCGTGCAATGATCAACGAATCGGTGATCTCTAGCGACAGGCTTTGTCCTTCCGACGTAAGCTGCTCTGCAAGGGTTTGCTGATCATAGAAAGTGAAGTCTGCAAATTGAATTTGAACGTCTGAATCCTGAGTTTCTTCGCCAAATATCCCTACCACCGTCTCAGAGAAGCTCACTGATTCCGGCAGGATAATAGTGGGCATGTCATCGACTGCGCTGTTACCGGCAGCATCACTGACCGCTGCAGAAATCGTCCATTCCACGCTACTATCAAGGGCCGTTATATCGATATTGCTCACGACCCACCGGCCACTCGCGTCCACCCCAACTTGATAGATGATATCTTGAGTGCCATCGCTAATAGTCAGTGTGACGGGTAGCCCCTGCTCGACACCTTCTGTAATTCCCTGCATCTGAGTCAGATCACCGTTGCGAAAATCAAGAATGCTAAACCCATCAAGTGTATCGATATCAATTCTAGGCTTTTCAGTGTCGACTTCCGTACCCGTGTCCAAGGCTTCAGCTCTATTTCCAGCAACATCGGTAACTTCCGCAAACGCGACTAACGTACCGTCCCAAAACTCAGACGCGTCGATATTGTCGATTTGCCATGTCCCGCCCGATACTATGGTTTCTTTAATCACAAAAAAGTTGCGAGTTTGACTGGTGAGCGTGACTAGGATTGTTTGTCCATCTTCAACATTAGACACCGAACCAAACACCTTCACGGGGTTGAGTTCGTTTTCATTGAGGATACCATCACCACCATCATCGATATCGATGGTGATGCCGATTTGCGTATCTTTGATAATGGTGTCATTGGCTACAGCAGTGTTCCCGCCAACGTCTGTTGCCGTTGCCGTTACCGACAGTTCACCATCAATTAGTGTGGTGAGATCTTGGTTTTCGATACGATAGCTGCCATCAGCTTCTACCGCAGAAAGCAAGGTCACGCTATTGCCGGCCGTGTCTGCTATTAGTAATGCGACTTGCTGACCAGCTTCTATGTTCTTAGTGAAGCCATATAAGGTTTCATCTTGCGACTCATCCAAATTCAGATAGCCATCGCCAAAACCGTCGAAGCGAACAAGAATAAATGCCTTAGTATCTTTGACGATAGTGTCCGTCGCCGTAGTTTCGTTACCAGCAACGTCTGTCACTTCGGCAATTACATTTAATTCGCCGTCTTCTAGCGCACTTAAATCGTTATTCGCAACCTCAAATTTTCCGTCTGAAACGGTCGTTGATAGCTGTACCTGAGTCCCAATGGAATCTGTGATAGTGAGAATAACCACTTGTCCATCTTCAACGTTGTTGGTCTCACCGAAGACGCGCGAAGTTAACACCTCATCTTTATTGAGCTCGTCATCTCCATTACCATCAAAATCAACACTAATTGCGGCCAATGTGTCCTTAATAATGCTATCGGTCGAGGTAGCAGTGTTGCCGGCGATATCCTCTATTACTGCTTGAATAGTGAGCTCACCCTCGTCAAGCGAACTCAGATCGACAGATGCTATTTCGTACCGCCCTATTACATCTACCACCGCGGTATAGTCTATAGTGTTGCCGCTTAAATCAGTCACGGTCAACGAGACCGTTTGCCCCGCTTCAATATTTGTAGCCTGACCAAATAGTCGTACTGCCCCTATTTCAGCTGAATTTAGAAACTCATCACCATTGCCATCAAATTCAACGGTGACTGAAGCGAGGGTATCTTTAACAATCGTATCTGAAGCTGTCGCGCTATTACCGGCGCGGTCTGTTGCCGTTGCGGTAACGGTTAGCTGCCCTTCAGCTAAGAAAGAGAGATCGACATCAACCAAGTTAAACGAACCATTTAGATTCACCGTTGTGGTGAAATCAAGACTCAACCCATTACTATCTTCGACCGTTAGATCAACCGACTGGCCCGGCTCAATATTTTTGACACGCCCATGAATTAATTCTTGAGTCACCTCAGCTGAATTTAAATATTCATCGCCAAAACCATCAAATGTGACAAAGATTTCCGCGCTCGTATCTTTTAAAATGACATCTTTTGATGTTGTCGGGTTACCCGCGATATCAACGGTCTCAGCGACGACGGTCAACACGCCATCTTCTAAACTCGAAAGATCGGCATTTAAAACCTCATAGCTGCCATCGGCTAATACTGATGTGTTAAATAGTAACGTACTGCCCGATGTGTCTGATACTGTAAGTGTTACGTTTTGTCCGGTTTCTACGTTCTCAACTTCGCCGTAAAGTCGCTCACCCGAAACCTCGTCAATCGATAGTTCCTCGTCACCAAAACCATCAAAGCTAACGCCTATTGTCGCCGTCGTATCTTTGACAATGTCATTACTTGCGCTTACCTGATTTCCTGCGATATCGGATACGGTGGCATTGACGACTAAAGCCCCATCCGCGAGGCTGGTTATATCTTGGTCGAGCAACTCAAAGGTTCCGTCTCCCTGTACCGTGGTTTCAACCTCAATTGAAGTGCCATTGATATCGGTAATCACCAGGTTAACTACTTGGCCCGATTCCACATTAGAAACCTGTCCAAACAGGCGAACAGAGTTGGATTCGGAATCGTTGATGTAACGATCGCCCTGACCATCAAAGTCGACAGCAATCTGCGCTAATGTATCTTTGACAATAATATTGTCTGCTAAAGCAATATTTCCTGCCGTATCTAGTACTTGCGCCTGTACCGTCAAATCACCATCTTGAAGGGACGATATATCCTCTCCAGTGATTTCATATGAACCGTCGGCTTGCACAATCGCAGACAAGATTAATGTCACGCCAGCTGAATCAGTAACGGTCAGTTTAATGCTCTGGCCTGATTCGACATCTTGTGTTTGACCAAATATCCTGGCCGCAGTTGATTCCTGTGCGTTAATAAAGGTGTCACCTTCACCATCAAATTCAACCGTAATGCTCGCCATCGTATCTTTAACAATGTAATCCGTTGCTTGGGCTGGGTTGCCAGCGATATCTTTCGTAGCCGCAACGACACTTAACATCCCATCTTGCAAAGAAGAAAGATCCACATTGAACAATGCAAAGGAACCCGATGCCCCGACCGTACTAGTGAAATCAACAGAGTTACCGACACTGTCGGTAACGGTGACAAGAATTGATTGCCCAACTTCAACGTTACTCGTAGAACCATAAATCAGCTCAGAATCCACCTCACTCGCATTTAAATAGTTATCGCCATATCCTTCAAAATTCACTGAAATCTTGGCTTGCGTATCCTTTACAATAGTATTGCTATTAGTCGTTTGGTTCCCGGCGATATCAACAACTGACGCCTCTACCGACAAGTCTCCGTCGACGAGCGCCGATAAGTCATTGTCTTCAATCGTGAAGTGGCCATCAGCCTGTACCGTTGCAACTGCCTCTATTTGCGTACCTGCACTATCAGTCACAACAACATCTACATGTTGACCGGGCTCTACGTTAGTAACTTGTCCAAATATTGTTGCGCTTTGACTTTCCATCGCATTGAGCAAAGCGTCACCCTCACCATCAAATTCAACAGTAATCGATGCGAGGGTATCTTTGATTATTGTATCTGAAGCCATTGCGGTATTACCGGCGACATCACTCACGTTTGCAATGACAGTGAGTTCGCCTTCAGCAAGCGACGAAAAATCTTGGTCGTTAACCGTAAAACTACCATTTGATTCAACAACCGATGTGAAACTTAACGAAAGGCCATTCTTGTCTATAACCTGAATAGAGACGGTTTGACCCGCTTCAATGTTTTTCGTTAGACCGAAAATAGTATCCGCGGGTACTTCTTCGGCGTTAAGATAATTGTCCCCACCACCATCGAATCGAACCAAAATAAACGCGCGTGTATCTTTTACAATAGAGTCGCTAGAGCTTGCCGGATTACCGGCAATATCTGTGGTTGTGGCATCAACCGTTAATAGCCCTTCGTTAAACCCAGAAAAGTCTAGGTCATTGAGCTCATAGCTTCCATCACTAGCGATCGTTGTGGTGAAAACCAACTCATTTCCATCATTATCCGACACGACAAGATTTATGGCTTGCCCTGCTTCTATATTAGTGGTTTGCCCGAATAGACGTGCAGCGCCGACTTCAACCTTGCTCAGCTCTTCATCACCAAAACCATCAAATGAAACGACAATTGACGCTTTCGTGTCTTTAACTATCTGGTCACTGCTATTGCTTTCATTACCCGCAATATCTGACACATTTGCCTCAACCTTCAGCACACCATCGACAAGGTTGGTAAGGTCGAGATCTGAAACAGTGTAGCCACCATCACTCTCAACAATAGCGCTCGTGCTTAAAGAACGACCGGCGATATCCGTCACCACAATCGTCACTGTTTGACCGGCTTCGACATTTTGGGTCAAACCCGAGATGGTTGCGGCAAGGCTTTCTGTCGCATTTAGGTACTCATCACCTTGCCCATCGATAGACACGTTAATATCAGCAAGTGTGTCTTTAACGATCGAATCGCTCCACGTCGCCGGATTGCCAGCAAGGTCGACCGTATTCGCATTTATTGATAATGCCCCCTCAGCGAGATTTGATAGGTCCAAATCAGAGATAGCAAACGCCCCTGATTCGGTCACCGATGTTGTTAGCGTAATCGTGCTGCCTTCACTGTCCTCGATTTGCAAGGTAACAAGCTGACCAGCTTCAATGTTCTTTGTCAGACCGATAATCGTTTCTTGTTCTACTTCACTGGCGTTTAAATAACCATCGCCGAAACCAACGAATTGAACCACGATAAACGCTTTAGTATCTTTCAAGATGGTATCGTCATTCGTCGTCGTGTTGCCTGCGATATCCGTCACAATAGCTTCTACGACAAGATCGCCATCCTTTAACATCGACAAATCCACACCAGTGGCCTCAAAAGAACCATCGGCGGCAACCGCGACGTTAACAATAACGGTTGAACTGTCGGTATCCGTTATCGACAACTTGACTATTTGTCCTGCTTCAACGTTCTCCACTTGCCCGAAGATTCTTGAAGTCTCAACTTCAAACTTACTGAGCTCCTCATCACCAAAACCATCGAACTGAACGGTAATTTGCGCTTTAGTATCTTTAACAATAATGTCTTGCGATTGAGATACGTTACCAGCTATATCCGTGACCGAGGCTACCACGGTTAAAGAACCGTCCTCCAGCGAGGAGAAATCGATACCCTCTATTCGGTAGCTGCCATCAGCCAAGGTATTGGTCGTCTGTTCTACACGGTTACCGACACTATCGGTAATCACCAACGACACCGCTTGACCCGCTTCAACGAACTGAGTGCCGCCGAATAATGTCGTGTTAGCAACTTCTGCCAAATTTAAATAGTCATCTCCATTACCGTCAAACGCGACTGACACCGCCGCTTGGGTATCTTTAATAATGGTATCCGTGTTAGTTGCGATATTGCCAGCGAGATCCGAACTTGTTGCTTTCACGGTTAACATGCCTTCTGACAAACCGCTAAGATCGATATCGGACACTGAGAAAGTGCCTAATTGACCGACGACCGTGTTAATCGTCACTGTATTATTAAGAACATCTGACACCACTAAGGTAATCGGTTGATTAGGTTCGATATTTTTAACGATACCCCAGATATTCTCCGCAGGGGCTTCTTGCGCATTGAGGTAGTCATCGCCAAACCCGTTCAAATGAACAAAAATAGCCGCCTGCGTATCCTTAACGATGTCATCATCGGCAGTCGCGTTGTTTCCCGCTACGTCATTGACTGTCGCAACCACGGCTAGTTCACCATCAGACAACGATGACAAATCGGCGTTATTTACTGTATAAGAACCATCATTTTCCACTGTTGTTTGCAGAGTGATCGTTTGCCCGGCTTCATCACTCACAACCAATGTCACTACTTGGCCAGACTCAATATTTGATGTCTGACCATAAATACGCGTCTGGCTGATTTCATCAGTACTAAGTTCTTCATCACCCTCGCCATCGAACAACACATCAATTTGGGCAAGGGTATCCTTAACGATTGAGTTTTGATTACTTGTTTCGTTACCGGCGATGTCACTCACAGAGGCGACAATGTTCAACGTGCCATCAGCCAACGTCGCAAGATCTTGTCCATCTAGCTCATAGCTACCATCGGCAGTCACACTTGCATAAAGTGTCACTGAGTCACCGTTTACATCCGATACAATGAGTGTCACTACCTGGTTTGTTTCAATATCCGTCGTTTGCCCAAACAAACGAACACTCGAAATTTCCGCCAAATTAATAAAACCGTCGCCTTCTCCATCAAATGCGACATCGATCGTAGCTTGTGTATCTTTAATTATCTCGTTGCTAGCACTTGCAGTATTACCTGCCACATCAGCCACATCAGCCTGGACACTGAGTGGCCCATCAGCTAACCCTGTTAAGTCAACAATCAGCTCAAAGCTGCCGTCTGGTTGAGTATTCACGACATAAGATTGCTGAAGACCTTCTTGGTCGCTAACAACTAAGGTGACACTTTGACCAAAATCTATATTCTGTGTTTGCCCGTATAATCGCGTGCTAGGCACCTCAATGCCATTAATAAAGCGATCGCCTATGCCATCAAAGTCCACATCAATATGAGCAAGTGTATCTTTGATTATTGTGTCCGTATTGGTAGCGACATTTCCTGCAAGGTCTGAACTCGTCGCAGTAACATGAAGCGTGCCCTCTGCTAACGATGATAGATCCTCGTCAGCGACAGAAAACGTGCCGTTGGCTGTTACGCTTGTTGTTAAGGTAATGGATACACCCAAGCTATCGGTGATGGTGAGTGAGACAGGTTGACCAACTTCTATATTTTTGACTAAGCCGAAGATAGACTCGGTTGTGACTTCTTCACTATTGAGGTAGTTATCTCCACCGCCATCAAAACGCACCAGTATTGCTGCTTGAGTATCTTTAAGAATTGTGTCTTGTGACGTCGCGGTATTCCCAGCGATATCCGTAACACTCGCCGCCACAGTAAGCTCACCATCAGACAATGAGCTAAGATCAACATCAAGCAATTCATATTCGCCGTTTTCATTGACCGTAGTTCTGAAGGTTAGGCTTTGACCGGTACTATCGGAGACGGTAAGCACGACTTCTTGACCGCTTTCTACATTCATCACCTGGCCAAATAAACGTTCGCTGCCTACCTCATTCAAGCTAAGTTCTTCGTCACCAAAGCCGTCAAATTGCACCGAAATAGTCGCTTGAGTGTCTTTAATAATAGAATCTTCGGCAATCGCGACGTTACCCGCTTGATCAAGTACGATGGCCTCAACCGACAAGATGCCATCTTGTAACGACGACACATCGTTGCCTGTTATGTCATAAGTACCGTCACTCAAAACGACCGTCTCGAAGGTCATTGTGACGCCATGTTCATCCTTGACAATTAATGTGACCGTTTGCCCGACTTCAACATTGAGTACCTGCCCATAAAAATGCGCGGCATCGCTTTCAACTGCGTTGATATAAGTATCGCCAAAGCCATCAAACTCGACCGTAATAGACGCTTGTGTGTCCTTGATAATGGTATCGGATGCGGTTGCCGGGTTGCCCGCGAGGTCAATGGTAGTCGCCACTATCGTCAGTTCACCATCTTGCAACGAAGAAATATCCTCTTCTCGGATAACATAAAACCCAAGCAAGCCGACATTGGCGGTTATCTGTACACTATTACCAGAGGTATCCGTGATCAACAGTTCAATATTCTGGCCACGCTCGACATTAACAGCGACGCCGTATATACGCTCTTCTGAAGATTCAGTCGCATTTATATACCCGTCCCCAAATCCATCGAAGCGCAAAATAGTGAAAGCCTTGGTATCTTTTATCGATGAATCTTCAGCGGAGATTGAGTTTCCAAAATCGTCGGATATGACCCCTGTAACAACTAAACTGCCTTCATTGAGGCCGTTTAGATCCACATTGTTCACAACGTAAGCATTGTTGATGACCTCCGCTGAGACTAGAACAGTATTGCCAGCATCATCAGTAATCGTGACATTAACAATACGCCCATCTCTCACATCACTTGTAGTACCAGATATCGTGACGGCGGGAATTTCAAACTGATTAAGATAGCCGCTACTATACACCTCGTCTTGGATGACAATAGAAAGGGTCGCCGATTGTGAAAGGGTATCAAATGACTCACCCTCTGAACGCGCGCGTTCATTTGAATCACCTATTGCGCTAGGACGCGTATCAAACCCAGCTCGAGCAATGGTTTCATCTAACGTGGCTTGCAGAGCAATAGCAAAACCACCGCTTCCATTGATGTTGGATGTAGACGAACTGTCTACTTGCCCCTGAGCATCGGCTATGTCATTGGACAAGTCATTTAGTGTTTCTTGCAGTTCAAGCTCAAGCGCTTTTGTTTGCTCAGGTGATAACTCTTTCACCTCACCAAGCTCTTCTATACTCTGTGTCACCACCTGAACGCCACTCAATAACACCTCGTTAGGTGCTACCTTTGCCCACGTCCCATCGGCAAACACTTTCCATGTTAAGTCGCCCGCTTGGACATACAATACCGGCACCATACCGCCACTCCAACACTTAGAATCCGTTAAGTTATGCATTAATATTAGTATTAGTTCTGCTATGTGCATGCTCAACCGATTAAATTTCATCGTTTTTTGCACTTTTTTGAAGTAAGCCAAATTTCACTAAAATGAAGGGATCTATCAGGCACCGTTTAAAAGCCATCGATACATTTTTTTAGGGCAAACCCATCGCCGCGTGGACAGCCTTTACATTATTTACCAAAAAGAAAAACATCCGATGCTTTACTATCTCCGTCAACCTCCTACAATGTGCACAAATTTAAAAATTGAGGTTTTCATTCATGTCCATTCAATGGTTTCCGGGCCACATGCACAAGGCACTTAAAGAGATTGAGGAAGTTATTCCGCAAGTCGATGTCATTATCGAAGTCCTTGATGCTCGAATTCCTTTT
This sequence comes from Vibrio sp. E150_011, assembly GCF_053544015.1. NCBI lineage: Bacteria > Pseudomonadati > Pseudomonadota > Gammaproteobacteria > Vibrionales > Vibrionaceae > Vibrio > Vibrio sp. E150_011. The sequence continues at coordinate 43,253 of NZ_JBHFOL010000001.1, forward strand.
AGTAGTGAGAACCCAACGATAGCGACGTTACGAGGCGATAAGCCCGTCGTTAAAGTGCTAAACAAGCGTGATTTGGCTGATCCTGAAAAAACGGAATTGTGGATCAACCACCTTGAAAAAGAACAAGGCGTAAAAGCGATCGCTATTACCACTAGCAACCCACACGAAGTGCAGCAAATCTTGGACCTGTGCCGAAAACTGGCGCCTAATCGCGAAAGCATTGGCAAGAATATACGCACCATGATTATGGGAATTCCGAACGTGGGTAAATCGACCATCATCAATAGCCTTGCGGGTCGAACTATCGCAGTAACGGGTAACCAACCAGCAGTAACACGCCGCCAGCAACGAATTAACCTCCAGAATGGTGTCGTCTTGTCTGATACTCCTGGTGTACTTTGGCCAAAAGTAGAGAACCCGCACAGTGGTTTTCGCCTTGCCGCTACGGGCGCGGTAAAAGATACGGCCATGGAATACGACGAAGTGGCGTTTTATACAGTTGAATATCTTGCTCAGTACTACGCGGAGCGCTTAAAAGACCGCTATCAAATCGAAGAAGATCTTCCAGAATCTGATCTAGAACTGATGGAGCTTATCGGTAAAAAGCGCGGCGCATTGCAGTCGGGTGGTCGCGTTAACCTTCACAAAGCCTCAGAGATATTACTCCACGAATTACGCAGCGGCACATTAGGGCAGATTACTTTGGAACTTCCAGAGATGATTACTAAAGAGCTCGTGGAAGTTGAGATTGAAGAAGCGAGAAAAACCGAAGCCAAAATTAAGAAAAAAGAAGAACGTCGTAAGCGTTACCTAAAGAACAAACGCTAGCGAGCTCTATGGGCACCTTGAATTCACACAAAACGCTCCTGCAATAGGAGCGTTTTTTTATTACTAGGCCACGGCAATATCTCTATTGCTCGAGTTTCTAAAAACCTAAATGGTACAGATTGATGAGTAGGCACATAACCTGTTTACCTACGTTGCCTTCTGGTTACCTACAATATCGATAGTTGTCCAGTACAGATATTTAATTACAATACAGGTGACATTGTCACCGTACCGCTCATGAATAAACCCCACCCCAGCAAGATGTAAAATGTACTGATGCACAGTGGTCTTATCTGTCGCCATAATAGTACGCCCTTTGGCTCAACCGCGTTCACTGGGCTTTTACTGGAAAGTCGTCTATCCAAGCTATATCCAGCCAATGACACGAGCAAGAGAGACAAAAAGCTACCGATAAAACTCGCCACTAATAATTGGGTCGCCACCGTTCGATCAAACCACAATGCACTGTACAGAAAAATCAAGCTCGTACTCAAACACGGCCTAAGTGCAATAACGCCCATAACAGCATAGGAGGACAAAGCATGCGATTTCAACGTCGATGGTAGCAACCTAGACCATCGTGTCTTCGTCGATAAGTTCACCACAGGCACCCCGCACGGTTTTAAATTCGCTCTACTTGAATCATGCGTATTGCGTGCAATGTAGGTTCTTAGTACGTCGCCTTTTTTTAGCAACCATGACATCAACCCTAACGCTCCCAGTATTGCCATGGCCGCACCGACTATTTGATTTAATCCACCAACTAAAGTGATGGTATCTTTGAATCCCAAAGCTAAGACCCATTGAATAACGGTCACGACCAGGTAGGTGCTAACACCCTGAATTAGGTTTATCAACAAGGCTAATAACACTACCTTAGCGAGCGTTGGCCGAGTATCACGCATCGCGATAAACAAGACTGACTTACCATGCCCAGGCCCTAATGAATGCACAAATCCGTAGGCAAAGACTCCAAAACCTATCAGCCAAAAATTAACACTTAATTGGTTATCAGGGTCATCAACATGGTCTAGCCCTTCCAGCATAGTTTCTAGAAGGTCACGCTGGAATGACTGAAACATCCAACGCACCATCCACCAGTTTTCATGTATCCACCATAGCGAACACAAAAGCCCAACACTGAACAAAACAACAAACGCTACCCTAGACGCAACCTGCACCTTACACACTCTACTATCCACACCCTATACTCACCGTCTGGCTAAAATGCTGACCAAGCTCTGAGTCTTCAACGCTATCTCTCTCCAGCGACATCGCGTATTGCTGGATAGCCTGTGACGGTTCGGGTTGCTGTAATGCAACTCGGCAAGATGCCGATAATGCGGGGTCGATAATAATCGCCTGTTTAGATTTCCATGTAATATCGATAAAGTAAGTATTATCGTACGTTTGAATATCTAGGCGCTGATTTGATACATCAATTGACTTTGATAGCGGCAAAATAAAGGTGAGCACCATACGTCTTCCCTGCTTAGTCAGCGAATAAACCGAAGGGATGCGAAATTTTAAAGGCTGACCATCAACATAAAGGTAAGTAAAGTAATGGGTATTGAGAAGATTAGACATCAAGCGTTGAGCTTCCAATTGTGACTTTACCTCATCACTAAAAATCGAAAAATCCCCATCGAGGGCATAAGCACTAGTAAAGGGATCAAATACCCACTCCATTTCTAAGCTATCTATTTGCGTTGCCTCCCCTTGTAACGTCAAGGTGTTACCAATCCAAGAATGTGGATGCGCCTGAGACGGCATAGGAAGTAGTAATATAGATAGCAGTAAGGCCGCTGTTAGTAGCATTATCAAAGGTTGCATCGTTGACACTCTAACCCCAGATAGATAGCACAAAAGCCACTCACGACACATGTGTTATCCCTGAGGCATCATGAGTTTTTTCCCAGTATTGAACGGATTTTTCATCAAACATCGCAACGAGTGCGGAAAAAGCCGGTTTTTCATCTTTAGAAATTGCCTGAGCGAGCGGCAAGTTTGCTTTCATAGCGTCAACCGGACGGTTTCTTACTAACACCTCAAAATGAAGATGCGGCCCAGTCAAACGGCCCGTTGCACCCGATAACGCAACTTTTTGACCACGTTTCACTTTTTCTCCAACGCGGACTAGGAACTTGCTCAAGTGTAAATAGCGCGTTGTGTAGACACTGTTGTGTTCAATGACCAAATACTTACCTGCATAGGGGTGGTTTTTTATTGCGACTACCTGACCGTCACCTGTGGAATAAATTGGAGTACCAACTGGTGTGGCAAAATCTGTCCCATTGTGCGGCGTTACCCTACCCGTGACAGGGTGTTTACGATGAGGGTTAAACGGCGATGTAATTCGACGATACTCTTTGGCAATGGGATAACGGTTGAATGCTTGTTCTAAACTATTTCCGTCACGATCATAGAAGCGTCCATCTTCCGCTAGAAACGCCGATATCGGTCCGTTGCTTAGATTAAATCGAATCCCTTGGATCTCTGTTTTCCCTGTTAGTCGATTTCCTAAATACTGTTCATTAACAAGTACTTCAAAGCGATCGCCCTTTCTGAGGTCTCGTGAAAAGTTAATCTTGTCCGATAAAACCCGGCTGATAGTCGCTATCTGACGAGACGTTAATCCATGACTATTTGCGGCTACTGAGAAGCTTCCTGTGATCTCTCCGGCGTACATCTGAGAGTGCCATTCGCCAGCCTCTTCGACGTATTTATAGTCAAACTCCCCTTCTTTGTTCAGTACATAAACGGCTCGTTCAGCAAGGCTATGATGATAAATTAATTGAATCAGGTGTTGATCAGTGGCATCAACCACAAGTTCTAATCGCGCTTTTGGAGTCAGGTTATCCAATTTCAGATCGGACACGTCTGCTGCAAGTAGCTTCGATAACGTGGCTTGTGGTAATGAGAATTTATCAAAGATTAAGCTAAGCGAATCGCCTTCTTGAATCACATAATGGATCCGTTGCACCCTTAAAGGGGCACGTTGAGGTTCAGATACCACCGTATTCGCGTAAGGAGTAACCTTGATTGTGGTATCGGCTAATGGTTGAGCCGTTGAAAAATAGCTCACTTTGACAAGATAAATTGCCGCAATTACGACAACAATCAAGATAGATAGAAACACAGGACGTTTTAACAGCATAGAGATAGATAAGATCAAACAAATAAGTTGTTACGTTATAACATAACAGCCAATTCGTTTGTATAATTATTTATAGACACACAAAAATACCAGCTCGCGAGTCAATCACTCTTTAACACTTGAACTAAAAGAGTGATTGGGAAGCTCGGGCCAAGCCCACTTAGTATTAACAATCCGTGAGATTGGCCTTATCTTGTCGGAGGTTACGTCTATTTCACTTCGGCTGTAGGTGCTGATTTATTTTCTTTAGCGAAATACGATTTTGTCAGGGCGAAAACCACAGGGCTAAGTACTGCTAGCGCGATAAGGTTTGGAATTGCCATCATCGCATTCAGTGTATCACTGAGTAACCATACGAAACTCAATTCCATCGTTGCACCCACGGGCAGTGCCAGAACAAAGATCACGCGAAATGGCAGAATTGCCTTATCTCCAAATAGATACTTTGCACAGCGCTCGCCATAAACTGACCAGCCAACAATTGTTGTAAAGGCGAATACTGTCAAGCTGATTGCTACGATATAGTTGCCGAAACCAGGGATAACTTGACCGAATGCCGCGGAAGTCAACGCCGCCCCATCAGCACCCGATGTCCACTCGCCTGATACAATTATAACCATACCGGTAATAGTACAAATAACCAGTGTATCAAGGAACGTACCTAGCATCGCGATAAGGCCCTGTCGTACGGGGTCGTTTGTTTGTGCACTTGCATGAGCAATTGGAGCCGAACCTAGCCCTGCTTCATTTGAGAATACCCCACGTGCGACACCAAAACGAATTGCCATCCATACCGTTGCGCCTGCAAAACCACCTTGCGCCGATGTTGGAGAAAAAGCTTGCTCGATTACAAGGGCAAATGCACCAGGAAGTGCAGAAGCATTTAAGCTTAAGATCACGACACCACACAAAACGTAAGCAACGGCCATAACGGGTACCAATGCACCAGCAAATGCGCCTATACGTTTAAGTCCACCGATAATAACAGCGCCAGCCAGAATCATGATGATGATCCCAACCACCAATGGAGAAAAGGCAAAATTTGACTCTAAAACTTGAGCAATCGAGTTTGATTGCACGCCATTACCAATACCAAAACAAGCAAAAGTACCAAATACGGCAAACAAAGATCCTAACCAAGCCCACTTCTTACCCATGCCGTTTTTGATGTAATACATCGGTCCACCTAAGTATCGACCTTGCTCATCCGTTTCACGATATTTGACCGCAAGTACGGCTTCTGCGTATTTTGTGGCGAGACCAAATAGTGCCGTGACCCACATCCAAAAAAGTGCACCCGGCCCACCAATAAACACAGCAGTTGCAACACCAGCAATGTTACCTGTACCCACCGTTGCTGACATCGCCGTCATAAGAGCTTGAAAGGGTGGGATTTCACCTTTTTCTTTCACTTGGTCTCGACTGCTCAATAACAGTTTAAATGCCTTGGGTATATTAAATAGTGGCATGAATTTAAGGCCAATACTGAGAAAGATACCAACGCCAAGTATTAATACCAGCATAGGGACACCCCAGACGATTCCGTTGATCGTACCGACCATTTGATTAAGTAATTCCATTTATTTTTCCTATCACAAAGTAAGTGAGATATTTCCTTGGTGTGATCAATGCATTTTACATTCCAATAACCACACAGAATTAGTGGTCATGTGATTTCACTGGTTAAATCACTGCCACAACACGGCTAACTGTGATCTCAAACCTGATTTTATTACTTAAAATCCGATAGTTAGCAAAGAAGTGATAACGACAAAAATAGATTCAATCTCATGACGCACCAATAAAGTGCATGAAATGATAAAATATGGTGCAGTGAACAGATTGCCTGTTCCAGCATGACTGGACCATCATCTAAGTGATGACTTGCCATACTTAAATAGGACATGTTGACCTTTAGAAATAACTTTTAGACATGCGTCGGTAACCGCATCATTTGAAATGCCAGCTATAGCATACTGGCATAGTTTCTTGATAACTATCGTAATGACGTGATAGTTGGAAATAGTGTTTGACTGTCACGAATGCCAAACCTAAGGGGTGAAAATCAAGATTGATCAATTTCAAAAACGTTTCTGGATAGATCCCTCTTAGCTTATCGCTCTTTAACCCATCTCTATTAGGCCGTCATCCTCGTGCAGACGAGGATCTTCATCAGCATGTGACTCACTTAATTAGAAATGAATGAAATCAAAATAGGCCCACAACGCGCTGATGAAGATCCCCTTTTTCAAGGGGATGACGGTTAGTTTTTATTTGTGGGTGCACTAAAATAGCAGAGTCTATTCTTTATTGACCAAGACACGCTGACGGAAGCTGAACTGGCACGCATTTGGGCATAAAGCTCTCTGCTTATTGCTCTTCTACCCATCCCAATTAGGCCGTCATCCTCGTGCAAACGAGGATCTTAATCAGCGTGTGACTCACTTAATTAGAAATGAATAACACACGAATAGGTTCACAACGCGCTGACGAAGATCCCCTTTTTCAAGGGGATGACGGTTAGTTTTATTTGTCAGGCAGTAACATGCCAGAATTTATTCTGCGTTCATGAAAACCGAACGGGCACATTCTTGGACAAAAGTGAGTTAAGCGTTTCAAACATTAGCGATACATGTTAAAGGGGCGATATCCACTAGCTAGAACTAACTTCCCGATAGTTGTCATACGATTAACCAAAAAGTGTAATTGTTAAAGCTGACGCTATTAGCCCAAATATCGATACGCAGAGTCTCTTTGTTACGGTCTCATTGTACTTATACCAACCAATCAAGATTGAAAACACAGTCGAGAATCGTCTTAGCGAAGATACAAAGGCAATGTTTCCTATCGAAGCCGCTTGATAAAATGCTAGTAAAGTGAGTAGATTAGCAAGAGCTGGAACAATCAAAGTAGAAAAGTCACTTAAACTTGTAGTCTTTGCCCGTATATTTATCAGAAAGGGCGAATAATATAAGAACATGATTAAGCAAATGTGTGCCGTCCAATTGATAGCTCCAATCTGAGTAGACCCCCCTTTGTGAATAATTGAACTAAGTGACCAAAGCAGAGCGACACATACCATGCTACTTACAGCTTTATCTTTTATTATGCTCATTAGGTTTGAACTCTCAGCATAAAACATAAAAAAGATCGCAGAAATCACCCCTACAAAGCCAAACAATGATGGGACTTCATTGTAAAAAACAAAGCTTAAAACCAGCTGAAATACAGGCACAAAGCATAAAACAGGCACGACTTTGGCTAGAGAACCATTGCGCAAAGCTAATAGGTAAAATGTCATGGCAGCAGCATCAAGTGTGGCGGCCGAGAACATTGTTATCAATAAATCAACGTCGTAGTTCACCTTTTCAAGAGTGAATATAGTGGTGAGACAAACAGGACAAAGAATAAGCAACATTGCCGCTGTAGCTTGTATTGCCGATAATCTAGATGTCGAGTTTTTTAATGACACATCTTTGACGGTTAAAAAAACAGCGGAAAGAAGAGAAAATAGAACCCACAAAATAGAGCTAACCAAGTAAGGAATAATGGTTCTATGTTCTATTGAATATCGATGTTATTAATTAACAATTGTTAATGCGGCTTTTTATTCTTGATAAACTCACAGGGCTTATCCCCATGTAATTAGCGATATCAATGCTTTTTAAGTGTCTGATCCAATGGGGAAAGTTATCAATTAGATACTTATACCTTTCTTCATGGGTATTGAGCAGAAAAAAACTTTCTTTTTTTTCCTTGTAAAGCAGTTGCTGTTCTAGGAGCTTAATTTTCGGTTTAATCCATTCTTGAGAGTTAAGCATGCTCATAGGGACTTTCATGAACTCTACTTTAGTGACTGATTCAATTTGATAGTGTGATTCTCGATTTTCTATCCAACTAGAAAACAGTAAGCAAAGGTCTTGTGGAAAATAAAACTCCTTACATCGCTCTGCTCCTGAATCGGTATAATGACAGGCCTTCAAGATACCTGAGATCAAATAGAACGCATGGCTCTGCTCTTCGCCTTGGCGTAGCAATACACAAGATTCATCGACTAATGAAGTTGAAAATGTAGAAAAATAACGTTCAGGATGACTAATACCTAGCCCTTCAAAATAAGAGTATACGGATTCTATATTTGTCATATTACCTAAAATATTCCCTTGAATGGTAGGCGTTGCATTACCCTACACGTAGCCCTTTCATACAGAAACGAAAGTTAACCACAATATAGTCTAACTTGTATAGGGGCAAAACTAAGCTAGCCACCATATGATACTCTTGTGGTTCAGAGAGTGTTGTCAGTAGATTCCTTTCTTCAAAAGAATGACGAATTCTTAGATATTTTTATTACTGATTTTAAGGATAGCTTTTGTCTAAAAGCGTGTCTGTTCGCTCTTTACCAGCACAAAATAGACTCTGGTACGTGACTGCTCTCGTTAATCAAAATAAATCGTCCCCCCCCTTGAAAAAAGGGGATCTTCATCAGCGCGTTATGAGTCTATTTTTCGGAATTCGTTTCTATTTTATGTGAGTAATACGCTTTGGGAGATCCTTGTTTGCAAGGATGACGGCCTAATTTTGAGGGATTAGAAAATGACAAACTATGAGGTCGCAGTCCAATAGTGTGTGCGTGAGGTATTGCCGAAAAAGAAAAACCCCGAGACCTTTCGGCTTCGGGGTTATAACTCTTACTCGCAGCAATCCCGCTACTAAAGATGCTCCATGCATCAATCCATGACAGTAATGCTGAAATCCGTCAGCTTATTCCATTCATCGCCATCCTAGCGGTGTCCCAAATGGTGTTCCTTACCCGCTAACCATCCTCGTTAGCTTACCTCACTCGTTCCTAAGCGGTGTCCATGGCATCTATCCTGATGCTTGTTCCCTACTTCATCCAAAAGTGTCCACTGCCTTCCTTAGTTCGTTACCTATCCAAGTAACGGTTGCATCCTTTCAATGTCCCGTTTGCTCTCCGTGCCGACGGCGTATCCTAAACCATCGAATCGTCTTCCTGACGATGCCCATTCCTTGAGCCTTTCCTGTTCCGTGTCGCTATCCTGTCGACAAGAGATAGAATACGGCATTATCGAACTTTTGACGTGTTACATAGATGTAAAACCAAAATATTTGAATACAACAATCACATAAAGAACTTTAAAAACAAGCAGTTACACAAGAGCCCATCATGAAACCAGCGACATTAGTACTCTTGACTCACGCAAGCGTAAGCGATCTCGCACAAAATGCTGAGACAATGCGGCACTTAGGCAAAGGAGCAAGTTAATACGATGTTGTCAGACATTGGATTTATCGATGGTTGCACAGTGGTGTGTGCATAAATTTAGTCAATTATGGCACTAGGTGTCTACTGACAGACACTTAAGAGCGTAAATCGGCACGACAGCTTAGAAAGCAATTAAACGTTGTATGCCCATCAATAAACCTCTTCATCAAAATCTTTAGATAAATAACCCTCTCAGCATCTCACTCAGGGGGTTATTTATAAGCGGAGCCAGTATCTCTATTTGAGTTCACCTTGAATTAAGAGAGCACCCTAGATTAAATCCAATGTTTCCCGCTGGTGTAACTCATCAAAGAATGCGCGGACAGCGGGAGAAAGAGATTCCACAGGTTGCTTTAACACTAGATAAAACTGACTTTTCAAACTCCACTTCTCCGGTTGAAGCGCTATCAAAGCCTGATCATAGTGACCACGATCGATTAAGTGGGAAGGCAAGAAACTCAAGTGTGTTCCTGCCAGCGTAAGGATCACTCCCGACTCTACATGCCAACCATCAAAAGGCTTTACTGAATCGTACTGTTCAATATTGAGTAATCGGAACATCTCATCTTTGGCATAACCCCCCATATTGATACGACAACCATCAAGCGAAAAATCGTTATCCATGATCTTTTCGGCCAGATCTTTGCGCGCATATAGATAACTGTGCTCTTCAAACAGTGGGTATTTATGTTGAAATGCTGACTTTTGATGTGATCCCAGGACGACTATCATCATATCTATCTGGTTCTTTGCTAGCTTCTCGTTCAACTGGGTGAAGTCCCCAACATCGACACTGACTTCAACACTGTTACTGCGCTGGTAAAATGTTTCGATCGCTTTTGGAAGTGGGTTGTAAGGCAAAGTAACGGTGTTATCCAAACAACCAATTCGTACATGTCCAGAGAGTTCGGTCTGCACGCCTCGCAACTTATAAGCAAAGTCGATTAATGTCGATTTTAATTGGTTCGCATATTTATACACTTGTTCACCCTCATGAGTGAGTTTAAAACCTCGCCGACCACGTTGACACAATGTTAATTCTAAGCTTTTTTCCAAGGCAATAAGTTGATTACTGAGCACAGGCTGGCTAATTCCAGTGCTCGCGACCGCTTGATTGATACCTCCTTGCTCAACAATTTCACAAAAAAGTTCTAATCTTCGTAGGTCTCTTTTATCTAACTTATTGTTTGGGTTCACTTTGCTACTCACATTTGGATTTCGTTATGTTTACATCTGATTATATTCATTTATTAGCAATAAATACATCAGTATGCTTTATTCACACTTATGGAATAACAATGCACGGATGGCGCTATGGCGACAGAAGCTTACATGAATAAACCCGAAGCAACACGCAGCCACAAAAAGATAGATGACTTTGAATTGGAACCTGTTCCCGAGAAAGCCAAGCGCTCTTGGTGGGTGATCAGCCTTATCTGGTTGGCTATCGGCATCGATATCTCTGGCTTGTTCCTTGGTTCGATTCTAAGCAGCGGGATTGGTTTTGAGGACGCATTGCTTGCCACGTTTATCGGCTCTGGCTTACTCGCAGTGATTGCGATGTTGTGTGCCAACATTGGTTTTCAAGCGGGTGTATCTACCCCACTCGTGAGTAGCGCAGTGTTTGGTCGTAACGGCGGTAAGATTCTTGGTTTCATCAATGGCATCTCGTTAGTTGGCTGGTTCGCTTTCCAAGCTGACTTCTTTGCTTTCATCATGGTGGATGCTCTGGCGAAATACGACATCGTTATTTCTCATCTAACCGCTCTGATTGGCGGCAGTGTGTTAATGATGATGACAGCCATCTACGGCGTTCGTGCCTTAGGCAAACTCAGCACCTATTCTGTCCCTCTGATGGTGACGCTGATTACCATTGGCTTGTTCATGGCTGCCGACTACCAAGGCGGTGCAGCACCCACCATTGAAGATCCTCTAACTCTTGGCCAAGCCGTCTCTTTTGTTATGTCGATCTGGATTCTTGCTGCAGTAGCTGCACCTGATATTGCTCGCTACGCCAAAACACGTCGTGATGCAATTCTAGGGGCCGGTATCGGCTTTCTAGTCGGCAACAGTGCCATCATTCTTATCGCATTAATCCTGACCAAAATGACCGGCACCGACGATCTCGTTGAGGTCTTCTTCACGCTTGGCTTAGGCATGGCGGCCATCATCGTATTGGTGTTTGCTCAATGGACCACCAACAGTAGCAACCTAACTTCTGGTGGCTTATGTATGTCAATGGTGTTGCCTAAGATTCCTCGCCCTATGTTGATTGTGATCATGACCATCGTAGGCATTGGCATTGCTCAGCTCGGCATGGTGAACAAATTTACCGACTTCTTAATGCTACTGAGCGTGACCATCGCGCCTGCTGCAGGCGTCTACATCGTTCAATACTACGTTTTAGATTCTGCAAAAATGAGCTTTGAGAACATCCAACAAGTTCCAGCGTGGATGTTTAAAGGCCTCGCCTCTTGGGCATTTGGTACTGCATTCAGTGCTTGTACCGCACCAGAATTCTTCAGCCTGTTTTCATTAACCAGCATCTCGGCGTTAGACGGCATTCTTGCAGCTGGTGTTATTTACCTAGCCCTAATGAAGCTTTCTCCTTCAAGTGATAAGGAATAGTAGTTGTGATTATTACTGAACAAATGATTGATGACATCGCGCTTGGTGCCACTGTATTAGGCACGGGCGGCGGTGGTGACCCATACAGCGGCGCATTGATGGCGAAAGTCGCTATCGCGACAGCAAAACAACCTGTACGTATGATCCCTTTGGAAGAGGTACAAGACGATTGGATGACTGTGCCCTCTTCAATGATTGGCGCACCAACCGTTGCAGTAGAAAAGCTCAACTCGAAAGATCAAATGCTGGTTGCATTCGAAGCGATGGAAAAGGCACTTGGTACTGAGGTAGCGGCAACCTTCCCTATCGAGGTAGGCGGCTTCAACTCACTGATTCCAATTCTCGTTGCAGCGCAAAAGAACATTCCTGTAATTGACTGTGATGCAATGGGACGTGCCTTTCCTGAAGCTCAGATGGTGACCTTCTTCCTCGACGATTTACCTTCAGCACCCAACACGTTGGCCGACGAGCGTAGCAATGTGGTCACGCTTTATCCGATAGACGGAATTTGGTCTGAAAAGTTTGCTAGGCCTATTACAGAGCAAATGGGCGGCTCGGCAGCAATGTGTGACTACCCAATGAACGGTAAGAACCTAAAGCGCAGCGCATTGCCTGCAACACTGACCCAAGCAATGAAGATTGGTGAAGCGATCAGACTCGCGAACGACAACAACCAGAGCGGCACACAAGCTGTGTTAGACATTGTTGGCGGCCACACACTCATCAGTGGCAAGATTGTTGATATTCAACGTGAAACTGACGGTGGCTTTGCAACTGGTGGTGTCGTGATCGAGAAACTGGCTCAGTTTGAAGATACTGGCGTAGATAACGTATTCGTACAGTTCCAAAACGAATTGCTTCTGGCGCATAAAGGCACAAGCCGCGCAGACATGAATCAAGAAAACCTACTGGCTTCAACACCAGACCTAATCTCAATATTGGACCACGAAACGGGTAAGCCAATCACTACCGAACAACTTCGTTACGGACAACGCATCGACCTTATCGCGTACCCTTGTGACCCCAAATGGCGCACTGACAAAGGCATCGAAGTCGCAGGACCAGGTTACTTTGGCTACACCGTCAAATACCAAACCATTGAACAATTAAAGTCTGCATTGAAGAGGTAGTAGCATGACAAACATTACACTTGATTACTGGCGTTTAGGCATTGACGTGGGTGGCACGAATACCGATGGTGTGTTGCTCGACGCAGACTTAAATGTGATTGCTAAGGTGAAAACCGCAACCACACACGACATTTCCACTGGCATCGATAATGCAATTTCTGCACTACTAAGCCAAGCGAACATTGACGGCAAACAAGTGAAACACGCGATGCTTGGCACCACGCAGTGCACCAACGCAATCGTTGAGAGGAAAGGCTTAGACAGAGTCGGTATGATTCGTTTAGCCCTTCCGAGTGGTGACAGCGTCCCGCCCCTTTGTGGTTGGAGTGAAGCGTGGCAAAGCCTGCTTGGTGAACACTTCTATCAAGCACATGGCGGCTATGAATACGACGGCCAATTGATTGCCGACATTCAAGAGTCTGAGATCCGCGAGCTTTGTCAGAAAATGAAAGGTCACGTCGATTCCATTGCTATTTGCGGTGTGTTCTCTCCCGTCAACGGCGACCAAGAGCTTCAAGCAGCAGAGTGGATCCAACAAGAACTTCCGGGCGTGAACTTATCGCTTTCCCATAAAGTGGGCAGCTTAGGGCTTCTAGAACGTGAAAACGCTACGATTCTGAACGCAGCCTTGCAAGGCACAGCAAAACGATTCGTAGATGGTTTCTGCAATGCGCTAGTGAACCATGAGATCCACACCACACCGTACTTTGGTCAGAACGATGGAACCTTAATGTCGCAGCAGTTCGCGTTGATGTACCCGATTCTCACTGTCGCTTGTGGGCCAACAAACTCGATTCGCGGTGCAAGTCACCTAACTAAGCTCAAAGACGCGATTGTGGTCGATGTGGGCGGCACTACGTCTGATATTGGTGTGCTCACCCACGGTTATCCGAGAGAATCGAGCTTAGCGGTAGAAATTGGCGAAGTGAGAACCAACTTCCGCATGCCTGACATCCTAGCCCTAGCCATTGGTGGTGGCACCAAAGTTCGTTTTGAACAAGAGCGTATCCAGTTAGGGCCAGAAAGTGTTGGCCATACCTTAACGCAAACGGCACGCAGCTTTGGTGGTGATGAACTTACGTTAACCGACATCGCACTCAAAACAGGTCAATTGCAGTGGCAAGCAGAGCATCAGCTCAGTGATGATATTGGTATATCAACCGAGCAAGCAAGTCAGGTTTATCAACAAATGGTGACCGACGTTGAAGAAGGCATCGATAAGATGAAGACTTCAGCAGCGAGTGTTCCGGTAATCATGGTTGGTGGCGGCAGTGCCCTATTCCCCGACCACTTTGAAGGTGTGAGCCAAGTGGTTCGCCCTGAACACTTTGAAGTGGCGAATGCGATTGGTGTCGCGCTGGGTGAAATATCAGGTCAGTTCGATAAGATCGTACCGATTGATCCGGCTTCTCGAGAGGAAACCTTAAAGGGATTGGAAGCGCAATCCAAGCAAATGGCGATTGAGGCTGGCGCATGCAGCGACAACGTAGCCATTATTGAACGTAGCGAGATCCCACTAAGCTACCTTCAAGGCAACATGGTTCATGTGAAGATCAAAGCCGCTGGACACATCAAAATGATTTAAAGCGAATCAGTGACAGTTGTATTGAACTAGGCTCTATAACGAAAAGCAGTCAACTTCTTCATACAGAACGACTTCTAACATGGGCACTTCTTGAGGCCATAGCCTCAAGAAACAAGCGACCAAATACCCACGGACAGCAGCTTACCCTCGACGTCAGAGACAAAAAAAGCGACCTCTTAAAGAGGTCGCTAATTTGTACATTAACCATCAGGTCATACGTTAACGGTCACGTCACCTATTAACCATCAAGTGACATTAACCACTTAAGCCATTCGTTGGCTCGGCGTCCAGCGGGCAAGGTCTGGCGTAAATTTAATACCTTGTGAGGTTAATAAATTAATACGTGCTAGATACGCGGCACCATGCATCAGATGTTTAGCAAGATCAACCGCATTACGCTGCTGGTAATCATCAAGATAGCTGTCTTTTGCCCACGCATTGAACGCGCCTAGTGCAGGACCTGCCCAAACTTGATAATCCATCTCACGGCCCTTTTCACCGGTATTTGACCAACGACTAGAAAGACCTAAATACCAGCGGAAGATAAGCGCCATTTTACGCTTTGGGTTACCTTCTGCTCGTTCAATTTGTTTCGGATCACGTTCGTTAAAGTGCGCTACCGTACCAGCCCAGATATCATCCAAGGTTGAACGGAATACCTGAGTCTCAAGCTTGTGGCGCTCGTCGGCAGGAATAGCTTCAATCGAGTCGTAACGCGTGTAGATCTCATACAATTTGTTGGCACGCATTGGGAACAAGGTACCGCGCTTCACTACTTGTAGCTTCACACCCATTTCAAACATATCAGCCGCAGGCGCCATGGTCACATCAGCCATTTCAGTGGTTGAAAGCAACTTACGGGTATGCTCGCTCGCGCCAGCTTCTACACACGCTTGGTTGATAGAACCGGTCACAATGTATGCCGCCCCCATGTTGAAGGTCGCTAGTGCGGCGTCAGGTGTACCTACACCACCGCCACAACCAACACGAATCGGGGTCTTGAACTGATACTGGGCTTGGATTTTGTCTTTTAATGCCAAAACTGTTGGCAGTAACGTCACCAGTGGACGGTTATCCGTGTGACCACCAGAGTCAGCCTCTGCAGTAATATCATCAGCCATTGGTACGAGCTGAGCCAGTTCCATTTGCTCGGCGCTAATACGCCCTTCATCCACTAACGCTTGCAGCATTTTCACCGGCGCAGGCGCCATGAATTTGCTGGCCACTTCAGTACGGCTCACCTTAGCGATGACCTTATTGCCAATCTGAATCTCGCCTTTGGCGTCACGACTCAAACCTGCAGCTCGGTAATGTACGATTTGAGGCGTTAGACCTAAAAATGCCGACGCCTCTACCGTCTTCACTTTGTGCTTCAAAAACAGCTCTACGCTGCCGCGCTCAAGGGCGGGTTCGCTTGGGCTATGGATCAGGTTAAACGCGTACGGGCCGTTTGGTAGCGCCGCTTGAATGCGGTTAATCGCTTGTTCAACGCGAGACGGAATAAGACCCGCTGCGCCAAATGAACAGAGAATACCCGCTTGACCAAGGGCAATAACCAGCTCTTCCGAAGAGATGCCGTTTGCCATCGCGCCCGCATAGTAAGCGTATTTTACCCCGTGGCAGCGACGAAACTCTTCATCGCCAAGGCTTTGCGTACCAAGCGCTGGCGCATAAGCGCTGACAGGTTGGCTGTTTGCTGCGCTTGCTGCGTCACCTGACGTCACTTCTGCGTGCTGGCTAAGCCCCAACCCTTTCTCAGGATGGTTCACCACATAACAGCCAAGGCTTAAGTCTTTAAGAATGGTTGCCATAGTCGCTTGGTCAAAATGCGTCGTGCTGTCTTCAATTTGCCACGGCCATGGAGAAAGCTTTTCGTTGTTCATGGTTAGTTGTGTTGTCATTATAATTTGTCCTTTCTCACTTAAGCTTCTTCGATGCAGATAGCAATGTCTTTCACTTCATAGATACGAAGACCGTCTTTGCTCAAGTTGGCGTCACCAACAATGATTTTCTTGCCGTCTTCATCTTTAATCGCTGTAATGTGCACATCGAGCGACATCTGTTTGTTCAACGGGTTGATTTGACCACGATATTTCCACTTCACTTCAGATTGAATCTGACCAAACTTCGGTGAACGGAAGCCCGCACCAAGGTCTTTATTTAGCGCATAGGTCTGCATCAATTCGATGATGGCTTCTACGCCTAGTGAACCCGGCATCACTGGATCTTGGTGGAAGTGGAATTGGAAGAACCAATCACTTGGATCAATCGTGCGCTCAGCGTATAAGTAGCCCAGTCCTGATTTACCACCATCACTGGTGATTTGCACATTATCGATAAAGTTCAAACGGCCACCAGCCAACTGATAATGCGGCTGTGTTGCCCCATTTGCCAATACAGGTGCATTAAAGTAACGGCTTGATTTATCAAGCAGATTAATGCTGACATCTGGCGTACGATTGTTGTCGACATGCCATGGCTGCGTCACTTTACCGTTGTCTAGACCAAGCTGATCTTTCAGCGCAGCGCCTTTGAAGTAACCAAATACCGCTTTGCCTTCATAGAAAGGGACACCATCGGTGCTCAACTCAAAGCTAAAGCTCTGTACGATGTTGGTGCCCATCATGACCGTCGACAGTAGACGAGAGTCATTGGTGATGGTTTTACCGCGTAAATCAACATTGCGCAGCATTTTGCCACTGCCGTCTAGGTTGCGGAAAAACAGTTCTTCACCAGGGAATCCTAGGGTCGTCCCCATGTAGCCTGAGATAAAGCCATTTGGCTGCAGAGAGATCTCCATCAACACTGAATACGGCATTAAGCTTTCATGGCTGTTTTCGTCGAAATACCAGGCATTGGCTGGTACTTCATACTCAGCAATACAAGACGACGGCTTTTTGAAGTCACCACGTTTACCGTTGATTTCAACTACGCGTGTCGTAAGCTGCAGATCGCCACACGGAGTACGTGGTGGGATCATTCCACGATAAATAGAGAAGTCAGGGCCGAAACATTTTTCAATGTCACCCGTTGCAAACTCAAACATATGGTACGGCGTAAACGGAACCGTATCCGGCGTGCGGTTCAGATAATCAGGTGTGATTGGCGCTTCAACGTGTTGTAAAGGAATCACGCCTTTATTTGTCGCGGTCTCTAAATCGGGGATCTGAGCCATCAACGGCGCATTGGCGGATGCTTGATTGCTCGCTTTGGTTTCGGTCGGTGCAACAGTTGCAGCCGTTAATGCCTCAACGTTTACCGATTCACTGCTACCAATAAGTTGAGGGTAGCGCGTACATTCTGCTTCTTCCTTGATCATCACGCCAAGGTTTTGGAAATCAACAATCACTTTGCCGTTCAGCAAGATATCGATGTTCGCTTTCGCATAAGGGCGTGGGCTAACACCAATTTCCGTCACTTCCATGCGGTATGTCAGCTGAGCCGATTGTGGCAATACTTGCCCACGACAACGCACTTGTTGTGGCGCATTTTCTAATGGCTGAAAGCGACCATTTTCAACTAACGTGTGCATACCAAGGTGCATCATGTAGAACTGCAGTAATTGACCACAACCTTCCGCCATCAATGAACCGGCCATCACGTTGTCATCTTTAAAGTGACATGGGAAATACCAGTGCTCTTTTTCTAGCTGTTTGTGACCTTCAATCAGACCTAAGCCCCACGTGCCGCCTTGTGGTTCTACTCGGCTCACTTGTTCAATCATCATGAACTTCTCAGAGCTAAAGCACAGAGACGGTTGATGCTGGTTAGATTGATGCGTCGGACCAAAACATTCCGCGATGTTCGCCGTCAACAGGTGACGTAATGCACTGTGATCAAACTGCGATTTCGGGCAATGTAATATTGGCTCAAAGCGTTGCTTCGTCGCTAATTGACGAGCCTTGATTTCGCTTTCGGTATGAATGACACCTTTACCATCCGCTAACTCTTCATCGGTGAAGAAACCAGCACAACCGTTATCCATTTTCAGGATCATCTTGTCGCCGATAAAACACTCGTACGAGAAGAAGAACAACAAGGTATCGCCATTACGAGCGTAGTTATTAATGGAGATATCGTAGCGCAGCGTATCACCACCACGAGGCAAGTCGCCAAGGAAGGTCAACGTACAATCTAGAAGACGGTAAACACGCTCACCTTTGTTTTCAAAATCAATACCTAAGTAGCTGATCAACATCAGATCGCACTGACCGGATTCAACCGCAACCGCCCATGGGATTTGACCATCCACTAAGTAGGGTGCGTCCACAGGAATGTCGTACTCGGTCGTCATCGTGCTTGGCTTGTATTCCAACATCGTGGCATCAAGCTTGGTTACACGAGAAACCAAAAGATAATCCGTAGTTGGCAGTCTTACACGGCGCTTATAGCTGTCGATAATAGCGTAATCTGGGCCGAAAACTTTGGCGATATCGCCTTCTGCGTATTCAACCAGATCATCGTAATCCCAGATACAAGGTTTACGAACGGGTCTCGCTGGCGCCGCGTACACATTCACAGGTTCAACGACTGGCTGAGTAGCCACCACCGTTTGAGTGACTGGAGTGGCAACGTTCGTGCCTAATGGCGAGTTAGGAGCGATATTATTAGACGCGCTATTATTAGACGCAATAGTCGTTGCGCCACCTTCTAAGCCCTGAGTGATCTCGTTCAATTGCGCTTTAAGGAGTGCATCGGCGATTTGTAAACCTTGTGCGCGATTGTGCAAAAAGGCTTGATGAACTTGCTGCGTCAATTGCTGGTTTTGCTGAAACGCAGAATCTTGAGTCGCGGATAATTGAGACGTCGGCGCGCTATTTTTAGCGGATAAAACATCAGTCATAGTGCTGTGATTACCTATTAACGGACTCTGACGGGTTGCATGTAATGCCACGCCCGTCAAAGTTGTAGAGTTGGATGATTGAATTTCAATGGCTGGCTTTGTCTTAACTGGTTTAGTCTCAACCGGCATAGCAACGGTCGCTGGCGACAACGTTGGTACTGACACCGTGCGGCGACCTGTTTTTCCAACCATTTTTTGTTGAATATGTGGCAACGTTGATAATGGCGTTTGCGTAATATGCTGATAAATATCGCGACCACCAAGGGACACCGATTTAATCAGTTGACGCTTCGCATCACTGGCTATCTCGCGCTGTAAGCGAAGTGTCAATGCTTGGGATTCAATCTTGGATTGCGAGACAAGCAATTGTGAGCATTGCCCTTCACTAACGTTAGCAATGATCGCCTGTTTGGATAGATGACCTGCGACAGGATCAGCAATACCATTGAGATTGAGTAGGCCATGAAGCAAACTCGCCATACCAGAAGCCGCTGAACAATGCCCTAACCGCTTGCTGGCTTGAGTTTGCTTAGCAACGTGGTTAACGAGTATGTCAGTGTGCCCCAAAGGCACGCCTTTCTCTGGCGCGTGGTTAAGCTCAACCACAGCAATTTGGGTTGAGTGCGTAGCAGATTGCGTCAATAACGCGTCGGTGACGGCTTGACTACGAGTACTGTTTCCAAATGCAAGCTCACCAATTTGACCATAGCTTGTGACTTTACCATCTTCAGTAATTTGGCGCGTTGCAGCGTGCTGCTCGTCAACCAAAACAATGGCACCCGCCCCTTCACCAACATTCCAACCGGCATCCTGTGGCTGCATTGCCACTGGCGTCACACTGTTCTTGAGGATAACGTGCTCGGCGCTGCCACTAAGATCAACCGCAGCAATCACAACCGCATCTAACGACTCTTGCGACATCAGATTTTGCGCGACGTCTATACAACGCGTGACCGATTGCTCTGCAGCAGAGATGGTGAACGCCGGGCCATTAAAGTCCCACAACGACGAGATACGCGACGCCATGATATTACCAATGAAACTGGTGTATTGGTTAAGCTTCGCCGCATCCATGACACTGTCCATCGCGATTGTTTCTAGCGCTTGGTATTCGTCTTGCGACAGCTCTACACCCATATTGGCAAAGCTTTCTGCCAATTGGCTGTGCAGGTTGACACGACCACGGAATTGGTGCATTTCAAGCTCAGTTTCCATCGCAACCAAGACAGCGACTTTTTGTCCAGCCACTAACTTGGCATCACGAATCGCTTCGTCCGCGACTTTCATCAACAACAGCTGCTGAGAGATCAAACGATCATCTTCATTCGGTGGAATTTTAAAACGCAGAAAATCCAGCTCAAATTGATCAATATACGCGCCCGCTGGCACCGCATTCAGCCCAAACTGGCTGAGTAACTCTGGATGCTGATCAAGCCCTTTCCAACGCTTTTTCGGCAATTCAATAAAGGCATTACCGTCAGTGTCAATCGCACGACTTAGCGCATTGATACTTGGCAATGAACCAAAGTGCGAAGCCAAACCAGCAATGCTAAGCTTTGATGCCTTCGGTGAAGCGGCGCTTGGGTGGCGTTCTTTGGTGTCCTGTTCGCTGAATGGTGACGCAGCGCCAGTACTCGAGTAGGCTTCAAGCAACAAGTGTGCGTTACAGCCGCCAAAACCAAACACCGAGACCCCGGCACAACGCTCAGAGTTACCCGATTTACTCGGCCAAGTTTGCACGTTTCTTGGTAATGTCTGCGACCCAAATAGGCCATCAGGCGACGACAACGGCGTATCGAGGTTAATACTTGGCGGTAATACGCCCTCTTTCATCGCGAAAATCATTTTCATGATTCCCGGCATGCCTGCAGCGGTAAGCAAGTGACCAAGGTTCGACTTTGCCGAGCCAATCAATGGCGCATTTGAGCCATTAAGTTTATCGGCAAAGAATCGCTCCATAGAGGTCAACTCAACTTTATCACCCAACGGCGTTCCCGTTGCATGACATTCAATCACTTCGATACTGTCCGGTGTCAGTTCAGAGGCTTCATAAGCACGTTCAAATGCCTGTACTTGGCCTTTGCTGTTCGGACTCAACACAAATTGACCACGACCATCGTTGGACAGGCCAATTCCGCTGACAACCGCATAAATATTGTCGCCGTCGCGCTCCGCATCGGCTAAACGCTTAAGCACTAATACGCCCGCGCCTTCGCCCGCAAATAACCCTTTGCTGTTGCTATCAAAAGGAACAGACACACCGTGATCGGGATAAGCGTGGAAAATCGAGAAGCCCATATTGATAAAGAACGGGTCAGCACCGGAGACCGCGCCTGCAAGCATCATGTCAGCCTTGCCCGTATTCAAATAATCGCAAGCCAGCTTCAATGAGTAAACGGAGCTAGCACAAGCAGCATCAAGGCTTAGCTGAACATTGCCAAGTCCTAGCGCATCCGCCACTAATTTAGAGGCATTGTGCGCTGCTGCGCCATTGACCGTATTCAAGTCATGCGCTTGCTCATTGGTTGGCAATAGTGAAAACTGGTCACTATTGAGCTTAGTTTGAAGCGCCTTCTCAACCACCGAGTGATACATCGGAAGAAACAGATCATTCGAGCGCGTGGTAGGAAACGACAACGCCCCCATGATGACGCCAGTACGATCAAGTACATCGGCATTTAAGGCAATACCGGCATCATCGAGTGCTTTCCGGCTCGTGTCCAGTGCCCAAAGAAAGCTCTGGTCAACGCCCTTAAAAGACGCTTCCGTGACACGGTAACCTTGACCATCAAACGCAAAGTTTTCGATGTAACCGCCTTTATCACAATAAAAGCGATCCGATTGGCCTTGGGTTCCTTGATAATCTTGCGGGTTTGCCCCCAGTTTCTCTGCGCTTAGTGTCGTGCGAGAGTCTTTTTTATCTATCAGGTTTTGCCAAAAATCTTGTGGCGTATCCGCATCAGGGTATTGGTTGGCAATACCGACAATGGCGATTTTGTTATTTTGCTGAGAACTCACACTGGCTCTCCTTGGTGATTATTTGCTGGGGTATCTGTTGCAGCCAGATCATGCGGATGTTTCAACGCATTGAGCTGCTGCTCTAGGCCTTGAATAAGAGGCGCAACAGAGAGCGGGATTTGATGCGTGATGAGTTGACCAAGACACTTAAGTAAGGTCACTACGTCTTCGCCGCCTTTGGCGTTGGTGGCAACAACACAATGTTGATTGGCAACACCATCACTTCGATTAATCTTGTCGATTAATGTACTGGTTTGCCTATCAGCGCCAACTTCGATAAACAGGCGTGCGCCTTGCTCGCGAGCACTGCGTATCAACGCAGTGAAGTCGAGTGTCGAGCAGAACGTATCAGCAATGGCGCGTGCAATACTGTCACTGTCTATTTTGACGGGTTGATTGCCCGCTGCGCTGATGAACCGAATATGCTGCGGCAATACATCAAACAACGGCTGCGTGTAAAACTCACGAACTTGCTGATGTTGACTCAGCGCGGGTGTGGTGTGCATCGCCGTCACTCGATTGGCTGCGATGCCGCGTTTACCCAATTTTTTAAGTAAAGCGCGACAGCTTTCCTCGCAACCAGCTAAGACGCACGTATCACCCTGCACAATCGCTAAGTAAGCCCTTGGGAATTCGGCTAACAGCGCCTCAATCGATGCCGCGTCACTGCGAACCACAAAACTGTTCCAACGGATATCATCCGTCTCAGTCAGGTTCCAGTCTTCACGAACCGCCGTGAGCTTGCCTGAAATAGCGGTGGTAAAAATAGGACTGGTTTGCGTCATTTCAATCAACGCATGAGGGTTCTTCCAAACATTAAGGCTGGCCCACATCGAGGCTTCACCCTTGGAATAGCCCAGCGCAAAGTCTGGCTTCACAGCGAACTCATCACAAAGCAGTTGCGTCAGTAGATAACTGCTGCCCACGCCTGCAATCGCCAGCTCACTGAGTGACATCTCTTGTGCGTCATCTGAATACGTTTTTTTCGCTTGCAGCATATCGGCCAGGTTGCCTTCACGCTCTAACCGTGCATAAAGCGATGGAAAATACTGATGAAATTCACGCAACATGCCCGGATAGACCGTACCGACACCAGGGTAAACAAACGTTACTCCACCTTGGCTGGTCGGTGCTGGAGAAAAACCACTACCCGCTGGAGTTTTGTAATGACTGTTATCGGCCATCACTTTCGGCAACGCTTGCTGTAGCGCGTTAATTTCTTGTAAGGCCGCCTCAAGCGATGCCGCTTGAATCACGATATTAGCCTGTGAATTAACAGACCGTGATTGAAACTCAAACTGCGTGAGGTTGCGGTGCATCAACGTAGTCAGTGCGAGTGCGTCATGGTCGGAGTCACGGGCACTGACAAGATCATCATTCAACTGCGTTAAGCGTGCGATTAACTCGGCTTGCGTCGTGCCCGACACGACAAACATCAATCGCGTCGCAGATAGCAACGACTTGGGTGGTTGTAAACCGGTCGCTTGAGTAAGGACTAGGCTGGTCGATACAGAGCCAGATCTATTAATACTAGAATCATTAATCACTGGGTTGCTAACACTAGAGCCATCCATAAAGGTTAACTTTGCTACGCGTGCTTTATGATGCTCAGTAAACCAATAGCCGTTCGCTAATGTGCGGCCTGAAATGGATTGAATCAAAGACGACAACGCCGAGAACTTCTCTTCAGACGTCACGGCGGACGTTGAAATTTTCTGGCTAACATCGCCGTTCGAACGCTTGGCATGCGCAAGTGCACGGTCGATACTGTGCGCTTCACTCGCCGTATTAACGTTATCCGAGGGCTCCTCAGCGGCCATTCCTGCTAGATAAGCATGCGGATGGACCTTATTTTTTGCTGCGGTGAGTGCGCTCAACATCCAGATACGTGCTGGTGCGCCAGTAACAAGATGACCAGAGGGTAACGTCTCAGCGGGATCGGCGATAAATTCTACCAAGTGCCCTTGATTAACAGCATCAATGGCAAGGTTTAAGGCAGAATTAAAATCATCGCCAATCGTGACTTTCTGAACGCTGGCTAACAAAGGCGATAAGTTGGCAGAAAGCTCAGCAGCAAGCGCTGGCTGAGCCAAAAGAGCGATGCGCAAAGGCATCGCTTGATTAGAAGGAACCGTCATTATGACAATGGCTCCTTTTCTGCTTTCAATTTTTCTGTTGCCAACGTTTCTGTTGCCAATGTTGCAGCCGGTGATTTGGCGAGAAACGCATCATTAAGGCTCTTACTGATCGTCACTTTTGCCCCTTTCATCACCGCGCTCACGCGACCATCTTTATGGTAAAGTGAGATATTCGCTTGAAGTGAACGAGCTGTGCTCTTAATCACATCCAGCGCTATCCACCCTTTCTCTCCGGCCTGCATAGGCTGATAGCAAATAAAATCACCGATTGCCGATGGCAAACTTGCCGCGCCATATTTCATGCGAGCCCAAACCAACATCGCTTGCAGTAAGTAGTCTTCCGTAAAGGGTTGGCTATCCGCAAAACCATTTTTCCCGACAAACGCACCACAATCACGGTCGGCAATGATTGGCAATTGGCACTGCGCAACTAAACTTGAGTCATCAAAACGTTCTATTGTCGTGATGCCTTGCAATCTCGGGCCGTGGAACAAGGTTCCATCGCTGTACAGTGACGCTTGCGTCGCAACGCTTCCTGCTTCATTTGCCTTAAATTGCTTCGTTAACGCGCTCGGCACATCCGATGAACATTGCACGTCGGCAACTTGTAGCTCCGCTTGATACTGAGGACGACCTTGGCAATGAATCATTGCTTTAATTCGACCCGCGGACTTCGCCAAAGGTGACAATGTCACTGTCAGCTCTTGTGCTTCATCAGTATCAAATATGACCCCTTTCAGCAGCTTGTAGTTGTGAACGCTAACGCTCACACCTAACTGTTGCTGCGCCGCTTCACGCATCCATTGAATGGCACACACTGTCGGCAACACAGGGTTACCGGCAATGCAGTGGTCTTGAATAAAAGGCAGAGCCTTTGGTTCAAGAATACGTGTCACAGTGATCGTTGTAGTTAGCGGACTCTTTGCAAGATGCACAGACTCCGCATTACGCTTTTTTACAGCGGCTTCCTTGTTGTCAGAACCTTGCATGCTCGTTCCCACAAGCAGTTGAATGCCTGTTTCGCTTAGCAGTTGAGTACTGAACAATTCAGCGCCAGCTTGTAGAGGAATAACGTAGACACCACGATCATTGAACATCTTCTTCAATGCGGCATTCACCATGCCACCATCCCATGGTCCCCAGTTAAAGCTCATCACTTTTGCTTCAGGGTGACGCGCAGAAAGTTGCAGCGCGGCTTTGTTCAAAATCTCATTAGACATCGCGTAGTCGCTTTGTCCCGTATTGCCGTAGAAACCTGCCGCTGATGAGAACATCGCGATAAGCTTAAGTTTGCTGCTATCAAGACCATTCAGTACGGCTTCAAGTCCACCGACTTTCGTGCCGTAAACCATATTCAGTTCATCGAGTGTTTTGTCTTGAATATGCTTATCGGCCAATACGCCAGCACCATGAATCAAGCCAGTAATGTCGTTAATGCCCGCCAGTGTTTTTGCCACTGATTCGCGGTTTGAAACATCAAGGCTTAGGTACTCAGCACTTGCTCCCACTTCACTGAAGGCGAGCAATGCGGCATTGATTTCAAGGCTGCTCAAGACTGGCTTTAGCAACGCATCCACTTTCTTAGGCGTTGGCTTGTCACCCGTGCTTTGCAGGTGAGCAATCGCCGCAGGCTTAAGTTCGCTTGGCTGCTTACCTTGCGCCCATTGTGGTAGTGCATCAGGCGTAATGTGTTGACTACGACCCGCTAAGATGAAATGCGATTGGCATTGTTTTGCCAATGTTAGTGCACATTCAAAGGTCACCCCTTTCGCGCCACCCGTAACCAGCACTTTATCGCTCTTTGTTAACTGGGCTGCGGTATTTTTAGTCAATGCCGAACCAGGTGTTGCAGCGACTAACGTTGCACGCCCTGATTCTTTAGCAGTGGCTTCACCGAGACCAATTTCAACGGTGTCTGTATTGACATCAAACAGCTCAGCGGTAATAGCATCGCCTAAGTGACGAGCGTCTAGCGCTGACGCGGCATCCAGTGCGCGACAAAATACGTTCGGCCATTCATGACTTAGCGTTTTAGTGAGACCAGACAGCGCTGCTTGGTTTAGCTCCGCGCCTTTTAACTGCTCGCTATCTAGGTAACCGAAGCCACCATCGATACGGCTGAGTGTAAAGAACGCACTACGACCTGTCGCTGTGTTCAACTGCGTTTTTAGATGCTTGGCAAACAAGAACGCGACAGTCAGTGACGCTTTCGCATCCGAGTTAAGGTTAATGGCTGATGCGTCACTTTCTGTGCTCGCTGCCGCTTGCAAGTGAACGAAACCCGCAATCACCTTGTTTGATTTTTTAAGCTCAGCTTCGATATCACTGATCACCGCGCCCACACCAGAATCATCGATACTGGCTAGTGTATAGCTCGCGACTTCTGAATTAAGTGGTGATGCCGCCGACATTGGGCTGCGTACTACCGCGACTTCAATACCATTCGCCGTCAGTTTTTCCGCCAACACACCCGCATTGTGACCATCATCTGTAATCACAACACACGCGTCTTTAGAGAAGCAATCGACCAGTTTATCGGCCGCTGGTAACTTTTTTAGCGCCACCTCGCTGTGTGGAGGCAATTCTGTTGCAACAGCTGCAACGATTGGCGTCGCCGTTTCAGTCACCGTAGCGGTCACTTCATTCGTTGCCGAAAGCTTGCTTTGCATGTAAGTCACGATTTCACCCAGTGTACGGCACTCGGCTAAATCTTCAGGGTTAAGCTCAGGTAGATTTGGCAATTGATCTTGAACGGTTCCTAAGATCTCGACGCGTTTAATCGAATCAATACCTAGATCGGCTTCCATATCCATGGCTAAATCTAGCATCTCTGCTGGGTAACCCGTCTTGTCCGCCACTACTTCAAGCATTGTCGCTTGAACATGTTCCGCGTTAAGACTGTTTCCAGCGGCAACTGGCGCAGCTTCCGCGACTTGAGCCGTGTCCGAGCTCAGTTTGCTGTTCATGTAATCGACGATTTCACCCAGAGTACGACACTCGGCTAAATCTTCAGGGTTAAGTTCTGGCAACGTTGGTAGCTCGTCTTGAACCGTACCAAGGATTTCAACTCGCTTAATAGAGTCGATACCAAGGTCGGCTTCCATATCCATCGCAAGATCTAACATTTCTGTTGGATAGCCGGTTTTTTCTGCCACCACACTCAGCATCGTTGCTTGAACTTGAGTCGCATTGAGACCACCCGCTACAGGGGCCGCTTCAACCGCTTGAGCTGGGCTCACACTCAGTTTGCTATTCATGTAATCAACAATTTCACCTAGCGTACGACACTCGGCAAGATCTTCAGGGTTTAGCTCTGGCAACGTTGGCAGTTCATCTTGAACGGTACCAAGGATCTCTACACGCTTAATTGAGTCAATGCCTAGATCCGCTTCCATATCCATGGCAAGGTCGAGCATTTCTGTTGGGTAGCCTGTTTTTTCTGCCACCACATTGAGCATGGTTTGCTGAACAACCGTCGCGTCTAAGCCATTGGATACTGGCGCGACGTTCACAGAAGGTTGAGCAGCGGCTGGCGCAGAATCGGCCGGTAATTTGCTGTTCATGTAATCGACGATTTCACCCAGAGTACGACACTCTGCCAAATCTTCTGGGTTTAGCTCTGGTAACGTTGGTAATTCGTCCTGCACGGTACCTAGAATTTCTACGCGCTTGATAGAGTCGATACCAAGGTCCGCTTCCATATCCATTTCTAGATCGAGCATCTCAGTTGGGTAGCCGGTCTTCTCGGCGACCACTTCTAACATGGTTTGCTGAACGACCTTAGCATCAAGACCATTCGTTGCGGTGTTAGGAGCTGTGTTAGGTGCTGATACTGGCGCGTTAACCACCGCTGGCATCTTGCTGTTCATGTAAACAACAATCTCACCGAGTGTACGACACTCTGCTAAATCTTCTGGGTTTAGCTCTGGAAGGTTTGGCATTTCATCTTGCACGGTCCCTAGAATTTCCACGCGCTTGATAGAATCAATACCAAGGTCCGCTTCCATATCCATGTCTAGATCAAGCATCTCAGTTGGGTAACCGGTTTTCTCCGCTACCACGTCTAACATTACTTTTTCTGCGTCCGCTGTCGCGACTGGTGCCGAAGTGACAGGTGCAGAGACCACTGGAGCAGGTGCAATTGGCGCCACTACTACTGGTGCTGCTTTTACAGCCTGTGCTTGCGCGACCGGTGCTTGACGTTGTGGCGTAACTTGAGTCGGTGCCGCGGCTTGAGTGACGGGCGCTGCGACTGGTTCATGAGAAACAGGTTCATGAGAAGCAGCCGCTTGGGTTACAGGAACTTGGGTTACAGAAGCCTGAGCGACAGGCGCTGGTGCTTGCTGAGTCACGATAACAGGAGCCACAACTGGTGCTACTTGCGTCGCGGCTTGTCCTGTTAGCATCGTCAATGCAGACGTGTTGCTGTTGGATTGCTGCTGTAAGTATTGTGCGTGCGCTTGAAGTGTTTGCGCTTGATGTTGATGGAACATTTCCATCGAACGCTGCAAGCTGTCTGGGATAGCAACACCGGCCGTGGCCATTTTGGCTTGCTCTGACATTAAGGTATTGAACGTATCCCCGTATTGCTGAGGAATCGCCAAGAACTGTTGATGTACTTCAGCGGCTTGCTGTTGAGCGTTGAAGAAAGATTGTAGCGAAGACTCATCTACCGAGACCGCTTGCACTTGCTTAACTTGGGCAGCGACAGGCTGAGCTATCGTTGCGCTCTGTGCGGAAGCTTGCTCAGCCGCAACAGTGACAGGCACTTCCACGTATTCTGTTTTAATCACTTCTTTTTCCACAATTTTTTCAACTTCAACTTCGACTTTGACTTCAACGATTTCCGTTTTTGCCGTTACGCTACCCGTCGCTAAAGACTTGTCCATCTTGTTACGAGTAGACGGGCTGATGTAGTTCGTCGCGTTTAGCTTGATGTTCATCGGCGATGGCTTGGCAGGCGCGGCAATTGGCGCTTGGTACGGGTCAATATTGTCAAGAGCGACACCCGCAACACAAAGCTGGACGGCAGCCAAACGTAACTGTTGGTCGCTGTCACCTTTAGGGCTTGGGTTGATACTGATAGTGCAAAGCGCTTCGCTCTTATCTGCCAGTGTTTTCTCTACCAACTTCTGAAGGATATTTTTAGGTCCAAACTCAACAAAGACGCGTGCGCCTGCTTCATACATTGCTTCAAGCTGCTCACTAAAGCGAACCGACTGCAGCATATGCTGTTTGAAGGCTTTCTTAATGGCTTTGCCATCTTTGCCGTGAAGTTTGCCCGTTGCATTCGCGTACAACGGCACGGTTGGTGCGCTGAACGTGGCCTTATCAATAGCGGTAGCGAACGGTTTTTGCGCGTGGGCCACTAATGGCGTATGGAATGCACCCGATACTGGCAATGCAATGGCTTTAAAACCTTGTTCTGTCAGCGCTGCTGCAGCTTGTTGTGCGGCATCGGTTGGGCCGGCAATAACCAATTGAGTCGGAGCATTGTAGTTCGCGATGCTTACCCCCTCGAACGCACTAATGCACGCCTCAACGGCAGCAAGCTTGTCGGCATCCAGAATAACCGCGTACATGGTACCGCTGTCGCCTTGCTCTGGCGTTGCCGCCATGGCGTCGCCACGAGCAAACGCAAGTTGGTAGTAATCATCTTGCGAAATCACACCTGATGCACACAAGGCACTCAATTCACCAAAGCTGTGACCTGCGACCATGTCCGCTTTAAATCCAGCCTGAGTCATGATGTCGAACTGACCCATAGACAAGGTGCCGATAGCACTTTGCGCGTTGGCGGTATTGGTTAATACCGATTGCTGTGCTTTCTCTGCGTCTGCAGTGAACGTTGGAATAGGGAAAAGAATCTGGGATAGCGCGGTTTTTTTATGCTGACCAAATACTTGATCGGCTTTCGCTAATTGTTGGCGCATTTCTGGGTAGTGACAAGCCAGTTCGCGACCCATGTTGAGGTACTGTGAACCTTGGCCGGCAAATAGCGCGGCAACCTTAGTCGTGCCCTTCTTCGCAATCAGCGCTGACTCACGGTAGCTTGTACCGTTAGGGAGCTGCCAATATGGCTTGTCTTGGCTGTCCATCATTGCGATAACTTTTGCTAACTGAGCTTGCAAGTCAGCGTGGTCTGTCACCACTAAGCCCAAACGAGCATGGGATGCGTCTAATTCGCGCAGTCCATGTTGCTCGGCCAGCGCAGTCAACTCAATCTTATTGTCGCTAACATTGCTAGCAATTTGCTTAAGGTCAGCGATGAGCGCGGCGCGAGTCGCAGCACTGAATAATAAGGTTTGTGGTACTTGACGCTGACGATACTGATCGCCACGCGCATGCTCTTGGGTATATTCTTCTAATACCACGTGGAAGTTCGTTCCACCAAAGCCGAATGAGCTGATACCCGCACGACGCGGTGTACCGTCCACTCGACGCATCCAAGGACGCGTTTGGGTATTGAGATAAAACGGTGAGTTTTCGATATCGAGCTTAGGATTCGGGCTAGAGACATTGATCGTGGCAGGCAATACCTTATGGTGTAGTGCCAACGCCGCTTTAATCAGTCCAGCGGTACCCGCGGTTGATTTAGTATGACCGATCTGAGATTTCACCGAACCCAATGCAATGTGTTGCTTTTGCTCGTTGTCTTCACTGAATACTGAGTTTAAGCCACCAAATTCAGCCACGTCGCCCGCAGCAGTGCCCGTACCGTGCGCTTCTAGCAAACCAAGTGTATGCGGAGCAAAACCAGCATCATCATAGGCACGTTTCAGGGCTTTGGCCTGACCTTCAGGACGAGGCGCATAAATACTCTTAAACTTACCATCAGAAGATGAACCTACACCTTTGATCACAGAGTAGATTCTATCACCGTCACGTTCTGCATCTTCAAGACGCTTTAGCGCAACCATGCCAATACCTTCGCCAATCATCATCCCTTTCGAATCGATATCAAAAGGTTGAATGGTTTCATTGGTGGTGAACGCTGGTGTCTTAGAGAAGCTCATGTACATGGTTGGTGAGTTATCAGTACACACACCACCGGTAATCATCATTTCACTGCGCCCTTCCACCAACTCGCTCAACGCCATGCGCATTGCTGCCAGTGAGCCTGCACACGCCGCGTCCACGACGCAGTTAATGCCGCCAAGATCGAAACGGTTAGCGATACGACCAGAAATCACATTGCCCAACGAGCCTGGGAATGAGTTTTCTTCCCAGTGAATGTATTGGTCTTGGAATTTCTTAATCATCATTTCGCTGTCTTCGTCGCTAATACCACTGCTCTTGAAGACTTTCTTCAGCACTGGGTATTGCAAACGAGCGTTTAGGCTTTGAGCGATCTTTTGACCACCACCCACGCCAAGCGTAATACCGATCTTGTCGCGGTCATAGCCTTCAGGCAGTTTCGCGTCTTCGAGCACTTCTTTGGCAACAATCAGCGATAGCAGTTGTGATGTATCAGTCAGCTCTAGGATATTTGGCGGTAAACCAAACTCCATTGGGTTGAAATCAACCTCTGGAATAAAACCACCACGCTTACAATACGATTTGTCGGGTGTTGTTCTATCTGAATCGTAGTAATCCTCTGGACGCCAGTGTGTGTCCGGAACTTCAGTAATCGCATCAATTTTTTCGCTGATCAAATCCCAAAATTTGTTCAAGTAGCGAGAGTTGGCAAACATGCTTGCCATACCAACAATCGCAATTGGCATATCTTTGAGGCGTTTATTCAGTCGAGTATCGTCTACTGATTCGGGTGTATTTGTATCGGGTTGGCTCATTATGAGTCTCCACTGGAAATCACAGAGGGTGATGTCATGTTTTGATGCTGGGCTTTTGGGTATAGGGAAGAAAAATCTGTTGTAGATTTTAAAAAGCGCAGCCGAAAATTTAGGTTGCTAGCTATTGGCAACCAGGGTGAAATTCGACCTATAAAATGCAATTTATTGCACTTAGTGAGGTGATGGTTCATGCGCAACGTCTGCGCTGGCTAACTGGGGCGATGCTCATTAAATCCTGCTTAAAATACGACCAAGCTTGGCTCGTGACGTCGCGATAAAAATGATTAAGTATCTGTCATGGTTGAGCAGGCTACCGGACACGGCTTTTTGATACAATGCTCATACCGCTCATGACCATCTCTTCAGACCAGTTGAAGAAAGACAAAAATACGATTAATGCACAAATACTCACACTAAAGCACTGATTAAAAAGAGATTAGAGCAATTACTCGATAATTTTATACAAGATTGTGACAAAATGCGATCTAGCTATCATTTTCATAAGTTTTGTAATTTCAACCCTGATAAATAAGGGCAAACAGCAAGATATGTCAAAATAATCCTTGCAAGCCAAAATGCTATACTACGCTAGTTTTATGACATTAATTAGCTCAAAAATGTCGATAGATTCATTGCTATATAGCGGGTATGATTCGAGGGTTTTAAATACATAACTATACAATGAGGAGTAATTATTTGGATGGTCGTTTAAAGGTCATATTATGGCTCTGCCCTCTTCGCGACTTGCCAACAGAAGCTGAGCTTACCAGTGTAATAACGTCGTGGTTAAGCGATGAAGAATTGCACAAGGTCAACCGCTACCGAAAGCAAGACTCTCAAGTTCAAGCGCTCTTTGTGCGAGGTTTTTTACGTGCCATATTGTCTCAATATTCTGATATTAAGCCGGCACAATGGCGTTTTGAATACGGAGATAAAGGCAAGCCGCGGTTATGCTCGAAGCAAAAGCAACAAACCGGCCTGGACTTCAACCTAAGCCATAGCAAAGACCACTTATTGATCGGCGTTTTACAAAGTCATCATAGAGAACATACGTTAGGTGTGGATATAGAGCACGCAAGACAAGGAACCGACATTTATTCAATCATGAGTCACTACTTTGCAAATAGTGAAGTTCAGGAACTGATGAGACTGGAAGAAAACGCACAACGCGAGCGTTTTTTTGATGTGTGGGCACTAAAAGAATCGTACATCAAGGCAACGGGGAAAGGACTCGCTACTTCATTAAAGCGTTTCTATTTTGATTTTTCAAACCAACAACGACAACACTTAACGCTTAATGAGACTCAAGGCCCTCAAAAAAAAGAACGTCATTTCGAAATATACCGCCAGCTTCCAATTATATTTATTGGCGATGACCATTCTCAAACAGAGGGTTCACAAGCAGAGCAGTCATCAAGCAACAGTTGGGTAACCACCGAGAGAAGAACAACAAAAGATCCCGATACAGTAGATACAGTAGATACAGTAGATACAGTAACTTTGCTTTCATCTACATCACATTGGCAAAGTATTCTTGGACGTCTGGATAGTGATTATCGCTTTGCTCTGACGGTGGGAGGGAGCAAAGGTGAAATTTTACTAGAGATGAATACCTTTACCCTAACCAACCTAGAGCAAGAAAACTTAAATCAAGCATAAAATATGCGAAACTAAAACAGGTAAAGCGCTCACTATAAAGCGCTACCTAGCGCCTAGCCAGACGCATCGTTTCAGGGAGATGAAAGGATTGGAGTTTCACGGCTATATGCTTCGACGGTATACCCATGAAATAAGGTTACCGCACTACTGAAACATTGCCTTCAAAATATCATCCGGTACCGGTTGCAGGCGTTTTTCTTTATCAAGGCACACCATTTCAATATCGCCGATGACAGCAGGCTTAGTCGCGCCCTTACGCCAAACTTCCTGCCGCCATAAGGTTTTGTACTTTCCATCCAACTCAAACGATGTGCGAATGTCACATATTTCCGCAAACTCTACGCCATCTTGAAAGGTCATATTCGCTTTATAAACCGCAAAACCTAAACCATGGTTATTCCAAAGCTCTGCCAGCTTATCACTGCCAAGCACATGCTCGCGGGCACGCTCAAAGTACTTTAGAAAATTAGGATGATAAACCACCCCGGAGTGATCCGTATCTTCATAATAAATTTGTACGGGATGGTGAAAGGTCTTGCTCATTAGTCGATGATCTCGTGATTGGCTTAAGATTGATATTCGTTTCGCTGATGAGTTGCTTAAATAGCAACCACCAGCATAATTGTACTGCACAGCGTTGCACTCTACCCTATCTCTTTCTGTCACTTCAATGAGCGCGGGCAAAGTTAATGACTAGTCAGACCTCAGAGGGGACAGCGGATGGGCTGATCTGTTTGAACTGTTAATTGTTAGTCGCTATGAGCGGTAACTTCTTGAGTAGTCGCGACCTGAGCCGTTGTAGTTTCACTAGGAAGCCTTTTGCGACATGTGGCTTAGTGGGGGGTCAAAATACATTACGTCTTGGAACGCTCTTAGATCAAACAAGTATAAAATTGAATAGAGATGCTCAAATATCTCCGACTGGACTTCTTCAAAGTGATTCCAATCAGTATTTCGCGTAAAACAATAAATCTCAATGGGCACCCCTTTCGCGGTTGCACTTTGTTGACGAACAATCATGGTGTGTTGATCATTAATGTCAGTGCGAGACTTAAGGTAGGCCTCGACGTACAAGCGGAACAACCCTGCGTTTGTTATGCACCGTTTGTCAATATTATCACCCATTTCTTTGAGTTTATGGCTTTCACAAAGTTGTTGGATCTGAGTGCTAATCAGTGGTACGTGAGCCAACTGATTAACCTTATCCATCGTCAAGAACTTAATGCTACTGATGTCTAATGAGATTGACCTTTTTATGCGACGCCCCTGTGTGGTCATGCTTCGCCAATTTTTTAACCCAACATTCAAGATCTCATAAGTGGGTATTATAGAGGTAGTTTTGTCCCAGTTTTCAACGGTAATAACACTTAAGGTGATGTCTTTAATAACGCCATCAGCGTCGTACCGTTCTACTTCGATCCAATCCCCTTTACGAACTAATCGATGTATGTTGATTTTAACCGCTGTGACCATCCCTAAGATGCTGTCTTTAAAAACAAGTAACAACACCGCAGACATCGCACCAATACTACTCACAAAAGCCATCGGCGGGATTTCCAGTAAAATAGCCAGCATCATAATAATCATCAACGCTGAGCTTGCGAGCTTAATCAGTTCCGCAAACGGCTTAATGGGTATATTAGTCAGCTCATCCTTGTCGGTAATCTTGGCCTCTAAAAAATCAAGTACTGAGTGCATCATGAGCACTGCGAATAAGATAACCCCGACTTCAGCTAGCTTGCTATACCACCCTTGCACACCAAAATAACGGAACCAAAAAATGGAAAAGACAAAGCCAACGAAGTACTGAGAACGATGAATAAATCTCACTTCATAGGTTTTTTTAACTCGATTCAATTTAAAATCAAGACCGCGAGTTAACGTGGCGCGTACCAACCATGGGATGAGACAAAACGAGATGATGGTTGCTGCAATCTGAAAGAAATGCTTCTCCGTCTCAGAGAATGTTTGGTAAAGGCTTTTTAGATATTCAAGATAATCCATAGTGAGATCTTATTTTAGGAGGAATGGAGATAGGTGCTTGAAGTCGCTTTCTACTGTCGTAGTTGGCGATACTGTCATGCCGAGTCGTAACAGGTAATCCAATCACCTCGAGATATAGCGAAGGAAGGAGCACCTGTGTCTGGGTAATCATCAAAATGCTCAAGGCTATTGAGTGAGGCGTTTCAACTCGCTTTCTAAGTCATTCATTGCCTTTTGCGTTTTAAACTCTTCGTACATGGCTTCTTGGTCATTAGGATCTATCTGTGCACCAGTGCTCGCTACAAGGTCATCAAAATAAGTGGCTAACGTCGCGCTATCAAGAACCGCCATCGCACAGACTTGACGCTGGCCAAAGATCTCGCCAACGTCGAGTTTAACGATCTGAGAATGTCTTAACCTCACTTGTGATATTTGTTTACTTACCGATTCAAACGTCTCGCCAACCGAGGTTCCATCGGTATTGCTAACCAATACCGTGGCATGGCGATCCATATTGGTTGCCTTCATATTAATTGATTGAATCAGGCTGGTTCTTGCTTGGCTCTCCGCTCTTTTTTTATCCAGACTAAAGTTTCCTGATGACGAGGCACAACCTACCGCTGCTAATCCATCATCAACGGAAGGCGAATGTACCCAATCTCCTAACTGCTTTTGCTCATTGGCATGGGCAACCGTTACGGTTACCGTTAAAGACGTCATAACCAAGGTGAGCAGTGTTTGGGAAAATGACTTAGATCGACGTTGCATGGTGTACCCTTATTTCAAAATCAATTTATTGTTTGAGATGGAAGACATCGATAGACCACGGTCTATCGCTTGCTCAATTCGTGGAACATAGGTTTGGGCCAATAACTGAGTATCTAATAAGGTTCTAAATTCAACTTGAACCTTGTCTTGCTGGTTCATAACCGTTGCTTCACTAAATAACGACTCTGAGCGCAGCCATTCGGTCAAGCCTGCCAACTTAGCAGGTGTTAAAGCTGGCATGTCAATTGTGACCACCTTGCCGCCTAGCGTCGTGATGTGTTGCAACGCTTGCTCGACACTTACCGCAATCTCGTCTTGTGCTAATTCAAGGTTTACCGCAACAAGCCTAGACTCCACCACATCACTGTTTGGTAAGGTAATCATTTGCGGCACATTGGCCCAATGCGAGAGTTGCTGAGACAACCTATCAAGCAGCTGCATGTTGAGTGATAACTGGGCGGTATCTTCTAGGGGAATAAGCTTAGAGCTTGCTTTTATTATGATGTCAGCGTTGTCTGCTCTTAAACTGGTAATATAGCCAAGCTCACTTATCATCGTAGCCAGTGATGAAGTGACTTGGTCACTCTCTGCGTAAATAAAGAATCTTGGTTTACCAGCAAGATAATAGTCGTCATCGATGAACTGTTTTAAAGCAACCACGTCAATATCGACATTCATCAAAACCGTAATTTGGTCGGCATTATCGGTTTTGCCGGTATGATTAATTTGATCGAGCAATGTCCAATCTTTAATGAACGCTTGATGGGCTCGTGCCAGACTTTGATAAGGCTGAGCATCAACGACAAGTTGACTGATTGCCTGCATCACCGCCAGCTCAAAGGCATTATTTTGTGCAGTGTGAATAGCGGTCATAGAGCTTGAGGCATGCCCAACTGCTTCTATTCTGAAGCTGGCCTCAAGCGCTTCGTCATGCCAGATCCAATTCTCGCCATGGTCTGACGTATTGTTAAGTGGTAGCACTGCTGAAACGCAGCTTTCACTGCCATGCAAGAAACTTTCACCCAGCGTTACGGTGAACTCGCCATTACCATGGGCTCGCTCAAACCCAGCGACGTCCCACAGTTGTGCCTCGTATTCTTTTACTTGCCTGCTGGTTAATGCTGCATACGCCGTTCGATATGCCTCGACAGCTTGGGTGTTTGCCTGTACCTGTGCGCGCTCAATAACGGATGCACCCCGCCCATAGACGCAAGATGAATAAACCAATTCGGCGTGGTCTTTTTGAAATATGAATTCACTGGCAGTAGCGTTCATAGACAAAAAGATGGCGCTAGATAGCGCCAATCTTAATATCATCATTACAATGTCCCACTCGCGGAGATTCTATGTTCGAGGAACCCTTGTGGTGTGCCCACACTCACTGCAAAAAGCTTCGCATCTCGCGCTGGGCGATAGATATTACCATCTGCTTCCTGTTTGATACGCTTGGCATCTTTTGAATCCTTCCAACGTACGATTCGTCCTTGCGACTCGATATCACTAGGGTTAACCCGTGCAACGCCAACCGGCTCAGCAAAGCCAAGGCTATATTCAAACACGACCATGGTTTCATCTGGCAAAATACCTGCATTTTGCCCACGATCTAACGAGATCCTGTCGCCACGAATACCGATCACTTGCGCCGTCGCGGGCATCTCAGACAACATACGGCTCAAGGCAATGCCAAAGCCACGTGTCGACATATCGTTTAGTACCGCAGATACCGCATTAGCGTCATAGATATCAAACCCGCCTTCTATTTTCCCAGATTGCATCCAGAATTTCATTTCGTCTAGCGACTTAACATCACCAGTACGAACCTTTATCTTACCGACATTTGGATAGCTGATTTTTTCTTTGGTATAAGGGTCAACAAACCCGACAGTAAAATCGAGACTGAGGTCGACAAGGTTGGTTGAACCACCAGTCACGAGCTCGCCGGTTTTCACCGAATCGATAGTCATGGCGTAATCCGGGTGAAGCACGCCATTTTTCATGCGGCTTGCCAGCTCACTGTCAGACATTCCTTGGATAGAATCGCCAAGGAATGAAACCGAACGGTCATCACCGGTCACAATACGAAATCGATTTAATCCAACCAATTGGTTTTCAAATTGATTTAATAACTTACGCCCATCATAAGCTCGAACCGACGACAACCAGTCATTCGGATTTTCAGTATCAGCTGTAATAGGATCGCTCATATACAAACGCAGTACTTTCTTACTCAATGGACAGTCAGGATGCTCACTGTTGACTTCAAAAGTACATTTATCCAAACCACGGGTACTGTAATACGCTGGTAACTCGATATCGTTGTCTTTAAATGCTTCTGGCGCCTTGCCATATTCATAGCCAGATGCCCCATTTTGTGTCGCGGTTTGTAAGCGACTTTCTGCCCTTTCTGTCGATTGGCAACCTACAAGAGTCAAGGCAGACAATACACTGAGAGTCAAAACACTACGACGCATCATTGTTTCGCTCCACACGGGCTTGAATGGCTTTATCGGCTTCCTCCATCTCTTTGATAAAGGCTTGCTCGGCACTGATTAGGCCGTTGCTTTCGCTAATCAAGGAAACACGCGTTTTCATCTCATCATAAACGAACCCAATTGGATGCTCTTCTGGGTCAATAGCCCCTGTCACCATTTTGATTGCTTCTGCTTGAGCAATTGGTACCGCATTTTCGGCATAGACCTGAGCGACGGTTACCGATTGAACACCTAAATTCACTGCGAGGTCTAAGTTAGCACTAAAAATGTCACCCTGGGCTTTGGTATAATCGTCATATTTTTTCTTTAGCTTTGGATCTTGGTCCAGAAGAACAATAATCTCCTCCTTAGACTTATCTGCATGGATAGCGAAAAACTGCTCTACGTCTTTATGATTTTTACGTATTTCTTGGTACTTCCCTGTCACCTCACATTGACGCTGCGCCACCGTCAGTATTGCC
The DNA here is from genome assembly GCF_053544015.1 of Vibrio sp. E150_011. Classification (NCBI taxonomy): domain Bacteria; kingdom Pseudomonadati; phylum Pseudomonadota; class Gammaproteobacteria; order Vibrionales; family Vibrionaceae; genus Vibrio; species Vibrio sp. E150_011. The sequence goes on from NZ_JBHFOL010000001.1 coordinate 83,023, forward strand.
ATTGAAGCAGTATCAAAAGAAGGCGAATACTTCGTAAAGTCTTGAGTATGTTCCTGACATTGTGAATCAATATTAGTGAGCAACTCTTCACGGTCGTCCCAAACACCTACCTGAGTTGACATACAGCCAGTAAGCATGACCGAACCCATCACTAACGATAACAGTTTAATTTTCACAATTTATACTCCGAGTATATCAATCAAAATGTCCTCACCGACATCATTCAATAACAACTGATGCGTAGCATCCTCTGCCGATTGAAGTGAATCAGATGGTGGACTTATATAGTTATAGTGTTTCGTAAAAATTGATTGGTGTTGACCCTTTTGTCGCAACTCAATCTTTACATCTTCTTTAATTAAGAACTTGTTATTTCTCTTTGCATTCTGACGCTTTACTGATACAAAAAACTGATAATCGACTTCGCCTTCAGTTGCCAAACCCTTTTGACGTAATGAGTCAGACAATATTGACGCAATTCGCTGGCCACTCATATTATTAACAACCGTCCAACCACCTAAAGATATTAATACCTTGACCTCTCTATTTATTTGGATGTAGTCATTCATCCATTGTTTAGATTGGGCGTTGAGTTCCTTTTTCTGCTCTAGTCCAATAAGAATACTGTGCATAACCTGAACCGTATCGAGCTTCTTTTCTAGCAATAATAGAGTTCGAATCGAGTCTAGTGGTGTTTGGTTCCGAATCGCTTCAAGCTCAATTTTTGCTTCTGACAAACCTGCAATAATTTTATTTATGTAAAATGCAGACATCACTGTTCGATTAATACTGATCGTAACGCTTGATTGACCATCAACATATGTGTTGTCTTTAATATTGTACGGGGGAAATGGTACTGAGTCGGTCTTAAGTAACGACGTCTCTCTAAACATTTCATTTATCTCGCCATTGTTAAACTCTGACAATGATTCTGTCGTCACTTGTATTTGTGACGACATTCTTTGGGCGAGCGCCGCTAATGCACTTTTTTCAGCCCTAATTTGATCCGAACCAATACCTAGACTATAAATGCTTTCACTATTATCTTTGGGCGTAACAATTCCTGCTGTGGTATGACAAGATATCATCACAGACAATATTATTATTAACTGTTTCATTATTAACTCTCAGCAGCGTAGTCTTTTTGTCTCTTAGTTACTTTTTTCAAATAGTTGATTGTCTCTTCATACGGTAAATTATTAATTAAGGTGTCGTAAACCTGATCTGGCGTCATTGTATTTATTTTCATGGCTGCACTTTTTATTCTTCTTTCGCCAAACGCTTTTGCTACATTACCGGCACCGGTATTATAGGCCGCAATCACACAGTACTCTCTACTTTTAGGGTCTTCTATCTCACGCAAGTAACGCGTGTTTAATATGTCTAGATAACCGGTTCCAGCTTGAATGTTGTAACTAGGCTTATATAAGTCCGCCTCATTCATTGGCTTATCCACCTTATGAACAATACGATTTACATCATGGCCAGCACTGGTTGTTACCACCTGCATTAAACCAAATGCAGGGATGGGCGAACGAGCACTAGGGTTGAAGCTAGACTCGGAATGCATAATCGCCAACACAAGCTCTGGTTTAATATTAAACACTTCACTTTGGTGATATATATCGGACAAATAAGGATCAATCCGCTTCTTTAAGCTATCACTCGGCATCCTAACTTTTAGGCTTACTACCTTCTTCTTGGGCGTGGTCTCTCGTACAGGGTCGACTTGATCCCGCTGGCTTTCAAAGCTCTCACTGACGCTCGTCATACGCGTTTTTGCCTGGCTAACCAACTGTGTTTTTTGCGCATCAATGATAGTGGGGTCAAGCTCTCTCCCAGCTTGTTCAGCAAGTAACTCTGCCTCTTTATCTATCTGTTGTAACTGTGAATTCGTCTGACTTACGATATCTTGCAGCGCTTGCTTCTCAAAATCTGGATCATAGGTTAATGAGCGCTCAGAGGCCTCACTAACATCCAAAGTCGCCAGTGACTTTGTGTCCATTCCCGTGTCCGTTTTTAGCGACTCAGTTAATTGTTGTTGCAGCGCGATTTTCATTTCGTCCATATCGACATTGTCATCGACAATCACTTCAATAGTTACTGTTTCTTGTTCGTAATCGACCACTGTCCGAGAGGCATTGCTCGCGTCATAAACAACCTTACTGTGGCTATCTGAAATTTGCGCATCACCCCAGGTTTCTATCGATTGTGACCGCTCGCCATCCCAGCGCTTGATATACTCTTCACGCCATGAAGCATATTCCAGCATGTGCTCTTTATACCATTCTTGAAACTGCTTTTGTTCTGCCTCTTTAGACAGATACGCACTCTGGACTTCTCTATCCAAATTAGAGAATGGGTTATCGCTTGCAAAGGAAACAAATGTTGAGAACAATGTAATTGTAATTAAATGATATTTCATTATATGACCTATTAAGAGAAATACGTATTGAATTCAAATTTAGTTAGCATCATTTCCAACATCACATCACGTGGAAGCTCTGATACTGTAAACGTGTTAATTTGGTTTTCTCTTAGCTTATCTTTATATTGGTTAAATGATGCATCATCTCCAAGAACATAAGCTTGATCCAGTAATTGTATGGTTTCATTACTTATTGATTGCGCCGTATTGTAATTGTACATTCCGACCATTAATTGATGAAACATAGCATCTCGGCCTAATTCCATGACATCGATATAGTAATTTGAACTACCACTTTCAAAATGGCTATCATCAGGTGACGATATAATATTTTTCAATGACTCATCAAATAGTTTATAACCCACATATGGAATACTCGGACTAAAATCAGTATTTAGTGCTTGGATAGAATAAGCTGCAACTCGACTCTCTTTTACAGCCACACTCAACATGAACTTACCATAATTGAAGTAATTAAACTGAACCTGACTATCAATTGACGATGATTTAACCGCTTGAGGTAAGCCAGATTGTAACTTCACATAGTCAAATGAATGGCCAACAGTAATCTTTGAAATCAATAAATACTCATTTTCATTCGTCCATGTTGCCTTGATTTTTTGGTACGTATTGACCAAAACAGTCTCAGTATCATTCCAACTTCCTATTGAAATAATGACCGCAGCGATTGAAATAATCATCGCCTTGAACTTTTTAAGAATCCCTGTAACAACCATACTATCAGAACTAACTTATTTAAATAAACACACTACTTGGTTGATGATTTTATACCATGACAAATACTGCTATTCAAATTATGTCATATAAGAAAATAGTATTTATGATAATATTCAAAGTAACAGAATTAATATTTCTTTCATTGCTATGACATTTAACAGGCCATGTCATGAGATGGTCAAGCTCTTGATTTTAATGAGATAAATATTAAAACTTATAGGAAGGAGATTTAGCAACTAAAAATGGTCAAATTTATAATTTGAATAAAGATCATATTTTTCTTTTTTTTATCGCAAAAAAATATTAGCTTTTATAACACCAATGTGACGACGATCACATTGATTATATTGAACTCATCACTACTTGATTGTTAAGTTGATCAAATAAGAACATAAATAGCATACTGTTCTACGCTTATATATTCGATTCCCTTTCCTCTAATAGTCATTTTTAAAATAATCTGATCATTGCTCATCAGCCTGCTTTAAAACAACAAAACAGAATAGATAAGCAAGAATAATATTTATTGATAGAAGTAGATGTATGGCCAACTTATCAAGAGAACGGCACCTCCAGCATTGAGTAGTGGTTGGACGAACGAATATACACAAACAGACTAATGTACACATACAAACTAATGGATACACAAAATCAAGGCGCATAGCCAAACTAAGCACCTTCCTAAAAGCCTATACGAGTTAAGGGTCACTCTACAGCGACATTTTAACGAGATGCGCAACGCTGTCTTAAAAAGAAGCGTTGCGCTTTGGGTAGTTTGATGAACCTCGACATAATTTTACCGCTGGTTGCCTCGCGATGCTCAAAGCGGCGACAAAAACGACAAAGACTAGCGATTCAAAAGCAAGTTCAAACTACGTTGAGACGTTTATACAAAAACAAATGAGCAAATGGCATCTAAGCGACAGCGAGTGCACTATCATATTGAATAAACGACAAGTCTAGGCTAGTCGCAACGCTTTGGTTGGTTACTTTGCCATGAATGACGTTCAATCCATTAAGCAGGTGGCTGTCAGTTAATAATGCCTTTTTATAGCCTTGGTTCGCTAGTTTTAAGATATAAGGTAACGTGGCGTTGTTGAGTGCAAATGTCGAAGTTCGAGCCACCGCCCCAGGCATATTTGCCACACAGTAATGCACGACCCCATCAACGATATAAGTTGGCTCTGCATGCGTGGTAGCCTTTGACGTTTCAAAGCACCCTCCTTGGTCAATCGCCACATCGACAACCGCGCTACCGGATTTCATAGCGCTGATCATATCTTTAGTGACGAGCTTAGGCGCTGCTGCACCTGGAATCAAAACCCCACCAATAACTAAATCAGAGTTAAGGACCGACTCTTCTAGGTTGTGTTGATTGGAATAGACGGTCTTAACTGCATTGCCAAATTGTGCACCGACACGTCTCAGGGTATCGACATTATTGTCTAAGATTGTGGTATCTGCCCCCATTCCAACGGCCATCTGCGCCGCATTTACGCCCACAACACCACCACCAATAATTGTCACCTTAGCCGGGGCAACACCGGCTACGCCACCAAGTAATAAGCCAATACCGCCTTGGGATTTTTCTAAGCACGCCGCGCCAGCTTGAATTGACATACGTCCAGCCACTTCAGACATTGGCGCGAGCAAAGGCAGACCGCCATTTGCGCTAGTAATAGTTTCATACGCAATACACACCGATTCACTTGATATCAGGTCTTTTGTTTGCGCCATATCTGGAGCTAGGTGAAGATAGGTGAATAACAACTGATCAGGACGCAATCTGGCGCGCTCTTCAGCTAACGGTTCTTTTACTTTAACGATCATATCTGCTTGAGCAAACACTTCTTCTGCAGTATCTAAAATGGTTGCGCCAGCACTTACGTACTCGTCATCACCGCAAAGGATCCCTAATCCTGCACCTTTTTCTATATAAACAGTGTGGCCTTGCCTAGTGACTTCTAACACACTCGCGGGTGTCATACCTACGCGGTACTCATGGATTTTAATTTCTTTTGGTACACCGATCTTCATAATAGATTTCCTTCCTATAGCATTAAATTTCTGATTATTCGTTACGTAGAATGAATTGGATTTGCTTGAGACAACGTCAGTTCTGTTTGACCACTTTAAAATTGTCCCATGCTTGACTCGTGGGCATCACCTCAATGCTATTGATATTGATATGGCTAGGTTGCTCAGCTATCCATAGCATGATGTCTGCGATATCTTCGGGTTGCAGTGGATTAGTCCCATCGTAGATTTGGTTGTATTTCGCTTGGTCGCCATTAAAACGCACTAAACTAAATTCGCTCTCTGATAAACCTGGCTCTAGGCTTGTGATTCGCAAACCGCTTCCTGCAACATCACAACGAAGATTTCGAGAAAACTGGGCGACAAACGCCTTGCTGGCACCATAAACATGCGCACCTGGATAACACCAATTGGACGCAATGCTTGCTAAATTAATAATGCTGCCTTTAGGTTGGTCAAGCATCAGTGGTAGCAATGCATGCGTGACGTTCACTAAACCAGTGACGTTGGTGTTAATCATGGTATGCCAATCAGCAAGTTGGGCGTTTTGAGCCGGGCTCGCGCCAAGTGCCAAGCCTGCATTATTGATAAGTACTTCAACATTCGAGAACTCTACCGGCAGCGATGCGACAAGCGCTTTGACCGCTTCAGCGTCTCTTACATCCAATGTCGCAACATGAACCGAGCAATATTCACCCAATTCATCGGCAAGGCTTGCTAGGCGTTCAAGTCGCCGCCCAGTCAGTACCAAGGAATATCCTTGTTGACCAAATAGGCGAGCTGCCGCCTTACCGAAGCCTGATGTTGCTCCAGTAACGAAAACGGTGGGGAGCATTAAATCGTTCATATCTAATTCCTTTTATTAATTAATTGACGACGCTATCGCTTATATAAGGAGCATCCATGCCGCTCTAAATAATGTGAACGCAGAAACAATCAGCAGTAAGTAATAAGCAAGGCTATGAACCCTGGCCACGTTCTTATAGTGATAAATCGCCTTGCCGATCAGAACCGAAACAAATGCAATTCCGGTGTAGAGTACTGGGAAGTCCGGTAGCACCTGCCACTGTTTTGTCACTGCATAACTGCTGCCAACGGCAAAGCAGGTCGTCAAAAAAAAGTAGCTGATTAGGCTGTTACGTTGATGCTCAACACTTAAGGCACTGTTACGCATATAAATCACAACTGGTGCACCACCCGCTGACACAGCACTTGTCGTCCATCCTGACATAAACCCACAAAGCAGCGCCGAACCGGATAGTTTTTTTATCAAACGACCTCTGCTTTTACTCATGATGGCAAGCAGCAATACTGTTGTTGGCACAAGTATGCGCAATACACTATCAGGCAGATTAAATAACAACCAAAACCCAACTGGAATTCCTATTCCCGTTGTTACTAACACCGGAGTTAATGCTGAAAAGTTAGTTTTGTTCCAGCTATCGACGACCAAGGGAAGCGAAACAATTAAATCAACCATTAAAACCGCCGGTACCATATCTGCAACGGAGTAAAACATCGATAACACCAAAATAACCAATGCAGAAAAACCAAACCCTGTATAACCGCGTACGAGACCCGCGATAACTAACGTAAGAATAATAACCAGGTGTATTAACATTGTTTCCTCTAGTGCTTCTTCAATCCTTAACGCTTGTCATCAGATTAATCGGCTTAGTCAGCTCCAGTTAGTACCAGTTAAGGGTAATTATGGGGTCAGCGAATTTCGATAGCAGACGAGAGGGTTGAAGAAAGTAAAGATTGGGCGATATATAGGTGCGGCAGGTCACTAACAGCTTATAATGCGGCGTTTCGATGTAGGAACAAGACCACGAGGACCATGGCCTTATTTTAGTTTGTTTGATGGGGAGGGCTTGGCAAGATAAAGAGTAACAAGGTGGCTTTGCTTTAACATTCGACTTTTATTTACGTTATGTTTAAAGGAGGAAGTAACGATGCCAATTTTTTGATACCCAACTCAATCTTGTCATCATCGATAGCTGAATACCCCAACCGTATATATCGCCTACTGTCTCGATGAAACCGAGCGAAGTGCACAGTCCCTGGTTCGACAATCACACCCACAGCGTTGGCGCTTTGCACGAATTTCTCACAATCGACAGAAAGCGGTAACTTGAGCCAAAAGGCACTGCCACCGACCGTATCAGTGGTCACGCATTGCGGTAGGTGTTGATTGATGGCATCCCTCATAATTGTCCAACGTTGCTGATAACTATAACGAAGCTTTCTTAAGTAAGTATCGTAATACCCCAACGAAATAAACAGCGCGCAGGTTCTTTGATTGTTAGCGGGTGGGTGACGATACATCAAACGTCTCAAGGCGCGAGTCGCCGAAATCAGCGGCGCTTCTGCGACCATGTAACCAAGCCTCAGTCCCGGAGACAAGGATTTAGACAGGCTTCCGATGTAGATCACTCGGCTATTAGTATCGAGACTTTTTAGTGATGGGCTCGCCTTGCTTAAAACGTTGACCTCACTTTCATAATCATCCTCAATAATAATGAAGTCGTATTTTTCTGCAGCGGCGAGTAATGCCTTGCGCCTTTGCATCGGCATAGTGACATTTGTGGGTACTTGATGGCTAGGTGTGACATACACATAATCACACCGTATCAGCGATTCGTTAATTTCGATCCCTTGAACATCGAGTGTCAGCGGTATGACATTAGCGCCGTGAGACGCAAATATATTACGCGCATCGGGATAACCAGGCTCTTCAACACCAAAGTTCACCTGCTCGTCGGCTAATAACTTAGCCAGCATATACAATGAGTTTTGAGTGCCGATCGTCACCAAGATCTGTTCTTCTTTGGCTTGAATCCCCCGCTTGGTCAATACATTACTCTTCAGTTGCTTGACTAAAGCCGGGTCATCACAATCTATTGAGTCTGAGATCCAATCTTTAACCACTTGGTAGCGTTGCGACAGACGGCAGCATTCACGCCAATGGTTTAGAGGAAATAGAGAGTGATCGGGTTGGCCAAAGACAAATGGATAAGGGAAATCTTGCCAGTTCTTTGGTTTAGATATGTTGCGCTGCGTACTGAGGTCATGCTTCAGACGGCTGTTCCAAAATCGCGCAGATTTTGCACCAGTGTAGTAATCATTACCGAGATCATGTTGCGCAGGGGAAGTGCTCAGCTCGTCCCTGAGTATCTCAGGACAAGCATAGTAGCCGCTTCTTTCTTTAGAAACCAACATCCCCTCATCGACTAACTTATCGTAAACCAAAACAACGGTATTGCGTGATACCCTAAGCATCGACGCCATCTTACGACACGACGGCAGTGCATTATTAGCAAAGATACCATTGCGAATCGCGTCCAGTAGGTGCTCACGAATTTGTTCTTGTAAGCTTCGTTCTGGCGAAAACTGGATATGAACTAAATGATCACTTTTCATCTTATACCTGTGAAAGTAAGTCGAATGATCAGAGATTAGCATTATCCATGCCATACATAATCACACGGTTTCATAGCTTATTTTATCCCCCATTTTTTTACGGCGGAGATCGTAGTTTCGATATCAGATCGTCTGGCTATTTAAACGGTTAGCTCTAGCCATGAACCATGCCACATTCCATCAATTAGTATCAGCCCCCCTAACATCAATAACTATCTGTCCCCATAAATAGATGCAACTGGCGCTACTGGATTAGTACTGACCTTGTCTATCGTGTTCTAACACTAGTAAGGAGAACGATTATGGAAAATGGATTGTCTACCCCTAATTTCATCAATGCGGATACCAATGAAAAACAACAAATAGTCGATTGGGACCGACGACACGTATGGCATCATCTCACTCAGCATGCGACGTTGGAAAAACATGACCCGCTTGTCATGTCTCATGGCGAAGGGATCCATGTATGGGACATTAACGGCAAACAATACTTAGATGCCTCATCGGGTGGCGTATGGTGTGTCAACGTTGGCTATGGCAGAGAAAGAATTGCAAATGTTATTCGCGATCAAGCACTTAAGCTTAACTTCTTTGCAGGCACTGCTGGCACACCGGTATTGGCAGCCTTCGCCAACAAACTTATAGAAAAAATGCCTGGCATGAGTCGGGTGTATCTCTCAAATTCCGGCTCAGAGGCCAACGAAAAGGCATATAAAATCGTTCGTCAAATCGCGCACCAAAAATACGGCGGGAAAAAGCATAAGATTCTCTATCGTGAAAGAGACTACCATGGTACGACCATCACGTGTTTGAGCTCTACAGGCCAAGAAGAACGCCGCAAGCAATACGGCCCATTCACTCCTGGTTTTGTTGAGTTTCCACACTGCTGTGAATACCGCAGTCAATTTGGTGACATCGATGACTATGGCGTCAAAGCGGCGCAACAATTAGAGTCAGTAATTCTTCAAGAAGGTCCCGATACCGTTGGGGCGATTGTTATCGAGCCAATTACCGCTGGAGGAGGCGTCATTACACCACCTGCAGGTTACTATGACGAGGTTCAACGCATTTGCCGTCAATACGACATCCTCATTCATGTCGATGAAGTAGTATGTGGACTTGGCAGAACCGGTAAATGGTTTGGCTATCAACACTACGGTCTTAAGCCAGACATCGTTACCATGGCCAAGGGGGTTGCCTCAGCTTATGCCGCTATCTCATGTACCGTCACAACAGAAGCAATATTTGACTGTTTCAAACAAGCACCTGACGACAAATATAATGCGTTTCGAGACATTAGTACCTTTGGTGGGTGCACCATTGGTCCTGCCGCTGCGCTAGAAAATATTAAAATCATTGAAGAAGAGAACTTGGTGCAGAACGCCGCGCACATCGGTGAATACTTATTTGCACAACTCAAGCAATTAAAAAGAAAATATCCCATCATTGGTGACGTTCGTGGACAAGGCTTGTTCTTAGGTATGGAACTTGTCAAAGACCAACAAACTAAGCAGCCTGTCCATGAATCTACTTTAGTTAAGTTCGCAGCGTTATGCATGTCAAAAGGCTTGATTATTGGGCGAACAAATCGTTCATTCGAAACTTTTAACAACACCCTTTGCCTCAGTCCTCCGTTAACCATATCAAGTAAAGAGGCCGATGATATTATTACCATTTTAGATGAAGCGTTTAGTGAATTGTAATCACCAGCTCATCCAATAAACAGAGGTTAATTACCTTCGAATACACAAGCTGCCTGAGGTCGGTATGTGTTTCCAGATTAATTAATAGTCAAACGCTACCGACGAATAATCCGAACAAAAAATGGCCCTTGTCTTTCTAGTCGAGGGCTTTTTTATGTGCTCACTTTCTATCTCTTTTTTCTCGGCTGACTTCATTCCATATTTTGAAAGGAACTCAATTTCTTCTACATAAATTGGCGATTGAGATGCATTTCATCATTAGACTTCTGAGCTATTTTATATCCAAAGCCAAGCACTACCTTGGTGCTTGGCTTTGGTGCAGCCTTGGACCAATAAGAAAACATTCTGGTACTACATCCCTGCCACACTTCCTCTTATTGTGGTGCTGTCATCAAATACATAAGGAAGTGACCATGAAAATCTCAACATTAAACTGGATAAAAATCACTACATTACTCGGTACATTAGTGTGTTCAATGAGTACCTTTGCTGCTAAGGAGGTCACCATTGGCTACCAGAGCATGTTCAATCCGATGAAGTATGCGATTGATCAAAAATTGGTCGAGAAAGAAACAGGTTATGAGATCAAATGGCGTAAGTTTGATTCCGGTGCCAAAGCCATCACAGCTATGGCGGCGGGCGCAGTAGACATGACCGTAGCAGGCTCGAGCCCTATTGCGAGTGCTGCCAGCAATGGCGTTGAAATGGAGCTAATTTGGGTGATGGAAAACATCGCTGACGCGGAAGCTCTAGTAGTAAAAAATAGCAGCGGTATTGCTTCTCCCGCCGATCTTCGCGGCAAGCGTATTGCCGTTCCTTTTGTATCCACGACTCACTTTCATATGCTGTTTGCCCTTGAACAATTTGGCCTATCAGAAAAAGACGTAAAACTTATCAACATGCAACCCAACGCGATTATGGCAGCTTGGTTGCGTGACGATATTGATGGTGCCTTTATTTGGGATCCCGCATTAGGAAAAATCAAACAAGATGGACATGTACTCATTACTTCAAAACAGCTAAGTGCATGGGGCACACCGACATTTGATGGAATGATTGCTAGCAAAGAGTTTATGGCGAAGAACGAAGAGTTCTTAACAAAATTTCTAACCGTATTGGCATCTGTTGATGAGCAATACCGTTCGGAGAAAGAAACCTTCAATGCTGATAACCCAATTGCAATCTCGGTGGCAAAAATAGTAGGCGGCGATCCAGATGGCGTCGTTGAAGCGATGAGTTTGTACGAATTTTTAGATGTTGATACGCAACTATCATGTCAATGGCTAGGTTGTGGCTTAGAAGGGGGCGCAACAAAAGCACTCAAAGCAACCTCTGAATTCCTACTTAAAGAGAAAAAAATCTCTGCATTGCAACCTGACTACAGCGTCTTCGTGAATCCATCATTTGTCGAGAAGACAAAAGAAAAACAATAAATAATCCCCCCAACGCTCAATAAACTATTTGTCTTATAAGGAATTAACCCATGTCTCTAGCAAAAACACTGAAGATTAAAGATGTCTCAGTCGTGTATCAAGATCGCCAGGGAGGAGACCCTGTTACTGCATTATCAGGGGTTAACCTTCAGATTGAACAAGGAGAACTCGTCGTTGCACTTGGCGCATCGGGTTGCGGAAAAACAACCTTGTTAAATCTAATGGCTGGGTTCATTTCCCCAACAGATGGATACCTAACTCTCGGTAACTCCGAGGTTGAAGGATTACCAAGAGTTACGTTAGGGCAAGATATCGGCGACCAGATCCTTGGTCCAAGCGCTGACCGGGGGGTTGTGTTCCAAAAGCATGCACTGTTTCCTTGGTTAACCGTACTAGAAAACACTGCTTTTGGGCTTAAGTTGCAAGGTGTTGATAAAGAAGAGCGAATTACGCGAGCCAAAAAATACCTAGAACTAGTCGGGCTCGAAGACTTCCACCACAGTAAGATCTATCAACTCTCAGGCGGTATGCAGCAACGAGTTGGTATTGCAAGAGCGCTTACTAATGACCCTAGCATCTTACTTCTTGATGAACCACTTGGCGCGTTAGATGCGCTCACACGTGAAACCCTTCAAGAATTACTCCTCGATGCATGGCAAACCACTAACAAAATGATGTTCTTCATTACTCACAGCGTTGAAGAAGCCTTGTTTATGGCCTCTCGTCTTATCGTTATGTCGCCAAGGCCGGGTCGTATCACGCACAGCTTCGAATTAGATTTCAATCGCCGTTTTTTAGAATGTAGAGATGCTCGCGCAGTCAAATCTCAACCCGATTTCATTGAGATGCGCGAACGGATCTTATCAATTATTCACCAAGATGAAACCGCGGAGGTCGCGTAATGAATGAAGCAATATTAAAGCCAAGCCACGACATAATGGCGCCTAATCAAAATAACGTGCTAAACGAAAGTTCATCACAATTTCAATCATCAAAGACGACGGGTCCTAAGCAAGAAGCAAGTAAGATTCACAATACTCCTCCATTTTATCTATTGATTCAGTGGATCAAAACACGTACGTTGACACCAGGTAATTATTACGGCGAACCGGGACAAGGTAACTCCAAGCTTATTTCAGTAGCTTCAAGCTTGTTCTTTATTGGTCTTTGGGCTTTCGTGACTGAATTTGGGATGGTCAAGCCACTGTTTTTGCCCTCTCCTTTTGCAGTATTCGATCGATTTATTGATTTAACCATCCACGGCTTCTCTGGTGTATCTCTCGGTGAGCACCTCACGGCAAGTCTCAGCCGCGTGTTTGGCGCTTTTATTCTCGCGGTTATAACTGCAGTACCTATCGGAATTTTGATCGGTTCAAACGTTTGGGTCCGCGGTATTTTTGATCCACTTATCGAATTTTACCGACCATTACCACCATTGGCATATTTGCCATTGGTTATTATCTGGCTGGGTATCGATGAAACAAGTAAGATCACTCTCATCTATCTTGCTATGTTCGCACCGATCGCTCTTAGTGCTCGCGCTGGCGTCAACTCTGCTCGCAGCGAACAAATTCAAGCCGCCTACTCTATGGGGGCGTCTAAAACACAAGTCTTGTATCACGTTATTATTAAAAGCGCGATGCCCGAGATCTTAACTGGCCTGCGTATTGGGATTGGCTTTGGATGGACGACGTTGGTCGCGAGTGAAATGGTCGCAGCAGAGGCTGGGATCGGGTTTATGGTACTTAACGCGGCGGAATTTCTGGTTACAGACGTGGTAATAGCTGGGATTGTCATGATAGGTATCATCGCCTACAGCTTTGACTTGTTCATGCGTTACTTAGAAAAACGTCTAGTACCATGGAAGGGCTATTAAACCCTCCTACACAATAAATATGACGACGTTCATCTCCAAATAGAGATATTGCTTTTTCCATTTTGACGCGATCAATATGTGCCTAAACGCCAAGGGGAACCCCTTGGCGTTAACATTTTAATGAAATAGTGCTATTACTGACGTATCAAAACAGGTGCTTTCATCGGCAAAAGTTCATACCCTGTCGATAGTCCTTCGCGTTGAACATTTTTTACCATTCCCCCCCTTCAAGCACTATCGGCTCCCACATATTCCAATTGATAAGAGTCATCTAGTAACCAATCGCTAAAACTGCCTGGTAAGTACATTGGCGATGTTAGGTTATCAAAATATACTCGGTTTCTCCTTTACAACCTGTTGGTACCATCACCGCAAGCATGGGTAACAAAAAGCAACCGAACTTTTTAATTAACCTCCCCCATTCATCCGACAATACCTATATCACGTGGAGTGAAGTTCCTGCTTTTTTTTCATTTTTAAGGTTGAGTACACAGAGAACACAGCCAAAACAATGAAGGCAAGTGCGATTGGCCGCTCGTAGAGGAACGACCAACTATTGTCGTACATTAGTAGAGACTTCCGCAAGTTAGTTTCCGCCATAGGTCCAAGGATAATAGCCAAGAGTATTGGTGAAGACGGGATTTCCAACTTACCCAACACAAACCCTAAGAACCCAAACGCAATCGCAATACCAATATCAAACATTGCGTTATTTATTGCGTAGGCACCGACAATTGAAAGGAAGATAATCACTGGAATCATCAGCATTTTTGGCACTTCAATAATACGGCAGAAGAAGCGTATACCGAGCAACCCAATCAATAGCATAACGACATTCGCTACCAGCATAGAGCTGAAGACGCCGTAAACCACTTCGGGGTTTTGAGCAAACAATAATGGGCCTGGCGTTAAACCCTGAACAATCAATGCACCTAACAGCACAGCGGCAACCGCATCACCAGGGACACCAAGCGTAAGTAAAGGCACTAATGAACCACCTGTTACGCCATTATTTCCGGCTTCAGCCGCCGCTAAACCACGCACTGAACCTTTACCAAACTCTTCTGGATTTTTAGAAGAACGTTTCGCTTCGTTGTAGCAAACAAACGCTGAAATATCCGCACCGGCGCCTGGCACAGACCCAATCGATGTACCCAATAAACCACTTTTTATTGCGGTTGGCATCATATCTTTGAGGTCTTTCTTACTCATCAAGCTACGGTCAAACTTAGGTCGCTCAACCTTTTTCTCAGACAGTATTTTTTCAAGCTGATTTAGCGCTTCTGAAAGTGCAAATAAACCAATCAGCACAGGAATAACATTAATCCCGCTATACAAATCCATAACACCAAATGTAAACCGAGGAACACTGCTTATTGGGTCCAAACCGACCGTTGAAATAAGTAAACCAATGGCACCGGCTAACAACCCTTTAAGGATATTTTTACCGGAGACACTAGCAATAATGGTCAGACCGAACACCGCCAAAGCAAAATACTCAGGTGCGTTAAATCGTAATGCAAAATCGGCAAGTAATGGGGCGATAGCGATTAAAATTATCGTACTGATCAAGCCACCAACAAAGGAAGCAACGGCTGAAATACTGAGTGCCCTCGCCGCTTGCCCTTTAGCTGCTAGGGTATGCCCATCCAGCACCGTCGCTGCCGATGCAGGGGTTCCGGGTGTTTTTAATAGGATTGCGGCAATCGATCCGCCATAAATACCGCCGATGTAAACACCAATAAGCATGACAAGTGCAGCGGTCGGCTCCATACCAAACGTGAATGGCAGTAAAATAGCCACCCCCATCGTGGCCGTGAGTCCAGGCAACGCACCCAAGATAATACCGCCAAGTACACCGAAGACTAGGACGGGGAAAACAGCAAGGCTAAATGTGGCCGACAGGCCACCGATTAAATGCTCTAACATAGCGGTCACCTAAAACAACGAACCTTCGGGTAAAGAAATTACAAACACTTCGCCAAATAAATAATAAATGCCAAAGACAAATGCCCAAGCGATTAAATAATAAAGTGGCTTAGTGATCTTAAATGCAACGAGATAAAACGTGAACGCGAAAAGCGTTGCGTATAGGTAACCGATGAAACTAATCAATACGGCATAACCGATAAGGAAACAAAACCCAAAAATAGATAACTTAGTGAAAACGGGGGATAGATTTTGTGGAATGCTGTTTTTTAATTTACTTTGAATCATCAAAGCAATGGAAATAATGATGATGGCGATGCTCACCACCATAGGAAAGAACTTGGCGTCAACACTCGCGTCTTGAAAGCGTGGTTCATTAAACTGACTTATGACAACAAGCGCTAATACACTGAATATGATCATAAGAGAAGGGAATACGATATTACGATCTTTCATATATCCGCCTCAATAAATACGTAAGAATGAGAAACGAAAAGCAGGAACGATAACCGTTCCTGCTTGATGACATGCTATTGGATTAGTTTACCCAGCGACTTTGAATCTTGGTCGACAAATTCTGTGAACGCTTGTGCGTCCATATTATGAATTGTCATTGCACCTTTCTCCATGAAGTCAATGAACTCTGGAGAAGCCATCGCTTGGTCAAACGCTTTGCCTAACGTTTCAATCACCTCATCTGGCGTGCCTTTAGGAGCGCCAATACCACGCCATGTACCTGTGATTACATCAACGCCTTGCTCTTTAAGAGTTGGAACTTCTGGGATGAAAGCAATACGTTCTTCTGACATTACGCCGAGTGCTTTGAGTTGACCGGAACGCAGTTGAGCAATGGCTTCCCCAGGTGTCACCATTGTTACATCGGTGTGTTTACCCAGTACTGCCGGGATCGCCTCTGACGCACCGTTGTAAGGGATCGCATTAAGCTTGATATTTTGGTCTTTTTCCAGAGCCATTAAGTAGAAATTAGGCGCAGCTGTTGAAGCAAACTTAACTTTCCCTTCTCCTTTTTTCGCTTCAGCAATCAGATCATTAATCGTGTTATAAGGGCTATCAGCGGAGACTAATACGACCGCTGGGTCTAGGTTAACCATACGAATCAAACGGAAGTCATCAGCGTCATGCTGCATTAAGCCCATTTGTGGTAGCGATGCAATTTCACGAGTCACTACAGTCAGCGTATAACCATCAGGTCGTTGCTGTGCACCGAAGCTCATTCCCACCGCTCCGGCACCACCTGTGCGATTCATGACCGCGATGTTTTGGCCCAGAACATCTTTCGCTGAGTTTGCCAGAGTACGGCCAACCGCATCTGTACCACCACCTGCGCCAAACGGGACAACAAGGCGTATATTTTTACTTGGGTAATCCGCTGCAATGGCAGATGTAGAAAGAATAATACCGGCAGTGATAAAGAGTTTTTTTAGTAAGTTATTCATAATATGACCTTTTGACCTATTATCGTGTTTGTTGTGTAGGGGTATTGGTTTTTATTGTTTGGTATTCACTGATTGTGATCTGTTCAATGGCTAAAGCAATCCAACTGCTCACTAGCATGTCGTACCATTGCTCTACTCCACTGCATGCCACCACTATATCGCCATAGACGAACGAGCCGTAGAACAGCACATCGCCCTCTCTAAGTGATGAAGGGTGTTGGGTTTGAAGTTGCATGTTAGGGCATGAATTTCGCCACGCTTGGTGGGCTTTTTTCTTTGCCAGTTCATCGAATGGAATTGTCCATTCGGTAGGGTTACCTAATGATACTTCCACTAAAATGGCTTCCTCGAATGAGGCTTCCCACGGTTTGATAGTTGGATCCATAACAACAATGTGAAGCTCTTTGCGATTCGTTCGTTCAAAGAGTCGCTCAATCGACGGTTTGGTGAGTTCGATTGCATCTAAAGCTATTGCTTTCGCGTTTCTCATACATAATCTCCTTATCTGCATTTACTATATTGTAAGACAAATTAAATTATTACTCGGGGTTCGACTAAATGATAATTTGGTCACATACGACTGAGGAGAATTGCGTTTTCGATCATGAATTAAAGGATGCTATGGATAAGAAAGGTGACCTATAACTGATTTATAACAAATAATCACCACGCAGAATTTTATATTCTAATAGTACATATGACGGATATTGATGCTAACTAAACTATCAATTCAGAGTATTTGTTCAATAACTTATTGTTTTTGATAAACAACTGACGAACGAGATGTGCTCTCTTGCCATTGTAACTATTGGGTAAACTCATAAAAGGTAAAGGTCTACGTCCAATATCAAGCTGCAAACAAGTTTGTACTCAGCCATCTATCTACATATTTGATAGTACGTAATTCGTTTCTCACTCCCGCCTAAGCTAAAGTTCGTTTTCTTAATTATTAAATCAACAAGGCAACACATGAACGACGCAATTGATCTGTTACAGATGTGCGTCATGGATGACCGAAATTTCATATTGGCTTTTATTACCGGCTGCGTATTTATGGCGCTCTGGTTTGAGTTTCGTAAGTTTAGAAATGCTTCCTCATCGCAACATGCAATGAAAGTAGATGAACATGAATCACGCTAGATTAGCCTCAAACTAGGTGGATAATAGCCCTGTGAACAAGTGCCTTGATTTCGTTATGAACGCTTTGTACCTCATTTAGCTCTTACTCAATCAACATATTTGCGTAACGTGTATGAAATCGAGAATGACCTCGGCCCCGAACCATAACTCTAGGCTCCAGTATTTACATCCCGAGCCCTAATTAGGGTGCTAGTGGACTCGTGCCACTAGTCATTTTTCGGGCTGACGATATGCATAGTTTAAGGGGTGAGTAAAAGTACCTTGACCGCAAATCATTTCGCCAATTGCAACTGGCTTGGTCATACGCTAGTTTCAGCGTTACCGATCGTTACATCGTTGCTTTACCTATAATGAGAAGGCGATTGGCAAGGATACATTACATGTTATGTCAATTCTCACCACACAATGGGTTGAAACAATTCGCTCAAATAATGTGGAATTGCCAAGCCTTTCGTTTGAGTATTAAAGGCCTCAAAGACAAAAGCTTGATAGTTGAGCCAAGTTATTGCAGCAAGCATTAGAATGTAGCTTAAGCCTAAGTAACGGTTAATTGTTTTAGGGAATGGCGAACGGATGAGAGTAACCAATGGTCCAATATAAAGGGTAACAAACCATGCGGTTGCGCCTAGGTAATAAATGGCTTTTCTGAATATTGTTATTTGGATTTCTTGGGAAGGAGCGAGCTGAATAGCCAGCAAGAATTGTTCGTTCAGTGGTGCAAAAAAGCCGGTTACCGCATTCGCCAAACCAAAATACATCAATAAATCGCCGACAATAAAAGACCAGTGATCACACGTTCCCGTGTCGTCGATCGCGCAAGAATTTAAAAATGCCACAATGGCCAGTAAGGAGCAAGCTAGCGATAAAAACAGCGCCATATCGGCTCTAAAGTGCACCGTATGAGTTAAACCTGGTACAGAAATACCGCCTTTCATGTTGAGTAATTCTGAGATTTGAAAAGATACGATCGCGATATTAAAGCCAACAACCGTTAAACGAGCTCTCATTACGTTGATAGCAATGCCGATACGCAACGTGTCAGTCATAGTTTGTATCCAAATCCGTAAACAAAGAAGCGTAGCAGCACAATATTGTGCGCTGCTACGGTAGATAAATGATGAATATAGACAAGGTTTGGCTTACGCCATTAAGCGCCTAATTATGAGAACACCATCGCAATATACCCAAGGATTAGAACTATCGCGGAGGTGAGCGCGTAAGGCACAGGATATGCCACAGCCGCAATACCGCTTTGTGATAGTTCCTGAATACCATTCAATGCTGGTGTACTGTTTCTTCCTCCGGCACAAGCACCAGCCAGAACCACTGGGTTCATTTTTCTGAAGTAGTAACCGTATATCCACGCTAAGAAAGGAGGAACGAGCGCACCAAGCAATCCAAGCACTACAATCCAAATCACGATACTACCTTGGAACGAAGACATGATTTTAGGACCCACGCCAGCTGCAAGTACCGCAACAAATAAACTCAGGCCAATATCATTCAAGAATGCTCTTGCACCTTCACTGGTTGGGCCGCCGAAATCAGGGTTTCGTGTTCGCAACCAAGAAATCAAAATACCCATTAGCATACAACCTGCTGAAGTGCCCAGCGCAAAAGGTATACCACTTATCTCTACGCTCGCATGACCAATCACAAAGCCAAAAAATAGCGCAATAGACATGAAACAAACCCCTCTGTAGGTACTTTCTACAATTGGCACAGCCTTTAGTGACTTAGCGGCTTGATCAACGCACCACTTGGGACCCGCTAGACGCAGCACATCACCCTTTTCGACGATGGTTTTCGGTAAGTGAGGGATCGCAACACCAGCTCTGAACATCGATTTCAAGTGGATACCAAAACCGATCTCTAAACCTAATTCTTCGAGTGTTTTTCCTGCGTATTCACTTTTACCTACGTGCACATCAGCAACTTCGATATCAACCATTCTTGCTTTTGGCTCTGAGATTTCTCGGCCAACTGTACCTGTTCCTTTCAACAACAGACTATAGTCACCCATTACGCCGACAATATCGCCCATTTGTAGCTGAGGATTATCATGTGCATCAATCACGGCATCACCGCGAACCACTTTTAAGATGGTGGCGTGTGGGTTCATGGCAAACAATTGGCTGATGGATTTACCCACTAACTCTTCGTGTTCTACTACGTACGAGCGGATTTGTTTATCGGTGAAACCAAGTATTGACGCTCCCTCCGTACCCGGTAGAGCTCCACCGTCTTCACCACCAGCAAACTCTTTTTCTGCTTTTGCTGCTTCAACAACAGGATCATGGCCAAACATTTTCGGTAAATACTTGATCAGTAGAATAATAAAGACCGAAGACAGAACGTAACTAATTGCGTAGCCCGCTGCCATATTTGCACCCACCATATCGGCGGTAACGCCTTCTGGCAATTTGAACGCACCGCTAGTGATGGCTGACTGTGCCACACCCATTACCGCAGTTACAGTGTAACTACCAGAAATGATACCAGCGGCATATCCCGGCCCAAGATCCAACACTTTTGCGCCCAAAAAGACGATAAGAAAATTGGAGAAAACAACAATTAAACCAATGACTAGGAAATCAACGCCACCTCTAGCAAGGCCAGAGAAGAATTGTGGACCAACTCGCATACCCAGCGCATACATAAAGAGCATTAGAAAAATGTCTTCTACCAACCCTGGAATGTCGTAAACAATTCCGTAAAGTGCACTAGACGCTAGAGCAATCAATATCCCAGTAACTAGGGTGCCTGCTGTAGCGCCCAGGCAAATACCACCGACGGTAATACGCCCTAGAGGGTAGCCAATCGCAAGGGTAAGGAATAGATATGCAAACGGATTTTGTGCTAAATAATTTAACGCCCATGCGATTCCACTATATGACTCAGGTTCAACGGAAGACGCATATGCACTTCCAAAGAATAGTGACGCAAGGGTGAAGAGTCCTAATATTAAACTGATGATATGTTTTGGAGGGTGAGACAAGTACCCTGCAATTTTTGTAGGTGTGGTCATAGTACCATGCTGCCTGTAGAGATAATTAAAAGAAGAAATAAACGAATTACTCCTTCTTAACCATTAATGTGTTAGCCGTTATGAATTAACATTTGCCTGATGAAACCTTGTGAAGGTCATGCAGCTTCGGAGGCGTCGCATTACCGCCGTGCTCTTCAAGGTAATCACAAGCCATTTCAATGTCTTTGATAAGGATGTCTGCAGCATCTTTATTTAGGTGTGGCCTTACCACGATTCTCAGGCTATTAACTTCCTCTGCATTTGCCGGCATTGAATAAGCTGACAGGATCCAACCGCGCTCACGAACCTTATTTGAAATATCAAATTCGTTGTAGTTTGTGACAGACTTATCAAGCGTCAATGCAACCACCGGAATACGTTGAGTCGTATTCATTACAGTAAACTTACCTGTCGCTAATAAGCGGTCACGAATATATTCAGAGTTTTCTAGCGTCTTCTTCATAATACTTGTGTAACCTTCTCTACCAAGTCGTACGAAGTTGTAATACTGGGCAAGTACCGTTGCTGAGCTCTTACTGAAGTTCAGGGTTGCCGTCGCCGCTTCACCACCGAGGTAGTTAACGTAAAATACAAGGTCTTCATTGAAAACCGCACGTTCACGGAAGATAATCCACCCAAGACCAGGAGGAACTAAACCAAATTTGTGTCCAGAAGCGTTGATCGATTGAACACGTGGGAGACGAAAATCCCACTCATAATCAGGATATAAGAACGGGTTTACAAAGCCACCTGACGCCGCATCAATGTGCATTGGGATCGAGACACCTGTTTTCGCTTCATAGTCATCTAGCCAGTCATGGATCGCTTGGAAGTCATCGTCTTCACCCGTAAATGTTTGACCAGCAATACCAACAACACAGATCGTATTCTCATCAACGTATTCATCAAGTTGTTCCGCGGTTAGTCTGTATTGGCCTGGCTTCAATGGTACAATTCGTGGCTCAACATCAAAATATTTAAGGAATTTTTTCCAAACGATTTGAACATTACCACCTGTTACCATATTGGGTCTTGTTGTATCTTTACCCGCTTTTTCACGCGCTTGACGCCAGTTCCATTTGTGCGCAAGACCAGCCAGCATACAAGCTTCCGAAGAACCAATCGTCGCAGCACCGTAAGCTTCAACATCGCTTGGACCATTCCAAAGCTCATGAAGCCACTTCACACATTTTGCTTCAGTTGCTTTGGTGTGTGGGTACATATCTGGGTCAGCAAAGTTTCTAAATGAACCATCCTTGAAGATCTCAGCCGCTTCTGGTTCCATAAAGGTTGTCACAAACGACGAAAGATTTAAATTCGGGTTGGCATCGGTCCAACACTCACTTCTTACTAACGCCGCAGCTGCTCTTGCTGCCATGCCTTCTTGAGGAAATGTTTCAGGTAGTTCGATATTAAATTGTTCAAATGAATTCAAATTAGAGTGTTTTTCTTGTGACATTGTATTTACCTATTCGATTACATAAATTATTAACGTTATTTAAATAACAATATTTCTTATACATTCTTTGTTAATTTACTCTGTGAATAAAATTATTCTAAGCACCTAAACCAACTGCGAACGATAGTAATAAAATAAGAATAAATCGTTAACTACATTTTGAATGACTCGATCCATCAAAAATGCAAACACACACTAAAATAGTAAATTGAAATATTAAAATACTTACAAAATCAACAGGTTAAGAATATTGCAACATATACAAAAAAAGTTATCATCATAGTAAATATTGCAATACGACCACATTCCGCCGTAGCAAATAGTGCTCATCGTTTAGGCCAAGTAAACGATGAGCACTATTTTATTATAAACAGAGTGGTCTCTGTTTATAATAAAATCACAAGGTTATTTATGATATCTACTGTCCTAGTACTTAACACGCGATTTTAATTGCTCTACAACGTTGGGAGGCGCAATCGCACTTAATACTTTAATACAGCGCTCGAAAGACTCAGCGACCGAACCTGCCGTGTAGTTCCTCGCCAATACTTCGCATTGCGCATACACATGCTGCGGGTTTTTACTCAATTTATAGGCGGTTTCCAAGGCCTTGGCCGCTGCGAGTACATCACTGCGTTCCAACGACAGTCCGTAAACATACCAATATTGTGGATTGTTCTGAGCGTTTTGTGCGGCCAGCTTCAAATACTGGCTCGCTTGTGTGTAATCTTTCGCTCGTAGTGAGGCTAAGCCAGCACTATAAGGTAGAACACTTGATTCAGGCTGCGCAGCCATACCTTGCCTTAAAATATCGATTGCCGCTTTTTCGTTTCGCTGCGAACGATACAAATCCGCTAAATTGACATAGCTGTTCTCAAAATAAGGTTCTATTGCGATTGCGCCTAAATAGAAGTCGATCGCCTGTTGAACGTCACCTAGACTGCGGTAAACGTTACCCAAATTCGTTCGTCCAAACCCCCTATCGGAATTAAATGTTTGAATGGCGATGTAATCGTCAAGTGGGGCTTTTAACACGTCCTTTTGTGCTGGGTTCATTTCGCTCCAACCAGGAACCAATGCACCAGCAGCTTCTGCTCGTACCGACAATACAGAGTCATTAAGCAATGGTTCAAGTATTTGCCAACGATCAGCAAACGAATACCCTGACGACCCCGCAACGGCGCCTAGACGAATCATTTCATTCTCATGTTTGACCGCTCGCCCCAATGATATGAGTGTATTCTGTCCGGTATTACCGGCCATCCGCTCAAGCGCTGAGGCGCGAATGATATTCGCCAGACTCGAATCTTGTGAGGAATAGGCCAACGCGTCAGGTGCTGATTGATGCCCAATGGCATCAGCGTAGAATGCAACAGAGAAGTGCTGTTGATTCCTATAACTAGAGTTGGGGAACCATTCACCAATGTGTTTATCCGCCCATTGGTTAGTTTCACCTTCATGACAACTCGTGCATACGTTTGGGGTATTAATATGTTGGCTCAGGTCCGCTCGTGGCACGTGCCAGCTATGATCGCGTCGTGGATCAACTTGCATATAAGTTGTTTCCGGCATGTGGCAGGTTGTGCATTTAGAGGCTTCGGTGTTAGGTAAATGGAAGGTATGTTTTTCTGGTGTATATTCAGAGGCAATATGACACTGACTGCACACCGCTTCTTCCGGTATCTTTAGCTTAGTACTGTGTGGATCGTGACAATTGGAACATGTCACCCCGCTCTCAGCCATCTTCGATTGCAAGAATGACCCATAGACATAATCTTCGTCGTAAATCTGCCCATCATTGTGATAAAGCTCTGGTGCAATAAGACTCAAGCGGTATCGATCAAAAAAAGAATCTTGAACATGATCACCGGTTTCATTTAGCTGAGTACGACGACTATGGCACTGAGCGCACGTTTTCACTTGGTGAGTATCGAAAATTTCCTTCGGTTGTAACGTTGTCTTGCCTTCTTGGTATACCCATTCTTTCACCGACTGCGATAGGTCTCGATTAAACCCAAAATGCGCAGGGATTGGTGAGTTGGGTTGAGCGTCGATTTCTTTCGCAAGCTTAATATGTTCACTTGCGGGCCCGTGACAAGCTTCACATCCAACGTTGATTTCAGACCAGGTGGTATTATAGGTATTGGCTGCACTGTCGTAGTTTTTTTCGAGATTGGTTGAATGACAATCGGCGCACATAAAGTTCCAGTTTTGCCCGGTGTTCGTCCAATAAAATTCGTCGTTAACCGTCGTATCTGGATAAAGATTAAACCAGCGCTGACCACCTTCGTTTTTATCTCTTGAGTCCCAAGCAAAAGGAATCAGCTGTACTCTGCCATCATCAAATTCCACCATATACTGCTGCAAAGGATCAAAAGCGAAGGTATAGGTAATTTGATAATCATGAAACAAGCTGTCAGGTCCTTCAATATTGACCCAAAATTCATCGCCCTTTCGAAAGAACCGGTTAGGCTTACCGTTATGTAGAATAGTTTGGTCATTGAAGTCACCTAACACGCTGTCATCTGACGCATGTTTCATCGCCATATCATGGTCAGACCCCTGCCAAGCCTTTGACTCCTCTTGATGGCAATCAATACACATGTCACTACCAACAAATTCGGCTTGCGACACAGACACAGCGACACTTGGTAGGGGTAACGCTAAAGCGCCAAAAAACACCAACATTGACCATATTCTACAACTAAACGAATTCATAACTATCCTTGTTCATGCGCGTTTTTAAGCGTCGGTTACTACGCCATTATAATGTTCACATAGTGAAAGATAGAGTAATTTTTCTTTGTTAGACAAATAATTAGCGGCTTAGTCGATATAAATTGTTATGGGAATCAAAAAAGAGCTCTCACGAGCTCTTTTTATACGTTGAATTTACATTGTCTTGCTATTTATTAGGCGATTCCTGAAGCTTCTCCATTACCTGATCTAAACTAAAGCTCGCCGCTTTTTGGCGTGGTGGAAACTCTTTAAATGTTTGCAAGAATTCTCCCACATACGCTTGCGCGGGGACAAACATATACGCATGGTCAAGAAGCCAATCGTAGTAGGTGTTCGAGGTAATGTCTGCGTTTTCGTACGGGTCCATACGTAAGTTAAACAATTTAGGAAGGCGTAATGTCACAAACGGTTCCGACCAAATTTGCATCGTCCCAGTTGCTCTTTGCTCCATAAATACCGCTTTCCATTGGTTGTAACGCAACGCAGCCAGGTCACCATCATCTGTGAAATAGAAAATTTCCGAGCGACGTCCCTTCTCTTCTTCACCGGTTAAATAAGGTAAGAAGTTATAACCATCAAGGTGCACCTTGAAGGTCTTATTACCCGCTTGATGGCCTTTCAGCAATTTTTCTTTTATCTGATCATCGCCTGCCGCGGCGACAAATGTAGGCATCCAGTCCATATGATGCATAATCTCGTTAGAGACGGTGCCGGCTTCAATCTTACCCGGCCAGCGAACCATTGCTGGTACTCGATATGCGCCTTCCCAGTTGGTATTTTTCTCACCTCGGAATGGTGTTGTCCCTGCATCTGGCCATGAATTCATATGTGGGCCATTATCAGTAGAGTAGAACACAATGGTATTGTCTTTGATGCCCAAGTCATCCACTTGTTTTAATAACTCACCGACGTGGCTATCGTGCTCAACCATCGCATCTGCGTAGTAACTGATACCCGTTTTACCTAGATTCTCATCTTTAACGTGGGTTCGAAAATGCATCCGAGTCGCATTCCACCAAACAAAAAATGGCTTCTCTGCTTTAACCGCTCGTTCCATGAAATCCAGAGCGACCTCCAACGTTTCTTCATCGACGGTTTCCATACGCTTACGCGTGAGTGGTCCCGTATCCTCAATCTTGCCATCCGCATACGACTTAATTACGCCACGCGGGCCAAACTTCTTCCTAAACTCGGGATCTTTAGGATAATCAATATTCTCAGGCTCTTCTTCTGCATTTAAGTGATAAAGATTGCCAAAAAATTCATCGAAACCATGTGCTGTTGGCAGAAACTCATCTTTGTCACCTAAATGATTCTTACCAAACTGACCTGTCATGTACCCCATGGGCTTCAGTAATTCAGCAATGGTCGCATCTTCTGCCTGTAGGCCAATATCGGCGCCTGGTAACCCCACCTTACTTAAACCCGTTCTCAACACACTTTGACCAGTAATAAAAGTAGAACGACCTGCGGTACAAGACTGCTCGGCGTAATAATCGGTAAACATCATGCCTTCTTTTGCAATACTATCGATGTTCGGTGTTTTATACCCCATTAAGCCGAATGAGTAGGCACTGACGTTCGTTTGACCGATATCATCACCCCAGATTACAAGAATATTTGGCTTTTCTGCTGCCATGCTGCTTGTCGCACCCATAATGGCGACGGTTAGTACTGCTAATTGGCGTTTAACACCATACTTCGCTGTCATAGAGACCTCTACACGTTATCGTTATTTGCATCCTGCATAACAACGTATAGCTTACATTTCATACAATCGCGAACGTTCCAACTTATTAAGTTTATTATCATAACGGCGCCACATAGAGGGCATGAATGGCACTTTAAATATCTTTAATTTAAAGAACTAACGATAAAACTCATTGAAAACTGAACGATGCTGCTTTACAAGCATGATAATTAATCACTTTGCTCTTCTACTTCAATATCTTCGACGCTATACAGAATGGACTCTAACACCTTAATATTTTCTTTATCAGAAACTCCCGCTGCTAAAAACAATTTTTGGGCTAAGTTGTTTGACTCTCGACTCGCCATGCTTGCATACCAAGGGTATAAATTTAACGAGGACAGATAGAGGTCATCAATGATTTCCATCATTTGTTTCGTTACATTCGGTTCTGACTGACTACTTTCTATGCCCTCTATGAGCAACTGGTTCGTTATTCCTGTTTCTCTTTCAATAATCGAGTCGATTGCAGAATGGTAGTGGACCCAATGCCGATGATGCGTTAATTGATTATCTAAGAAACGAAGTGTAGCGATCAACGTCAATTTATCAGATAGCGTTTTATTCACAAAACCCCTGATGCGTTCATACGTCACATTTGCCATCACTTCCCCACAACAGCTCATGGTACCAACACTTCGATTAGTTATTGTTGCTCGCTGTTTACAAACACGACATTCTAGCGTGTCATATAGGTATACTTCATCAATTCTCATATCCCACCTTTTAACCAATATTCATAAAGTTAAACACGCACAACAGTACGCTTTCTCAGCCTCGCTCGCTAACGCTCAGCATTGCCACTTAAATCCCCGTCCCTACCTGAAAATACACGGCTCGATCTTCTTCGCTTTTTGCAATATCGATGCCCACTCGCAAGCCATATCGACGGGCAATAAGATATCTCACCCCCGTCCCGTAGCTGTAATGACGGTCATCCTTAAAAAGCTCGTCCGTAGCATCCGTTGCCGATCCAACGCCACCAAATAGTGATGTCGACCAACGGTTCGTTATCTTGTAAGTCACTTGAGTTTCCACTGACGCAGTTGATGTACCTTGATAGCGATTTCGACCAATACCTCGAAGTTCAATATCGGGATAAGCTGCGGGAGGTAATAGCCGTTCATCAGTAGATAATGTATTGTATTGAGCCTTTATCGCCCCATCCCACTGCTTTGCTAATGGAAAATATTGAACACCTTGTACTTTGAAGGTTTGATAGTCATAGTCACTACCGATACTGTCGTCGTAGACTTGGTATTTCGCGATATAATCTCCACCAGCGGTTGGATATAGGAAGCTATTTCTCGTATAGTATTCCGCAATCAGGCCCAACCCAGAAACATTCGGGTCGGTATTTAACCAGGTTGTGGCAATGTGATTAATCTTGTCTGCATCGACAATACTCAATTTGGGCTTCACAAATTGCTGGGTGAACCCAAGGAAAAGTGGCGTGTCGGCAATCCTAAATTGTAGTTTTTGCATGACACCACCACCATTCATGCTCATCTCAAACCCATCAGCATCAGCTCCTGCCAAAGGCGTGTAAAAATTCATATGAATATCACCGTAAAATGCGCCGCCCAGATAACGAATACTGTCTTTTTTCCAGGTTTGACGGTGACCGACAAAGCCGCCCCACGTGCCATTCTGTGTTCCGAATGCACCTACAACGCTAATTCCCGGCGTCAATAATTTTGCACCACCATTAAGTGATTTTTGTGCTTCTTTTTTACGCTTGGCTTTTTGGCTATCTGATTCATGCAAAAATACGCCCATCATTCCGCCGCCATATCCCAATGCGGGTTCTGTTATAACGATCGGTACCGGCAAAAAACCGTAAGCGTTTTCCGCAAGGTATTCTCCCATGTCTAATTTATTATCAACGGGATCGGTAAAACTAACCGCAAGACAATGGAAGCTAAACAAGCTGAAAAGAGCCAATGTGATGAATCGTGTGTAGCGCATTTGCATGGTTCTCAAAGAATAGATGGCTACATGCTACATTTAGGGGGAATATTGAGCGATAGAATGAGGCTAAAAAGCCAATTAAGTGCTGTTTATCGATGTATTGGTTTCAAGGGTTTAAATGCTGATTGAAATGAAACTTATCTTTTACGTTATATTTTTATAGTAAAATCAAAGTCCCATATTCCGTTAAAGTTAGCGAATCAAAAATAAATAAGCGCATGACCCAAATTGCAGACCCATGTCGCTTAATACATAGACTTCGCCTTATCTATATAGTGACACTAGACGGCCAGAATGGAAGAAAACACCACCTACATCATAAGTCCTTTTCAGGCTCTAGCAGCAATGAGATTTCCTCAACAGCCGCAACAATTGCTTGTCGGAACCACTCATGACCCGTATCTTTATTTTGAGAGTGATGCCACGTCATATAGACCGGCACTTTCTTTGTTTCAAAAGGGACAGGGAAAGTATTGAGACCCAGCGCATCAGCGTATTTTTTTCCATGCCATTGACTGGTAACGCATAGCCAATCAGTTTCCGCGGTGAGCGCTAGCGCCGTAATATTCGATCCAGTTGCATACGCAATTTTTCTTTCTGGTAGCGTCATTGTCGCTAAGGACTCAAGCAAGAGCGTATTCAACCTTTCCGTTCGCCAAATTATATGAGCTTCATTAACAAAACTATCTAATGTTAGCTCTGTTTGCACTCGTGGATGCTGTTTCCTAACGGCAACTAATAACTCCTGCTCAAACAAAAGCTGATTATGATAGCCGTGGTCTTGCAATGGAACGGTTGCCAAAATCACATCCACTTTACGGCGAATTAAGTCATTTTGTCGGTCTTGTTCATCAAGATGTTCAACATCTGCTTTGATGTTAATGTTCGGTGCATGTTGTTTCTTGTAATTCGTTAGTGGTGGCACAATCAACAGATCAATGTCTTTATGGCTTGAGATTCTAAAGGTTCGCTGGCTGACATTTGGATCGAATGCCTTCCTTGATTTAGCCCCATTAAGAAGAAAAGACAACGGTTCTTGTATTTCGGCATGTAGCTCTATGGCAAAATTAGTGGGTACTATTCCTCTTCCTTGCCTCACAAAAAGCGGGTCCTGGTATTGGTCACGAAGTCGATTAAGTGAATGACTGATCGCTGGCGCCGTTATGTTCAGTACATCCGCAGCCGCATTTACACTTTGCGTTTTCATCACTGCATCAAATGCTTTTAATAGATTTAAGTCCATAACCGCTCTCATTAATGATTTGTAATAGGCACAGAGTTAATACTAGATTAAATCCGTCGTTATCATAGATTGATTCTGATCGGTTTTTTATGTGTGCATCACTTTTTGAGAACGTTGACGTTAAGCCAATAGGAAACCTAAAATAAACCCAAACCACCACTAATACCCCGTAAATTGCATACTACGGGGTAGACTTCTTATGATTCGTTAATCGCGCAATATCCCTGTGGTCGCAAGCTCTTTAAACCACAATCCATGCTGCTTCAAGATTCTGTTGCCCGTTTCAAGATCCAAGCGATAAAACCCATAGCGGCGCTTAAAGGAATTTGTCCAAGACCAATTGTCAATAAACGTCCACTGATGTACACCGAAACAACTTGCTCCATCTTCAAGCGAACGATGAAGCTGAACAAGATGTTCTTTCATGAGATTGGTTCGGAAACTGTCGTCAATAATGCCATTGTCATCTGGTTTACCTTCCGATGCCTCATCCATTGCGATACCAATTTCTGCAAGGAACCAAGGTATATTGTCGTAATTTTGTTTGATATTCATGGCAATATCATAAATCGCCGTCGGTAGGATCTCGTTGTTATCACGGTATGGATTAAAGCGCCCCTCAGGATTCACGTAGTTTTCGAAATAGACCTCCGGTGTGAAATAATCTAACTCGTACTCGCTTTCACGGGCTTGAACACGACGCGGGACATAATAATTCACCCCTAGAAATTCGATGTTTGCCGACGTGATGGTTGCAAGTTCATCTTTAGATGTTTCGGGCATGACACCGTGCTCAGAAAAAATATCACACAACTCTTTTGGTATTTCGTTTTTCACCATTGGATCAAGAAAACTACGATTAAACAGCAGATCAGCATACCAAGCCGCTTTCTGGTCGTCTTCGCGATCATCGCGAGTATAAGAAGGGGTAAGATTTAAGACCACCCCGATTTTTGTGTCTTCCAGTCCAAGGCGATGAAATTCATGTACGGCTCTCGCATGGGCAAGGATAATGTTGTAACCCACTTGAACCGCTAGTTTGCCGTCTTTTTTGCATGGATAATGAAAATCGTATAGATACCCCCCTTCCACAGGGACGATCGGTTCATTGAATGTAATCCAATATTTGACCTTATTCCCAAATAACTGGAATGCTGTTTTTGCATAATCGACATATAGATCGACCACTTTTTTTGATTCAAAACCACCAAACTTTTCTTGAAGTTCCGCTGGCATATCAAAATGATAAAGATTCATCATTGGTTCAATACCATTCGCGATCATCTCGTCTAGGTACCGATGATAGAAACGCACAGCATCAGGACAAACCTCGCCTGTTTCGTAGTTTTTAATTAGGCGAGACCATTGAATTGATGTCCGAAAAGAGTTAAAGCCAATGTTTTTCATTAGCTGAACATCTTCTTCATAGCGATGGTAAGTGTCCGTCACAAGTTGTGAACCGATACCGCGGAAAAACCGTTCGGGTGATTGTTGGTGCCATACATCCCATATCGAATCATTGGCTTTATTCGCTACCCCTTCGGTTTGGATTCCAGACGCGGCAGCGCCCCATTTAAAATCATGTGGAAACGTCAATTTCGTCATCTTATTAACCTTGCTTATTCATATAATGTTTCAACGCGCCAATCAAATTAGCGTCGTTACCAAATTTCGTGACTTTGAGAACAGGCCGAACCCTAGCAATCGGTATGTCGGCCAAAATACAATCTAACTTGTGATTAATGAGCGCTAAGAGATCCTGCCGGCGACTGATTGCGCCGCCAATGATGATGACTTCTGGATCGATACTGTATTGAATGTTATAAAGCCCAGTCGCTAAATAGCCGATCCACTGATCCACAACCTGAACGATCTCAGGATGTTGTTGCTCATACATCTCGAATACTTTGAGGCCATTCAGTGTTTCAACCGATACGCTCAATGCACTTGCAGCAAGTTCAACGAGCGCTAACGTCGATGCCAGATACCCTAACGTAATAGGCTTCCCATCTCGGTACTCCATGATGCTAAATCCGAATTCGCCACCGTGTAAGTGGTGCCCTTTCATGATCTGCTGATGAGTGACAATCGCGCCACCAACCCCTGTACCAATGACGACCAATGCAAAATGATTGGAATCGCTACCCGCTCCCAGCCAAGACTCAGCCAAGGCGGCGCAGCAGGCATCATTTTCCAGTTCTGTCGGCAAACCAAAACGGTCTTCATACAGCGATTTAACATCAAAGCCATGGATATACGGCAAAGCGCTACCACCATGGATAATCCCGGTGTCGACATCCACCGCACCACACGTGCTCACGGCTATACCCAAAATGTTATATTTGATTCGATATTGTTCAAATACCGGCGTAAATGCATCAAGCCACGCCTCATAAGTCTTTGCATGGCTTGTCAGCGTGAATCGCTCGACAATGTCCGCATGTCTTGTCATCACTGCGCCTTTGACTGCACTGCCACCAAAATCTAGTACTAAATAATTCATACAACCCTTAAACCATATGGTTATAGTTATAAAACATTATGTATTTATACGATCTAGTCAAAATTTTTTCCTGCCTACGGCAACGCAAGCAGGACTTGTACACCAAACCACCACAATCAAAGTGGTATACTCCGACCTAACACCAAATATAAAGTCCAGATTTAGGTATAAGGTTTGGCTCTGAGAATCACTACAACGATCTGAACCTCACCATTCTAAACATTGTCATTCTCGACATTACAATAAAGGTAAAAAGGCCGCGCCACGTACACCCGAGGAGTCACCATGGTGATTCTTCACTACTTTGGTTGTCGCGGCTTTAGTAAATGTGTAATTATTGATTTTTTGCTGAACCCTAGGATAAATCGCGTCAACATTTGACATGCCCCCACCGAGAACAATCACCTCTGGGTCAATAAAGTTAATAACCGTTGCTAAAGTGCGAGCTAATTGATCACAATAGAGGTCAAGATGTGCAATAGCATCCGCATTCCCTTGCTCGACAAGTGCCATAATCTGTTTCGAATCCGCTGAGAAATGTTTCTCGCTAAAAGTACGACCAAACCCTGAACCCGATACAAAGCTCTCAGTACAATTCATTGAACCGCAGTAACATTCAACTGGCTGACCATCGACAGACTGATTAAAGTTAGGTAGTGGGTTATGCCCCAACTCACCGCCAAGCTTGTTCAGGCCTGTCACTAGGCCGTTATTAATTATGACGCCGGAGCCACAACCCGTACCGATAATTACGGCAACACACGAATGAAGGGCATCAATAGCCGCCCCATCTTTAAACTCTGACAACGCTAAGCAATCGGCATCGTTCGCAATCGCAACAGGGACATCAATGTGACGACGTAAATCACCAATAAAGTCGGCACCATTAAGTACAGTGACATTAGCGCCTTGCATTAGCCCATCATTGCCAATCGAACCACAGCACCCAATACCAATTGACTCTACATCACCATGAGTTGCCACGTGTTCGATCACGCTCAATACGGATTGTAAGAATGCGGCATAGCTCGATGTGTTGGTCGGCTCTCGATACGTCACTAACGTTTGGTATGTGGGACTGTTGGCTTGTTGGATTAACCCAACCCCTTCAATTTTAGTTCCGCCAATATCTAAACCTACAATCATAGTTTTTCTCAACTTCACGGTGAACGATACCGCCTCAATGTGTTGCCATATCGTCCAGATAGTTTGATGACTCATCTAACGCCATAATCAAAGCATAACCCTGACGTTTGAGGAACTTGTAAAACTAATAGACCAGATATCACCCCGTTAGGACAGCGCACGCATTTAAAAACACTAGCCACGTCACACAAAGGAATACTCTTTTAAAAAAATAACCATATAGTTATTGATATGCAAAACATATAGCTTTAGCTTGGTACAATACTTTATTATGTAGCGCGTACCTTATTATCTGCCGAGTACCTTTATTATCTACCGAGTACCTTTATTATGTCGCGCGTACTGCATGCCCTCGATTTATTATTCGGGTATGGCGAGTCACCTAAAGGTGTGGCAACTATACAAGGTCTATATGGGGCGCCTAATGTAAGGCGAAAGCTACCAAACTCCGTAAAGTACATGGAACCAACAGCGAACGACAGAATGCGTGTTGTTATCGCACATCCAACAATGGAAAACGTAATGGTCAAATATCTAGATATCTACGCAACAGTGAAGGAACGTATCTTTGCGGGCCACTACAAATCAAACGCAAAGCTTCCTGATGGCACCTCATTGGCAAACGAGTTCAGTTGTAGTGAACTCACCATCAAAAAAGCGTTGGATATTTTAGTTAATGATGGCTTAGTGGTTCGTAAACGTGGCTCTGGCTCTTATGTCAAACAGCCGCCGCTCAATACGCAAACGCCTAAACATTTATACGGCACAAAAGCCAACGCCGAGGCCATTGGTCAAACCGTAAAGACCCAGGTGCTCAATTATTCTGTCGAACCTGCCAGTGACTTTTTAGCGCAGCGCCTCAACTGCCAAGAAGGCGATATGCTTTATCACATCACTCGCGTTCGAATCTTGGATAACAATCCAAATGTCATCGAAGACACCTACATGCCGATTAATGTCATCACAGGTTTATCGAAACAACATATTGAGAATTCAATCTACGACTACATCGGCAACGAACTTGGTCTTAAAATTCACAGCTCTACGTTAGAAATTACCGTGATTCCTGCCTCAGAACTAGAAGCTGAACACATGAATTTATCGGTGGGTGATTCCGTCGTCAATGTCGAACAAGTTGTCTACTTAGATAACGGAGATACCTTCGAGTATTCCAACGTTAAGCACCTGTGCGAGAACTTTAAGTTTTCAACTAATTTCGTAAAAATGTAACGAATTACGGTATGTTCAACAGAAATGACGAGGCATACAAGAAGAACCCTTAGCCACGAATTACATCGATGTAAACGACTAGAGATCATCTAGTTTCGACATACTTGGCTGACATATAGATTCCTTTGAACGGCTTAAGATAATTAGCGGTTCCTTTATAATTCCTGATTTTAGTGAGAGTATTTTATGACTACAGCGTCCTCTTTTTTTCTACTAGACAATACTATTCAGCACTACCCTTGGGGGAGTACCACCTCTATTCCAGAGCTCTTCAATGTAGAAAATACCGACAAAAAACCAATGGCGGAAATCTGGATGGGCGCCCATCCAAAAGCAAGCTCCACTATTAATGTTGATGGTGAGTCCGTCCAATTATGCGACTACATCAAACAACACGGTGCCAATGTTCTTGGTGAGCAAACACAACAGCAATTTGGTGAGCTCCCATACCTATTTAAAGTGCTTGCAGCAGCGCAGGCATTATCCATACAAGTACACCCAACCAAACAAGAAGCAGAAATAGGATTTGCCAAAGAAAACGCAAATGGTATTGCTATCGATGCCTACAACCGCAATTACAAAGATCCGAACCATAAACCCGAATTAGTGTATGCGCTGACCACGTATTACGCGATGAATGGCTTTCGAAGCTATTCGTCAATCCTTGAGCATTTTAAAGCCGTGGATAGCCACGTCTTATCAACGATTGTTGAACAGTACGCTGGCCAACAAAACGCACAGGGATTACGCACGCTTTTTGAAGCGGTGTTAACGCTAAGCGATACACAAAGAATCGACGCCACCGAAGATTTATTAAATTGGGCTCACGCCGATGGTGGGGAGTTGGCAACCTTCATCCTCGAACTCAACGAGTACTACCCTAAGGATGTCGGCTTACTGTCACCTTTGATGTTGAATGTTGTCGTCTTGCAGCCTGGTGAAGCCATGTACCTGGATGCAGGCACGCCGCATGCTTATGTCAGAGGCACGGCGTTAGAGCTCATGGCCAATTCAGATAATGTGCTACGAGC
Source organism: Vibrio sp. E150_011 (assembly GCF_053544015.1). Taxonomy (NCBI): domain Bacteria; kingdom Pseudomonadati; phylum Pseudomonadota; class Gammaproteobacteria; order Vibrionales; family Vibrionaceae; genus Vibrio; species Vibrio sp. E150_011. The sequence goes on from NZ_JBHFOL010000001.1 coordinate 119,287, forward strand.
TGGTTTAACGCCGAAATACATCGACGTACCAGAGCTGCTTGCTTCTTGTCGTTTTGAGCCTTTGGTAGCAGAGCGTATCTTAACCACACCAGCACAAGAGACAGGTAGACTAGATTTTGCGGTACCGGTCAGCGACTTTGCTTTCTCAGTCTATCCGCAATCTAACCACCAAGAAGTGGCGATGAAACGCGCCGAGATTTGGTTTGCGATCGACGAAGATGCAACATTTGAAAGCACAAATGGCGAAACCATCACAATTAAGAAAGGTCAATCCGTGTTCATTCCAATCTCGACTCAAACATTTACGGTGACCAGTTTGGGAACTGTTGCAAGGGCGCATTAACATCAAGGCATAAAAAATGGGCACTCAGGTGTGCCCATTTTTTAATTAATTATTTGGTCTTAGTTTTGTCATCTGGCAAGCCACACGGCAAGGTCATACGTCCGTGTCGAAAACCGTAAACCCATTAGCAGAATTTACTGTCCCACCCGATTTTCCAGCCAAGTTAATCTTCGCCAACGTATGGCGTTAGATCCACACGCTTCCCTATCATTTTGTTACACCACCGAGGGCTGCTGATGGCGACGAAGCTTATCCGCTCGCTCTGCTTCTTGCTCAATTAATATCTTTTCATGAGCCCTAAAGAAAGGCAGATAAAGGAAATAAGCATTGATCATCGCAAAGCCCACCATACAGGCATTAATGATGCTGCCATTGGCTGCCCAAGCGGCACCAATCGGCGCAGGAACAGACCAAGGAAGCATAATGACGATGCGGTCCAGTATTCCGGCTGAAGTCAAAAACCATGCGATCGTTGCGTTGAACATTGGAACGAGCACGAAAGGGAGCAAGAACAGCGGATTCATGATGATAGGAAAGCCAAATAATATCGGTTCATTGATATTAAACAGCGAAGGAATAACCCCCACTTTCCCGACCGACTTTAATTGATTTGAGCGGCTTTTCAGCGCCAAGTAAACTAATGGAAGCGTTGAGCCCACTCCCCCAATCAGAACGAAAAAGTCCCAGAATGCTGGCAAATAAATATGCGGGACGGTCTCTAAACCTGAGGCAATAGCCTCTTGATTTTCAAGTAGATTAGACATCCAGAAAGGATTCATTATACCGGTAATGATCAGCGCTCCATGTATGCCCATAAACCAAAGTAACTGGCATACTAGAATAGAAATCAACACGGCGGCTAGGCTGTCAGAAGCAAGGACTAATGGACGAAACAGCGCTTCTATCAATGCAGGAAAATGCACCCCAAATTGGCTCTCAATCCAAACATTGAACATCGACAGTGTTGTGACCACGACAAAGATAGGGATCATCAATTTAAAGCTTTGTACCGTAAGAATGGGGACGTCTTCAGGCATCTTAATATACAAACCATGCCGAATAAAAAAGCGAACCACCTCAACCGCATACACACTGGCAATCAAAGCAGTAAAAATCCCCCCGCCGCCTAGATAACGGATATCAGCAGTGCCTAAATCATAAAAACCCACCAGCATCAGAAAGGCCATACAGCCCGTCAAACCACTTAGCCTTTCCGGGAGTTGATAGTGTTTGGCAAGGCTTGCGGATACACCAAACGCAACAATCAACCCCACGACACCGATCGTAAGTTGATACGTCGGGAGTAAAACTGGCCGAAGTGTATTCGCAAGGTCAAGCCACCAAATCGACAACATCGATTGGGGGTTAGCAAACGGCGGAAAAATAATAGGGACGAAAAAACAGCCAACAAAAATAAACGGCATCGCCAGTTGAAACCCATCACGCAGCGCCATTAAATGCTGGCTACGTGTTAGTAGCTTGGCGACGGGGTTCATCACTTGCTCTACTTGAGATGCAAAGACTCTCATGATCGAATAATTCATTGTTTGCTACCAACTTTCGGAATGGACGCAGAATACCGCAACTTTAAAGACTCTTGGAAACCGCTTATCCAAATTTGATGCATTGAACACATTTTCTCTACGATTTTCGCCCTATTCACCATCAGTCAATTCAATGTCTACACAAAATACATCGATTGCCAGAATGCGTACACAGTCGTAAACAATGCCTCATTATCATGCTTATTATCGATTTTCTTTCGTTAACCTCATCACGAAAATTTCATCATTTCTTCACTTTCAAGTGATCGTTTTCACACTCACCTGGAAATCATTTGGAAACCGGTTTCCAAATGATTTCCAAAAGAGCATAGTAAAAAGGAACTCAAGAATTAGGAAAACAAAAAATGAAAAAAATTATGCTTTGCTGCTCTGCTGGTATGTCTACATCAATGCTAGTAAAAAAAATGGAAGCGTCAGCTCAAGAACGTGGGATCGAAGCGGATATTAAAGCGTTTGGAGCGAATGAATTTAGTGCCAATGTTGGGCAATACGAAGTGGTACTTCTTGGCCCTCAAGTCAAGTATATGCAGGGTGATCTGCAAAAAGTTGCTGACGAATTCGGTATTAAAGTCGAGCCTATCAACATGATGGATTACGGCATGCAAAAAGGTGACAAGGTTTTAGATTTCGCCTTAGAGCTTATCGGCTAATCCGATACAGATTGCGCCCGTATCGTCGTACTCAAACGGGCGCCAAATGCAATCCGTTCATTTGAAACCGGTCACCGAACTCAAACGAACAGCAGTGAATATTTGAATCCAAACATCCTTAACGTTCTAACAAAAAAGAGACACTATAATGAGCGCTTTATACGATAAAATGGTCAACGTAATCGAGCAAAAGGTCACCCCAATAGCGGGAAAGATTGGCCAACAAAAATACGTGACGTCAATACGCGATGGCTTTATTGCCGCCCTACCTTTCATGATTGTTGGTTCATTCATGTTGGTATTTATCTTTCCTCCTTTTTCGCCAGACACGACCCTCGGGTTTGCACAGTCATGGCTTAGCTTTTCAGATACATACCGTGAACAACTGATACTGCCATTTAACCTCAGTATGGGGATAATGACCATATTCATATCCGTCGGGATAGGTTCGAGCCTCGCAAGGCACCATAACCTTGATCCTGTCACGACTGGCCTACTTGCTTTGATGGCGTTCTTATTGGTGGCAGCGCCAGTTCAAGATGGCAACATCTCCATGCAGTACTTCTCAGGCCAAGGTATTTTCACCTCAATTATTACCGCACTTTATGCGACAGAAGTGTATGCATTCCTCAAACGTAACAACATCACGATCAAACTGCCACCAGAAGTACCAACTGGCGTAGCGCGTTCGTTTGAAATCCTAATTCCAGTGCTGGTGATCATCTTAACGCTGCACCCTTTAAACCTTTTCATTGAATCGCAAACAGGCATGATCATCCCTGAAGCTATTATGTCACTGATTCAGCCTTTGGTTGCCGCCTCTGACTCATTACCGGCTCTGTTACTCGCTGTTCTTGTCTGTCAAATTCTTTGGTTTGCTGGCATCCATGGCGCGCTTATCGTGACTGGCATCATGAACCCATTCTGGATGGCGAACCTTTCTGTGAACCAAGCGGCTATGGCTGCTGGCGAAGCCATTCCACATATCTTTGTGCAAGGCTTCTGGGATCACTATCTATTAATTGGTGGTGTAGGTTCAACGCTTCCTTTGGCCTTCTTACTGATGCGCAGCAAGGCTATTCACCTAAGAACGATTGGTAAATTAGGCAGCGTACCGTCACTGTTTAATATCAACGAACCTATTTTGTTCGGTGCGCCAATCATTATGAACCCAGTGTTCTTCCTACCCTTTATTTTAGTGCCAATGATTAATGCAACACTTGCATGGTTTGCTTTGGACTTTGGTTTGGTTGAACGCGTTGTCTCACTCACACCTTGGACAACACCTGGACCGATCGGCGCCTCATGGGCAGCTAACTGGGCCTTCAGTCCTGTCATCTTGTGCTTCATGTGTATGATTATGTCTGCCCTTATGTACCTACCGTTCCTAAAAGCGTACGAAAAGACATTGCTAGACCAAGAAGCCAGCGAGAAAGAAGAAGCACAACCAAGCGCGCAACCTGTAACCGCTTAATTCAACCCACACGTTTTTACTCTTTTCAATTCTAGGGCAGTCAGCGCTGCCCTCTTAAAGGACCATTATCATGAACTATCAATTTCCTGAGAACTTTCGTTGGGGCAGCGCCGCTTCATCAGCTCAAACTGAAGGTGCCGCGTTTGACGGCGGTAAAGGCGAGAGCATTTGGGACCATTGGTACAAAGAACAGCCGAATCGTTTCCATAACAATGTATCGTCAACGACTGCGTCAACGTTCTACCAAAACTACAAAGCCGATATTCAATTAATGAAAGACATCGGTCACAACAGCTTCCGTACTTCCATTTCTTGGTCACGTCTCATTCCAAATGGCACGGGCGAAGTAAACCAAGAAGCGGTTGAGTTTTACAATAACGTCATCAACGAACTGGTGGCTCAAGACATCGAACCCTTCATCTGCTTGTATCATTTTGATATGCCGCTAGCGATGCAAAATATTGGTGGCTTTGAAAACCGCGAAGTGTTGGATGCATACGCTAACTTTGCTGAGGTTTGCTTCAAACTCTTTGGCGACCGTGTTAAAAGCTGGTTTACATTCAACGAGCCGATTGTTCCCGTTGAAGGTGGCTACCTTTACGACTTCCACTACCCTAATGTCGTCGACTTCAAACGTGCGGCAACGGTGGCTTACCATACCATTTTAGCGCACGCTAAAGCGGTTGAAAAATACCGAGCATTAGACACCGATGGCCGTATTGGCATCATTCTCAACCTGACGCCGTCTTACCCTCGTTCACAAAATCCGGCGGATCTAAAAGCCGCTAACATCTGTGACCTGATGTTTAATCGCAGCTTCTTAGACCCATCGGTTAAGGGAGAGTACCCACAAGAACTGGTCGAGCTTCTCACTGAGCACGGTCAAATGCCTACTGTTGAAGCGGGTGATTGTGAGCTGATTGCGAAAGGCAAAGTCGATGTACTTGGCGTGAACTACTACCAGCCACGCCGCGTTAAAGCTCGCGACAACGCCATTCACCCAGAAGCGCCATTCATGCCAGAACATTTCTTCGATTATTACGAAATGCCTGGCCGTAAAATGAATCCTCATCGCGGCTGGGAGATCTACGAAAAAGGAGTCTACGACATCCTAACTAACCTTCGCGAGAACTACGGTAACCTACCTTGCTACATTTCAGAAAATGGTATGGGTGTGGAAGGTGAAGAGAAGTTTTTAGTCGATGGACAAATTCAAGATGACTATCGCATCGACTTTATCCAAGGCCACTTGCAGTGGTTGCACAAAGGTATTGAAGAAGGTTCGGCCTGCTTTGGGTATCACCTTTGGACCTTTATTGATAACTGGTCTTGGGCTAACGCCTACAAAAACCGTTATGGCTTCTACCAACTCGACCTTAACACTCAAAAGCGTTCAGTGAAAAAGAGTGGCGAGTGGTATGCACAGGTATCTCAGAACAACGGCTTCTAGACACTGAATCACACTAACACTAACGCGGTCGATTCCGTCGGCCGCGATATCAACGATTATGACAAATTAAAGGTAACAACATGGAAAATATGGATCTTGAAGAACAAGTAATGGGCATTATCATCAATGCTGGTCAATCACGTAGCTTGTGTTATGAAGCCCTACGCCATGCTAAAAAAGGCGAATTTTCGGAAGCGGATGGTCTATTGAAAGAAGCACAAGAATTTGCCAATCAAGCTCACCTGGTTCAAACCAAATTAATTGAAGCTGATGAAGGTACTGGTAAGACTAAAATGACACTGATCATGGTTCATGCTCAAGATCATTTAATGACATCTATGCTGGCTAAAGAACTCGTCACCGAGATGATTGACCTACATAAAAAGATTGAAGCCAAGTCATAGCAGAAGCGCCTCACCCCCCTAGCCGTAGTTGTATGACCGCGTAGTCAATACAACTGCCGCTCGACGGCATTCTCTAGCAACGTCAACGCTTCTTAAGTTAATGCTTAACGCTTAACGCTTACTACTAATGATTACAGCGATATAACCTATTAACTAAAATATTCGTTCATTATTAGTAAGCGTCCTTTTCTAAGTTCGTTAATTACATCACCACACTTGAGGTTTAATGGCGATAAATAGTACAATGAAGAAATTATTGGGAACCGATTTCCCATTTTTGAAATAAAACGATAGAAAAGGCTTTCTGAATGGCGACAATCACTGATGTTTCTCTCCTTGCAAATGTTTCCAAAGCGACCGTGTCTCGTGTCATGAGCGGTACTCGCGGTGTGAAAGCAGAAAGCAGAGAAGCTGTGCTACGCGCTGCAGAAGAACTTAACTACCGCCCTAACGCTGCCGCGCAAACACTCGCCAATCAACGCTCTGACTATATTGGTGTGATTCTATCCTCTAGCGATGCAGGACAAGTGTCAACGTACTTACCCTTACTGGCCAAATCATTGAAGGCCAAAGGCAAACATATGTTGGTGCAATTCTCAGAATCACCTGAAGAGCAACTGCGCTGTGTTGAAGAATTAAACCAACGTCATTGCGATGCGATTATCACGTTAGGTGGTGACCTAACGACTTTAAATGACAAAAATATTATTGCTATTGACGGTGCCATCACTGATGCTCAGTCAGCGATTGGTTACGACTATCGTTTTGCAGCAGAGAGCGCTTGCCGTTATTTATCGAGTAAAGGTCACACAAGTATCGCCATTATTGTTGAAGACGAAGGCGCTGCTTCGAAACAAGTCTTAGAAGGCTATAAAACTTCTTTGCAGAATTCATCGATGCCCGTTAACCGTCAACTCATCGTTAGCGCCAATGGCAACAATGAACAAGCGATTATGTCTTTGCTAAACAGTTATCACCCGTTTACCGCGATTGTTGTTATGAAAGACAGCCAAGCCGCAGTGGCAATGAACTTGTTACGTAACTTTAATCTCGCTACACCTAACGAAGTCTCCATAATCTCACTCGAAGACTCTCAATTAGCCAGCCAGCTCAACCCACCATTAACGTGCATTAGTTACCCTTCCCAGCAGATTGTTGATAATGCGATGGAAAGGCTAGAAGCTTGCTTAGACGATCGCATTATCAATTCTAAACCGCTTGTTACTGGACGCTTGGTCACTCGTGAGTCGGTTGCTAACCGAGGATAACTCCCGTTAGATCCCGCGGTTCATCATTTAGCCGTATATTTAACACCGAGTTTTCAATGTATCCTGCCAACATTTGACATTTATTGATCAAAATAAGCACTAACGGAATAATCCCAATAAACGACTAACGCTTTAATAAGAAAAGCCCCAACCTGTGCGTTGGGGCTTATTATCTCAGAGTCGAAATATGGAAACGACCGCGAGAATTAGAACGTCATATTTGCACCAACACGGCCGGCAATACTGTCATCTTTTGTGCCAGAAAGGCCGTACTCTAAACCGGTATAGAGTTTAAAGTTAGGTGTGAATACATAAGACAATTCTGTTGAGACGAAACTGTCGTCATCAGGGTTCACTGCGCCATCGTTATCATGGCTTTGCGACGCATAACCCAAACGGTATGTCAGTTTGTCAGTGATATTGTATGCACCTGCTACTGCATACCCTAGCGTTTGTAGATCTGAGTCTTGAATGGTCGCATTCGTTTGGTTCACGCCAACCGATAGATACAAATCTTGGTAGGTGTAACCTAGACCCGCGGCAGCTTCAAGCGCATTATCACCACCTGAATCTTTTGCAGAGGATCCATTCAAAGACGTGTCTTTTAGGTCTTCGTAGGCGATCCCCCCACCAAGAGTAAAGCCAGCACCTAAATCTCCGACTGCTGACGCACCCAAACCATAGTTAACGACTGCCTTAAATGTATCAGTGCTTGCGTTAGAGCTTGAATAATCTTGCCCCCCACCATTTGCATTCGCTTTTAGCGTGAATGTGCCCGCATGACCGATAACTAATAGTTGGTTTTCAGTACGGTCTGCCGTTTTTAATTTAGCTTGTGCTTGTCCGGAGTAAGTATCAAAAAAATCGACAATATCCGTAACCTGACCTAACGAGCCATCCGTTTTACCATACTGCGCTTCAATATTTTCGTTGCCGATACCAACATATAAATATCGAGTTTCAAAACCACCATCTTTTGTGTATTCCCCCTCGGTAAAACCGTGCGCGAAGACACTATCGTTTATTTGTGTTTTTGCATCAAAATTAAGACGAGCCCGTGATTGGTCATTAACGGTTTGATCAGTTTTACCCGCTGCTTTAGCTTCCGAGTTATAAACGTCAGCACGAGCTTCAGCTCGACCACCAACAGAAAGAGTTAAATCTTTGCTTTGATATACCTCTGCTGCATTGGCGCCAGAAGCCATTAGTACTGCTACCGATAATATAGTTAATTTTTTCATTATAATTCCAATTTATTGTATGAGAAATTACCACCTTGGAGCTAAAACAATATATTCACTATTAAAATATGTTAAGAATAAATATTAAAAACTAATATTACATTATTGATAAATAGATTATTTAAACATATATGCAAAACTAAAAACCATGCAATCAATAGCACGCTTGAACCTTAACTTCATTTAATATCAATTACTTAGAAGGAGTCTCATTTTAGATGAAAATATACAATTATTAATTTCACTTAATTGAATTTTCATTTGAAAATTTAATTAATCAATTAGAAAAAATAGAGATAAAATAAATAACCAGAAATATTGTCAATTAAAAATAAGAAAGATAATAGATATTCACACCCCCGAGAATATCTGTTAACAATACTAATATCGACCGTGACTAATATCACACATTTCATTCATATAAAGCTTGTCCCGTTGAGTCTCCCTATATAAATCGCTGGTATATTCGATTAACCGACATGGTAAAAGTCTCAACATCTGAAGGGTCTGGCGTTGCCATCAAACCATATCTTTGCAGCACCTCAATAAGCTTCCAAGGAGTCACGGTTTCATTGCCCACAATTTCTGCATGCCCCGCATGCACGGTGATTGCCTGACCTTGCACTGAGCGATCAACCCTAGATTTAGATTGCTCTGTAAGGGAAAACACGTAGTCATCTTTTATACACTGGCCATTCGCGTCTTGGATCCGACATGTGTTGACTTCATCTGTTTTAATGATGAGGTGACGATCCAGTTGTGGCACCAACTCTCCAGGCGTTTCAATAAATTCCGCCTGCGGTGGAATATCAAGATATTTTGCGCCAGTTACCGCATAACAAATCGCATCGACTATCCCGAGTGAAGCCACTCTCAACCAAGTAGTGCCGCAATGAGACGCAACTTCAATGCCTTTAAATGGCGCGGATATTGTCGCAATCTCTAGAGGGTGATGAATGATATGTTTACCATCTGAGTCATGGTCAGTAGCGGCTCGTCGAGTGATCAACCCTCCTTGACTATGCCCTAAGACCGTTAGTTTTTGATCACCTAGTACTGGGCTTAGTGTATTAGCTGCATCAATTAGATCAGCTGCAACGTCATCTAATCTGCGTCTATCGTCATATTCAAAACAAGCCGTCTGTTGCCCTAATTCCGCATAGACTTCCGATAGTGCCTTAAATTGCCCTTCGGACGCGAAACAACCATGAACAATCAACACCAAAGGTTCATTCTTGCTTAGCCGCAGAGGCTCACTTGCACTACCGCACGAACGCACGGTTTGCTCAGGAAATAGGGTCGAAAGATCCACCGTCTCTGCATGAACACTTGAAATCATGTTAATCGCTACTGCAGTGCAGGTCGCCCAACGACGCCACTTTACCATGCTCCCCTCCTTGGGTTACTTTCAAGCTCTCATTAGAACCGTTTCAATATGATTGAAGTAATAATGCCACCAAAAGCATCATTAGTAACGACGGTTTCATCATAAAAAGCAACGTCCTAATCAATTTTCAGATTATTAGACTATCAATCTCGCGAATATTGGTCACACCTCGAGTAAATTTGAGCTTTTGTTATCGTTGAAAAGATGACGACGAATCATCTCATCGTGCTGCGAGGAATTCCGATGAGAATTACGGATCACTACTTTACACCACTCCGTAAAAAGCCGAGAAGCAAAGTTTCTCGGCTTAAACTGTAATTTCCTATCCAGTTCAGAGGTGATTTATTTAGGCGTGATGTCTTGTATTGCTTGTACCTTGTTGATGTCTAAAGGCAAGTGACGAATCGCCTTATCATCAGTAGAAAAATCTATTTTGGTTAAGTCAATCATACGTAATTGACGATTGTGTTGCGTATGATAGTAATACTTTAGGTTGTGGCTATCGGCAACCGAAGTCCAGATAGTAGAGCTTCGCATCCCTTCTAATCCTTCAAGATCAGCCTGTGGTCCTTCAGCCGCGCCGAGCGGTAGATTAAAATTATCCATAATTCGCAATACCTCATACAAAGCTTCTTCACTATTAGGTAGGTTCCTTGCCGTTTGACTATAAGCGGTTGCACGTACAAATCGAGAAGGGGGCGTAAAATCACCCGGCAAACCAAGGAAGCCACTTCCAGCACCAATGGGTGCTAAGTTTACATCTTGCTCGCCTTTAGTCAGTGTTTTGGTTGCATGATCTATTGGCGTTAATCCAACATAATTGCGTAGATTGGTCATATGCCAGTCGAAACTTGGACTATTGGTCATGACACGCAATGGATTATCAAAAATGTTCAGTTTGCCATCAAGGTATTCGACAACAATGGCTTGTCCGCTTGGTTCAATAATAGTGAGATGAATAGGGGCAGCTATGCCACCAATTGATGGCTCTGGTGTTCCAACAACACGTATGTCTTTTAGGCCACTTTTCACTTCATCAATTGTCGCAAAAGATGTCAATAGATAGTTGGCCAATTCAAGTTCGCTGACCGTTTTATCCGCTTGAGAAGCATCAAATTCTTGGAACTGAGCAAATCCTGGCAAGTATAAAACCCCAACGATTAATCCCTTCTCATTCATACCATCGGTTAAGTAGTCTTTCTCCAATGCATCTAGTGCAACAACACCATATTTTGCCTTCCATTTCATGCCGTTTCTCCCTTCCGGGGTAGAGGCTTGAAACTCATGTCCTTGCGGCACGATGGCAACGCGAGAATTAAGGTCAAATGCCCCCCACTCCATCGTGCGGCCATAGACCACCGAGCCGTCGTTTGCTTGCAAGGCAATGCTAGTGCACGCAAGGGCGCCGCCAAAGTGAAGAGCTGGAATAAGCATGGTCATAGACAATACTTTGCTGGCTGTTTTTCTTAAAATGTTCATTAGTTTCCTTATTGCAGGTACACGCTTACTTCATTTATTGGATAAAGGTATATTTTGGTTTTTCAGTCTGGATGATGACAGACTCGGTGGTGACTATTGTGTCATCCAGCGCTAGAGAGATGCGGTTGACACTTCTTGTAATATCAGTGAGAAAAATATCAAAGCTTTAAATACATTAACAATGCATTATGATAGGTAAAACCAAACATTATTGAGGGTAAGCATGTTTTCATATGAACACCTAGCGGCTTATTGTGCGACTTTCGAGGAAGGGAGTTACAGTAAGGCAGGGAGGAAACTAAACAAAGAACGCACAACGGTTCGAGAGCAAATAAAAATACTAGAAGATACCTTCAATGTTGAATTGTTTTATATCGAGGGGAAGAAAGCAATTCCCACCCAAGAGGCCGAATCCTTGTACCGTCAGGCGAAAGTTCTGGTTAAAAATAGTCAGCTACTTTATGAGCGAATGCAGGACGCGTACAAAAAGCAACTTGAAGTACTGACGGTTTATCATGATGCTCTCGTACCTAGCTCTTTAATTGCAGAAATAAACCAGTTGGTACGGGCACAAATTCCGGGCATGCGGCTAAATTGGCTACAACGGAATCGTGATGAAGTGCTCGATATACTGGCAAGAGATACGTCGTCTATTGCCATTATGCAAAGTAAGTTAAAGAGCTTACCGGAACATTCATTTCGATATATAAACTTGGGTACAAGCCTGCATAACGTTTATTGTCATTCCGGTCACACGCTGGCTAACACTAAGAATGTTCATCTCGACGAGCTTGAAATGACGACACAGTATCTCAGTGAAAATCACCATAATAGCAATCCCGAGTTGTTTTCTATTTCAACTGACCTCAGACTCGTAAGTAGCACAGAGGTTCTCCTGGAGTTACTTCAGCATGATGGTTGGTCAATCCTGAGCAAATCATTGGCTGACCCGTTGGTAAAACAAGGTGTACTCGTCGAAATATCCGTCAATGAGTTGGTAAATTCGCTGCGAATCCCACTCTCGTTTTATTGCCCACCTAGGCTAGAAGGTTTTCACGAAATTCAGGTCCTCGAAGAAATTTTAATCCATTATGCGAAAGCAGGGTTTACGTAACACGGGGGCACCGCGTAAAGGTGGACGCTCAAGACTCGCTGCCAGAGCGCCACTGAGCAATGCAAAAGTTCTTCACTCTTAACTGGACGTCACCAAAGAAGTGTCACTCGTTATCGTGTCTAGCTTATGCGTTTTTTGTTAAGCATATAGAGAAGTGAATAGGGTTGAGAATTGAAGCAGTAGGAACGCTTAAAAAAGCTGAGAAGGAAAACTCCTCAGCTAATTAAAGGTTATAGACGTAATAACATCCACGCCGTTGTGCTTTTAGCTTAAACGTATAATGCTGATTAAAGAACCTTAGAGAGGAACTGCTTGAGTCTAGGGTTACTTGGATGGTCAAAAAAGGCTTCTGGACTATCTGAAACCAGAAGTTCACCGTCTTCCATAAACAGCACTCGATCCGCGACCTCTTTAGCAAAGCCCATCTCATGAGTCACCACAACCATAGTCATACCATCCGCTGCTAGCCCTTTCATCACATCGAGAACTTCTCCAACCATTTCAGGATCCAAAGCAGAGGTAGGCTCATCAAAAAGCATGATGTTAGGCTGCATAGCAAGTGCACGCGCTATCGCCACACGTTGTTGTTGACCGCCAGACAGGTGATTAGGGTAATTGTCCATTCGATCAGCTAACCCGACCTTTTCTAATATTATCTTTGCCTCTTTCTCCACCTCAGTCTTCCCTCGTTTGGCGACTTTAAGTGGGGCTAACATGACATTGCCAAGCGCAGTTTTGTGAGGGAAAAGATTAAAACTTTGAAATACCATGCCAACTTCTTCACGCAAGGTGTTGATGTTGGTCTGCTTGTCATACATGTCGGTGCCATCAACCGTTATTGATCCGCTGCTGATGGTCTCAAGCTGATTCAATGCTCGCAAAAAGGTCGACTTTCCGGAGCCTGATGGGCCGACGACTACGACTACCTCACCGCGCCTTACGGTGACGGTGACATCTTTCAAAGCATGGCAACCATTGGGGTAAACCTTGTTAATCTTGTCGGCGACGATCATGTCCTCGCCTTGATAATCTCTAGTCACTAGCGGATAACCTCTTTTCTAGCATTTGAATTGCCCATGAAAGTGAGCTGGTGAGGACTAAGTACAGTATTGCTACAGTAAACCACACTTCAAACGGAGCAAAGCTGCCACTGACAACTTCTCGACCTGCTTTCGTAAGGTCAGTAATCGAAATAACCGAAACCAACGAAGAATCTTTGATTAGGTTAATGAACTGGCCTGCTAGCGGGGGCAACGTCCGTTTAAATGCCTGCGGTAGGATGACGTAAACCATGGCTTTGACATAGTTCATCCCCAAAGAGCGGGCTGCCTCCATCTGACCTTTGGGGATCGCTTGAATACCAGCTCGAATGATTTCAGCAACATAAGCTGCGGTGAAAACAGAGAGGGCAATCACTCCGGACGTGAAGCGCTCTAGGTCTAATACCGTGCCAATAAAGAAGTACACGATAAAAATCTGGACTAATAAAGGCGTACCTCGAATCAACTCGATATAGGTAATTGCCAACTTCTTCAACGCTATGTTGGAGGATATCCGCATTAAACCAATAAACAAGCCGATAAAAATGGCGAAAAATAGCGACCAAAGAGAGATTTGAATCGTGACAATCAGGCCTTCGGTCAAGGGACCTATCCGCCATTCTGTTGCCTCAGCTAGCTGATCACCTTCGAAGATTAGATCACCTTCGTACGCGGTGATGTTCTCAAACTGACTAAGGTTAAGTAACTCTTCTCCCGACAACGACTCAAGAACCAATTGGCCATCACCGTTTAATGCGATATTGCCATCTTCTGGAGCAGAAATTGCCGAAGCCGAGTTATCAAAGATGTAGGGAACAACACGCTCCCAGTTCCAGTTATAGTCTATGCGTTTACCTGACAAATATACCAACCCACATAAACAGGCGATAATAAGTAGGAAAACGCCATTCCAGAGAATGGGTTTTTCTCTATTTTGCATGGTCAATTCTCAAATACAGCGAGGAGAAGGAGGAAGTAGCCTAAATGAATACGATTTAGGCTACTCTAACCGACGAATATGGTTGTTTGTGATAAGGCGCTAACGAGTATTTATTGAACTTGTTTTAACCAAGCATCACTCTTGAACCATTTGTCATAAATTCGATCGTAGGTGCCATCACCCTTGATTTGGCGTAGGTAGCCGTTCAAGAAGTTAAGAAAGTCCGGATCGCCTTGACGTACAGCCCAGCCAAGAGGCTCATATGTGAACGGTTCTTCGATATGAATTAATTGACCTTTGTTTTCTGCACTATAAATAGCGTTGTAAGGTAAGTCGTAAATAAATGCATCGGCTTTACCATTAATCACCTCTAATACCGCTTCTGACTGTGTTTCGTACAGATTAGTGGTCGCTTTTGGTAGATAACGTTTAATTGCCCCTTCACCAGTCGTACCAAGCTTAGTTACGACCGTATATTTCTCATCATTGAGGTCACGGTAACTTGTCACTTTACCTTCAAGTTTCGGGCTAACCAAAATAGATTGACCGATAATGACATACGGGTCGGCGAAGTTAACCTGCATATTTCGCTGCGGAGTGATAGTCATACCACCCATAATCATGTGGCATTTTCCTGTCAGCAACGTTGGAATAATCCCATCCCATGCGGTGTTTACCGGCGTGTACTTAACACCCATTGCTCTGGCCATCTGTTTTCCAAGATCAATATCAAAACCGATGTACTGACCGTTTTTAGCCGTCATTTCGAATGGCATGTAACCTGCGTCAAAACAGACACGCAACTCACCATCTTGAGTGATTTGTTGGAGTTGGCTAGTTGTGTTAGCCGAAGCGACATTGATGGTGGCTGTGGACGCGAGCGCAATAGCCGCGACAGCGCGGAAGAAACGTTTCATAATGAATCCTTTCATTTTATGTTTTTTTAAAACTAGCCTTGATCAAACCTGAAAATAGACTAGTGCTACATGGTAACGTTATTACTTATATCAAAAATAACCGCCAAGGTAAAACAAGCATTAAAACGAAAGTTAAATAAATTGTATGAAAAAGCAACAAGATAGATCTGAGTCAATGTACATGTGAATGTATCACCACCTTAAAGAAAACAATTAAAAAAATACCGTCACCGATGCAGAAGTGAGCACGGTTTGATTCAGTATCAACACCGGCAACACCCTTGTTAAAATGAATACTATCGTTAAAAAGAACATCATAATAATAACCTTCCAGTATAATTCTGCTCAATGCACAGGTCTCCAACCAAAACCAAAATTATAGATATTTACTTTTGCTTCCATTCCTCCGGTGAATCTAAGACTTCTTGCTGTGTTGGCCGTGGTATAGAGAAGACCCGTTTCACCATAAGTGCTGTTGTGATGACTCAATCACTGAATCGACGTTGCCCCGTGCTTACTGTGCTTGCTCGTGCCTACCCACATACCGCTCTCTCATCAATCCAAAAGGTCAGAGAACCACACGGCTCGCAACAATAAGTCTTGTGGCTAATAAAAAGATAATCGCAAATACACTCTAGTACTGGAGTGAGAACTGCGAGCAATGGCCACAAACCACGACGGTAAGTAAATTGTCCAAAGCCGGTATTCGTTCGCTTACTCGTAAGCTGCTAAAAAATTGATGAAAAACAATGCCAATTACATTAGTAATACAAAATAGAATTCAGTAAAATCTAACCATTCTTTTACTATCATTACGGTAGTACACCCATGAATTCCCGTAGTCATTTCGATATTTTGTGTTTTATTGGCATTATGTTGCTCGCATTAAACTTGCGCGCGCCATTTACAAGCTTTGCACCATTAGTTGACCAGCTAATGAATGGACTTAACCTTTCTTCAAGCTTAATTGGTATTGTTACTGCTTTACCATTGGTCATGTTCGCCCTATTTTCGCCCCTGTGCCCGCGACTTATCAGCAAGATAGGCGTGGAGAAGGTACTGTGTTTAGCGTTGATGTTGATATTTTCGGGCGTGCTGATCCGTTCTTCAGGCTCGGTGATTGGCTTATACCTTGGCACCGCAAGTATTGGTATTGGTATCGCGTTTGGCAATGTGTCACTGCCGGTCGTGGTAAAACTGTCTTTTGCTGCGCGTATTGGCGTGATGACCTCGTTGTATACGCTCACGATGGGAATCGGCGCGACAGCAAGCTCAGCCTTGATGGTACCTTTATCTTATTTAGCGTTTTGGGGCTTTGAGGGTTGGCAAATTGCGCTGATGTTTAATCTAGTGTTTCCGATACTGGCCTTTACCTATTGGGGACCTAAAGTCGGTCAATCTCGCACCAGTGTCATGAAAAAAACACACGCCCACTACCCGCTTCCCAAACTCATTAAGCAGCCAATGGCGTGGTTTATTACCTTGGTACTTGGACTAAATTCTTTCACTTTTTATACATTAGCGGGCTGGATCCCTAAGATCCTTATCGATTGGTCATACAGCGAACTGCAGGCGGGGTATATCTACAGTCTGTTGCAGTTTTCAACCATCATGCCAGGCTTAGTGCTCGCGCCATTGATGGCTCGTGGTGTGAGCTCTTTTATACTCATCAAGATTGCTGCCTGCATGTCTTTTACTGGCGTATTAGGTTTGGTCCTAGCCCCACACTTTGCTGTTGCATGGGTAGTAC
This sequence comes from Vibrio sp. E150_011, assembly GCF_053544015.1. Lineage (NCBI taxonomy): Bacteria > Pseudomonadati > Pseudomonadota > Gammaproteobacteria > Vibrionales > Vibrionaceae > Vibrio > Vibrio sp. E150_011. The sequence continues at coordinate 136,309 of NZ_JBHFOL010000001.1, forward strand.
TGTTTGGTTTTGGTAACTGCGCCACGTTTATCGTTGCCTTGTCTTTTATCAGCTTGAGAACCCATAGTCCCGGACAAGCCGCAACCTTATCGGGCATGGCTCAATCAGTCGGGTATGCACTTGCAGCGGTAGGTCCAAGCTTGATTGGTAGCCTGCACCAAGCCACGTCATCCTGGCATATCCCTATCGCACTGGTCGCTTTTTTTGCATTCATGTGCTTTGTTTTTGCTTGGCTCACGACGTTAGATATTGAATTAAAAGCGAATTAAGGTCATCGTGTTTATCAGTGATAGTGGCTTGCTAACACTAGCGCTTTTAGCTTTAAGCTATGAGCTATGAGCTATGAGCTATGAGCTGAATTAAAACTGAGGCTCTACGATAACAAATGGAATGAAGTCGGTATTATTGCCACCCGCTCCACCCATTACTTAACTCGCTGCAACGGTCACATCTTGAATCAAAGCGATAATACCCACATCCAAACCTTGCTCTCGAGACAGTGTGGACGTTTGTAGCTGCTGCGCTATTTGCTCTATCTGCCATTTACGGCTGTCGTAGAGAATAACAGCGGTTTTATCGTTATCGGCTAAGACATGCGTCTCGCCATAGGGGGTGTAACGCACCGCTCCTACAGAGACTAATATCTCAGGGGGTGAACCCGCCCCTTGCAATAGATCATGAATATTGTGCAGCGCAACCTCATAGTTTCGCGGCGCTGATACTGTGTTTTGAGTGTTCCTGACATTCTGAGTGATAATAGCTCGTTGAATCCAACTGGTGAGCTGAGCGTAGAAAAAGGTGTATTCGGTAATCGCGGTATCTTTACCACATAGCTGCCATTCATCCGCGCGACAGTGAAAGCCACACAATCGCCAATACTCAAGCTCACCGCTTACAGAAAAATCTCCAACCTCCATTGCGCTTGCCGCTAAACCCTTTGACGCTGGGCCCCAGTTTTTCTTCTCTGCAAGCTTGTTGACTTGGCGGTTTCTGTATGTGGCGTCATTCATCACCGACATCGACACTGGCGACAGAGCACACACGGTTTTACCCACGTTACGGCTGCTATCGTAATCAACAGCAAACCTCACCACTAGCTCTGGCTCCATCTGAACCTTTGCGCCTTTGTCGCTGGGGAGTTCGAGCTTAGAGGAAGAATAGGGATTGATTGCTAGGTAAGCGCCGCTTGCATCGGGGACGTAAATGGGAAACAGCGCGCGAGGCTTATCCTCTTGAGTCGCATTTGCTAACGCGTCACCTTCGCCGGTTTGGTTAAGGTGACCAGCTGTATTCCCTGCAATGCCAAACCCCGTCAGCGTACACTGTGACGCTTGTCGCGGTTGCGAACCTTGCAGCAGTGTTTGTGACGAGAATGGCTGCGCGTTAGCATTGAGCATCTGAATTTGCTTTCGGTCAGTCATTGTGAATACCCACCTTTTCGCTCGTATTTGCGCGAGTCATTGACGAGGAGGGGTTATTTGATTCAGTCGATGAACCCGCATAGCCACGAGACACCATATCGACCAAACATCTCAACGCCACCTCTACATCTTCCACCAGCACTTGTTCACGCGGATGATGACTAATGCCTTTTTCACAGCGCACAAACAACATCCCAATATCAGCGATGTTGGCCATCACCATCGCATCATGCCCTGCACCGCTTGGCAGAAAACAGGCCTTTTGACCCGTTTGGCATTCAATCACGTCAGCCCATTGCTGCTGCAAAACGTGTGAACACGGCACGGCATCGGCTTGGTAAATCACGCGCTCATCGAGTGTTAACTGACGCTTGTCAGCGATGGTAACCAGTTCTTGACGTAATACCTCACAAGCCGACAATAGCGTCTGTTGGTCTGAACTACGAATATCAAGGCTAAACTGAACCTGCCCAGGGATGACATTAACCGCGCTCGGTTTGACATCACACTTGCCCACAGTGGCGACAACATCGTGTTGGCATCCAAATTGTTCTATCGCAGTAATCATCTCTGCTGCCCCGCACAATGCGTCATTGCGAAGCTCGTGCGGTACTGTGCCAGCGTGACCTGCCATGCCATAGACGTCGAACAGGTAACGCTTAGCGCCGGCAATACCCGTGACCACACCCACCGCGCGGTCTTGGTTTTCTAATACTGGGCCTTGCTCAATATGCACCTCAAGGTAAGCTAAAGTCTCTTGCGGTGAACGACTGTCCGTGCCAGCATTTTCTGGCGATAGACCAAAACTTAGCATCGCCTCACCCATAGAGATATTGTCGGCATCTTTAATGTCCAACCACGCAGGAGAAAAACAGCCTGCAACCGCGCTTGATCCAATCAATGTCGTATCAAATCGCACGCCTTCTTCGTCGGCAAATGCCACGATATCGACGTGATATGGAAGCACATATCCTGCCAGTTGGTTGAGCGCTTCAATGCCCAGCAATATTCCCAAATTGCCATCATATTTGCCGGCATTAACGACGGTATCGCTGTGCGAGCCAATGATCAATGTCGGTTGAGTAGGGTTTGCCGAGACCTTGCGTCCCCATTGGTTGCCCACACTGTCTTGCCAGGTTTCTAGCCCTGCCTCCTTCATCCATTGTGCGAGTTGCTGATGGGCCTGTTGGTGTTGCTCGGTTAAATATGCACGCGTTAAGCCATTTTTCATGGCGCTAAAGCCCGCTAATTTATCCGCTTGTCCAAATACCTTACTGGCTGCTGTGTGTTGATTCATTAACATCCCTTTTCTCACGATTTTAAGCGTGGTAATAACTCATCGCGGCAACCACCGCTTGACCTGCTGACACCTTGACTTTGTGCTTAAGGAGCACAGATTCAAGCGCAGCTAGCGTGGTTAATACACACTCCTGTCTTGCATTAAAGCCCATCGTGCCGATACGCCAGATTTTTCCATGCAAAGGCCCAAATGACGTACCGATTTCAATACCAAAGCAGTGCAACAATTCTTGACGAACCTGCTCTCCATCCACACCTTGCGGGATGTAAACGCCGACAACATTGTTCATTTTAAACTGTGGATTACCAAATAACTCAAGTCCCATTGCTCGCAGGCCCGACGCCATCGCATCGCCCGCTTGTTTATGGCGTGCGACTACCGTATCCGCGCCCTCCTCTAAGAACAAGCGACCACACTCGCGCGCCGCGTACAGCATGCTTGTCGCTTCTGTGTGGTGGTTGAGTCGCTCCGGCCCCCAATAATCCATGATCATCGCGAGATCAAAGTAATTCGACTGAATCATGGCATCTTCACCCGCGACGTGGTGGTCGGCGCGAATGCCTGCTTCGATATGTTTACGGCGATTGATGACCTCAGCACAACGATCGCTTAGGGTTACCGGGGCACTGCCAGATGGGCCGCCTAAACACTTTTGTAGACCTGCCGATACCGCATCTAGGTGCCACTCATCGACCTTCAATTCATTACCCGCAATCGATGCCGTCGCATCGCAGTAAAATAACACCCCATGTTGCTTACAAACCTCACCAATCTCTTTAAGCGGCTGGTTCATGGTGGTTGAAGTATCGCCTTGCACCGTCGCTACCAACTTAGGTTGAAACGACTTAATCGCCTGTTCAATTTGCTCAGGCTGGCACACCTCACCCCATTCGATATCGATGGTTTTTACCGTCGCGCCCACGCGCTCAGCAATCTCACACAACAGGTGTCCAAAGCGACCAATGACTGGGATTAACACCTTATCACCTGGCTGAAGCACCGATACCAACACCGCTTCAATACCCGAGCGAGCCGTGCCATCGACCAAGAATGTTTGTTGATTCTGCGTCTCAAAAACGCCGCGATAGAGCTGCTGAACCTGATTCATATAACCCGTCATCACAGGGTCGTATTGGCCAATAAGCGCTGCAGACAAGGCTTGATGCACGCGCGGGTAAGCATTGATCGGGCCAGGGCCCATTAACAAACGCTGCGGCGGGTTTAGGGTTTCAAAAACAGTTTTAGTATTCATGTATTTCTCCAAGTAAATAGGTTCCATCGCTACGAGGATCGCTAGTGGCACTGGACTGCCCTTGTGAATCAACCACAATTGCGCCCGCATGCCCCATTAATTCATTAAGATCGTTCACCGAGGTCACGTCATGACCGCGCTGTTGTAATTCACTTCCGTATTGCTGATGCAACGCTTGCTCTAAGCGCAGGTTGGTCGTCGAACTCCCCCACGTACGGCCAAGTAACCAACGTGGCAGAGCAACCGATTCAGAAAGGCTTTGTCCTTGATAGACGTAGCGACTAAACAGGCAAGCTTGTGTTTGTGGTTGGCCCTCACCGCCCATCGTTCCATAAACCATGCGGCGCCCATCATTTAACTCAGCATAAGCTGGGTTTAAGGTATGAAAGGGCTTTTTGCCCGGCGCAAGGACGTTGTGATGGTCAGCATCAAGTGAAAAGCTCTTACTACGGATATTCCACAATACACCGCTATTGGGCAGCACGACGCCACTACCAAACTCCCAGTAAATACTTTGGATAAAGCTCACCATGGTGCCGTATTGGTCGGTGGCTCCCATCCAAACTGTATCACCGGGTTGAGCTAAATGCGGCCAAGGTAGCGAATGCTGCATAGAGATATTCGATACGCAGCGGTCAATCTCTTCATCAGTTAATAACGACTGCAACGGCTGCGCTAAACACGCCTCATCGGTCACGATGCGATCGCGCAAAATAAAGGCTTGTTTGGTGGCTTCGACCAACAGATGAATATGGTCAATCTCATCGTTTGCTTTACTCACTAGTCGATCGTAAATACCTAGAATCAGCAGTGAAGCAACGCCTTGTGTGGGAGCACCAAAGTTATAAAGTTGCCCTTTAGACGTTTTAACGGTTAACGCTGGCATCACTTTCGCTTCATGAGTGTGAAAATCATCCAGGTTTAATGGACTGCCCAACGATGCAAGATCGGTGGCCAAGCTCGCCGCGAGATCACCGCGATAAAAATCTGCAAGGCCGTTATCTGCAAGCTGTTTAAATGTCTGTGCCAGTTGATGATTGTAGACGGTATCGCCTCTTTCTAGTGGCAGACCTTGCTTGAGGTATATCTCGCTAAACCAAGGGTTGTGCCCTAGTCGCTCCAGTGTCTTAACACTTGCATCCACCAGACTTTGCGTTACTTCAACACCGTGCGCAGCCGCGTCGATGGCTGGCTGGAGTATTTGCAGCAACGAGTGTTTTCCACCGTCAAGCTGCAGGGCTTTATCCCAACCAGAAATGGTTCCTGCCATCGTTAATGCCGACTCGCCGCCCGACTCTGGCAGCTCAGAATATCGAGATTGATAGTCGGCGACGTTAACACTTGAGCCAGCAGCGCCACACGCATCAATTGCTATCGGCAGCTCACCTTGGCGACATATCAACCAAAACCCATCGCCACCAATGCTGTTCATATGAGGGTATTGTACTGACACCATAGCGGCGGCGGCCACCATGGCTTCACTTGCGGTGCCGCCCGCATCTAAGATGGCTTGGCCGGCTTGTGCGGCTTTAGCATGCGGCGCGGTGAATGCCGTTTGAAATCTCATCATCGCGCCTCCTTAACCAGTGGCTTATTTTTGGTCTCTGGGTTTGCTTCTTGGTTATTTTCCGTGTGCTTTTCGAGATGCTGAGCAAAGTTGATCAAGGTTTGTTCGCTATGAGGCAAACCAATCAATGAGATGCCAAACGGGCCATGCTCAGATTGCTCTGTCGGTATATGTAATTGCGGCAAGCCCGCCAAACCAGCTATCGCCGTTAATCCCATGAGCTCGGTACGGTACTGCGCCAAATCCTCGCCATCAATGTCCAGCTTTGGAGGCGAGGACGGTGTAGTAGGCAGCACCCAGATTGCTCCGGATACCGTCATTTCATTGATTAAGGCTTGTGTAAAATCGGCCTGCTGAGCTTTTGCAGCCTGATATTGTTGCTCAGTGATCTGTCTTGCCCACATCACGCGTTGCATGATGCTCGGATCGACACTGTCGCAGTGTTGGGCAAGCCAATCACCATGATTTTTAATGATCTCATAGCCCTGGATGGTTCGAAACAGCAAGCTTAGTGAGGCCAAATCAAGCTTCATATCGGCAAGAAATCGATTCATTTTGATTGGAACTGCTAATCGAGCGCTCCACTCTTGCAGTGTTTGTGCTCGCGCCTGCCCAAGCAGCGCAGCAAGGTCTTGATCAATACCAATTCTAGCGACTGGTTTTTCACTCAACGTAACAGGGCTACTTGCGCCCGAACCTTTGGTTAAGTCATCCGAATGTAGCGCTTGATACACATCGCTCATCACGGCTAGGTCGCGGGTAAAAATACCGGCTGTATCAAAGCTAGCCGATAACTCAAAGCAGTGTTGCAAGCTAAGCTTGCCCAATGTCGGCCTTAAGCCATATAAGCTACAGTAGCTCGCCGGTACGCGCACTGAACCGCCAGTATCGGTACCGATGGAAAAATCAGCCTCGTGATTTGCCACTGCGACAGCACTCCCGCTCGATGACCCCCCTGGTATACACAGCGGCGCAACCGGGTTTACCGGCGTGCCATAGTGGATATTGGCACCGTTTAGGCTGTAAGCCAGCTCATCGGTTTGGACACGCCCAATGCATTGTGCGCCATGATGTAACAAACGCTCAATTAATGGTGATGTTGCGACTGCTGACGAGTGCGTAGACAGCCATGTCGGGTTGCCTGCGCCAGTCACAAAACCCTCGACATCGAACAAGTCTTTAAATACAAAGGTTAGGTTATCGAGTTTTCCGCCTCGAGTTGGCGCTAGCGAATTCGGGCCCTGCGTGCAATAAACCGAGGCCTCTCGCGTTGTTTGTGTGGTCATCCGTGATCCCTAATCCTTACTTAGTTGCAGCCTGAGCGTGGTGGTTATCAATCTGTTCTTGATGATTTTTGGCGTAGCGGTTAGCCATAATCGCGCAATAGAAAATCTGGATCGGGTGATACAGCATGATTGGCAATAAAATCATCCCCAATTGCGGATCAGAGCCAAAGATAACCGCGGCCATAGGAACACCAGCGGCCAAGGTTTTCTTTGTTCCGCAAAACACAGCCGCGACTTCATCCTCATGAGAAAAACGACTACGGCGCGCTGCCCATTGAAAAGTGTGAATCATGACCATAAGTACCGCAAAACAAACGGCAATCGTCGTCAATAGCATACCGATTGAGAATGTGTGCCAGATGCCATTAGCCACCGAGTCACAAAAGGCGTTATATACGATCAACAAGATGACGTATTTATCTACTTTATTAACGATATTTTTATGCTTTTCGACGAATTTAAGCAGCAAAGGACGCATCAGTTGCCCTGCAATCATTGGGACCAATAACAGCTTAGCAATAGAGATGATCGAATCTGCCAGATTGAGTTCTGCGCCTTCCAAGCCCATAAATAGCTGAATCAAAAACGGCGTAATAAGGACACCTAGAATGCTTGATAGTGAAGCATTGAAGATGGCACCAGGTACGTTGCCCTTGCCAATACTGGTCATCGCTACCGATGAAGAAACGGTACTTGGCAACACAAACAAATAGCAAAACCCAAACGCTAATGCCGCTGGCATGTAGCTTAAAAAGGCGTTGCCAAAGATCACCCATAACAGTGGATAAAAAACGAACGTGGCACATTGGATAAACAGGTGCAGACGCCAGTTACTAAAGCCTTTTTTAATCGCACTTGGCGCAAGCCCAAGGCCGTGTAAGAAAAACACGATAGCCACACCAATCCCAGTCAGTTTATCAAGATGGATGAGGCCATTACTCTTGCCAACTTCAGGGGTAACGATAGCGAGGGCAATCGCGATGACCATGCCCACCAAGAACCACTCTTTTTTTAGTTTATTGACTATATTCATTATAAATTTCTTTTTAAATTAGAAGATTAGCGACAATGTTAACTCATTCCAGCTCGTCTAAACGAGTGTAATTTGCCGAGACTTTACCGCTGGTCTGAACCGCATCTGCGCCAAGTTGTAGATAGGTTTTATTCACCAGATGCGAGATCAAACTCATCGGCACGGCGTAGCTATCAAGCGGCGCTTGATTGTTCATATGACAGATAAAGTAATGCGTCACATCCTGGGTGTACTTTTGGCCCGACTGGTCAGTGATCAGCAACACATTATGAGCGCGTAACTGCTCAATCATCTTGGCAAAGAATTGTGGCCGTCTGCGGATGCCAATCACAATGACAAAATCATCTTGCGTCACAGCGGCTAAATCCTCACCGATGGTTTGACCAGGGAGCGGCAACAGATCCACATTAGTGCGACACTGCACTAGCTGCTGACGAAAGTGCATCGCTAACGGGTAGCTATTTCGATAGCCAATAACCTTTATCCGTTTCGCGTTACTCAACGTCGCAATAATGTCCGTCAGGTCACTTTGACTCAATTGCGCCCATAGCTGCTCTAATGCCCCTAGCTCTTGGTGAAACTCCTGCATTTCTACTGGAGCGATAATGACCGGTGTGCCTTTATCTCTCTCAACCAATAACTCATTGCGCAGCGCTAGGTGATCCTCATAGCCCAATTTACGAATAAAACGGCTAACACTGGTTTTAGACACATCACACGCCTCGGCAATCTCATGGGTCGACATAATCAGAATCTGCTCTGGATTAATCTGCAAGTAATCCGCAAGACGACGATTACTTGGCGATAACTCAGAATAATGTCGAGTAATGCGTTCGCTTAAGGGGTTACTGCTGGGACTCATGCTTGTTCCTTTATCGATATTAAGATAGCTGTGTTGGTTCTATTATCTAGTCGTGGTTATTAGGATGACAACGCTTCGCGAATCATTAACGCACCGCTGATAAAAAGCTTTGCAGCTCTGGTGTCTGCGGATTCGCGAACACCTCATTGCTACAGCCCGTTTCCCACACCTTGCCTTGATTCATGAACACCACTTTGTCGCCAACATCGCGGGCAAAATTCATTTCATGAGTGACCAATATCAACGTCATGCCCTCTTCTTTGAGGTGCTCTAACACCTTGAGCACCTCGCCAACTAACTCAGGATCGAGCGCTGAGGTGATCTCATCACAAAGCAATACCTTAGGCGACATAGCCAGAGAGCGAGCAATCGCTACGCGCTGTTGTTGCCCGCCAGAAAGATTATTCGGATAAGCATCAAACTTGTCTGCTAGGCCCACTTTTTCAAGCAAATCTCTCGCGAGTGCTTCGCACTCTTGCGCCGTTTTCTTGAGCACCAACTTGGGTGCTAACATGACATTTTCGCCTACGGTTTTATGCGGGAAAAGATTAAAGCTTTGAAACACCATACCGACGCTGCGACTCAGTAATCTTAGCTTGTAATCATCATTCTCTACCGATTGGTTATCGACAATAATCACGCCTTCTTCGTACGTTTCTAAGCCATTCATGCAGCGCAGTAGGGTACTTTTTCCGGAGCCGCTACGACCAATGATTGAGATCACTTCACCCGCTTTAACTTTCAGATCCACACCCTTGAGTACGTGGTTCTCGCCATAGTATTTATGGACTTGTTCAACGCTAACGAGTGACATGATTTTTATTCTCCAAATAACGAGCCAGTAACGACAAAGGGAAGCAAATGACAAAATATAGCAATGCCACAAAGGCAAATACTTTGAACGGTTGGAAGGTGGCGTTGTTTAACATGGTGCCGGCTTTAGTCAGTTCAACAAAACCAATGATAGAAGCCAGCGCCGTGCCCTTTACGATCTGCACTGAAAAACCAACGGTCGGGGCAATCGCCATACGCATTGCTTGTGGTGCAATGATAGTGCGCATGCTCTGGAAATAAGTGAAACCCAAGGTTCGGCAGGCTTCCCATTGCCCTTTCGGCAGCGCTTCAATACAGCCACGCCAAATATCATGAAAGAAAGCGCTACTAAATAGCGTTAGCGAGATGATGGCCGCAGACCAAGCGCTCACTTCTATGCCGATGAGCGATAAACCAAAGAAAGTGAGAAAGAGCTGCATGAGCAATGGCGTGCCTTGAAATATCTCCACGTACACCTGGATAACACGGGTAAATGCGACATTCTTAGTACTGCGTAAAAACGTCAACAGTAACCCCAATAAACCGCCACCAATAAACGCCACGATGGAGAGTAGCACCGTCCATCTTGCCGCCATCAGGAGGTTTCGTAAGATATCCCAATCAGAAAACTGCATCATATTCTGATTCTCCTATAACGATGGGTTTTTAAAACTATACTGCTTAACCATGGCGAAGGTTTGACGCATCAGCATGGATAGCACGAGATAGATAATGGCTGTGACTAAATAAGCCTCAAAGCTCAAAAAGCTACGAGATTGAGCAAAGTTGGCCGCAAACGTCAGCTCTTCTACCGAGATCTGAGATACCACCGCAGATCCAAGCATAACGATAATGCATTGGCTGGTTAGTGCCGGATAGACTCGTTGATAGGCAGGAGGAAGAATGACATGCATAAAGGTTTGGCGCGTCGTCAACCCAAGTACTTTACCTGCTTCCCACTGCCCTTTTGGTGCAGCATCAATGCCAGCGCGAATAATCTCGGCGCTGTACGCGCCCAGATTAATCACCATCGCAATACTGCCCGCTTGCCATGCTGTTAGCTTTAATCCAATGGCCGGTAGCCCGAAAAAGATAAAAAATAACTGCACGATGAAAGGGGTATTCCGAATCACCTCTACATAACTTGCACACAACCAACGCAACCAACGCTGTCTATGTGTGCGCCCTGCCGCGCAAAGCGTGCCTAGGATCAATCCACCAAGTGTTGATATCACCGTCAGTTGTATTGTTGTCCAGGCTCCAGTTAATAGTTGAGGAATATAAGGCGCCAGGCCTGGAAGATCGAGGTGGTAGCTCATAGATAAATCCTAACTTACGCGCCTAAACCAGCAGGAAACGGTGCTTTTAACCATTTCTGAGAAATGCTTTCAAGTTCACCTTCGTCTTTAGCTTGCAGGATCAATGTATTGATTTCGTTAAGTAAAGCGGTGTCGCCTTTTTTAACGCCGATGTAACAAGGCGAATCTTTCAGCATGAACTTAACCTGAGGCGCTCTTGCTGGGTTGCGGTTTGCGATCTCTGTGACCACTAGGTTGCCTGTTGCAATAAGGCCAACTTGACCAGATAGGTAAGCCGATAAAGTTGCGTTGTTATCTTCATAACGATTGAGCGTTGTGTCGCTCGGTACAAGCTTACTAAGTTCAATATCTTCAACTGAACCACGTGTAACACCGACTGTTTTACCCGCAAGCGCTTCTGGTGATGTCACATCTTCAGCATCATTACCAAATACACCGAGAAAGAACGGAGCATAGGCGTTGCTAAAATCAATGGCTCTTTCACGCTCAGGGTTTTTACCAAGACTAGAGATCACCAAGTCAACCTTACGGGTCTGAAGATACGGGATTCGGTTGGCACTTGTGACTGGCACTAGCTCTAGCTTTACATCTAGTTTCCTAGCCAGATATTCAGCCATATCGATGTCATAACCCTGTGGGTTTAGGTTGATATCGACAGAACCAAAAGGAGGAAAGTCTTGTGGTACGGCGACTTTAAGCACACCACTTTGTTTAATAGACTCAAGTTGCGTTGCGCTAACAGTGTGCGCGGTGAGCAATAATGATGCGGATAACACGGTGTTTAATATCACTTTAAACATATTCATACAGCATTCCCTTATGATTTTTATGAAACAAATGAAACATCTAATCAAAGAACTGCAACGAACGTGCCAACGCAACAAAAATAATTAACCCCTTGTTTATTAAGCTTAAATTCATATGCCACTATATTTTAAATGGTTATTATCACAATAATGCCAATGTTATGGTGCACACTGCCCTAAAACAATGCACTAAAGTATGTTGTCATAGGGATAAGGGTTGGCTTTGAAGGTTTAGACAATGCTGTCGATCATCGCGTTCACTTCATCGCCATTTGGAGTGGTCGAGAATAACTCGTTTTTTCTGCCAAGAGCCTACAGGTTAATGACCCGTTCAGTACGAATATTGTCGATAGATAACGATCGACAATACAACAAATCCGCTTTGGCCAGTGACCAAACGTATATTTTATCGCTTTGCCTGGCGGGCTAGACTCTATCACGTTCTAGATTTTGGCCCAGACTTGTTGCTGTTTGGAGTTCACGCCATTTTAGAAAGAACATCGATAAACTCTGTTCGTGGTGTTGGCTAGAAGCGAGGTGATTAGATACGGGTTTTATGGCTCACTCACAAAATGGGACTTAGCAAAAGCTTCTTTTAAAGCTTAACTCAATAGTAAGGTACACATTTACTCCATGTAGGAACTGATTTTTTTCAACACCTGAGCGATGGGCGCGACCTGCTCCGGTGGCAGCGGTATGGGGGTTCGCATTGGGGGAATGATGAGATAGACCATTCCACCTCCATAGGGTGTCAGCGTCGTTTTAACACAATCATTTTCGATATAGATTGTGAGTGATTCTAGGTCGATAGAACGCAACGTCTGTTTAAGTTCAGTATCTGCATCCAATGCGGTCAACAGATCAGCACAGAACACACCTTGTGTTTTTCCAGTGAACTGCCCGTTTCGGCTTCCCTTAAATTTCAAACAACCACTTCCTGCTTGGTCGACTTGACGAGAGAAGACGATGTTCATAGAGCACGTCCCGCCCATCCAGCGAGCCTTAAAGTCTAGGTCAATTTGTAAGCTGCCTAATCCTTCTGGCAGGTTGTTAAAATGCACGCTACCTTCATCTGATTGTTCCGCTCCTCCCCAATACGGGGAGAATGCCAACGCATTATTATATAGTGCCGATTTCGCCACTTTAAAGGCATTGTTTTTTGCTCTCATTAAGCCTTCCTTTTCTTATACCAATCTGGATTATGTAGGTTGGTATTATTGGCTATTCATCATCTTGCTCTCCAGTGCGGATGTTATAGGACTCCGTCACTGGAATGACAAACACACGACCATCTCCCCGATTACCATCGCCTGTGCGAGCGGCGTTAATAATCGTCTGAACGGCATCATCTTTCATGTAGTCCTCGACAACCGTTAAAATCATCTCTTTCGGAAGTTCTTTATAGCTGATGTCTCCAACCTTAAGTCCGCTTTGTCGACCTCGACCAATTACCGGCACCTTAGTAAGCGCTTGAATATCTACTTGAGAGAGTGCGTCTGTCACGTCAGCAATTTTTTCTGGACGGATAATCGCTTTAACTAGAAACATAATGTCATCCTTTTTTAAAATATCAGTGAATATGCAATATTAATGTTGGGGTTTGGGTTCTATACAAAATGTGGCTTGGATGCCTGCTGGCACTAAATCTTCATGAACCTTTTTCCACTCAGCCTGAGCTTCTTTGATCCCTAGTGGCTTGAAGAGCGGCTGTTTAACCACAAACTTCAACCAAACGACTGCATATACCATAGACAGTGCGACCATTACACCGACAAGGTTGTAGATAGCTTCTGCCATCTCAGGAGCGGGGGCGATATTTAAAATGGCATAACCGATACCAAGTGAACCAATAATCTGTGGCACGGGGTAAAAACGTGTCTTATATGGACGTCGCACGTTCGGATAACGAAACCTTAATATGATGACGTTGATGTGCGCGATGATGTAACAGAATAACCATGCACAACATGCTGCCAAGATGTACACAATCAGATCGGGAGAGTTGACAATGCCACCAAAGAAAAATGCCGCGATACCACCGGACATAAACAAGATACCTACCCAAGGCGTTCGGAATCTTGGATGAATTTTTCGAAATACTTTAGGTAGTTCATGACTCAAAGCCATTCCATAGAGCATACGCGGAACCACTGCTATAACAGTATTGATCGTACTGGCGCTGGCAAAAATTGAAACAATCGATATCCAGATCATGCCCGGTTTACCGAGCATCGCGAGTGCCATATCCACATGAGGATGATTAGAAGTGGTAAGTTGCTCAGCCGGAACATATTTTAATAACGCAAAACCATAAACCAAATTCACGCCAAAAATAACAACTAGGCCGGCGATCATCGCTCGTGGGATGTTTTTTTCAGCTTTCTTGGTTTCTTGAGCCATAGGGGTAACAAACTCAATACCAATGTATAACCAAATAGCCAATGCAGTGAGGCTGAACACGCCCGACCCCATTGCATTAAAAGGAATGTCAGCCATTTCTGGTGCCGGGAGAGCACCAATCCCGGTCAACCCAATAATCCCTAATAACGCAATGGAGATAATCATGGTTAACGTAAAGACAATTTGCAGTTTCGCAAATATATCGACCCCAACAATGTTCATCACCATTAGAAAACCTAGAATAAGCCCCCCGAGTAAGACGGGTGATAAACTAGGGAAAAAGGTTTCTGTTAATACGGAGCCTGCAACCGTCAACTCAGCAGGTGCAGCTAGCAAGTTAGGCACTAAATAGCCTAGTAACGTAGCAACTACCGCAGGAAAAGCCCCCATTGCCACACGCGTGTAAGTGCGAATTCCACCTGATGCCGGCATCATGCACGCAAGCTCTGCATAACTCTGTGCTGAAAAATGTTGCAGCAACCAAGCCGTAATCATTGCGATGACAAAACCACCACCTGCGATGCCCATCCCTTGACCTAATGACACTAGCGTACTTGATGCAACGACACAGCCAACTGCAACCGCGAAGCACGACCAAAAACCAAGGGTCTTTTTGAGGTTAGTACTCATTATTGTCTCTCCTTGTACATTTACTGAGGCTCAATCTAAACACTCACCTTACCGTTCATTCAGCCTGTACCCAGATTAAGTTAGTCGTCATCAAGCTGGACTATTTCCATGCTCCAGCCTTTCTAGATAACGGGATAATATTGATACTATTAACTGCCATCGCTCCTGTATTGTATTTTCGCGACATGCTTTATAACTCATTCAAGTGATGACACTTTGAATTATAAAATTCTATGCTCGATGGGAAAAACGCTCGTACCCTAGCTCGCTGATATTGATAGAAGGCATTTCGTCGCAGGCAAGTTCTGCCAAAACGGTACCGACGGCAGGCGCTATGCCAAAGCCGTGACCAGAAAGCCCACAGCCTAGAATCAAGCCCGGAACATCCTCAACCCCACTGAGAACGGGGACCTTGTCCTCGCACCAATCAATGATGCCCACCCAACTCCGCACGACCTTGGCGTGTTTCAAAGCAGGGATGTAGCCAAGGATGCCACGACATGTGTCCGCCGTAGCTTCTATTGGGGTATGATCTGAAGCGCCGCTTATCAGCTCTGAGTTCAAAGGGGATCCACCGCCGAACACAAACGATCCGTGCGCGGTCTGGTGTCCATAAAAATCTGCCATGGCAGTGCCTAGCATTTGATAAAACATCGGAGGTTGTGCATCGGTTATAAGTGTATCAAGAGCAACTGGTTTCATTGGAACATCGACACCAACACTCTGAGAGATTGCTCGGCTTTCAAGACCTGCCGCCAAAATTATTCTGTCCGCCTCAAACTCGCCATCTCTCGTCATAACCTTACGTAACACGCCTGCCACCATTTTCAATGACAGTACATGCTGCCCTGTCAAAAACCGAACACCCAGTTGGCGTGCGCCATTATGGTATGCCAACGTTGTCTGCAGCGGGTTAGCGTGACCATCACTTGGACACCAACTTGCACCGATCACTTCATCAGATAGATGCGGGCAGATTTCTCTCACCTCTTCACCGCTGATCATCTTTACATCGAGCCCTTGGTCCACAGCAGTAGCGGTCAAGCCTCTTAGAATATCTAAGTGCTCATCGGTTTTACCTAAACGCAGATTGCCGTGCTGGTAATACTCGACGTTAGTTCCCAGCTCTTCAGAGAGGTGCGGCCAGAGGTTTTGCACACCATACATGGCCAGTGGGAGTTCGCGCTTGTCGCGCCCCGACTGACGTACCCCGCCACCGTTACGACTGGAGCCGCCGTAGCCAATCACCTTACTCTTTTCCAGAACGATGACCGACTTGCCTTTTTTTGCTAGGTAGTAAGCGGTGGAGCAACCGATAATTCCGCCACCTATGATGATAACGTCTGCACTTCTCTTCATTATTTCTCTCTTCTGCAATGGTGCGGTAAATCCTAGCCGACTCCCGCGTATTCCAAGCGACCAGTGCTAACTTCTGTTAGTCAAGGCCGCTTCAGTCCTTGTCACCACCGTTGCTCCCAAAGCGCATATTGGCAAACTGCTCAATGCTCAAAGGCTTCAATGGTGTCCGAACTCGCAACGACCCGACATCAACGATATCGATTGAGCAACTATCCGCAATTATTTCTGAGATCGTTGCTGCACACATACGCCCCTGACACGGCCCCATCCCGGCCCGGGTTCTGCCTTTGATCTGCGTAGGGTGACGTGCACCCTGGCCGATAGCTTCTCGAATCTGACCTGAGGTGATTTCTTCACAGCGGCAGACCATGATATTGTCGCCTGCTGGTACTAAAGTCTGTCGGCTCGGTGGGAAAATATGGTCAAGAAAGGGGCGAATAGCTTTTTCCTTGTTGAGGTATATTTTGTGTTGTTCTGCAAGGCGGTCACGTTCTGATTCACTTATTATCTGGAGCTTATAAGCACTATCAATAGCGGCTAAATGCCCCCTAACTGTCGCCACTGGACCTCCACCAATACCGGCTGAATCGCCAGCAATCGACACGCCTTTTACGCTAGTCTGTCCCCAAATATCAAGCACCGGTTTCCAGTATCGTTGCGGCTCATACCATTCATGCTCACAGTTTAATGATTCGCTCAAACGTATATTAGGGACAACCCCTTCGTGCAGTAAAACGGTTTTGGCATCGATATCCTTCTGTCTGCCACGATAAGAAAAGCGCAACCCTTCTGCTCGCTCTCCACCAATAACCTCGAGATCGCGACACCCCATGTAGAGCGGTACACCAGCACGTTTAACCTTCCATCGCATCTGTAGACCTTTCAACAGATAACTACACCGGAGTAGAGCTCCTGGCAGGTAGGGAGCCGCCTTGATGTAATCTTTAAAACTGGCCGTTTCAACCATAGCCGCAATTTCAACGCCATTGTCCACCAGATGACAGGCAGCTAGCAGCAACAGGGGTCCGCTACCCGCGATTACGACGGGCTCATCCGGAACCATATCGGCAGATTTGAATAAAATATCCGCCGCCGCCGCCCCCATCACTCCGGGTAATGTCCATTTTTTCATTGGAACTGGTCGCTCTGTAGCACCGATACTAAGCAGCACACGACGTCCGCGTACCCGTTGTGTTTCCCCGCCAGACAACAGGTCAACATCGAAATTGTTGGCGATATTTATAACCGTCGTATTCGGTATATAGGTAGCACTGGAGGCTCTAAAGGTCTCAACTAATGGTTTGCCAGCGAAGTAATCCTTGCCGAGCACATCGACATTTTCCGAGCGACTGCGTTCCATTGAGCGATAGATCTGCCCTCCTGGCTCAGGCTGCTCATCAACCACTAAAGTCTTAAGCCCAAGACCTTCGGCGGTGACGGCCGCGGCAAGTCCACCTGGACCTGCACCAATAATAATAAGATCGTATTGATTACCCATTGGCTAGCACCTTCTTTCCATCCTGGCGATTGACTACCATTCCGTCGCTCACCTGAATGGCACAAGCCTGTTGATTTGGTACGCCATCGATCTCCATCAGGCACTCAAAGCAAACACCCATCTGACAATACCCAGCTCGTTTAACTCCGCTTATTGGCGAGGTTCGATTATACCCCGCCCCCGCCACCATCACTGAGGCTAAAACAGTTTCACCGACCGGAACCAGTAACTGCTTACCTTCAAAGGTGATAGTCACAAGCTCCGCAGCAAGACAGCCTTCATGTAACCTTTTCAACATACTTAACTCCTTGCCAATACACAGAGGCATTCGTCCCCCCTGTCATTATCAGATTAAAACTTCACACCCAACCATCGCTTCAAGCTCAATCTCAACCAACTGACTTGGGCGATTCAGCTTAGGTGTTTCAACCATGGTGAACAGTGGACGGAATTCTTTGAAAGATTCGCTATATGCCATACCGACTTCATTAGCCAAGCCCATATCGGTGACATAAGCCTTAACCTTGTAAACATCTTTGGCCTCTGCCTCTGCGCGAGCAAGGAGTTCAATAAACTTACCGAAAATGTATTGGGCCTGTTCGTAAGCAGTAGTGCCGTAAACAGAGCCGTCAGGTTGAACTGCAGTAGTGCCACAAATATGGATTTGATTGCCTATTTTGACCATACGTGAATAACCTGCGCTTTCTTCGAGTGACGTTCCTGATGAATAATTGATACGTTGCATAATGCGTAACCTTGTTAAAATAAGTTCAGAGAGGATCAAATCTGTTTAGGTATGCAGATGGGCATTAGTGGTGACTTAGACGAGCACCGAACCTTCCATAAACCTTCGTTACAGATTTGGCGGCATGGCTCCCTTTATCAGGAGCTATATCCAGAACTATTTAAGTACTGGTTCATCCCAGAGGTTCAGTGAAACGCCGATTCCTTTTTCGACAGCGTTACGATAAATCTTGGTTGCCCAAGCAACATCTTCCACTGGCATTCCACCCACCGACATAATGATGATTTCCTCGTCACTTTTACGGCCGAGCGCTTCGCCTGCAACAATTTCTCCCAGATCTTCAAGCTCGTCAGGCGTCAAAGTTCCCTCATCAATCATGTCCATAAAGCGCATCCCTGCTAGTGGAATTATATTATGTGTCGGTTTTGGCACTTCTTCATACCAAGCTTCGTACAGACCTGTGTTATCAAGCACTTTACGAACATCTGACCTTTCCATCCCCGCATCAAGTCGAACGCTTGCCGGCATAGCTAAGAATGCACCTGGTTTTACCCACTCACGCTTAACCTCTGGATAGGTAGATGGGTCTCCAGTTTCACCTGAATTACAATAAGTAATAAGATCAGAACCGCGAACGATTTCTTCAATGGTATCGACTATCTGTACATCCGTTATTTGAGGATAAGTAACGGCAAGCCAAGTGATAAAACTGTCTAAGCTATTTTTGCCTCGTCCCTTAATTTTAATTGTATTAACGTCTGGGCAAGCAGCGACGAAAGCAGCGACGGTCGTTTTTCCCATAACACCTGGTCCAAGCAAACCAATGACCTTAGCGTCTTTACGAGCTAAATAGCGGGCCCCTACCCCTGGTACAGCACCTGTACGATAAGCGGACAACAAGTTTGCCGACATGTAAGCTAATGGCGCACTTGTTTCAATATCATTGAGAATAAACATCAAGATAGATCGAGGAAGCCCTTTTTCTCTGTTGGCAATATTGGACCCGTACCATTTGACACCACAGGTCTTAAAGTCGCCACCAAGATAAGCTGGCATAGCCATCAAACGGCGGTCAGCGGTTGGCTTAGGCATGTCAGGAAAAGGGGATTCATCTGGAAACGTCACCATTGCTCCATGAGAGTCATTGTTGGCACCAGCCATTCGGTAGTCACCTTGATGAAGCAGCGCAAACATCTCTTCCATCGTATCGACACAATTTGGCATATCGGTCACGCCGGCTTTAATCATGTCCTGTTCAGAAAGGTATATAAAATCTATCTTAGTGTTGTCTGACATATCGTCACCTATATCCATATAGTTTCGGGTTTTATGCAGTACTCAATCCACTCTTAGCCGGTGTTGCTAGGCATCGTTTAACTTAAGGTATGAGTAATTGCTTTCGATACTATTTAGAACCCTCCAACCTGTATTGGATTTTTGCGACATCGGTTACTTGACGTATTTAAAGAGAAACTGGCATTCACTTTGCTTTATTCACTTATCGGATTAAAGTGAGAATTGAAAATGTCAGACTCATCATTGCTAACAAATATTTCGGGGATTCACTCAAAGCAGCCATTTTTCGTATTGAGTTCGGAGCAGTTCCTTACTCATTTACCCTCTGAAAATACTGAAGTCTCTCATTTTTACAGTTTTAAAGCAGGCCGTTCATACGAACCCACAATTGCAATCCCTGACGGTTGTATAGATATGGTATTTGACTGTGATGCAGACTCACCAAGCGGACAGATATGTGGGACTAGATTAGAAGCTGGATCGGTATTTTTTGAGCCTGGGCATCGTTACTTTGGGGTTAGATTTGTACCAGGGTTTATTCCTGATTTCTTGACGGTTTCAGCAGAAGAGTTAATTGAATATGAGCATAATATTCAAGATGTTATGGCAGATTCAATGCCGCTTATTGAGCAGATAGTCGAGTCTAATAGTTTTTCACAAAAAGTGAATATCGTGAACGCGTTTTTAAAACGAAAAAAGAAAAGAGAACCCTCTCAACTGACCAGCCAGATAATTAGAAAAATTTGTCTGCATGGAGGAAATATTCAGGTTCAAGATCTGGAGCGTTTCTCTGGCTATACAACGCGAACACTGCAACGGTTATTCAAAAGTGATATAGGATTGACACCCAAAGGATTCAGTCGAGCAATTCGTTGTCAATCAGCAGTTTATGGTATTAATCACACTGATAATCTTATTTTTTCTGATCTTGCCATTGATCTTGGTTTCAACGACCAATCTCACTTTCTCAGAGAGTTTAAAAAGTTAGTGAATGTGACACCACTAGAGTATCAAAATAGAGTAAAAGAAAAGACTTATCTGGAGCGAATTCGTTGTTATTGACCGCTCATTATTGGTGCGAACTGCACCAACAATGGATGGTGTAAGAGGTTCATTTGAATCGTCAAACTCCCCAAGAGACATTTTTAATTAGTTCGACTTCCACACTCTGAACAAATTGATCATCAAATTGAATCTGTTTCTATATTGCTGGTTTTAACTTGAAAAGAATGAGCCAAAGATAGCTTACTGCCGTATTTGTGAAAGAACCTTTTGCACCATGGGGACTCGGGGAGCACCTGATACTGGCCACGCTCTTAGAGTTCAACCAGAACAATCTTCGAAGACATTAAGGTTGATTATAAACGGACGAGAAGGCTCGGTGATCTTTAGTATTTAAGCCCAGTTAACTGTAAAAAAACAGAATATCGGTTAATTATATATCAATCTGATTGGCACAGATCACTGAATTTTGCATCAAAATCTTCTTTCGCATATTTTATGGCGATGGTCATATTTAGTCACTGATTTATGAAGTATCTTAGAAGCTGTTATCAAACAAATGGCTGGCTCTAATGATCTCTAACCTGATGCACTCACTTGAATCGCACATAGAAGTATCTAGTTTTTCGAGAAAACAGGTGATTTACCGTAATGGCGAGTCTGCAAAGGTTTTTTACCACGTCAAACAAGGTCAAATTGGTTTATACCAAGTCTCAGAAGGGGGGAAGGAATCTCTGCTTAGAATCTATGGTCCTGGTAGTTATTTTGGCTACCGCTCACTATTTACAGGACAAAACTACCCGTCAACAGCAAGAGCAATGTTGAATAGCATCGTAGTAAAGATAAATGTAAACGATTTTAAATCTCTAGATGAGATAGCGCCTAATCTTGCTAGCTACCTAATGAAGGAAGTCTGCTACGAGCTTGGGGAAGCTGAAAAAAGGTTGATGCAATTTAATGGTTTCAATGCCCGGAAACGGATTCTTGACACTATCACTTACTTCTTTGAAATGCACCCCGACTATCCGTGGACGTATCGAGAGATAGCGGAATACAGCGGAACAGATATCACCACCGTTATCCGTTACTGTAAAGGTTTAAAAGAGACCGGATTGCTGCGCAAAGACAGCCGTAAACCCACCCCCGTAGACTTGAATGTTTTAGCTGACTACCGACTATCACTGGTTTAACGTAAATATGACTAAGAAACGAATAAGAACTGCACCACGGTCATGGAGAGAAGAAGGAGAAGCCCCTGATTACCGTTTTTCTCTCGCTAACGAGCGTACCTATCTAGCGTGGATTCGAACGTCTCTTGCACTCTTAGCTGGTGCTATTGCATTGGATCAACTCACACCGGATCTGGCGAACTCGCTGGTACGCGTATTATTATCATCATTCTTATGTTTATTCTCAGGAACATTGGCCTTATTTGCCTATCGCCGCTGGGCAGATAACGAGAAAGCGATGAGAAATAGTTCGGACCTCAGATACACCCACTTTTTAAAAGTGATCAGCGGTACCATGCTGTTGCTGGCATTTATTATTGTATTAGTGATAACCGTTTGATGACGACTCGTGATAAAGGATTGCAGCCACAAAGGACATCAATGTCGTGGTTGCGCACTCAATTAGTATTGTTACTAGTCGTATTCGCATACCTCAGAGTCACATTGGCAATGGAGTACCCAACATTGATCTGTCTACTAGCTGGTGCGTTTACGATGATGGGCTCCCTTTATGCGCAGAATCGATTCTCACAAGATTTTTCCAATTCAATGGCGGTATCGCGCCTGGAATCGTTCATCAAAATCTCCTTGAGTGCGATAGTATTACTGCTCTCTACGAGTTACCTATTTATCGTCTGGCACTCATTTCTATTTTAGAATGTAACAAGTAATTTCATGCCACGCTATGGCCTAACCGCTGACAGATCACGCTACCAGCGCTTGGCATTCAATTGATCAAACGCTAGCTTGCATTCTGGTCGACCAAAGCGGTTACCTGCAACAGCTTAAGTCCAGAAGTGAACTAGCGATATCAGCAAACACTGGATAATAAAGCTGAACTTCCCAAAATCAGGATTATACCTCTGAGTCGATTATACCTTTAAATCAATTCAGTAAATGCATATCCAATATAAGGGCAAGGACTACTCACGATTAAAAGCCTTTGGGGAATGGCGTTCAATCCAGTGATCAGCGATCTGTTGACGACTTGCAACCCAAACATCCTCATGCTGTTGAACGTAATCAAGAAAACGCTTCAATGCTATCATTCTTGCGGGTTTGCCAGTAATTCGACAATGTAGACCAATAGACATCATTTTAGGTTTATGTATTCCCTCAGCATAGAGACAATCGAAGTTGTCCTTCAAGTACTGATAGAACTCGTCACTATGACTAAACCCATAAGGTGATGAGTACTTCATATCATTGCAGTCAAGAGTATAAGGGATAACTAAGTGAGCCTGGGATTGGTTCGATTGATTAGACGAATCGGTTTTACTCTGCACCCAAAAAGGTAAATCGTCACCATAATAATCACTGTCGTAAGCCAAACCAGGATGCTCCACGACTAAGCTGCGCGTATTCGGTGAATCCCTTCCTGTATACCAACCACTGATCTTTTTATCAAGCAATTGCTCCATCACTTCAATCGCTTCATGCATTTGCTGGCGTTCTTGTTCAATCGGCATATCTTGGTAGTGAATCCACTTTAATCCATGACAAACGACATCATGATTCGATTTTTTGATTGCCTCAACCAGCGGAGGATTACGCTGGAGCGCGGTTGTAACAGCAAACAATGTTAGGGGTAAATTACGCTCTTCGAACTCATTCAAAATACGCCATACACCAACGCGAGAACCATACTCATATAACGACTCAATACTCATATGTCGATCTTGATAAGCTTGTGCTCCGGCAATTTCAGACAAAAAAACCTCTGAGTGCTCATCGCCATGTAAAACACAATTTTCTCCGCCTTCTTCGTAATTAAGCACAAATTGAACGGCTATCCTTGCCTTATTCGGCCAATTTGCATCAGGTATATTGTCGGCACCATAACCAATATAATTTCTATCTTGCTGCATAACGGTACGCTTCCTTGTCGTGTAATTAGTTTGAAATGACTGCGGATAAATGTGCATAACGACCAATGTATTGTTTAGATACAGGTGCTTTGTATTGACCTTTTTTCGATGTACTAAGTCCTAGAGATACCAGAGACTCTGCAAGCTTCACAGCAGCAGTAACACCATCGATAACGGGAACTCTGAGTTGCTGGGATAACTCGTTCACAAGGTCAGTCATACCTGCGCAACCTAATACGATCGCTTCGGCGCCGTCCAATTCAATGGATCTCTGGCATTCAGAAAGCAGTAAGTTATAACTAGTTTGGTCAATTTTTTCTAACGCCAACACTGGGATATCAGTAGCCCGGACCCCGCTGCAAGAGCGCTCATAACCATATTTATGTAAAAGGTGTTTCGCTAGAGGAATCGTTTGGGTCATTGTTGTAACAATACCAAACTTGTGTGAAACCAAATTGGCCAGTTTAAATGAAGCATCAGCAACACCAATCACTGGTGCATTCGCGATTTCACGAGCAGCATCCAAACCGGGGTCACCGAAACAGGCTATGATATGTGCATCAACCCCTTCTTTATCTCGAGCGATAATTTCATCGAGCATTGCTGCGGCTGCAATCGTTTCATCAAACGCATTCTCTATGCTTAAAGGACCATGCTTCGGTGAAGACGCAACAATACTCACACTTGGACCGGCACATTGCCTGGCTGTTTCGGCTATTTTATCGGTCATCCCCTGACAGGTATTTGGATTTATAATGTTAATCTTCATGCTTCATCCTTGCTAGTAAACTGAATTTACGTGTCTTCGTGTTGATTAAATAACTGTGTAAAATCGATTGGTGTAATGTCTGTATCTGTTAAGTGGATCGTCGATTGTATCTCTACCAAATGCTCACGCATCCAAAGAACGGCTTGCTCTGTCTCTTTGTTATCAAGTAATTCAAGTAATTCAAGATGGTCTCCACCTTCACAGTGCACACTCTTTTTATTGCCGTAGACCGCAATAATAAGTGAGCTGTGATAACAAAGGCGCTCAACAAATTCCGCCAAGATACTGTTCCCTGATAACTTCGCTAACTCGTAATGAAACTTGGCCGTTAAATGAATGGCTTCAGCCAAGTCACCACAAAGGTTAGCTTGCTCCTCGAGCTCAACCATTTTGACAAAACGCTGCGAGTGCTGCACGGTCCAACTAGCCGCAATATCAGGGATTAGCAATGGCTCTATCATGATACGGCTATTTAGCACTTCTTTTGCTTGTTGGGGGCTTGGACGATTAACATGTGCCCCTTTATTCGGTTGAATCACAACCAGCTTTTCAATCGCTAACCTTTGCAGCACCTTACGAATGCCCGTACGGCTAATGTTAAATGCTTCCGCCAGCTTATCTTCCGGTAATTTGGCACCTGGAGGCAGTTCATGTTCAACGATTGCCTTTAATATCTGTTTATATACTTTGTCGTCACTTAACACTTTCAAAACCTCATAATGTATACAATAACCAAGCAAGTTGCATACCACATTGAATTCTTACTATTTACGCCTAAACAAGCTATTTCCGAGTTAAAATAGCAAAAACTCGAACGCAAACGCACTAAAATAGAACATAAAGCCTCAACTCAGTGCATTATTATAATCGTAATATCCTTTTGTCATACCTAAAACCCGTAAAAATCGACATTTCAACATTGGCATGCAAATTGTATTAGCAACATTGTATACAATTAATAAAAGGTGATGACTATGAGTAAAGGATTACCCGTCAGTAAACGACTGAGCAATGAAGATTTGGCCCCAGATAAAGAGCAAAGTTGGGGGTGGTACAGTATTTTTGCGTTTTGGATGTCTGACGTACACAGTGTGGGTGGTTATGTATTTGCAGCAAGTTTATTCGCACTTGGCTTAAACGGAATTCAAGTGTTTATTTCACTGCTAATCGGTATATCTATCGTATTAGTATTCGCAAACTTAATGGGTAAACCAGGTCAAAAAGCTGGTATTCCGTTCCCTGTTGTAGCAAGAATGTCATTTGGCGTCTTTGGTGCTAATATTCCCGCCGTGATCAGGGGTCTGATTGCAGTAGTTTGGTACGGGATACAAACCTATCTAGCATCAAGTTCATTTATCATATTGCTTCTTTATTTCTTCCCAAACACGGCAAGCCTTGCTGAATCTGAATTCCTTGGATTATCCCATTTAGGTTGGATTGGGTTTACCTCTATGTGGGTGCTTCAAGGTATTGTCTTTATGTTTGGTATGGATATGATTCGAAAGGTTATCGACTGGTCAGGACCAGCTATTTATATCGCGATGTTTGCTCTATGCGGTTATATGATTTATTTAGCAGGTTGGGACAATATCCAATTTAATCTCAGCTCTAAAAAGTTAGAGGGCTGGAACGTGTTTAGCACCATGGTTGTCGCTACCTCTCTTGTCGCGGGTTACTTTGCAGGACCAACACTTAATTTCAGCGATTTCTCACGATACTGCAAAAGTTATAAGGATTTGAAGTCTGGAAACTTTTGGGGATTACCCGTTAACTTCATTCTCTTTTCCATATTCAGTGTGATCATTGTGTCAGCCTCACTTCCTGTCTTCGGTGAAATGATTACTGACCCAGTGGAAACCGTCAAAAAACTTGACTCAGGAATCATTACAGTACTGGGGGCATTAACCTTTATTCTGGCAACGGTTGGAATAAATATTGTCGCGAACTTTGTCGCACCTGCATTCGACTTCTCTAATATTTCACCACAAAGAATCAGCTTTAAAGCCGGTGGATTTATTGCGGCATTTGGTTCTGTACTACTTATGCCTTGGAATCTATTTAACAACCCAGAAGTCATCCACTACACGGTTGATGTACTAGCCGCCATGATTGGGCCACTGTACGGCATCGTTATTATTGATTACTACTTATTGAAAAAAGGAAAAATCGATGTCGAATCTTTATATACTGAATCTAAAGAAGGTGCATACTGGTATAAAAATGGTGTCAATATGATGAGTGTATATGCGCTTATTATCTCTAGTACTATTGCAATTTTTGCCACATTTATATTCACAGCGCTAGCAAATTTTGCTCTATTTATCGGTGGGTTTTCAGCAGCAATCGCATACTATTTCCTTATGCAGCCAAAACGTGCGGCAGTCCCTACGGTGCAAGCGGAAGCCCAAAGCTAAAAGCTAAAAGTTAAAAGCTAAAACAGAATAAGCGAAACGACATTTCATGATGAGGTGTCGTTTTTTTAGACAAACCATACCACTGGTAATGCCTGAAAATTCTAGACACTCTTCAGGCCATTAGTACTGAGGCCCATTTTGAATCATCTGAACTTAAACAAAAGGCAGGGGACCACTTTAGCCACCAAATGATAAAAGCTTCTTCCCTTTTATGTGGGAGCTATTGTCTAAAGGTTCGGTAGTAATCAGCATCAACTTCTATCGTCACTGCACCGTTAGCATCAATTGCAACAAGATTCTTGCCAGCTTTAGCTATCAGCCACAACCCGTCACCACCAATGCAATTCAGTTTATATTAGGGTGTTGCACTACCATCATTAGTGCAGCGGCAACCATCGCTTCACTTGGCGTACCACCAGCATCGAGGATTTCTTGTAACGCTTTATAATGCGGTGCAGTAAAAGTGGTTTGTATGTTCATCTGGGATAGCAAGTTTTGGCTCTCCACCTGGTGTAGTAGTTAGTACCCACAAAACATGGTCAATCCTTAATACTTTAGAGATCCAATCAATAAACCTCGTCTGCTCATGCTTGGCAATTGCTTATTAGTTATTGCTTACGAGTGATACTTCTTGCCCAGTAGAGCGATACCAAAATGCAAGGGGTTAAACTATGCTGAGACTTGTTCTAACTCGACTCCCACATTACTCTGCGCCATTAGCTTATTTAAACGCTGATAGCGAAATAGAGCTACGATCGTTAATCTGTTTAGGAGAATTTACTGACTCTAAAAGACCTTGATTGATCTCAAGCCAACAACCGGCAGTAACTAGCAGGGACACGAACTGCGTCGCCAGTGTCACTTACAAGTGCAAAATCAGCGTCACCGTTTGCGACCGATGCCGCACCGCCACTTGATGGATATCCTGGCAGGCAAACTGGTGCAATTGGATTATCTGCACCAATGACATAACCTTCCACGTCAAATAAGTCTTTAAAGAATTCTAATTAGAGAGAAGTCCGTTTCCATAGGCGGGAATATGTTCAAATCCTTGGGGGCAAATAGATTTACCGTTATAAATCACCAAGCAAGCGCTGTTTAATCGACGTCAGGTGTTGTCCCATTAATTGTGTTGCAAGAAATTCGTCTCTGTTCATAAGTGCATTAAAAATGTCAATGTGTTCTTGCCACCCCGGCAAACTAGAATAAGTAGTGCGAGGTTCTTCATACAAATTACAAATGATACGCATACGTTCTATCGTTTCTTTCATCAATTGATTACCACAATTGTCGGAAATTAATGCATGAACTAAGCTATCTAAAGACCAGTGCTTTTGTGTGTCATTGTCTAAAGCACTGCTAGCCTCAATAAACTGCGTAACGACTATAAATGCGTCTCGAGGGATCCGTTTGATACATAACTTTGTGGCTTCAACTTCTAATATCAAACGCATACTTAGTGCTTGAATATACTCCTCAAGATTCACCACTTTAACACATGCCATTCGTTCACTAACTCGAGACACCAACCCTTGCCCTTCAAGCTTTTCGATTGCTTGCCTAAGCGGAGTGCGTGAGATACCAAAAAGTGCTTCAAGCTCTCGCTCTACTAGCGGAGTACCACTCTTTAATTGGTGACTAAGAATCAGCTCATGGAGCAACTCATAAGCGCATTCACGTAGTTTCATACCCTCCGCTGTAAATGCGTGTACTCTGCTTATACATAAGTCCGAATCTAAATCGATAGCCATATACTCATTCCTTAACCAAAACGTAAAGGCAAAAACTCTGCTCGTATCGAATCACGAAAACCATCAACTGCAAGTTCTGTGATCATTTTTCCCACCAAAGGTGCAAGGGTAACACCGTTACTCGTCACAACATGAAACAAACCTTTCACCTTTGTATCTTCTCCAACCACAGGTGCTCCATCAATATCGATATTCATCGCTGCCCATGTTCTAATAACATTGACATTACCGAGCATCGGCATGACGTGCTCTGCAACCCAAGCATTGCCCTTTAAGCTATTAATCATGACCGTGGAGTGGCTCGATAAAGGATCATATCCCGCCGTCCAGCCCCCTCCAATTAAGAAGTTACCTTTATTCGCTTGCTTCAAAGTTAAATGGCGGCCTACATGAGCTATCAAGCGAGTAGTCACTTTTTCTACAGGTTCTGTGACAATCATCTGTAAAGGTGCACCAAACACAGGTACGCTACCTCCTGCCATCGATGCTATTTCACCACTCCATGCACCAGCAGCATTAATAATTTTACCTGCTTTAAACTTACCTAAAGCACATTTGGCTACAAACCCGCGAGGTACCTCACTTATAGCTTGTACAGGGCAATTTTCATGAATGATAACGCCTAGATCATCCAGCTGTTTGCGCAATTCCGAAGCCACTTTATGAGGATTTACTTTACCCTCATTGTGACAAAGTGCTGCTCCGACTAGATTGTTTGAAAGTGCCGGCTCTAAGTTTCGTAATTGAGCGCGATCAATCAATTCTACATCAACACCTAAACGCCTTTCACGAGCCACTTTTTTCTCTAACTTTAGTAAACCTAGATCGTTATCCGCGACCATCAGTCCGCCCTGCTGGCTCAACTCAAAATCAGCATTCATTTCTAATTCGAGTGTCTTCCAATAGTCAATCGCTTCGCACTGTAATGAAAGCGTGTGATCTGCTGGCATTAGAGCTGATGACTCAGAAAAGTCAAATGACAGCAACTGTGCGTGTAAACTTCCCGCATTTCCTCCAGAAGCCTGACCGTTCGTTCGCCCTCCATCAAGCAACGTCACACTCATGCCGCTTTTCGCCAGATGGTAGGCAGAAAACAATCCAACTAACCCGCCTCCTATTACCACAAAATCACTTTCAGGCTTGTTATCTGCGAGAGTATCGTTACATCTCGAAAGATTCTGTACGAGGGATTTAGGTGTCGCTCGATAGTGTTTAACCCATTCTGGTTGTTCTTGACTTAAAGACCCCAGCGGAACAGGGCGAATAGGCGTTCGCTGAGTCATTGGTTCAACGTCAACGCCTTGATCATTTAATAACTGTGTCATACTTGACTGACAGTATCGGCCTTGGCAACGCCCCATCCCAATACGAGTTAACTGTTTTAACCCTCTTGCAGAACTAACGCCGGTTTTCAATGCCATTTTCACATCAATTGCTCGAACTTGTTCGCAACGGCAAATCACTGTCGCATCATCAATATCCAAAGGTGATACCGAAAAGACAGAGGCTAATGAAGATTGAAATTTTAAAACCCGTTCATAACTCCCCTTATCAGGTTTCGCTATACTTTCCAGAAGATCTAAACCAGCCGCTTCGCCCTCTAATAACGCTTTTTTGTAACCACCAATATTGCTTGCTTCACCAATAATATAAACATGGGGCAAATTACTTCTGCCATTTTTAGTATTTTCTGTTGGCTTAGCACCAAGTAATCTAGCTAGATCTCTATTAGGAACTAAACCTCCGCTCATGACTAATGTTTTACATTCTGAACGTTGTTCTTCGCCTTTATCATTTTTCCAGAACAACATTAGGCCATCCGCTACTGAAATGATCTTAATTGGCCTTATTCCTATTTGATAGCTGATACCTTTTTTCAACAGGCCTAGTCGAAAAATACCCCCCTGTTTTACTAATGAAATATCGGAAAAAACCATAGATGTCATTGGGCGTAGATTTCTAATACTATTAATTTTCGCCATTTCTAATACGGCTACGGTTTCCTCCATCGATTCTGAAACATCGTGCGCAACATTAAGCAACAATGGACCATTACCAATGAACAAATACGGTCCTTTTGGTAAAACACCAAATCGACGTTTTAATATTTGTACCCCGCCACAGGTCATTACGCCTGGTAAGTCCCAACCAGGTATTTTTACAGGTAGTTCCCTAGCACCAGTAGCAATAATGACATAACGTGCATCCACTCGATAATTATCAGCTTTACGGTTTAGCAATAGACGAACACCGCCTTCTGATTTATTTTCAGCATGCCACACCATACAGTTGATCCATGTTGTCACCCCAGACTGACAAGTCTTGCGGATCAATTCTCGACCTTGTATATGACGTAAGTCTAAGTTGTTTTCTACCTTAGAAAGTTCAGGCTGCAGTTGTTTGAAATATTGCCCTCCACTGCTGTCATTTTCATCCACAAGTAGTACCGCCATACCATTACTAGCAACGGTGTTAGCAGCTGCAAGACCTCCTGGTCCCGCACCGACGATGACAACATCGAAACTTAAATCGGTATAGGTCGAAGTGTTTTCATCAATAGGCTCTCTGACTTTAGGGGCTCGCACCACATCATGCTGTCTAGATATAGACATCCCTTCTTTTAGCTGAGTTTTACAAGCACGTTGACTTATTGCACCATCAACAGTGACTAAACACTGCTGACATTCGCCCATACCACAAAAGACACGATTGCGGCTATTTTTAGCATTTAAAGAACGCCCGGCAACGGTCAAAGCTGAGGCAATGGACTCCCCTTTCACACCATTTAACCACTCACCTTCAAACTGAAAACTAATTCGTTCTTCTGGCCAATCGAGGTTACTATCTCTCTGCATCATTTATTACCCTCGATATTCAAATAGCGGTGGATCGCATTTAAATGAATAGCGGCACTAGCTTCTAGCTCTTGTAAGCTGATCTTCTCGTTATCTGCATGTCCTTCTGCCCCATCCCCTGAACCAAAAGTTATGATTTCAAGGTTATCAGAAGAAAAATAGCGACCATCAAATGCACCCACCGCATCAATATACTGTGGCGCTTTGCCTGTAATCTTCTCTATCGCACAACCTAAACTTTCGTTCAGTTTGCCCTCCGACTTACTTTCATAAGGCTCCGTTCCGAGTAAAGTAAGTAATTCCCAGCTATCATCTGGTTCACCAAGCGAGCTTATAAACTGTTCTAGTTCCGTAAAAGCCTGATCTACACTAATACCCCAAGGGAAGCGCCTATCGATTTCTATTTCACAATAGGCAGGTACGACATTGGTATTCTCGCCACCATGAAGCTTTGAAACATTCATCGTTGAGGCAAGGCCATCGCGATCTTGCTGACTTAGTGTAGGCAAATACTGAGCCTCGACTTTCGAAAGTATCCGAACCATTCGCAATACCGCACTATCGCCAATCTCAGGCTTACCTGCATGAGCTGACTTTCCAAAAACTCGTAACTTCATCCACATAATACCGCGCTCACGGCAAATCAATTGATTATTGCTAGGTGCTGCGACAAGTAAACTGTCTACCGGCCCTAAAACTTCACCTCTGAGACTTGCGAGACCGTCTTGACCTAGCTTTTCTTCATCACACACAAATGTAAAAGTCACTTTTCCAGTAAAATTCACGTCCTGCGCCAGTTTGCTGGCTAACGCCATATGTAAGGCTGTAAGAGCTTTACAGTTAGAAATGCCAAGGCCATAAAGATTGTCGCCTTCTTGAGTAACAGTGAAGGGAGCGCTCTCCCAACCATCTCCTGGGGCAATAGTATCTACGTGGCTATTCAATACTAAGTGAGGACGGCCTTCACCTAGTGTCGCACAAACGTTGTACTTATCTGGAGCATGATTATGTAATGTCACCTGCAATGGAAATCGAGTTAATTCTTTCTCAATATACTCACAAATTTCTTTGCAAGAATTGGTTGGGTAAACACTATTTATGGAGACCAATTTATCCATATATTGTTTTATCTGTTCCATCATAACTTGGTCCTCTCTAAACAAACTCACTTGTGTCCGGCTTACCAGAAAACACAAATTGCCCTTGACCTTTTTCAGCCGTTGGTTTCCCGTCATCAAAGACGACAGCCCCTCGAGAAATTACAATTCTAGGCTTTCTTGTAAGTGACATCCCTTCGTACGGGGTATAGTCCACATTGTGATGCAATTGACTATTGCTAATTGTTTCTTGTACCGAGTCACTCCATATAACAAGATCTGCGTCAGAACCAATTGCAATCGTTCCTTTTTGGGGATAAAGACCATAGAGCCGCGCGGGAGCCGTTGCGGTCAGTTGTACAAAACGATGAATAGATAATTTTCCCGTATCTACACCATGGCTCATCAGCAATGGTAAGCGAGTCTCAATACCTGGAATACCATTAGGTACGTTATGGAAGCAACTGCCATGGTTAACGACTTTCTTACCTTTATCTCCCTCAATATCAAAAGGGCAATGATCAGACGAAAACACCTGAAAAGAACCATCTTTGAGTCCCTGCCAGATAGCATCCTGATCATATTTAGAACGTGGGGGGGGTGAACAAATATACTTAATTCCATCTTCACCACCGAGATCGTCTTGTGTCAAAAATAAGTATTGTGGGCAGGTTTCAGCAAAAATATTAACACCTCGGCGCCTCGCTCTCTGAATTTCAGATAACGACTGTTGATTAGAAACATGCACAATCAAAATCGGCACATTTACTAACTCAGACAATGCAATCGCACGAAAAGTAGCTTCTCGCTCACCTATCCGCGAATGAGCGATTGCATGATATTCAGGGCCTTTTTTTTCTTCTTGCAGCAATCGCTCTGTCAACCAACTAATACATCCATCGTTTTCCGCATGTACCATAATTAAGTTATTATTTTCTTTAGCCGCACTAAGCACATCCAATATTTGTCGGTCATCCAACTTCAAATTGTCATACGTCATGTAAATTTTAAAGTGCGAGTAACCCATTTTAGTCAGTTCTGGTACTTCTTCAGACAGTATTTTTTTATTCGGGCTCGTCATAATTACGTGGACAGCGTAATCAATACGCGCTTTGTTTTCTGCGAAACCACGATAACGAGAAACCGTATCAAAGAGCGATTCATCACCTTGCTGCAGAGCAAACGGGATAACTGTCGTTGTACCACCACAAAGCGCTGATAACGTGCCAGTATCGAAATCATCTGCCATCACAGCACCATCATCACAAGGTTGATCCATATGACAATGTGCATCCACACCACCTGGTAAAACATAACGAAATTTAGCGTCGATAACTCGATTCGCTTGAATATTGTCTGTGCCAAGGTAGGCTATTTTTCCATCTCGAATTCCAATATTAGCTATATACTGATCCGAAGCAGTCACTACGGTAGCGTTAGCCAGCACCAAATCAAATTCCATCATGATGCTCCTTATCTGATACTATCTGCCAAACCGAACTCCTGAACCATTTCTTCTGCTAGTGCAGCTAATTCAGGTGCCATCGGCAAACGCGGCGCGCGAGGGATACCGCAGTCACAACCCATAAGTGACAGTAAATGCTTACTGCCGGAAACATAGTTATGGCCCCCTACAAATCGAATTAATGGCAAGTACTTAAGATAGATTTCGCGTGCGGACAGATAATCTTGGTTTTGATCTATCATTTCGAACATTTTAGCTGTCGGGCCAGGTAAAAAATTTGAAGCTACGGATACCCAACCTACCGCCCCTTCAAGGAAGGATTCATAGCCCATAATTCCGCCAAATACGGACATTCGGTCACCACATAACTCTATGATATCTCGAATGCGAGTCACATCCATCGTTGACTCTTTGATGTAACTTACGGAATCTATTTCCGAAAGGCGAGCGACGATTTCAGGAGTAAGATCCACATTTGCCGTAGCTGGATTGTTGTAAATCATGATAGGCAAGCTACTAGCATCAGATATAGTTTTATAGTGTTGGTATAACTCGTCGGCCGTCGGACTTGAATAATAAGGGGGAATGATCATTGCACCATCAGCTCCCATGTCTTCCGCCTGCTTAATCAAGCGCACTGCCTCACGGGTATCTTCAGCCCCAGTACCTGCAAGAACTGGCACTCGACCTGCGACAGTATTGACTACCGTATCAAGCACGATTAAACGCTCTTCATCTGTCATACTTAAAAATTCACCTGTACTACCCAATGGAATCAATCCATGAATACCTTGCTGAACTTGCCATTCTGTATGTTGCTTTAAAGCGTCAACATTTACCGATTTTAAATCATCCGAAAACGGTGTCACCGTAACGGAAAAAGTCCCTTTAAACATAATATGTTATCCCATAATTGCATTTGGTAAATAAGTGGAAATAAGTGGAAAGTATGTAATTACTTGTAGAGCAAGTAACATTCCCAATAATGGTATGCGGGTTTCCTTTGCGACAATCATTGGATTGCGCTGTGAGATACTTGAGGCCACAAATAAAGTGATGCCATACGGAGGCGTCACCATTCCGACCGCCAAATTAACGACCACAATAATATTAAAATGTACAGGGTCGATACCGTAACTTTGAGCCATTGGCATCAATATAGGCACTAAAATCAAAATGGCCGATATACTCTCCATAAACATTCCAATGACCAACAATAAAATGTTTACCGCTAATAGAAATGTAATTGGAGACGAAGTAACTGAATCAATCGCACTTTTGATTACTGCCGGAATATTCTGACTCGAGATAATCCAAGAAAAGATTGAAGCTGTAGCTATAATAATCATGACAACAGCAGAGATTTTTGTCGCTTTTGCTATCAGTGCAGGCAACCCCGACCAGGTCAATTCTTTATAGACCAATAACCCCACTATAAAACCGACAACAACAGCTATAGCTGCCGCTTCAGTTGGTGTAAAGACACCAGATACGATACCACCTACAATAATCACTGGCATTAGGAATGCTGGAATAGCACGAACAAAATCAAACACCAATTTACGTAAACTAAAAGTGACTTCTGCTTGGTAGCGCCCAGGATCATTCTTAACATGAATTCGACAAGCGAACAGTAGAACTAGGACCATCAAAAAACCAGGGAAAATTCCTGCAAGAAACATTGCACCAACCGATGTTCCCGTCAAAGTTGCAATAACTATCATCATGATACTAGGTGGCAAAATAGGCCCTAAGGTACCTGCACAAGCCATGATCCCTGCGGAAAAATCAATGTTATAGTTACGGTTTCGCATTTCGGGCAACATAATTGACGAAATCGCAGCCGTATCAGCAGAACCCGAACCAGAAATTGCAGCTAACCCCGTACCAGTTAACGTTGAGACATACAGTAAACTGCCTGATATCCAACCTATTAACGAAGTAAAAAACTGAATAATACGCTCTGCAATCCCTCCTTTTTCCATCAACAATCCAGAAAGGACAAAGAACGGAATAGCCATAATGGTAAAGCTATCGAGACCAGAAAAAATACGATGACTCAGTACTACTGCTGGTATGTCATGAGTTAATATATAGAAGGTAGACGTAATCCCCATTGTGAAGAAGACAGGAACACCGAACACAAGCAAAATGGCAAATAATAATAATGCTAACGTTAACATAATAGCCCTCTTTATTTTACTTAGTTTTATTAAACCGTCTTAAACGATGTAATATTAGCTTTTTGTATAAATGAACTTATCAACTCAAGAATTATATAAGAAAGGCCAACAGGCATGACCATATATACATATTTCATAGATACCCCTAGTGCTGGAGACGTCTGTATAGAACCAATAACCAGCAACTGTTGTGTTCCCCATAACGTAATTAATAGAAAAGCCAAACAAAGAGATAACACAATATAAGAAATAATAACCTGAGATCTACGGGACAATTTAGCTATTAATACATCTACACCTGCATGCATTTTGTCTTTTACAGCGATACCTGCTCCCAAAATCACTAACCACACTTGAGAGAACGTTGCTAACTCCGTTGTCCATGCAATAGAATAGTTGAATATATATCGCCCACCGACTTGAATTATCACCGAAGTAACCATAATAAAAAATAGAATCATGGTCGTTTTCTCTATTATAAGGCGGATTGTATTTAGTAATTTCAGAAGCATAGGTTTACCTCCTAATTCAAAATAAGCGAAAGAACTTCTTTTTGTGCATCAGAAGTAACAAATTCATCATATACGCTAATCGATGCTTCTCGGAATG
The DNA here is from genome assembly GCF_053544015.1 of Vibrio sp. E150_011. NCBI lineage: Bacteria > Pseudomonadati > Pseudomonadota > Gammaproteobacteria > Vibrionales > Vibrionaceae > Vibrio > Vibrio sp. E150_011. Next base: position 173,138 of record NZ_JBHFOL010000001.1, read on the forward strand.
GAGCTGCATCGGGGTATGTCACAGTAACGCCAGCGGCCTTGATGTTTGTCAGCAAACTTTCATCCATATCAGAGTAAGCTTTACGTTCGATACTGGCTGATTCTGCTGCAGCTTCCATAATTGCTTTCTGATGCTCTGGTGATAATGAAGCAAATTTTTGTTTACTCATTATTAAATCGGCAACTAATGTCGTCCATGAGACCTGTGCCCAATATGGGGCTACCTCATAGAAGTTTTTTGCATAATAATTAGTATTCGCCGCTTCAGCACCATCAACAACGCCTGCCTCTAACGCGCCATATAGTTCAGCATAAGCTAATGGCGATGCATTCGCGCCGAACTCATTAAAAGAACTAATATGAGCAGGAATTGGCATCGTACGGATTTTTAAACCTGACAAATCGTCAATAGAATTTATTGGCTTGTCCGTCGTCATAATATGACGAATGCCTGCTTCGTAAAACGCCAACTTAACGAAACCATTTTTCTCCATGCTCTCTGTCAGTTTTGCTCCCGCTTCACCATCCATCGCAGTGTAAAGGTGATTCCGATCCTTAAACAAAAATGGTAAATCCAATACTGCCAACTCTGGAACAAAATTAGTTAATACTCCGTTGGTTGGAACCGTTATATCTAGCGTCCCAAAACTAATCCCTTCAATCATTTCCTTCTCAGTACCTAGTTGGTTATTGGGATAAATTTCCACCTCAATCTCACCATTGGTTTTTTCTTTAACCGCCTCAGCAAACGCTAACAAACCTATATGATAAGGTTCCGATTCAGAAGCGGAATGACCCGCTTTTAATGTAATTGCGCTGTAGGCATTGCTTATTGAAAAAGTAGAAACAATAGCAGCCAAAATCATATTCTTAATTTTCATAAATCATCCTTGTTTATTTTGGGATACCAAGTGGATCCAATTGGTATAAAGCAATATGCGTACCAACTACAATGTCCCCAAATTATTGACATTCTTTTCAGTAAAAGTAGGTAAGTTGCACCGTTCTAATGCGAAATGTTAATCTTTAGTGCAAATATACCTATCTAGATTGTACGAAGAATGTGCAGCGCGCTTGACATTCATCCACGTGGTTTTACGCATGGTTGAAGCACCATGAATGTAAACAAGAAGGACTGTAATCCCAAAGCCAAGAGCCAGATCGGGGTTTGAGGATATAGGAACGACCATGACAATGCTGTCGAAGAAAGCTTTTCCAGCTATTGAAAAGAGGAAGAGGTAAGTAAAAATTAACCCAACGAAAAAGGATGCTCGAATCGATATCTTCGAGTGTATCGAAATATTCTACAGCGTGAATCGAAAGTATAGTTCCAATACTCAACAGTCGCCTGTGAGGTATGAGAAGTAATATGAAAGAAGGCTAACTAGCGCATAGTGGTTTGGTGGTTATTCATTTCACTAAAAACACTTAACCTCATTGACTGTGATGTCATTGTACACGACGACATGAGTCATTTAGATATAGAGACGCGCTCGTGTGGTCAACAGTACTGCGTTCAATTCTGTCATCGAACGACAACCAAGCTGCAGATGATTTTCGTGGAGCACTCATCATACAGGTCATCAGCTCCAGTCCAAGAAGAGCGCTACATATTCAATAAGATTGTTAGGGAGAAAAAGCAGTGTAATTGAAGGATTTAAGCATAAGAATATTGAACGATATTTTAATCAATTATTTCCATGCGATGTGAATCACAACGCTCTCGCTACAATCGAAGTGATTCGCTTGTGTACTATTATCCGTGCGAGTATAAACATGAACTTTCTAAAATCACATATCTTGTAAGTGAGACAAAAAATCACTACAGCCTTCGACAGCGACAAGACTTCACGACGTACGAGAATCAATTTCGAATAACAAAAAGCTTGGGGCGCATTATTTACCTGCTTTTCTATCGGCCAATCTTTTGCTAACCTCTTACGACCACTGCAAGTTTGACCTATACAAAGCCCTCATATTTTTTGTCAGAGGTCACCGATATCGCGAAGAAACATCACCGAACAATAGATAAAAATAATGTTCTACTATTTAAACATTACTCATAGCGTTAAAATTTATTGATCATAAAAACAATGGTGTACCTCTATCGAAATAAAACCCTTGAACACCCCAAACAAATTGAGACATAGATTTTATCTCATTAAATATTTCCTTTGTTTCCACCATTTCTATAACGACTTTTTCTCTTCTAACCCGTATAAATTCTTTTAATATTATAAATTCGCTATAGTTATATGGTGCACGAATCTTCACTATGTCATATAAACCGTCATCAAGTTCGCACATTCTAAAATCATTGTCGTACAGATTGTAATCGTCAACTGCAACCAAGATGCCTTTAGATTTCAAACGTTCCAATCCACCTATAATTTCTTTACAATCACCACAAATATTTCTCTCTGTGATCTCAATGACCAGATTAAATCCAGCATTGAGTGTATTTTTATTCAACCGATTTATCATCTCAATAAGGTTAACATCACATAAATTACTCCTTTCAATGTTAACAAAAATAAACCCACCTTTGAATCCCAATCCAAACGCCTCAGTTGAAATCACACTATTCAGTCTTTCAACTAAGTCCTTTGTTAATGAAGCAAACATAAGACCATCATGAGAAGACTTTATCGGCGTTGATTTAGTTCTCACCCTATCGATTAGAACTTCACCTCCGACATAAAGCCCGCTTAAAGAAAAAATCTTTTGAATCTTATATTCATATTGAATTGGCTTTGGATCTGATAAAAATAGCAATTGGTTGGTAAATTCACAATGATGATACATAAACTCTCTCTTACATAGCCTTCCACAGTAATTTCCTAGTACATGTAGCACTAACATCGCAACTTCAAAAACCAAGCAGAAACTCTATAGATAATATCATTGACATATCTGTACATCTGACGCAATGATAATAGCATTAATTAAAAACTATAGTCGTCAATAATATAAACAACAATAAATGAAAGTTGCCTTTATAACGAAAATAATCCTAGTTCTTCTAAGATCTGCATCACTGTATTAATCTTAGTAACAAACTTATGATTCGCTAAAGCACCCTTTATGACGTACAAATTCTAAAGCGCATTATAGTCTACCTTCAACACAGTAGAGTATGATTCCCCTGGCGATTCATTATATATACGCTTCGCTTCTCCAGGTTTAGTTGAAATTTTTACATTCCCAAATGCTACGGCTGGTTTAGTATCGTCAACATCAAACTCTAGTGTTTTTCCTAATGAAAATTCAGTTCCCCCTGTTAACTGATAATTTGAAGGCAGGTCAAAATTCACGTCTAGCAACGCATACTTTGTGTTATCTCCGTCCTGAACCATTTTGCAATCGCCTTCAATCGACATATGATCGCATGTGACATTCATGCTAAATTTACGCTTATTACTTTCGAATCGATATTTTGCTGTCCCCTCAAGGTAGTCAGGCGCAACACCTGAATGTAACCACACATTTTTTGTATCGACTAACTTTATTTGGCTACTTAGAAATTCTAAAGAAGTATAAGGTAAAATCTCAACTACCAAGTCAAGAGGTATTGTCCCACTTGGTACAGAAAAATTAATATACTTTCCACCCGCATTCTGTGGGCTGGCTAAACCCAGCATATTGCTGGTGTCAAGCATTGCTCCATATGTAAATGGAAACACAGCTCTATAATTACCAGCATAATATTTCCCACTTTCCAATGATAGTTCGAATACAATGTCACTTACTTCAGCCATATTGCCGTCATTAAACTCTTTGCCTTTATTCATAACGTTATAACTAGCATAGTCCGATGAATATTTAGGTAACCGGCAATTCACCCCAGGAACATTTGGCATATCATTCAACCTAGTTACTAATATTCGCCATCCTCTGCGGTCTCCGTCTGTAAAATATCCTGGGGCGTACTGGTCACAATTACCAAGCTTGCCTCCACCAGCCCAATTCATGCTCGCAGTTTCGAATCGCACTTGCTTTACCGCGATCTTAGCATTAATAGTTCCCCCAGTGTCGGCATCTGTCAGTTCAACATCCCACTTAAATCCGGCTATAAAAGCTACTGTTGGATAAAACGGCCCACCTTGCCCAGCGTTAGGAAAAATATCTGAGTGTTTCGTGGTCCCATCATAAGCAAAGCTATCAGCAGCCCAGACTTGACTAATTTTTTCGGGGTGAGGGGGGGAGACTTGTGATACGTTACCAACCAACGGTGACATCGGATCTACACTTAACTTAATTTCAAATGCTTTAGATGCATTGATACTAATAATCATAGAAAAAAATAACACCATCAAAATAATATTTTTTTTAAACATTGTTATATTTAACCTCTAAAATATGAGTATAAACATAGACTAATACAATACACACAAGGTCAAAAATTATACGTTGAAACGACTTCATCTTCAATTGTATAACTACCACCCTTGCCTTTAATAAAGTATTCTTTCTTTGGCTCTAGTATAAACCGGCTATCTGAAATGCAATCATCATTCTCATCACAACGACGCACCTTATTAATACCTATAGTAGAATTCCCGTTATTTAAAATTCGAACACCATCATCGGAAGTGAAAACTCTCGTGTCATATTTTTTACTTTCAGGATTAACATAAAATATAGTACCTAACGATATTAAAACTTCTAAATCAGTTTTAATCGAATCAGATGCTTCAGTATCTATTTTTTCACTATCAAATAGATCAGGATAATCTTTAGAATTTACTGGGGAAAATCTGACTCTATATTTAGCTAGAGTTTCCGTTGTTTTTGCTATTACCCTGACTTCCACTGATTTTTTAGGTGGTATAACCAAGCGATTAGGGGAAATTATTAGCAAGTTTTTTTCATGGTCATCAAGTACTTGCTCATTATACTTGCCACTTTCAACATCAAGAACCAACTTGTAAATATCAACCTTAACATAGTTAGTCACGTCGCCATTATTAAAAACACGTTCATGTGTTATCGTATCATTGATATCGTAATACATTGTTCGTAAAAACAATGAGGCATTAACGGGTAAAGATAAAATCAAAAAAAACAAAATGAAATATTTCAAAACAACACCTAACTTATATAATTATGTCATCGATATATAAAACACCATCTTGTGCTCTTTTGGTATCGATAATAAACTCATCGCCATTAACAACTATCGTTGGCTCAGACAAACTCATTTGCAATACAAACAATCCATGTGTATCGGTATATGCTGTTGAAAGATGATTTTCAACTTTAACGCCATGTAGTGACTTATCATCATCATCCGTCAACCGGCCAATAACCGTGATACTTGGTATTATTGACACCTGTATAAATTTAATTTCATTTTCTGACAACTTGCCTTTAAGATCAGACAATGACAATGAATTGTTATTTTTTGATGTAAATGATATATCAAAATCCTCTCCAGGCATTATAGGTATAAAATGCGAACCAGCACCAAGTTCGCTATAACCACTAGTAGATGATGTGGTAACAGAGTCTCCGGTATTGGTTGCGTCTATGATAGACAGTATGACGCCAGATGTATTGTGGTTTGATAACATATCTACCTGATTAAAATCAGAATAAATAGTAGAGTTTAATGCAGCGACAACATTCACATCTTTATTATTACCTGACAAACTAACGCTTCCATTTAGCTTATTATGGTCAAAATCAGTTTGTGCCAGCCAAGAGGAATTACGATCATTAACTGACCCATTAACATACAATCTTTTGATTATATCTGAGTCAAAGGTTTTGTTATAACCCGCTGAATATTGCTTTGTCTGGATTCCTTCGAAGTTTCTAAGACTAAACTGTAAGTCCAAACCTGCATCTCTTGTAAAGTCGAAGGAAAAGTTAACGTAAGCAGCGGTCTCGTTAACCTCATCAGAAAACACTCGACTAATTCCATACTGTGCTCGCAGTAAATTTCCCAGAAGTTTGTAGCGAGTATGATAGTTCACTCCAATATTTTCAGAGTTGTTATCAGAAAAAGTTTTTCTATGACTTCCCGATATACTGCGATATTGACCCATATTGTAATTTAGATAAGTTGATGTATTTAATGATGTATTTGAATAATCGAGAACATTTGACAAACTAACACTTCCATTACTATATGACGATGATAGAAGGCTTGACGTCTCATTTTCTTCTGAACCATAACCTAACTCATAACGAAACTGAAAGTCGCTAATAGCTTTTTTTAACCCACCCCTTGCAGTGTATTCATCACCATAAACTTCAATCGCATAACCAACATCAAATAATGATTTGTAATTGTATGATAGATCGGTCAAAAAATATATTTCGTCATTTAGTTCGTTATTACCAAACTCATTAAACGGAACCCCAATTTGAAATGAATACGATGTGGGAACTTGGCTGTTGTAGACATAATCAGTAATTTCATACTCCGCCCCACCATCTCGCGGCTTAATCTTAATCAAAACAGGGTAATTGGATCTAGGGTAGTTTTTAGTGTCAATAACTCTAACACCAGACTCTAAAACTTGGCTATCAATTAAATCAGTACCCCTATAAACACTCACGTAACTCGCACTAGACAAGTTAATTGTTAGATTCGCAATATGGCTATTAACATTTTCACCACTTGTCGCCTGATAAAACAAACCGAAATGACTGTTAATTCTTGACGACATGTTACCGAAATACCCTAAACTGTTCGCACGAGTGTCTAACAAACCGACTTTCAAGAACCCGTCATTAGTTTTTTCTTCGCTTGAAAACTCATTCATACTTAATGAAGTCGAATTTCCAATTTTTGTATAATCAACTTGGGCATTCCATAACGTTTCACTTAACTTTATTTTCGATGACATACCAAATGAACTGGAATCCTCAGCCACAAGCGCACGACTATTCACTACCATTGAATAAACATCAGATGATGTGTTTTCTTTGTTAAATCCCTCTTTCTTATTGACTACAGCTCCTTGAAGACGGCTATTGTTCAAATCGAAGTCGAGAAAATAAATTGGACCACATGGTGTAACTTTGCTGCATTCATTTAAGTTCACCCCTTGTATCAACTTAGCTTCAACCTCCGGTTCTAACTCACCTTCAACCATTTCGACTAGTTTAATATCACCTTCTAAGTTCACTTTCACAAACCCAAGACCATTATTATGCTGCCCAAGTTGAATATCAAGCATTATAGGCTGGCTAAATAACTCATTAATAAATCTTGAATCACTTGCAAAAGCAGGGCCACACAGTAAAGTGAGAAGTATAATTTTACGCATCAAACTCTTCCAGAATGGAGGTGGCTCGTAGCACACCTCCAGATATTAGAAAATTAATGTTATCAATTAAGGGGCAGTAGCAACTGCAGCATTAAATTCGATCTCAACAGTTCCAGTATAAACACCTGACTTAGTACTGTTATCGACAATTTCCGTCACTGGTTCAATAACCAATTTTGTTTGACCAGCTTGAGAAGCAGTAGTATCCGCAGCAATAATCTCTTTAGCGGCGTTATCAATTTCGATACCACCGACAGTCGCTTTCAAATCAATTGTTTTACCGCCACTTTCTGTTAAAGCCAAGGTTGAAGTTACTTGTGCATTTATCGCTTGGCCCATACCAACTGCGTAAGAAAAATCAAAAGACAACCCTGAAAGAGTTTGCGTTACCATATTGTAAGACATTTCTTGCTCACCAGAAATAACCGACACTGGACGAAAATGAAAATCAATGGCAGGGATGTCCGCTTTAATATCAATAGCTGTTGAATCAGTTGATGCTTGCACATTAAAACCTGCAATAGCAGAGATTGCTGTTGTTAAAACTAATAATTTTTTCATTGTTTACCTCATGATATATATAAGTTGGACCACTCAAAAGCAGTGCGCACATACTAACAATTAAATATAACGTGCAATACCCCGACAAGCGCAATGCAGAAAAGTACGCATGGCTAATTCCATTATTCCTACAGCCGCAGGTAATAAAAAAGCATTAGTAACAAGTGTCATTTCATATAACAATATTGATGCCAACGAACTCCATACTCCTAGATTCCTTTCTATTAGATGGGCAAGGTTCTTACTTTCGTGTAGGTGTATAAACCATACATTCATTCCTATAAGATCCAGTTACGGCCACTCCAATGATGCTTGGAAATTATTATTGGATAATTCCCACCACAATTGTGATGCGATAATTTTGGGGCTACATTCAAAAAAGCTTGTTTACACGGTACAGCACTGCCGAGGACGAAAAGTCTAGCATTTATAGTTTTTTCCATTAGTATTGACTATACGACTAATTACTCTAAAAAATTATGAAAAGTACAATCGATCTTAATTTACTTAAAGTTTTACCGTTGCTAAATCAACATAGAAAGCTTAAAGAAGTGGCTCGTGTCCTAGGTAAGAGCGAGGCCTCTGTCAGTAAATACCTAGCACGCCTTAGGGAACAGTTTGACGATGAACTTTTTAGCTTAGACGCATATAACGGATATGAACCTACTGCTTATATGTTATCTATCTTACCAAGTATCGATAACAGTCTAGAAACGCTTGATAATATCGTCGATAGGACGCCATTTGACCCTTTAACGGTTACTAGAACTATCACTATTACTTGGACACCGTTTGCACAGTTTTTCTTGGGCCATCTGATGGTCAAACGATTAACCCAAACTTTCCCAAATGCGTCTTTCCGCATCATAACGTGGAATGATAATGCACCCAAGAATATCCTCGATGAGAAAATCGACCTAGGTTTTCATCTTTTTAATGATCTGTTACCTAAATCCATCTATCAACAGAAAATCTCTCATCGTGATTTGGTTTTAATAACACCTGCATCTTTAAAACACTTATCTTTAGAGCAAGTTTTAGCATTACCTTTTGTTTTACCTGTTTTGCCTGACTGGCAGGAATTAAAACCAGCATGGCTTAGAGTACTTGAAGAGAAAGAGATTGAGTTAGATATAGTTGCATATCTTGATAATTTCAGTTCGATATTTAAAGCTATCGAACTTATACAAGGAGCGACAATCACTACTGAACCACCTACAGAAATGCCTGGTTATACTTTTAAGAAAATTGACGCTTTTTATAATGAGACACCACCCGGAGTGGCATTAGTAAAATTAAAAAATAGACATAACGCTTTACACCAAACCTTGATAGAAATAATAAAAGAAATATTACCTTAATCAGATAAACCATACTTATTAATGTGTAGCACTCATATACAAATGCTTACTAAGCACATGTACAAATGAATCCACATTATACTTTTTCATAATTCGCGACTTATAAGTACTAATGGTTTTTTCACTTAGCAATAAATGTCGAGCAACCTCTTTGTTTGAGTGTCCTTTACCTAGTAACTCCAACACACATAACTCTCGATGTGATAACTCAACCTGAGACATATCAATTACAGCATCGTTTTTGAAAAAATTGTAGCCTTGCGAAATACTTACTATTGCGTTTGTGATGGTCGCTTTGTCTTCAAGTTTAGAGACATATCCATTGGCTCCTGCTGTCTTTGTTATACTCGAATAAGGCGTATAATCTTTAGATGAAATGAACAGTGCCTTACCATTGAAAGAACGTGCGCGAAGTCTAGAAATCATGTCAACTCCTGAGCCATCGATAAGATCGACATCTAGCAATATAATATCCGTTGGTTTCGTTATTGCATACTTGTAAGCATCACTAACTTTCGTATGTATAGTTACCCCCCTCGGGTTTAGATGCGAAACAATATCTTTTATCGCCTCAGAAAAAAGGGGCTGGTTATCCAGTATAATCACATTCGAATTATTCATAGTACACCTTGTGTTGTTTGTAGTTGTCAGCTTTTAACCAAGCAAACAATATTTTCAAATTTTATTTAGTTTAATGGATTTGCCGCCCAAAAAATTGAAATTCAAACTTGAACAAAACGAAAGTGCACGTAAGAAATGTGTATTTTTATTGTAGGTAACTGGCTGCGTTGTTTAATTCGATATGACCAAAAACTCAGCGCTACTAATCGGCTTACAACGTGCTTTTGAGGCCAACCTTTTTCAAGGGGATAACGGGGACTTAAAAATTTGGGAGCAGTGACACTCCAGAGTCGTACTGTGGTAATGAAAAGCGAACCGACACATTTTGGGACACAAATACGTTATATGATTTTCTATATTCATAAATCATGCATACGTACAGGTATCGGAAGTTCGCCTATCTTTATGCCAAGTTTTAAGGACACAGTTCAGTCTTTACTTAAATAGCGTCTTTGACGAGTTACTTGAGGTAAAAGAAGGCGATACTTATTAGATCATCTAATAATGAACTTGTGATTTTGAAGAATGACAGCAGAAGTAAACAAATTCACCCAAAAACTCGGCGGTCTCAATAAGGTCTATTCGATAGCTAGTGATATTTTTTGTTAAGATTCATTAATCTACAGGTACAAAAAATCACGCAATTAAGCGTGTAGTTTCAATAGATTACAGTGGGGACATTCTAGAAAGAGATTGGAGCGTGCAGCGGGAATCGAACCCGCATCATCAGCTTGGAAGGCTGAGGTAATAGCCATTATACGATGCACGCACATCGTTGGTACGAGGTAGATAATGCCACATTCGCTCAGAATGGAAAGCGTTATTTTGCACTTAAGTGTTTGTTTGCGCATTTTTTATTCTTAATGCTTAGTGTTTGTTCACCGCCTGTTGTCTTCAAAATAAAAACCGTGATGAAACGCACAGTTTGGTAGTCAAACTTATCGCCCACCACGGTATATTTCCTAAACAGCTATATCAGCGGTAATTAACAATCTCGAAAAATATCGAGCGTTTGCGGCGTTACGCCCCCAACCTGTGGGTCAAGTGCTGGAAACAAAAGGCTGATCCCTGACTCTCGTAACCCCAACCATTTCATCATAGTGGCGTGTACTTGGTCACTTGATGTGGTTGGTATCACACGACCACGCGACAGTAGCAGGTCACTGCCTTCTGAAATGTCAGGGTACTCGCCTAGAATGCGCGACCCTTTCACTGCGCCCCCCATCACAAACGAGTGACTGCCCCACCCATGGTCAGTACCAGCCGTACCATTTGGAATTAATGTTCGGCCGAACTCAGAATGTGTAAATGAGGTAACATGCTCATCAAGTCCTTCTGCTTCCATTGCTTGATGAAACACATCAAGCGCTTCGGCTAAATCAAACAATAGTGCTGCTTGTTTCTCAGATTGCCCAGAATGGGTATCAAAGCCTCCCAATTTGCAACTAAAATACTGTAGGCCATGGTTAAACTTGTCTCGGTTAACGATAAGCTTAAACACCGTCGCCAATTGTTGGCCGATGCCTGTTTCTGGGAATGGGTGCCCCGTCTCCATTTCCAAGATGTCAGCAAATTCCGAGTATAAATCGGTCGATTCTGTTGCTAGCGTTGCGTAGTGGCGCTCAAAGACATTATTGTAGTTTTCTTGGGTATGTAGGGCGTCAAACAACTGCCGATCTCGACCAGAGGGATCGTTAAAAAGATCATGGGGCGGTTTCACCCCCACAGAGTTCGATTGCTCAACAATCGCATTGGTCCAAATCTGTGTGCCACCAATATCAAACAAGGGCGACATCCCTTCAATTCTGTGTGCTTCGTTACCCAAAATATTCGAGGTGAGTGCGCCAAACCCTTGCTTGGACATTATGGTGCTAGCATGAGTTTGCACCATCGCAGATTGATGTGAATGGCTAAACAAATGGACAGGAAGTACCTCTGAGCTGTTACTGGTACCATTTTGTACCAGTGGCCCAACATTGGCGATCGGCAATAATCGTCCCGCTTTCCACGCCTCTGTTAACGGGCTTAATGATGGATGCATTTTTAGTTGACTCGTGTCACCTTCAGCGTTTAGCGCAACACACTCTTCATGATCCAGTGCCAGCTCACCTCTCAGTAAGTGATACTGAGGATAAATGTTATCCGCCGACGGTATCAGCATGTTGTAACCATCATTACCACCGGCAAGGTCAATCCCCACTAGCGCCTTATAGTCCGTGCTGCATTGGGTCCCTTGACTGGCCAAAGCACCAAATGAAGATAAACTTAGTGCCGATACGCCCATAGACGCGGCAGAGGTTTGCAGAAAATGTCTACGTGATACTTTCATGTCTTTATCCTTGTACTATGAATTTAGGCGACAACAATGCGTGCACAATGAGGTTTTTAATCTCTCGGTACCAGTCGGAGCGCCGACCTTTGCAACTGGCTAAATACGTGAGGTAATGCGCCTTTTCCTCGTCGGATAATTGCCCATGAAATAAATGCGTATCTAAATAGTCAACAACAGGTTGGTTATCCCAGTCACTGTCATCGTCCAATCTTGTTAGGAACAACTCAAACAGGTCAGGAGCCATAAACCATTCTCTACCTTCATTTTCTTGTCTCGCGATGAGCTCTTTAAAATGGTGGCCGTAGTCATAAATATCTTGCCATTGATAAACAGCGAATTCCGGTGCGGTAAGGTTGGAAAAATCAGGTGCATTCGGTGCATCGTCGGGCTGATAATAATAGAAGACGGATGGCGCTGACATTGGCAGTAGTCTGTCGTACCAGTTAAACTGTTTCGGCCACATTGAGATCCCGACCCTACGTTTGACACCTAAGGCTCTCATTGCATGCGTAAATACGCACATAGGATCACGGACTTTACCCACTTCATCGCCGTGGTTGTCCGCAGTTCTATCGATCAAAATAGCCTCAATTAGTGTCGCCATGTCCCCACCTGAGTTTTTGAAGGCATTGCGAACCCGCCTAACATAGGCGGGTTTTGGGTTGCTCGTTACCATCTTGGTGATAAAGAATTTTGCAACATACGTATATAGGTTGGCTTGTGACATGAGTAGATCAATGACCTGTTCTAAGTCTTCTTCAGCGCTTTGATGCGCCGAGAATCGCTGACCCAATACGGTTTTCTCCGTCGAGTCGTGCTTATCCGGGTCAACCACCATCGCATACGCGTATTTCTCGGCACCTGACGCGTTAGCAAACGTCCAACCGGTAAAGACTCTCGCCAGGTTTTCAATATCAGACTGTTGATACGATGGAACTGGTTGGCCTAAATCATCGGTGACTATCGAACCATCGCCATGCAGTTTTGCCGGACCAAGAGTAAACAACTGCAGTAGCTCTCTAGCGTAATTTTCATCGGCTTGAGTCGATTCATTCGCCACATTATTGACAAAAGTCAGGTATTCCCCCATAACCGGAGACGTTGACACCCAACGCAAAATATCTCGAAAATTCCCAAGCCCATTTCGTGCCAAGCCATCATAATAATTGCACATATATTTGCGTCTAGCGGTTGCTTTAAACGCAGGATCTACAACGCTGACGACAAAAAGCTCAGACAAGATATAAGCGATTCTCTGGCGCAAGGCATCTGGCTTCTCTACCGTCATCTGTGTCCAACTGCTAGCATAGTACAGCCCATGGCCAAGGCCTGAGTGGCTTTCTTCTAATGACTCAAACAGCGCTAGCCAGCTCGTGGCAGGGTAGGATTTTTGTGTTTCAATCCAGCGACTTGTCTCCCCTTCACGAATGAATGCTTCTATATCTTGTACCGATGGGCCAAACGTACACTGTGTCAGTGTTCTTGCGGCGTCCCTGTATTCACTTTGCATCTATCAACTCCACTGCTTTACTAAACTCATAACATGCTAGTAAAACAGAAGGCCTATGAATGTTAGCGGATGTAAAACCAAGATTCTTATGCAACTAATTGTTTTTAATTACACAGGTTGCAACACGTTATACAGATAGAAAAAGCCGCGATAACGCGGCTTTAAAGAGGGAAAGAGATGTGAGGAGTGATGGACGTTGAGTCATACTATGAAGCAATTAACGGCTACGTCTTATTCCGTTAGCGCTATCAATACTCGAATTAAGCTAAAATCTAGTTAAAGAATTGTCGAACTAAACCATTGTCGAATTAAACCATGGTTGGATCGGGTTCTAATCCCATAATCGAACGTCCTAATATCTGGGCACAAACATCATAGTCGGTGTACGCGTGCGCGCCTGTCATGTGAGAGTCACGGAACAAGCGTTGCACTTCGTTATCACTAAACCATGCCATTCCGCCCGATGCTTCAAAAAGACGGTCAACCGCTTGAATGCATGTCTTCACTGCGTAGGCTTGATTTGTTCGCCAATACGCAAGCGTCTCCGCCGACGGGTATTCTTTGCGCTCGCCATGCTCTTTATGGTCATGCCATGTCTTTTCTAAGAACGCGCGCGCCGAACCAATTTGATGCGTAGATTCTGCCAATCTCATTAACGCCGGTGTCGCCACGCCAACATTAGCCCCTGTGTACGCACGTACTCGGTTTTTTTGTTTTTCTTTATAGGTTTCCAGCATACGCTCAGCAATACCTAAACCGATTGCCGCGAATCCGCAAGCAAAATAAGGGCGGTATGGTGTATAGAAGATGTCACTTTCTGGGTAAAGGCCAAAACCCGCTGATTGACCTTCCATCATTCCTTTTGCCGTTTCAATGCGGTGCTCTGGAATAAACACATCTCGAAGCACCAAGGTCTTAGTGCCACTCGCCTTCATGCCGGCGGCATACCAGTCATCTGTGATCTTATATTGATGACGTGGAACGACCCCAAAACAGTACGTCTTATTGCCATCTTCATCGAAGCGGTGAAAGCCTAGAATAGCCCAATCCGCATGGTCGCAACCGCTACTCCAACGCATGTCACCGTTGAATGTCACTCCACCCTCGGCCTCTTCTACTTTTCCAAATGGCGCTATGCTGCTACTTGCCGTGGCTTCTGGGTCAGAGCCCCAAAATTCATCTTGAGCTTGTTTCGAGAACATCGCCATTTGGTGGCTGTGCGTCGCTAATAAACTTGCTCCCCATGCGGTTCCACCGCAAGCGCCTGCCAATGCCGCAACACAATCAGCAAACGCCGGCAATGAGATTTCTAAACCGCCATAAGCTTTAGGTTGAAACGCGCGAAAAAAACCAATCTCTCGAAGAAGACGAATGTTCTCTTCTGGTGGTGTCCTGTCGAGTTCAGCTTGCATCGCATTCGCTGCGATAGTGGGTAATACAGACTGGAGCTTTTCAAGTAGAGGATTAGGTGTTTTCATCATCGGTTCCTTTCGAAGGTTAGCCCTGTTGTTTTAATATGCTGGGCAAGTGATGACTATTATGGTGAAAGCACTCACAATGTTAAATGGATGTTACACCTTTTCCCTTGTACTTTTCGCAGTATTACCTAATATATTAAGTAAATAGATTCCCTTGATTGATTTATTAATTTCCTCGATAAATTCATACAGAAACCCCGCAAGATAGTGAGCAGGAAGCCAAGGACTCAACATTATGGAAGCTCTTACCATACCCAACCTAAATATTGGCAAAGTGTACGATGCACGATATGAAAGTAATGAGTTTCACATCGAAAAACTCGACAGCCTTGCATTATTTTTTGGCCGCAACATGCCCACCCATTACCATGACAGATACTATCAAGTGCATTGTATTTTAGAAGGGAACACCCACGTTTTACTCGACGATAATGTCTATTCTAAGCACGGTATTACGCTCTTTTTTACGCCTCCGACCGTCCCTCATTCTTTTGTCACCGACGACCATGCGCACGGTTTTGTGATAACCGCAAGCCAGCAGTTAGTCTGGCGATTGCTTGATATTGAGATAGGTCGCAATGATGTCGCGTCAACGGCGATGCAGCCATTTTGTACAGACATCCACGCACAATCGTCCTTGGTATCCCTATTTGAAAGGCTGGCGTTGGAGCAAGATTCCGAGCGCTTCATGAGCGAAATCGCTTGTCAGGCAACCTTGCAATTGATCTTAATCGAGATAATGAGACTGGCCAATGATCGGCCAATCCATACTAGTTTTAGGAGTGCTGACGTTCACGTCTTTAATCGCTTCAATCAATTGATTGAAGAGTACTACAAAGCACATTGGACGCTCCCACAGTATGCAGAAAGTATCGGTTTAACCACGGCAAGGCTTAATGATATTTGTCGTAGGGTCAGTGGATTAGCATCAAAAAAGCTCGTTGCGGATAGAGTGATGCAAGAAGCGAGGCGATTATTGCTGCTTACCGCATTGTCGGTCCAGGAAATCGCCTTTGAATTAGGTTATCAAGACCCTGCCTACTTTGCTCGTTTCTTCAAAAAAAATGAAGGACAAACGGCCAGTAACTTTCGTCTTAACGAACAAAAAAAGGTGCATCCTTGATACACCTTTTTATTAGGTTAAATTAAAAGACTCGAGCTATTCAGCGGCGCTGTTGTTATTCCAAACCGCCCATAAACATATATTTTGTTTCCAAAAACTCATCCATTCCATGGCGTGAGCCTTCTCGTCCGAGTCCTGATTCTTTAACGCCACCAAAAGGCGCAGCAGCCGTAGAGATTAACCCTTCATTGATACCGACCATCCCCGCTTCAAGCGCATCACCAACTCGCCATGCTCGCCCCAATGATTTGGTGTAAAGATACGATGCAAGGCCACTGTCGGTGTCATTGGCTCGGTTGATCACCTCTTGCTCCGAGTGGAATCGAAATAAAGGCGCTAACGGTCCAAACGTCTCCTCACTCGCCACCAGCATGTCGTCTGTCACCCCTGTTAATACAAACGGATGAACAAATTGACTTCCCTCATCATCAAATCGTCCACATCGGATTGTCGCGCCTTGTTCAAGGGCATCAGCGACATGAGCTTGTACTTTTGCTACTGCGTTGGTGTTAATTAATGGACCAATAGTCACGCCATCTGTAAAGCCATCCCCCACCTTCAATGCAGCCACGCGCTGTGACAATTTATCCGCAAAGTCGTCATACACGGCATCATGAACAAAGATTCGATTGGCACAAACACAAGTCTGTCCCGCATTTCTGAATTTGGCTATCATGGCCCCCTCAACCGCTGCATCAATATCAGCGTCATCGAAGACGATAAACGGGGCATTTCCTCCTAGCTCCAGCGCCATTTTTTTCACTGATGACGCTGATTGATTCATCAAAATCTTGCCGACATTCGTCGAGCCAGTAAAAGAGACTTTTCTCACCCGTTTACTGGATGTCAGCACGCTACCAATCTCCACCGCGTCGCCGGTAATGACATTAAATAGCCCCTTGGGAATGCCCGCTTGTTCAGCCAACTCGGCGAGTGCGAGGGCAGTAAAAGGCGTTTCTGGCGCAGGCTTTAAGATCACCGAACAGCCCGCAGCAAATGCTGGGGCGCACTTACGGGTTATCATCGCCGCAGGAAAATTCCAAGGCGTAATCGCCGCCACGATACCAATGGGTTCTTTTGTAACAACAATTTTTCCATCGGTGCGGTGGCTTGGGATGATCTCGCCATAGGCTCGCTTGGCTTCTTCGCTGTACCAAAGTACAAAACTGGCCGCATAGGCTATCTCGCCTTTTGCTTCCGCCAAGGGCTTCCCTTGTTCTAGCGTTAAGATTGTCGCCAAGTCGTCCGTGCTGTCGACAATAAGGTCGTACCATTTTCTTAGTATGACTGAGCGATGTTCGGCGGTCGTTTTTTTCCATTCAACAAATGCAGCTTGCGCAACCTCAATACTCAACTCTGCTTCTCGAGCACCCAAATTCGGTACCGTGCCCATTATTTTCTGTGTTGACGGGTTCATAATAGACTGATTACTTTGGTTCGCCGAAGTGAACCACTCGCCACCGATGTAGCATTGTTGTTTGAATAGATTTGGATTAGTTAGATTCACGTTTCATGCCCCTATTCGTTATTCTTGTTTGGTGATTCACCCATGCCTATTTACTATCGGTGACTTCAAATAAGACATTGACCTGGCCGGTTCCAGAGCTAGGAAAGTATTCCGTGATCACTTCACTTTTACCTTCATACTTGTCCCAACCAAGTGCACCAAATAACATTGCTGTATCGTGCATTCCACCTTCCCCCGAGCATAAGTTGGCGTAGTCTGGCAGCATGTCGAGAAAGGTTTTGTAATCGCGTTGCGCCCATAACTCTAAAACGCGGAGATCCACCTGTCGGTTGAACTCTTTGGAGATAGTGAAGGTGCCGTTGTTCGCTTCGTACTTTTCATTATCCCAAATCCGATGCGACAGCGACCCAGAGGCTAATAGCATGACGCGACTGTTACTCTCTTCAATGGCTTCACGAATGGCCTCACCCAATAAGCGCGACGATTCTAGATCGTGAACCGTGCACCACGCTGCAATAGAGACGATTTTAAATTGGCTGTCTTCATTCATGTAACGCATTGGCACGAGCGTGCCATATTCCAAAGACAGAGAGTCCACTTGATGTGACAAGGTAAAGACACCTTTATCAGTCGCTTTGTTGGCAATCCGGTCGCCTAAATCCGCGTTACCATAGTATTGATACTCAAGGTTCTGAATAAAATGAGGAAACTCATGGCTGGTATAGTTACCTTTAAATGATGTATTTGAATTAACGTGGTAACCCGCGTTCACGAGCCAATGTGTATCAAGCACAATGACGGTGTCGACATCTAAATCTTTCGCCATCTGAGCAATCTGTTTATGCCCGTCAATCGCGGCTTTTCGGCAGCCATGTAAACGCCCGGGTTGTTCCGACATGATCATTGTCGGGACGTGTGTGATTTTTGCTGCAACGCAGAGTTTACCCATGATTTTTTCCTTTTGAGTCTGCTTCTTTTAGGTGGTGCTGTAGGGAGAAGCATTGTTATTAATATTTTGGATGTTATTTATTACTTTGGTGACAAGCTTGGTCGCTTTAAAACCAAGCTTATTTAATAAAATAATCTAATTAAGCGCGAAAATAGTGAGTGCGACCGTTGTGATCACACTGACCGATACCATCGCAACGAGCGTGGTGGGAAGCAAAACGGCAGAGCACAATCCGCCCATATTGTATTTCTGTCCAATAACAGCGTAGACACCAAACATTGGCATACTTGCCAAGATAACGGCCACGGCTGCCATCGTCGGCTCTAAATCAAACCAAACTAACAGCATCAGTAACAAGGCCATGGGATGAATGACCAATTTGGCGAGCATCACCGTACCAATTTCCTTTTTCTTCCCCGTCACATTGACACCCACCAATCCACCACCAATGGTAAACAACGCCACTCCAGTCACTGTGCTCGCCAACATATTAATGATTCTGGTTGCCGTGTCTGGTGTAGGGATCGACATTGCTGACACCGCCATGCCCAGCGCTATGGATAATACAATGGGGTTTTTACCCAAATTCAGTACAGTGCTTCGCAATTGTTGCTTTAATGACAGGGTGCCTTTTGATGAGGTCATATCCGCAAGCCCCAAAAGAAGTGGCAACATAATCAGGTTTTCGACCACTAACGTGAGCGAAAACGGCACCAATGCTTGGGAGCCAAACAAGAAAAAAATAATCGGAAAGCCAATCAGTAAGCTATTGGAAAAACTGCCTCCCAGCCCCAATACAACGCCCTCGACCGCTCGTTTTTTTAATGCCACAACGCTGTATGCAACCACGAGTGAAAACGCCAATAACGAACCGAATGTATAAGCAAGGATGTAACTGGTATTCCAAATTTCTTCCAACGGCTTGGTACTCAGCGCGCTAAAAATAGCCGCAGGCAAGCCAACATTGAAAACAAATGCCGCTAATGCGCGGTGGCCATTTTCAGGTATCACTTGATGTTTAAAAGCAAGGTAGCCCAGGCCAATAACAAGGAATACGGGCAGAATAGTCATGAATACATGTTGAAAGTGTGCCAGTAACATCCGTTCGCGCTCCCTTACTCTTTCAAGCCTGACTTTGTTCGGTTAATTTTTGATGTATATTGTTTTTCTTATAATTCAGGTCTTTATTTAGCTCGACCATTTCAAATCCGATACTCAAATAGTGCTGGTCAAAGGCGGGTTGCAAGTAATCACAAAACACTTTAAAAATGCGCTCTGCGGCTGCTTGTCGTGTAGCAAGGTCTCGGCCCACACCAATCTTAGCGGTCAGATGGATAAAGCGATTGTTTGGGTCTTCGTCGGCAATGAGGTAATAGTCACTTTTCACGGCGCGAGTTCGAATCCCCCCTTTAGGAAACACGCCGGTGTCTATTGCTTCTCTGTGTATTCGTGTCATCAATTCGGGGATATCAATATCCGATTCTACGTTAGGCGAAAATTCCAATATGAAGTGAGGCATGGTTCTATCCTTATATGTATCTGAGCATGGCTGTGCTGAAGCATGGGTGCACCATCGACGTCAGTGTCAACGTAATATTCCGGCGTATTCCGTTAGCTACCATGAACGTAGTGCTTAGGCAAAGCTACGTTCATGGTTACTTATCATTGGCATTACACACTTATTCATGTGTGTTTTCGCGGCCGATGGGTGCACGCTTTAATAAATGCACCGTCCTACCTAGCCGTGCTCTAGCTAGTAGTGCTCTAGCATTTTTCGTTTGCGAAATGATTTTTGAACATAATCATTTTGTAGACCAGCCTAGCGTCAGACTTTACCGAGTGTCGGGACGCTATGTGTGTCGTGAGCAATACAGACGTTCTTTGTTTCCATATAAAAATCAAAGCTCCAGTCGCCACCATCACGGCCCACACCCGACATTTTCACCCCACCAAAAGGTGACGGTAAGTTGCGATTATTTTCTGAATTTACCCAGATCATGCCAGCCTCGACCTTAGACGCCATTCTCATCGCTCGGCCAGTGTTGGCCGTCCAGATATAACCAGATAATCCATAGTCAGTGTCATTGGCGATCTCGATGGCGTCCGCTTCTGATTCAAACTCAATGCACGTCAATACCGGCCCAAAGATTTCTTCTTTCGCAATGCGCATGGTATTCGTAGCATCAGTAAATAGCGTTGGGGTTAAATAGTTACCCTCTCCTTTTTCTGGTAACGCACGGCCTCCCACGGCAATCGTCGCCCCGTCTTCTTGTGCCGCAGTCATGTAGCTAAGTACTTTGTTGTAATGTGAACGATGGACGAGCGGCCCTACTTCTGTATTGGGATCCAGCGGGTGACCGACTTGCAAGCACTCAACGCGTTGTTTTAGCGCCTCAATAAATTTAGGTTTAATTCCTTGTTGGATAAGCAATCGACTCGAGCTCGTGCAGCGCTGACCATTTAGGCTATAAATCATGAAAACGACCGCATCTAAAGCACGTTCAAAATCCGCGTCATCAAACACAATCACTGGGTTTTTGCCACCGAGTTCAAAATGCACACGCTTTAGGGTGGGTGCGCCTTGTGCCTGGATCATTGACCCTGTGACGGTTTCACCGACAAACGCGACAGCTTTAATCGATTTATGTTCGGTCAGCGTTTTACCTGCCACCTCTCCAAACCCATTCACCATATTCCAGACACCCGCAGGCAACCCTGCTGCTTGTGCACACTCGGCTAAAATTGCGGCGGTCAAAGGACTGAATTCGGCAGGTTTATGAACCACGGTACAACCCGCTGCCAACGCCGGCGCTATTTTCCATGTCGATAACATGAATGGTGTATTCCAAGGCGTGATGACGCCAACAGGGCCAATCGGTGTGCGAATGGTGTAATTTGTGTGGTTGTCCTGATGAAGTGACAAGCCATTTTTCGCCTCTGGCGACTTATCTGCAAAAAATCGAAAATTCGCAGCGCCTCGGATTGCCGCTTGCTTCATAAATCGCAGTGGCTGCCCACAATCCATTGACTCAACAAGCGCAATTTCTTCTGCTCGCTCTTCTATCTTATCCGCCAATCTATGCAGCACTTTTTTACGCTCTGCCCCTGGCATATCGGCCCAAGCCGCAAACGCACTTTCAGCGGCTAAACAGGCCTGATTGACATCTTCTGCCGTTCCTTTCACCACATTGCCGAGGGTTTGATTCGTGGTGGGCGTGAGGTTTTCAAACGTCTCTCCTTCCGAACCCAGCGTCCATTCTCCATTAATGTAGTGACCGAGTGTTTTATCTTTGTATGTCGCAAGAAACTGCTCGGCTTTCAATTGATTGAGTTCTAATTGTGATGGCATAATTTTGATTCCTTTTAATGGCAATGACTTAGCGCTGAGCGTAAAAATCCGTTTCAGACAGTACTGGATTCTCGAGAGTGCCGATGCCTTCTATCGTGCATCGAACCACATCTCCTGGATGGATATCTTTTAATCCTTTCGGAGTACCCGTTGCTATCAAGTCACCCGGTTTTAGCGTCATAAACTGGCTCAAGTATTCAATTAAAAAAGGGACATCAAAAATCATATCCGCCGTTGAGCCTTCTTGGGTAAGTTCGCCATTAACGTGGGTTTGAATCTTCAAGTTCTGCAAATTGTCGATGTCATCCACATCCACAATCCAAGGCCCGATTGGACACAGCGAGTCTCGACTTTTCACGCGAAGATTTGGACGGTAGTAATTTTCAAGATAATCGCGAATCGCATAGTCATTACAGATCGTAAAACCACGAACATACTGCATTGCGTCTTCTTTACTGACGTTTCTGGCTTCCTTGCCAATCACAGCCACTAATTCACACTCATAGTGCATGAATTCAATATCATCAGGTCGATAAGACGGGGTTTGATGCGCTGTTAATGTATTGCCACCTTTTAAAAAGACTAGAGGCTCCTTTGGCGGTTCAAAAGCCAACTCCGATGCATGGTCGGCATAATTCAAGCCCAAAGCAAAAATGGTACCTGGATTCTCAACCGGTGAATGCCAATGAATCGTGTTGTTTTTAATCACATCCCCTGATGCAGTCACCGCGTCATTGTTATCATTAATGGTGACGTCAATCACTTGACCACGGTATTCAATTCTTGCGTGCTTCATGCTTGCTCTCCTCCAACAATATTTTCCAGTTGCACAACATCACCCAACCTTGACGTAACTTTGTCGTACGGTTGTAGAGGTGTACGCTCACCAGCAAAACCGATGGCAATGATGTCACCCTTCTCTAACGTCATGATATGAGAAATCTTTTCCAACAAGGCTTCAGGAGAGCGTGCCAGGCGACTCAACGGAAAGTAACGTTTCACAACACCATTCACCGATGTCGTTACTTCCAATTGCGTAACATCAGCCACATCGGATACAGACACTGGCGATGAAATCGTAGCGGAACCATCCATACACTTACCTTTAATATCAGGACGGTAATAACTGGTTTCAGGCAGAGAGAAATCATGCAGCAATGCGAATCCTTCGACATAATCAAGCGCATCGTTTTGGGTCACTCGACAACACGTTTTCCCGATGATAAGCGCAACACTTGCCCCCACGACTAACGCGTTCTCTTCTTGCGGCCATGTGATTGGGCGACTGTCTTGGTTCCATGTATTGTGCGGCTTGAAATACAAAACTGGCTCGGTTGGCAACGCTTTATACGGTGCCTGATCGAAGATTGATGCCAAGTTGTCTAACTGTTGCTGGTCGTTCAGTGCAACGCAAACGACCTTTCCTTGTAATTTCGTGTTCATTTTCATTCCCGTTCTAGTAAACGTTAGCGATTGGGCAAACATTCTTCATTTAATAAACGTTATTAATAACAGGCGCTTCTATCTGCTCGACGTGTTTTAGTTGATACGCCAATGATTCAGCACCTGTTCGCAGTAGCAACGTATCGACCCCTGCTCCGATAAACTTAACGCCACGGTCGGCATAGGCTTTAGCTTGTCTTGGATCAAGCGATAGAATGCCCGCCGCTTTACCTGAGGTTTGAATCACGTCGATGGCATGGTCGATGGCCGCCACCACATCAGGGTGGCTCGGGTTGCCGATGTGCCCCATTGAACCACTCAGATCTGAAGGACCAATAAATATGCCGTCAATGCCATCAATTTGAGAAATGGCTTCAATGTTATCAATGGCTTCTTTTGTTTCGACCTGCACCAATACACAAATATGTTCGTTCGCTCTGTGCAGGTACTGCGGGATCCGATTCCATTGTGATGCTCGTGCTAATGCGCTACCAATACCGCGATGACCCAGTGGTGGATAATAGGCAGAAGCCACCACTTGCTTCGCTTCTTCTGCAGAGTTGACCATAGGTACAAGTAATGTCTGGGCACCAATGTCCAGTAAGCGTTTGATTAAAGTTGGGTTCGCATCCTCGGCGCGCACTATCGGTGAGGCGCTATGAGGAGCAAGTGCTTGTAAGTGGTGCTTGATTGACGTGAGGTCAAACGACGCGTGTTCGCCATCTATCAACACCCAGTCAAACCCAGCGCTACCCACTATTTCTGCACAACTCGTATCAGGCAACCCCAACCATAATCCCCATAACGGCTCATCGTTACCCAAGGCTTGTTTGAAGTGATTATCTAATGTCATCACACCCTCCTTATACAAACTTGACTGAGATGCCACCCAATGGGCCAAAGTCAGCGTGGATGGTATCGCCTTCTTTAACGGGTACAGGGCGAGTAAATGATCCAGCCAGAATGACCTGGCCTGGTTCTAAAGACACACCATGCGGTGCAAATCGCTTACACACCCAGCAAATGCCGTTTGCAGGATGCCCTAAGACGCCACCTGCGAGACCCGTTTCCTCAATTTGTCCATTGAGATATAACATTGAACCAGCCCAGCGAAGATCGAGTTCAGTAGGTTTTATAGGACGTCCCCCTAAGATAATTCCCGCATTGGCAGCATTGTCAGCAATGGTGTCGTAAACTTTTCGGGTATATCCCGTTTCAGGATCGGTGCGATGGCAGCGAGCAGCGATAAGCTCTAATGCGGGAACCACATAGTCGGTGGCATTCAACACATCAAACATTGTGACGTTGTCCCCTTCAAGTTTGTCTTTTAATACAAAAGCCAACTCAACCTCTATTCTTGGATCAAGGAAGTCGGACACCTTAATCTGAGCACCATCGTTAAAAAACATGTTGTCCAGTAATACACCATAATCGGGTTGGTCTATATTAACGGCCATTTGCATGGCTCTTGACGTCAGTCCAATTTTGTAGCCTTTTACTTTTGCTCCTTCGCGTTTCTTTCTGTTGACCCACTGACTTTGGATTCGATAAGCATCATCCATCGACATATCAGGATAATCGAGAGTCAGTGCCGCTATTTGTTCACGGTTGACCTCGGCTTTGTAGAGTCGTTCTGCGGCAATTTGAACTTGCTCTTCTGTTAACATATTGCTTTCCTTTTGTTTCAAGCTGGCTTCGTGCTGTTGTCTATGTCGCGTATATGGCGTGCATTTTTGGGTGTGTACGCCTAGACAACTAATTAACATGTTAAATACTTTAGTTAATATGTTAACTAAAGTCCAGCCCCGGAGATATCACAACAAATCAACTTAAAAACAAAGGGTTACATGAAAATTCAAATTTACAGACTGACAAACTGTAAGTTGGTTGCATTAATTTTTTGCTCAGCGTCACGATTTTTAGCGTGTTTTTTAAGCAAAGTGAGACTTCTATCAACTTGATTCATTCAGTAGCGCACCATTAAATCCTCAATCATTGATCTAGTTAACATATTAAGTAATTTGAACACATTTATTTAACATTATTTCTTCGCAAATACGTGTAATTAGTTAATATATTAAGTATTCAAACAACGACCCACTGAGTGGGCATATGCTCGAGTCGACTTGAAATGCTTCAACTCGATGTGAGTAGTCAAATAACCGTGAAACGAAAGGAATAACGTTATGCGAGTCAATAAAGTTGCCGCCATCACCACCTCTGCACTCCTCCTTCTTAGCTCTTTCTCTGCGTATGCGGAACCTGAAAAGATCATAAAAATCAGTACCTGGGGATCACCAAATCACGGCATCAATAAAGTCGTATGGCCAACGTGGGGAAAATGGATTGAAGAGGCGACAGATGGCCGTGTGGGTATAAAAATCGAATACGACCTTGCTCCTCCTCAAACACAAATTGATGTCGTTACCGATGGAATTGGCGACGCGACTTGGATTTTTCATGGCCATAAAGCTGGGCGTTTTCAGTTAACTCAACTTCCTGAAATCCCAACTTTTTCAGAAGGCACCAGCTCAGAACTGATGTCCCAAGCCTATTGGCGTACCTATGACAAATACCTCAAGAAAGGTCGTGAACATCGTGGCGTAGAGGTGATGGCACTGAGCGTACACGGCCCAGGTCAGTTAATAACCAAAAACCCGGTTGAGTCACTGGCGTCATTACAAGGCAAAAAAATTCGTGTCGGTGGCGGGGTTATCTCATCGGTCGCGAAAGATATGAAAGTAACGCCAGTATTCATTCCAACCACCAAGGTGTATGAATCTATTTCACAAGGTGTTGTAGAGGGTGCATACCAACCCGTTGAAGCACTTAGTTCATTTCGCTTAGCCGAAGTCGCTGACAATACGTTAGTGATCCCGGGTGGCCTTTATCGCGGAAGCTTCGCCATTGTAATGAATCAAGATACGCTGCATAGCTTGT
This sequence comes from Vibrio sp. E150_011, assembly GCF_053544015.1. Classification (NCBI taxonomy): domain Bacteria; kingdom Pseudomonadati; phylum Pseudomonadota; class Gammaproteobacteria; order Vibrionales; family Vibrionaceae; genus Vibrio; species Vibrio sp. E150_011. The sequence goes on from NZ_JBHFOL010000001.1 coordinate 199,552, forward strand.
CAAAAGCGGATCAAGAAGCCATAAAACAGGTGTCAGGAGAGCAGCTATCTCGTTTGTTTGGCAAGATGTGGGATGACGTAGACAACAGCGCGTACACCACCGCTTTAGAAGGTGGTCACACGTTTACCCCTGCCACGCCTGAGATGATCACCGAATTGAAAAAATCCAGCCAACCGCTTGTGGCTACTTGGTATAAAGCAGCGAAGAAACGCAAGGTTGATGGGCCAGCCGCGTATGAATACTTCTACCAACAATTAGACCAAGGATTATAGTGCTTATGAATGGTTTTAGTCTCTCTAAGGCCATTCAGCGAGGGCTAGAAGCCCTCGCTGCCATCAGCTTACTACTCATGATGTTGATTACGTTTGTTGATGTGGCTGGCCGCTACTTTTTTAATATGCCAGTAATGGGCTCAACGGAACTCATCGAGATTTTATTAGCAGTGATGGTCTTTATGGCCTTCCCTCTTGTGTCTTGGAATGAGGAAAACATATGTGTCGATTTACTTGATAACTATTTCCCCAAAAAATGGGTCAGTTTTCGTCAGGTCGTGATCAACCTTATTTGCTCTTTCTCGCTCATTTTAGTGGCGATGATGAACTGGAAGCTTGCGGGTCGGTCTTTGGATTATGAAGAAGTAACCGAAATCTTAGAATTGCCACTGGGTTATGTCACCTATCTCATTTCTATCACGGGCTTTGTTGGCGGAGCATTAACGTTCATTAATGCCTTAGTTTATGGAAAAAATTTATTTCGTAACAAGGCGGAAACCAATGACTTGGCAAGCACTCATGACAAGAACAGTCATCTAACAAATAATAGCAAGGAGGCTTAAATGATCGAATCAATCATAGGGTTTGCCGCCTTAATCGTACTGGTCTTTCTGCGTCTACCTCTTGCTTTTGCGATGGGTGTTGTCGGGTTTGTCGGGTTTTGGTACATCAATGATTACAACTGGAATGCGGCGATGTCCATGGCTGCGAGACGAATCATAGACACAGGTCAGGACTACGGCTTGTCAGTGATCCCGCTGTTTATTCTTATGGGTAACTTTGTCACACGTGCCGGGTTATCTAATGAATTATATCGTGCTTGTAATGCCTTTGTGGGGCACCGAAAAGGCGGATTGTCGATGTCGACTATCCTGGCTTGTGGAGGGTTCTCAGCTATCTGTGGTTCAAGCTTAGCGACATCCGCGACGATGTCCAAAGTCGCAATGCCACCGATGCGCAAGTATGGTTATTCAGACGGACTTGCAGCGGCGTCGATTGCTGCAGGTGGCACGCTGGGCATTCTTATCCCACCCAGTGTCATGCTGGTCATTTATGGCTTGCTCACCGAGAGCAGTATTCGTGAGTTGTTTGCTGCAGGATTCTTACCCGGCTTACTGGGCATCGGTTTGTATCTTGCCGCAGTGCAATGGGTCGTCTTCCGCTCTCCAGAAAGCGCCCCCCCTGGTGAGCGCGTGGATTGGAAGGGCCGAATTATCGCGTTAAAAGGCATCTTATCCACGCTTCTTTTGTTTGTGCTGGTGATGGGCGGTATTTATGCGGGTGTATTTACACCAACAGAAGCCGCAGGTATTGGTGCTACTGGTGCATTTGCGCTCGCCGCGTACCGCAGAAAGCTGAACTATCAAGTCATGCGTGATATTTTGGTCGATACTGCAAAAACCTCTGCCTCCTTATTCGCTGTTGTTATTTGTGCACTGATTCTATCGAACTTTATCAACCGAGCGGGATTACCTACCGCGCTGGTGGAAATGATCCAAGCCGCGAATGTATCACCAATGATGGCACTGGGTCTCATACTGGTTATTTACATCATTCTAGGCTGTGTCTTTGAGAGTATGTCGATGATGTTACTTACCGTTCCTATTTTCTTCCCTGTCGTGGTAGAACTGGGTTTTGACCCAATTTGGTTTGGTATTGTTGTGGTCGTTGTCACCGAAATTAGCCTAATTACCCCCCCTGTTGGACTCAATGTCTTCGTGTTATCAGGCATAATCAAGGACATCAGCACTGGGACGATTTTCAAAGGTGTATTCCCATTTTGGGTCGCGGATATGGTGAGGCTTGCCATTATCGTACTGGTCCCAGGTATTGTACTGCTATTGCCTAATATGTTGTATTAACGCCTTTTATTGGCTTCCTTTGAGGAAGCCAATTTTACTTTTAGAGTATTCTATCTACATGGAAACAAAAGAATTAAAGTTAAGGTATATCAATAAGATGACTCTTGGGAGTATCTGATATATCTTGTTATTAGAGTGACCATTAAAACAAGGTTTGTTTTGTGACGAGATACGAAGATTCATTACCACTACAATTGATTCGCGCACGCGATGTCGCGATGGAGTACTTCCGTCCTGTGTTAGCGGAAAATGACATTACGGAACAACAATGGCGAGTGATGCGTGTTCTTGATACTAAAGGCGAAATTGACTTCACGACGTTGTCTAATGAGAGCTGTATTTTAAGCCCTAGCCTCACGGGGATCATTGGTCGACTTGAGAAATTAGGGTATGTGCAGAAGCAAAAATCAGCGAATGATGGCCGTAAGTTCTATATCCATTTGACGCCAGAAGCACAGCAATTGGTTGAACGTTTACGTCCAAAGATCGAAGACCAATATATCGCACTCAAGGCACGTATTGGTGAAGAAAAGTATACTCAACTTTCTGATTTGCTTAACGAACTTATCACTGTTAAGCGCTAGGTTTGGGTAATGTAATTGATGTTAGCCAATAGAAGATGAGTAGCCTCATAAAAAAACACCCGATAAGCGGGTGTTTTTTTATGAGGCTACTCACCACTCAGTGAGTTCGTGTTCATTAAGCCACGGCTTTTTCTTGCTCAGCGACCTCCGCTAGCACATGTTTAAACTGACGATCGAAGTAAATTAGCGCATCTTTGTTTTGCGTCGTAATGGTCTCTATTTCAACAAAAAACACGGTATGTGTGCCCGACTCTTGCATCACACCAATCTTTCCTTCAAGTGTTGCAAGTGCACCACTAAGGATCGGTACATTGTGTTGATTAAGTGTCCATTGTGGTAATTGGAAGCGCTCTTCCATCGACAGCCCTGTCATGCCAGCAAAATGCATGGACATCTCTTGATGCTCACTTGCACAGACGTTAATACACATACGACCATTCGATTTGAATATTTCATTCGATGCACTATTACGATTAACGCAAACAAGCACTGTCGCGGGCGTATCAGTGACGGAACATACCGCAGTCGCGGTAATGCCTACCGTTCCAGCGTCTCCACCAGTGGAAATAATATTAACTGCAGCGGCAAGCTTTGACATTGCAGTACGAAACTCTTGTTGTAGGGTCACATCTTGTTGAGGCATGGTCTCTTCCTTTGTATATGAGAAGTGGTATTCACAATCACTGTGTTCGTTAGTTTGAGCTGACTTATTTAAGTTTTCGCTTACTGAGCGTTATTATTTGTGATGTAAGCGATGTCGTTAAGTGTCGCTGATTACCTCAATATCGAACATAGACAGTTACCCTATTCACTTGTACTTTTCGTTGTTTCCTCAACATAGGGCACCACGCCCCAAATAAAGTGACTAATCGGCTGCTTACTTGGTCATACGTAAACTAGAACTGGTAGTGAATCCCCACCATCAATAACCCAATATCGGCATTACCCAATTCAACGCCGCTACCATGATTGAACGTTGGCATCATATACGTATAGTCAAGACGCATATTGACGCTGTTGTTCATCGCAATATTAACCCCTATGCCCGCATGCGTTCCTACACCGTAAGAGTAATCATTAACGCTTTCTTGATTTGGGTTACTGTCCCAGTTCATCAAAAATCCAGACAGCCCAACCTTGGTATACACTGCAACATTATCGTTAAAATAATAAGAAAACTTAGGGGATACTGATAACACACCCGTCACTGAATCTAGCCCTGAAATCGAAGTATCCGAACCTAATAATTGCCCTTCTAAACCAAACCAATCTGTAAAGTGATACCCCGCATAAACCGCAATAGCAGGGCTGGAGTGATTATACCGCGCGCCTTCAATATTGTTCTCGACAGAATACGTCTGCATATTACCCAGTGCCCCTCCAACAAATGCACCTTGTTTATCGGCGGCCTGAAGGCTAAGTGGCAACAACATGCTCATTGCCAATATGGGCTTTAGGGCTATTTTAACGAATGCGATTGGTTGCCTTGTGAAAAACAGTTGTTTTGCGAAAAAAGGTTGTAGTGCTAAAAGTGATGGTCTTGCAAAAAATAGCTTCAAAGTGTCCGCCTGTTATTAATGACTATGATGAATTGAGAACAGTCTATTGATTGCAATAATCGCATGCTTAGCCATGCGACGAACGACGTTATCTGCTGATGAAACGCCTTATGCTGTGACGATTGGTATTGGTAAAACTCAACCACATCCAATCACCAACAAAAAACCCATCGTTTGTATTAATAGCACTCGTCAAAACAGGCAAGCTCTGCTACCTTTACGCCACTTAAAGACAGTGACAACTTGAACTAGACGGACCTATGCCTTCACCTCAAACCATAAACAAAATCGTCCAAATTGGTGATACGTTACATCGTAGCGGTTGCGCACCTTATAAAGTGGAAAAATACGCTCAGTTTTATGCGCAAAAGCACGGCATTGATGTGATGGTTCAAGCCACACCCACCGCTATCAATTATCAGTTTCCAGATAAAAACAATACCGTGGTATTAAAGCGGCTCAAGCCCGCCTCAATTAACCTCGGCTTATTGGCAAATACGATTATTCGCATTAATCAACCGAGTAATGAACCGGTGCCAGAACCTGTTGGTTATCCGAAATGGATTGTTGCACTTGCCAACATGGGCATACCGCCCGCTTATCTTATGTTGGTTGGTAGTACGCTTGAAGCCGTCGGTTACTCGGTGATTCTTGGACTGATCGTTTGGCTAACTCAATTAGTAGTTAAGGGACGTAACTCCATCGCAGTTGAGTTCGTTGCTGCTTTATTAACCGGTATATTCGTTGCGTTTATTGCAAGCACCGGTGCGGCAATACCAGTTTGGGCCCTTTGTATTGCGACCGTCGTGCTTTTTGTTCCCGGACTTTCAATTGCCAACTCGTTGGAGTGTTTAGCTTTTAACGACTTGGTCTCAGGAACAGCCTTATTGGGGCAAAGCGCATTAACGTTAATAAAGCTATTCATCGGCGTTATTATGGGCTTAAACATTGGTGAGGCTTGGTGGGGACAAGCAGAGTCCTTGTCTTATACGAATGAAGTGCCGCTCTGGCTACACTGCTTTGGCTTGCTACTGATTTCATCGTCTATTGGCGTTATTTTTAATGCGCGACCAAAAGACATTTTACTTGGGTTACCTGTTGCAGTACTCGGGATGTGGGGACCATTTTATCTTGGCTTCAGTAGCGGCTGGATCGTCGGCACCTGGATCACAACGGTCTTGATTACCTTGTATGGTACTTGGGTCGCTAAGCGTCTCGATCTCACCGGATCCATTTATATTGTCCAAGGCATTATTATTTTAGTACCCGGAAGCCGAGTGTTAGTCAGTGCCAGCCAGTCCGTTTTCGAGCAATCGATTTTACCGATACCTAATATCGGTTTATCCGCATTATTCATGTTTTCGGCAATCGTAGCGGGGCAAATTACCGCCTACTCTTTGTACTCACCGAAAATAGACCGCTAACCAAATGACAGGGTGTCTTAATTAGAGCATCCTGTTATTCATACCATTATATTTTCCGTTTTCTTTACGAATTTATTAATTTTAGTTTAAAAATTATTCTTTTATATCAAAAGGTTAAATATTTGTTTCTTATCTGCTACATACTTTCTAATTAGCCAGATTGTCAGAGAAATGAAATGTCATGTAATTGAAATCAAAAAACGAGCTTAAGTTCAAATATTCTACACAAGCTTTACTGAGAATCGTTGACTTAACTTCGCAGTGGCTTATATTAATTTCTAGCTTGAAATGAAGTTACTTTGTTTACAAAAGACATTTACCGAATTTACTCAATTCTTTGTCGTGTTGTACGCAATAGCAATTTACGTTTTCGCGCTATAGCTGCCGAATCGGCAAAACAAAAAAGAAAATATTGAATTTTAGGATTACATTATGTCTAACACAGTAACTGGCACCGTTAAATGGTTTAACGAAACTAAAGGCTTTGGCTTCATTCAACAAGAAAATGGTCCTGACGTGTTCGCTCACTTCAGCAACATCAAAGCAGACGGTTTCCGCACTTTAGCAGAAGGCCAAAAAGTTGAGTTTAAAGTAACTCAAGGTCAAAAAGGCCCTCAAGCTGAAGAGATCATGCCAGTTTAATTACTGTTGATACTCCAGATACTATTAGCCAGCGTAAGCTGGCTATTTTTTTGCCATTTAATCCATTAACTTACCAATTCTGTACCAATTTGCCGTTAAGCTACGTAAGATACCCTGTCTTCTAATTTACTGCGTTGTAACCTACCTATGGCTATCAAACCAACCATCTACAAATTCCGTGTTGCCCTGACTGACATGAATCGTGACTATTATGATTCATTGAATCTAACCGTTGCACTGCATCCATCGGAAACTCATTTAAGAATGATGGCGCGCCTGATGGCATTTTGCTTGAATGCGTCACCTGAGCTCCAGTTCACTAAAGGTCTATCTGATGTTGAAGAGCCTGACATTTGGCAAAAATCTCTCGATGACCAAACTGAAATGTGGATAGAGATCGGTGAGCCTGACGTCGAAAGAGTGAAGAAAGCCACTCGTTTGTCTAAAGCGACCAAGGTCTACAGCTTCAATACTAAGAGCGATGTATGGTGGAAACAAAACCAAGGTAAGTTTGGCTTTCTCAATGCCAGTGTTTATCGCTTCAATAATGAATCCATTGAAGCACTGACCGGACTTGTAGCTCGTACAATGGATCTCTCTGTCATGATTACGGGGACATCGTTGTTCGTGGACGGTGAAAGTGGCTCTGTAGAAGTACTAGTAGAGGAACTGCAAGAGAAATGAGTACGCTAGAGACGCATCTGCAAACCTTCAACGTTGCACAGATGTCTGTCGTTGCCGATCAAGCTGCGCTTTTTTCTGAGCTTTGCGCTCGGGAAAATGCGCTATTCGAGCGTGCTCAAACCAACAAACCTGACACACCAATACTCGGTCTTCTATTAGGGTTGTTCACCAAGCTCAATGTTGAGTCGATTGCGTCATTGCAAACGTATTCAAGTCAAGTCCTCGCGATGCGGAAAAGCTTTGAAGATGAACTGGGCAAAGATGAAGCACAAGTGTTTAAACTGCCTGTACTTGAAGAACTCGTGCTGGTGACCCACGTCTGGTTATACATACAAGGCTGCTTGGGCATGGATTACAGCTTAGCCAATGACCACGCAGACCAGACTAGCCAGGTAATTGCAGCGTTTAACGGTAACAATGTCGATGAAACCCGTATCGCATTCACTAAAAGTTACTACCTAGGCTTTCGCTATTTTGAAGCAAACAAACCACCAGCAACCGGATGGAAGCGGTGGTTTGAAAAATGGTTTAACTAAGGCTTGCGCTCGATCATCAAGTAAATTGGCATCAAGTAAGACAGCACCAAATGCCAATCGTCATTATATTTCCGCTCTATCGCTTTAATGAAGCCATCGAACGCATTACTTAATTGACGCGTTGCTTAGCTAATTAACGCGTCGCTTAACGAATTTAAACGCGTTGCTTAACTAAAGATAAGCATGAGGTCCAAAGACTTCGTAGTGGATGTTATCACGCGCTACGCCAAGTGCTTCCAGCTGTTTAACGATGCTTTCCATGAACACCACTGGCCCACAAATATAGAAATCGCCATCATCAAGAGGCAGTTGCTCTGCAATGTTGTTGAGATCCATCAGCCCTTCATGGTCGCTGGTATTGTTAAGCGCAAGTGTTGGCTTGTTGTACCATATCTGGCTAGCCCAACCATTGCCTGTCACCAACGTATCCGTCTCGTCTAAGAATGAATGTTGCGCGTGATTTTCACAGGCGTGTAGATAGGTTACGTGCTCTTTTTTTCCTGCTTTAGAGAGCTGCTGCAGTATAGCTTGCATTGGTGTGCACCCTACACCAGCAGAGATCAACACAACAGGTTTTTGCTTTTCTACATAAAAGAAATCGCCTGCCGGTGGCATAAGGTTCACTTTGTCACCAATGCTCACTTCATCGTGTAAATAATGCGAAACTAAACCAAGTTGAGAGGCGCTGCCTTCTTTTTTCACTGAAATACGATAGTTTTCACCGTTTGGTGCTTGTGATAATGAGTACTGACGAATCTCTAGATTCTCGCCTTTAGACGGTGTCACCTCGATACCTAAGTATTGACCAGCGTTGTATCCGATAACCGGCTGACCGTCTTCTGGCGTTAACACGAAGCTCGTTACGATGTCTGATTGCTTCACTTTATCAGACACAATAAACGAACGTGCGCCAGCCCAACCACCTACGGCTGCTTCGCTTGCAGAGTACAGTGCCGATTCGCGGTCGATAAATATCTGTGCTAAGAATAGATAAGCGGCTGTCCACGCTTCTTCCACATCTGGAGTAAACGCATCGGGTGCCAATTCTCTCAGTGTTTCGATCAGGTGAAGACCAACAATTTGATAGTGTTCTGCTTTAATATTAAAACTAGTGTGTTTATGAGCGATACGCTCCACCGCGGAACTTAAAGCCGCTAAGTTTTCAATGTTTTTCGCATACGCGGCAATGGCTTCAAACAAGGCGACACTTTGACGGCCTGTTTGTTGGTGAGTCATATTGAAAATATCTTTGAGTTCAGGGTTGTGAGAAAACATTCTTTGGTAAAAATGTTGTGTAAGCGCGGGACCCGCAGATTCTAGTAGTGGAATAGTACTTTTAACGATGTCAATGTGTTGGTTGGTTAGCATATGAGCTCCCTTAAAGGCGATAATGGCTTACTTAAAATGATGAACTTACTTTACATATTGAGTTTTTGACTGTGTCCTCTGAGTGAATCAAAATAGACAATTCAGGCACCAGTACTGTTTATAATTATGTGTGTCACTGTCACCGAACGATGACGGTTATGAGTTGAGAATCATACGTATTTGTCTTTCGGCTATTATAGGTAAAGCACAGACCATGCCAATTCGTCAATTGCTTGCTATGTCATGATTCTTAACGCTATTTACTTATTTATTATGTCTAAATGACTACTTCCAAATAAGTCAATTAGACTCTATAATGCGATTTGTACTCTCTTCAGGCGAACGCCCCATGCAAGATTTTTCTCCTTCCAATCTCGTTGAACTAACGATAGGGCTTGCGAGCAGCAGCAATGATCAACAGCGTTTTGATACTTTGCTTAACACCATACGCAAAACTGTCCACTGTGATTCTGTAGCGTTACTCTCACAGCAAGGCAACACATTAGTCCCTTTAGCAATGCAAGGGTTGGCACGCGACACCATGGGCCGACGCTTTGTTATCGCCGAACACCCACGTTTTTCTCAAATTTGTTCGTCACTCTCTCCAGTCATATTCGACGCGGACAGTGACTTGCCCGACCCATTTGATGGGCTTCTAATGGATCATCACGGCGATCTTCCAATGCACTCTTGTATGGGGCTGCCATTAATATTTGGCGACAAAATGCTAGGCGTCTTAACATTAGATAGTTTATCTACTAAAGCTTTTAACGATATTCCACAACGAAGCCTAGAGGTATTATCCGCGATCGCTGCTTCCACATTAAAAATGGCCATGACATTCTCACAGCTCGAATACCAAGCCAAGCAGTCCAAACAGTTACTCGAAGAGCTAAACGTTGAGTCATGGGAGCGTGATGGTGGGGAGATGATTGGTAATAGCGCACCAATGCAAGCGATGAAATCCGATATCGAGATTGTCGCGCCTTCCGATTTTAATATATTGATCCACGGCGAAACGGGCGTAGGAAAAGAGCTCGTTGCTCGTACCCTGCATCATCAATCCACCCGCAGGCAGAACCCATTAGTGTATGTGAACTGCGCTGCCATCCCAGAAAACCTCATTGAAAGTGAGTTATTTGGTCATATTAAAGGGGCTTTTACGGGAGCTGATCGCAATCGTATGGGCAAATTTGCTTTAGCCGACGGCGGTACACTGTTTCTAGATGAAATCGGCGAGTTGCCTTTAGCCGCGCAAAGTAAATTATTACGAGCATTGCAAAACAATGAAATCCAACCCGTTGGGCGCGATGAAATACAAAAAATCAATGTACGCGTGTTAGCCGCCACCAATCGAGAATTAAAAGAAGAAGTGGAGCAAGGCAAGTTTAGGGCCGATCTATATCATCGATTAACCGTTTACCCCATTTTCGTTCCCCCATTACGTGAACGAAATGGTGATATTGAATTATTGACGGGTTTCTTCCTTGAACAGGCACGTCGAAAACTTGGGATTGCTCAGTTGAAGCTGAGCCCAAACGTGAGTGCTTACCTAAATCGTTACAACTGGCCGGGCAATGTACGCGAGCTCGAGCATGTGATTAATAGGGCAACTCTAAAAGCAAAAGCACGCATGTTTGACAAAAAAGTGATTGCGGTGAGCATCGAAGACTGCGGACAATTTGATGATGAGCCCGCACCAAGGACAATCGCATCCGCGTCAACAGCCCCTTTAAATATTGAGCTCAATCGCGGGCTTCGGGAAGTCACTGAAGAATTTCAACGCAGTATTATCTCCGATGCGTTAATTCAAGCCGATTACAACTGGGCTCAAGCAAGCCGAGTACTAAAAACTGATCGTGCGAACCTCATTCGACTAGCGAAACGCTTAGGTATTACCGTATCGAAAAATCCACAAATCAACCGAGATTAACGTGTTGTAAACGCGGTAAAGAGATGTCTGAGGCGTAAATAAAATGTTAACATCCAGGTCACAATAAAAAATTGCTCAAATAAGGTCGTTATGAAGTTCATTCGTATAATTCTTGGAAAAATCATTCTCGTACTTAATTTCGTATTTAGCCCACGTGGTGTAAAACGTACAGCCGAAGCACAAAATCAGGCCAACGAGAAAGCCAAAACGCTTTCATTATACCAATTTGAGGCTTGCCCTTTTTGCGTGAAAGTGCGCCGTGAGATGAAGCGCCAGTCTGTCAATATTACTCTGAAAGATGCGAAAAATGACGATGTCGCGCGTGAACAACTTTTGGAAGGTGGCGGTCGAGTAAAAGTACCTTGTCTAAAAATTGAAAAAAATGGCCAAGTGGAATGGATGTACGAATCAGGAGATATCGTCAACTACCTGCAAAAAGAATTCGCATAGCTGTAAAGTTATAACGTTATGCGCTTGGCGTGAGTACAAACACCGTGTAAATCACAACACTGAGTTTGTACTCATCTCTCCATTATCTCATTTGCTCTATCCACTCGCGTCAGTACTCGCTTATAGTGAGTACTCCGCAATAATCATCACTCCGTTGCAGTCATCATTCCGCTATAGTCATCAGCGATAACTTATTAACTCGTCATTTCATCGATAGGATCGGCCTGACGCTTCTGGCTACCTAACACAAAGAATGCGTCGATCCAGTGCAACACGAGGACAGAGTCTTGCGGCTTATCTATTTGCTTAAAAGCATCTTTATAATGTTGAGGTGTGATTAAGTGCTTTCTATTCTCTAGGAGCTCAGTCGTAAACTCACCGCTGAATTCGGGGTGCCCTTGAACGGTCAATACATGGTTATCTTTTACCAGCATAAAGTTGGGGCAAAACGCATTGCTAGCAACCACTTTCATTCCTTTAGGGACAATGGTCACTTGGTCTTGATGACTCACTAGAAGACGAATGGAATCCATAGAAAGATTCATCCATTTCTTTTGAGCCGTCACATGCACATCATAACTGCCTATGCCCCACCCTTTGGTCGATTTCTCTACGGTACCGCCTAATGCACGAGCAATCACTTGATGCCCGAAACAAATACCCACTAAAGGTTTTCGTCTCGCCTCACAAGCACGAATCCAATCCATTAGATCGAGAATCCAAGGAAGATCATCGTAAGCATTGTGGACGCTCCCCGTCACAATAAAACCGTGAAATTCATCGATACATGGCCGCTCGCCTTGCCGCACGTCAAAGTTCACAAACTCGCAGGCACTGTTGACTTCTGATAATGACCGTTTGATCATGTCGGCATACTGTCCATACACCTCAGACAATGGCAAATTTACTTGTCCGCACGTTAAAATCCCTATCTTCATCAGCCACCCATTCTTGTTTGATTACTCGTTGTTTGATTATTCGTTGTTTAAATACTCACGATGAATCTTATGCTTGTACTTAGACGGTCGGTGCCGTTAGCTGCTGATATCAAAGCTCGCTTAGTAAATCCGGTTACTATTCAACATCTTTACCAACAAATATTCATGCTTACTTTGATTATAGAACTGTTCTATACCAATGCCATTCAACACCCATCACATTGGTAAGATTTGTTCTTCAGCCGCTCTGTCCAAACAATTTTTTAAATAATGCGACTATTTTGTGACTCTTGCCGAGTTCTTGTTAGAATGCGCGCAGCTATTATTAGAGTAGAACCCAAACATGTATCAATTAACTTTCTCGCTTCAAGAATTTCTTGCCACATACTGGCAAAAAAAACCAACCATCATTAAAGGTGGTTTTGCCAACTTTCAGGATCCAATTTCTCCAGAAGAGCTGGCTGGACTGACCATGGAAGAGGAGGTCGACTCTCGATTTGTCTCTAATCTCAATGATGAATGGCAAGCGGAACATGGTCCATTTGACGACGAGAAGTTTGCTTCACTCGGTGAAAGTAATTGGTCATTCATTGTTCAAGCCGCCAACCATTGGCATGATGACGCCGCGCAACTGGTTAAGCCGTTCAAAGGCATGCCGCAATGGTTGTTCGATGATTTAATGATCAGTTATTCCGTTAAAAACGGCGGAGTGGGTCCTCATATTGATCAATATGATGTCTTTATTATTCAAGGTATGGGCAAACGTCACTGGCGTGTCGGTGCAAAAGATGTCGGTCAATATAAAGAAACTTGTCGCCACGAGGCACTGCGTCAGATTGAATCATTTGATGCTGAGATTGACCAAGTATTAGAGCCAGGCGACATTCTCTACATCCCACCCGGTTTCCCACACGATGGCTACGCACTTGAACCATCAATGAGTTACTCGGTTGGCTTCCGCTCTCCAAAAGAACAAGAACTCGTGAGTAACTTTGCCGATTATGTTTTGGCACACGATTATGGCGACGTACATCTGCATAAGCCTGAACTCACCACTCAAGAAAACCACGGAGCAATCAGTGCATCAGATCTCGAATCACTGACACAAATGTTGAAATCAAAACTTGACGATCCGCTCATCGTAAAAGATTTCATGGCCGCCATGCTCAGCCAATCCCGTCATCATTTAAACATCATTGCGCCTGACCCTAAATGGACGCAAGAAGAGATGGCTCAACACTTAACTAGTGGCGGTGAATTGTTTAAAGTGTCGGGTTTACGTGCCCTGCACCACGAAGACGAACCTACGATGCTTTACGTCAACGGCGAAACCCTAAAGGTTCCAGAAGACCTCGCGCCTTTAGTTAGCGCGCTTTGTCATAGCAGCGTAATTCAGCTTCCTAACCCTTCAACCAGTGCGGTTTCGTTCCTTACTGAACTGGTGAACAAAGGGTATTGGTTCGCTGAATAGCTTATAAAACTATTGGTTCAGAACAGCTCAGTCATGAGCAGAAAAAGAGCGCCTAGGCGCTCTTTTTAATGGCTAATTTTTCGCTATTCGCTAATTATCGACATCTCACATTTTCAATCAATAAAAATAGAGATTATCGAGATAAACACTATCGCTAGTCGTTCCCCATAACGCCATACCTAATTGCGTCATTTTTGTTTTGTCATACTGGCTAGTTGCGCCTAATGCATCAAATGATAGTTCAACGGATATCCATTCCTCTGTGGTGATGTTTTCCATCATAAGCAACAGCGGACCACTTTCAGACAGTAACTGGAACTGAGCTTGCGTCACGCCAGAAGTCGCATAAAAATCGAACCGCAGCCCTGTCATTTGCGATGCGTCAACTGGGCTGCCCGGTTCAACACCGTACTGAATACCTGTTGTTCCACCCGCCACACCATCTGGCGTAATTTGGAATTTCGACGTTTGATTCCCCAAAATTGAGATCATTGAATGAACTGGCGGGTTCCACCACGCATCTGACCAATAAGTAACGTAGTGAGGGCTAGACAGTGAGTCACTAAATAGCGCAATGACATCTTCATTGGCAACCGTCGGTATAGGGGCCGCCATACTAGGCTGCGATGCCAATGGAGTAAGCGAAAGCGTCAGGTCATTCACACTACCAATGACAGTTAGTACTTGTGTAATACCGTATCCATCCGCCAATGCTTTAATTTTTTGAGTACCTTGCGTTAACGTCAGAACTGCGATGCCGCTATCACTTGTTTTTACTGTATAGGGTTCATCAAAGTCACCACTAACGCCGACCAACACGTCAGCACTCGCTAAAGGAAGCCCTTGCTCATCCTTCACCAACACATTGATATCATATTGATTAGATGTGCCTGAAAAGTAAAAATTATCGACAAATATTGCTTTTGTTTCTGCTCCCCAAAGTTGAATGCCAGCCATCTGCAATTGTGCCGTGTTCAACGCTGCATTACCGTTAAGCGTCATATCTGAAAATGGAATCGCAAGCGACAACCATTGTCCTGTCTGAGGATTATCCAATGCGTATGTTGCCGAACCATCCGTCGAAACTAATTGCAGCACCACCTTGCTAATACCTGATTCTATGTAGAGATCAACATTCCACGTATCATGATGTGATACATCAACGCTGCCGTATTCAATACCAAATTGAATACCTGTCACGCCACCTTGGGAGCCTTCTCCTACAATTTCATAACGTGCGTAATAGTCACCATTCATGCTTTCTTCAGAGTAAAATGGCGCATTCCACCAGTTCTCATTCCAGAGTGAGACAAATTTGTCTTCATTTAGGCTGTCGCTATAAATTGAAAAAACATCAGCATCAGAAACAGTCGGGATTGGCGCAGAAACCGATGGTTCACTCTTTTGTACGGTTTTATTTATCAAAGAAATATCACTGATTAACACTGATGCCTCTACCTCACTCGGAAAGGTTAAAGCAAACCAACGAAGTTGAGTCGTAGCAGGTATTGCCACCTCAAACTGTCTCCAACCATCCGCCAATGCCGTGCCAGAGCTGGTAAGTAGAGTAATGCTAAAATTAGGAATATTGAAGCCTTGAACATGGACTTCAACCTTCTCAAATCCATTGGATTTTAAGTTAAAACGTGCGTAATTATACATCGAGGCATCAATGCTGTTTGCTTGCTCATTTCCCCAAGCAATACCCGCGCCTTTGCCCCAGTTAATCCCACTACTTAATTCAAGTACTTTACTAAAGTTATCATCAACGACTTGGTTAGAAATTGTCGCCCCCGAACCCCAATCATCCCCCCAAAACTCCATATAATAGGAGTCATCGTGCTCTGAGTGGAACACATACATTTCTTCTGGTGCTGGCTCATCAACATCTTGTTCTAGGACTATTGAAACTGTCTGGTCACTTTCTTCAAGTTGGACTGATTTTTGTTCAGAGACATACCCCGACTTTGTCGCCAGTACGATGTAACTACCTTGCTCTAAGTCATAATAGGCCGAGCCTTGAGCGTTAGTCGTCCTTGATTCACCTGAAATCATCAATGACACACCGTTGATCGGCGCCTGACTGTTAGCGTCGGTTAATTGTAAGGTTAATCGCTGTGTTGTTTCTTCTTGCGGTGGCGTTGACCCACTCGGGCCACTCTCCGTTCCGTCTCCTCCACCGCCACAACCGAACAATGTTGTGCATAACAGCATCGCGCCTAATTTTTTCCACATCATATTCGAGTTCCTTCTAATTACATTTAAATTAACGACGACGCTGCCTTAGTAAGGCACATCCAAATAGGCTTAATAAAATGAATAAACCGCTGCTTCCACCCGATGAGTCAGACGAACCATGAGGCGCCGGCTCAATATCTCCAGCGGTCATTACTTGGAATTCAATGTCATCTTGGTCAGACAAGGCTGAATTTGAGTTGTGGCGAAGCGCCACTTCGACACGGTAAGTCCCATCGGTCATTGAAGATGGGTCAAAAACGAGGGTGTTATAGCGAGTTTCAGGGCTAGGAAGTGCTTGAGACTGCCAAATGAGGGAATAGTCTTCTTCTGTACCATCCGCTAACTCAAGGTTTGCAATTAACGTCACTATGCCGTTTTCTGGGTCAACAAGAGACGTTGTTTTACCATCTTGTTGCATCGTCAAGTAAACATCGGGAAGGGAAGGGGCTGGCGATGTATTATCCGAGACAGGTGTTTGCTCATTACAATATTCAGCGCTACTGGTTTCACTCTTTTGGCAATGAGCAACGTAATCGATTTCCAACTTAGCGGTGCTTAAATCAGGGTCGATATTTCCACCTAGGTTCCCACCCATTGCCAGGTTGAGTAACACAAACATGGGTTCCTTATATTGCGGGCACTGACTGACATCGTGAGCGGCAACTAAGGTATCGTTCACAAAGAAACGAATATCGTCATGTGTCCACTCCATCGCATATTGGTGCCATTCTTTGACTTGTAGACGGCCATTAGGGTAAGGGTAGCGGACTTCATGGCCGCAACCATTCGCATTGTAGAAATTGGTAATGTAAACGTCTGGCTGATTAGCAAACCACTCCCACACATCAATTTCTCCCGCACCGGCCAAGGGCCAGTTCACACTATCGCCATCGCCTTTAATTGGTTGTTCAAAAATACGATTTTCCAACATCCAGAAAGCCGGCCACGTCCCAGCTTCTAGATTGTGAAATCGAAT
The DNA here is from genome assembly GCF_053544015.1 of Vibrio sp. E150_011. NCBI lineage: Bacteria > Pseudomonadati > Pseudomonadota > Gammaproteobacteria > Vibrionales > Vibrionaceae > Vibrio > Vibrio sp. E150_011. The sequence continues at coordinate 216,489 of NZ_JBHFOL010000001.1, forward strand.
TCGAGCTTCCACACGGCCGTATAAAAACTCCTGCTTATCTTTGGTGTTGATGCGACCAGAAGTCCACGTCCGTTGCTGCCCACCAAGCGTCATGCAATTATGGGTTTTCTTGCGTGAAATGATCTTCAGGGTACCGTCTGATACTTCGTAATTTCGCAAATCAGAATAATCATCGGAGGTATAGCATTGTACCTCGTTGTTATAGTTGGCTTTGGTTTGTGGTGTCCATGCGCTCCAATCCACCCCATTTCCATCGAATCGGTCAATCCATTGAACCTCCCACCCGGCGTAAGCAGGCTGAGCGAACCCCATCATTATTCCCGCCAGTAATATCATTCTGTACAACATCATCGCCTCAACTTTTTCAGACAAAGTTCACCCGCACGATGGCAAATCGCCCTCATGGAAATAAACAATATTAGATAGCGGCGATAGCCAAGGATTCAGCTATCGCACATTTGAACGCGCCCTTCAGCGCATCAAAGAATCGCCTACGCTACTCTAACCAAGAGATATTCCTGATTTCTATATCGCTACGAGTCGGTGCACTACCACCAGATTCTGAATAGACATCTCCAATAGTAAATGGAGAGTTAACAACGCTTAGATCAGCATTGGCTGCATTAGAGAAGTCGCTAAGGTCAATCGTATATTTGACCCAGTCCGTTGTCAGGGTGTAACCCTGTCCAGCGTTAAATCTTACCCAGTGATTCGACCCACCAGAAGCCGTCGTTTGGTAGCCCAAATCAAACCCGAATCGTGCCAAGACACTTTCTCCGCCGTCAACGCCACGGATCTCAAACGTCATTTTCGTTGACTGGGTTAAGTTACTGGTTTGGTTGTTAATGCCAACACCAGCGCCCCACCCCCAATCTTTCGCCGTTGCCGGGTTAGCCGCGATAGTCAATACACCAGTGTCAGCATCCACCCCCGCCCATGCCGTGGCAGGGTTATCCCAACCATAGGCAATAGCACCGTCATAAAGAACGCTTCCTAATACTCTAAACTCGCCATCTTGTGGCGGCGCTGTCACTGGCGCATACGGAGGAGGCAGCACCGAATCCATCAATGTCAGTTCATCCCCACCAAAACTGGCAGTGAATGAAGACACATCGCCACGGGTCAACCCAAGATCATTGAGCGTATCAACCTTATCCCATGCCAAGTACTTGACGTTGCCATCAATATCAATCAGTCCAAAGTGTTTTTCAGAGTGGGTTGGATTGTTTGGGTCACCTTTCCAAGGCTCATCAAATGCTTGGAAATAGAACAGAGACGCACCAAAGTCATTGGTAAAATCGCGCATATCGTCATAGAAGATTTTCTGTTTATATTCATCCGCCGCTTGTGTTCCGCCAGCGCCAAACATTTCTGAAGACACGGAAGACCAACCCGTTTCCCCTATGTGAATAGGCAGGCTTGAATCAATGTTATGAACGAAAGTTTGCACGTCGGCAAATTGATCGAGGGTACGGTCAAACGCTTTATCCATTGACGCATCGATTTGCTCTTTCAGCGTTGAACTCTGAAGGCTTTCTGGGACTTTCCATTGTTCAGAGAATGTTGGATCATAATAGGTGTCGTGGTGGGCATAAGAGTGCATAGAGACATAATCAACGGTTTCGATTAAGGCCTTTAGACTCGCTTGGTCACCGGTATTACCGCTTGGGTCCGTACCCGCCCACACCGCATAGTTGTCCGAAGAGGTAACCCAGATACGAGAGGTGCTTTGATCATCAAATTTCCAGCTTTGTAAATCCGTCACATGATCCAAAATAATTTTAGGCACCACATGGTACTCAGCCCAGTTGACCATTGCTTCGTTACCCACAGCAATCACTTTGACAATTTCCGGATAGGCTAACGCCAGCTCTTTCGCTTTTGCTATTTCCAACGCATTTTTAGGGCTTTCTTGGTCATGAATGACCGGCTGATCGGTCCAAGAGTTTAGCGCTTCAATCCAAACCCCCAACATTACATACATTTCAAAACTGCTGTCTTCGGCTTTCAACTCCCTAATCGCTTGTAAGAGATTTTCTGTATTACTCTTACCATCTAACCCGATAAAACCTCGCGTGTTATACGTTCGCAGCACCTTAATTCCCATTGCTGCCAAAATTTTCATGTCTTCTTTTTGTTGGTCGACAGTGGGCACGTTGGCACCGGACTCTCGAACCGTCGTGCGCCATGCTCCATAAGATATAGCAAGATAATCAGGGTTACCCAATAAAGCATCGCCGTTAGCCGCGGTAGGTTGAATAAGCGGGATTGGCTGAGGAGTTAACTCCGTAGAATCAGACCCACCTCCACCGGGCGTTGAAGGCGTGGCGGTGAGTTGTTCATCGCCACATCCCGACATCGCAAGCGTTAAACCGACTAGCATTGCTGCTTTTAAACTGCATTTTTTCATTGCTTCTTCCTTGCACACTTTTATTTTTATGTCTATCGCGATTCATTTCATCAATTATAAAGGCCCCTAGAACACCCGTTCCAGAGACCTGAGGCAGTATTAATTTGCAGTAATAGAAACGTTATCGAAATACGCCGTCACTTCGCATCCTGCGACCGCGCCACACACCGGCTGTAGCAGCATAGAGACGCCCCATTCAACATCAGATCCAGTAGTCACATCGAAGCTATGACTTACCCAATCATCGGTAGGCATAATAGATAGTAATGGGTCTGTCTTAGACACCCCTGCCGATCCTTCGGAGAACAGTAGTGCATTAACAACGCCTCCATCACTCGCCGAGCCCTTCAAATCAAAAGATACCGTTAAACTTTGACCAGCCGTGATCACACCTTCTCCAATTCGATCTTGTTTAATGAATGGGTTTTGCGCCTCAGGTGCGACTAACTTGGCCAAATACGTTCCACCGGTATCTTGTTCAACAGTCATATGCGCGCCTTCCACCGCCCAGCCTTCAAAACTACCCAGTTCAAACCCACCATTCACGACTAAACCCGTATCACCAATATCCCCTACACCGTCAGTCGGCCCGTCCGGCACGGCTGGCACATCCGGCTCTTGCGTGGCGCCAGTAGCGAAGAAATTGACGTTATCGATATGGAACACCGCACCATTGCCTGTTCCCCATGCTGGAAATACCATCACCAAGTCTATGGCACTTAGATTCACGCCTTGTTTGGCGAAATCTGCCAGGTTAAAGCTAAAGTGTTGCCAATCGGACGTCGGGGCACTCGGCAAATCAACCTCAAGGGGCACACCTTCTACACTTTCAATTTTTAACTTCCAGGTTGCGGCGCCATCCGTTGGCGGAGTCACGAGTTTAAGGTCAAACTCTAATGTCCCTGTCTCTGCAAGCGCGCTTGCGTCATAAGGCACACCATCCACGGCGGTATGGCCAGTATCTTGAGCATCGCTTCGAGTCGTAAACCCGAGTACGGTTGCACCCACTACTTCAAATTTCGTGACGTTACCGTATTCGCCATCCTCAACAATAGAAGGGGTTGTGCCACCACAGCAGTCCCACGCCGCCCATTTAGGGTTGGCTAAATCAGAATAAATGGTAAAAGCAGGTGTCTTTTCATCGACAGGCGGTTCCACAGGCGGCTCTACGGGTGGCGTCACTTCATCATCCGCCTCAACAAACGTCACATCATCCCAATAGAAAGTTTTGTCTTCATTGGCATCAACTAAGAAATCAAAGAAAATCGATTTTTTGTCAAAAATGTCGCTGTCATTAATTGAGCCGCTATTTAAGTCGGTAAAATCAAACGTCAGTTTTTCCCAAGATTGTGCAACCGTGGTATGCACTAATACTTCTGCAAACTGACTATCATCGGCTTGATTTTCGACCTTAAGTAAAACTGGCACGCTCGTTTCTGGTGAATAAACCCACACGGATACTTTACTACGATCAGCAGTCAAGTTCAGGCGAGTCGTGTCACCCAGCGTTGTACCCGCCCAATCTTCAGCAGACGCCGGTTTGTCGGTTTTAATCACGGTATTATTACTACTTGCGGGCGCGACATCGGTATAGATTGGATTGGTTGCATTTAGTACTGTCGTCGCTCCACCAAAATCTATCATCGCACTTGTGATGTCTAATTTATCACCGGCATCGGCGTCAGGGTTTGGTTGCGGATCCGTTGGGGTCGAGGAATTACCATCTGAGGTAAACTCAACATTATCGACACGATACACAGCGCCAGCCCCCTCTCCCCATTTAGGGAATATAAGAACGTTGTCAATGCTCGACAGATCCAAGCCGCTATTAGCAAGGTCAGCGAGTGTGACGGTGACATGCTGCCAGTTTTCTGTTGGTGTAGTCAGCTCAACCTCAACCGCTTCACCTTGATTGCCATTTTCTGGCCCGCCGTTACTTTCTAATTTCACCGCCCAAGTTGTCTCTCCAGGGCTGGTCATCAGCTTGATATCAAACTCTAGCGTACCCTCTAGTTCATAAGCACTCGCATCTAACGCGCCACGAGATTCAGCTCGAACAAAACCCAATACTGCGGGTGTATCCCCTACTCGAAACTCGGTTACCGTTCCATACTCATTTAGTTCTTCTGGATTAGTAGGCGTTGTCCCGCCACAGCAATCCCATGTCGGCCAATAGCTATTTAGCGAGTCTTTAAACACAACGAAATCGTTACCGGTTTCTGGTACTTCAGGTACATCTGGTGTTTGAGGGGTTTCATTCACCGCCAAACTATCATCCCCACAACCCACCATTGCCGCTGACAACGCTGCCACAAGTGCAACATTCGCCAGTTTAAAACTTCTATTTGATGTTCTCATTCCACATATCCTTGGTAGTCAATAACGTCATGTTTACGTGCTGCTAATCCACATCACAATGAAAGCGCTTTCTTTGTAGCTTATGAAGCCATTTAAATTTCGCCTTCTCATTGCAAGTTTAAAATCCATTATAAGCCTAATTACAACCTCAAAGGCCCATCATTCATCCAGACGCGGCGCTAATCTTCTAGATTTACTAATAGTAGCTCACCTAACACAAAAGAAAGCGCTTTCCTAAATAATCATAATAGCTCAGCTCTTTGAAAATTATTCTAGCCAACCTGACTTATAAAATCTGCCTTATCCGTTAAAAACGTGCATTAAACCATCATATATTGCTCATGAACGATGAAAATCGTGAGCAAAATCGAAATTATCAATAATTGAATTAAAATGAATAACAATCGCACAAAAACCAGACTAGCAAGCGCTTTCTATCTCCAACACGATGCAGTAGATATCAATAGCAAGAATTGACGACCTAAAACATTGCCTATCACACCGATCCCCCCACTCTTTTTACTTTTTTTAAATTCAACGCTTATCAATGCGTGATTTCTCGGTATACTCCTGAGCCTAACTGTTTAGAGGAATCCGTTTGTGGCAAATGAAATGTCTGTTGTTATTGGTCTAGTGAACCCAAAGAGCCCTACCAACGTAGGGGCGGTTATGCGTGCGGCTGGTTGTTATCAAGCATCGGAAGTTCGTTATAATGGTGAACGATTTGCTCGTGCTGCTAAATTTCAAACCGACACGAAAAATGTTCACCAAACGATTCCTCTTGTGGCTGCACAAAATCTTATTGGTAACTTAGCGCCTAATAGCGAGATTGTATGTGTTGAATTGGCGGAAGGTGCTACCCCGCTTCCTGAGTTTAGTCACCCAGAAAATGCTATGTATGTCTTCGGGCCAGAAGATGGCTCAATACCACAAGAGATTGTCGATAAAGCGAGTCATGTGGTCTATGTGCCCACTATCGGTTGCATGAATCTTGCCGCTACGGTAAATGTCTTGCTTTATGATCGATTGGCCAAATCGACTCAAGCTATTGATCATGCTGAGCGAATTAAGAGCAGTCGCGATAAGAATAATCGCCTGAAGGCGTAATCAAGCCCAGGTCTTTTTTCTGACGCAAAGTTAGGGCAAAGGCCTGCTATTCAATGCAAGTATCAACGCCACTCATCCATCGCTCTAATTACTTGGTTTACCCATACATGTCGGTTGCCATAATTTAAATTGTCGGTTGCCCCCATTTTTTCCCACCCGTTTAACGCTAAATAAATCGGTTTCAAATCTCACGCTGTGACGAACTAAAAGAAGTGAGCTTTGTTATGTCCTAACAACGAAAGCCGCTCATTATCAATAGAAACTAAAAACTGATTCGCTCTTTACCAATATTATCTTTTCAATCAATGGTGTTAGGCTTAACTATGTCGGCCGGAAGCGTCATCACCGTCGTATTACTGACTACACTAAATAGTAGTCCGTGAATAATAGATTACGGATTAATTATAAGGGATGTAGACTTTTCCAAGATGAACCCGTTTTTTCAATAAGAGAGCTCTAACATGCAAAAATCTATTCTAGTAACAGGCGCGACCGATGGTATCGGTTTGGAAACCGTTAAGATGCTTGTTACAAAGGGGCATCATGTCATCGTCCATGGCCGCAGTGCAGACAAAGTACAGCACGTAAAGGAACAACTCATCGCACTCGATTCTTCAGCGCGTGTCGATACCATCGTTGCAGATTTATCGGTAATGTCGTCCATCGACACGATGGTTACAGAGGTATCGAACAGATTTTCTTCCCTTGATGTTCTAATCAATAATGCGGGGGTATTCAACACGGTATCAACCATTACCGCTAACAATCTTGATGTACGCTTTGCAGTGAACACTCTCGCCCCTTATATACTGACATCAAAATTGATACCATTAATGGCACCATCAGGACGTATCGTCAATCTGTCTTCAGCTGCCCAATCCACCGTCAACCTTGACGCACTTGCTGGCAACAAGTCGCTATCACATGGCGAAGCGTATGCGCAAAGCAAGCTCGCACTAACAATGTGGTCACGTGTATTAGGACTGCGTAATAAGGTGCAAGGGCCAATGATTGTATCCGTTAACCCAAAATCGCTTCTGGGGAGTAAAATGGTACAAGATGCCTATGGGATTGCTGGCAGTGATTTAAGCGTCGGTGCCGATATCTTAGTGCGAGCAGCGCTTTCTGAAGAATTCGCTCAAGCACACGGTCAATATTATGATAATGACATCGAAACCTTCGCACCGCCACATCGTGATGCGCTTGACGATACGAAGGCCCAAGAGGTGATAGACGCACTTGATATCCTTTGGGCAGGTCGCTAACGTCTCGTGAACCGAATTGACTCATTAATTAACTAACAGGTATCACGTGGCAATCATGATCACGTATATACGATCTAATCAGCCCTATTGGTTTCCTTGTTGTAGCACATCCCAATAGGGCGGTTGCCCAAAGTAGTCGGCAAAGTAATCAATAAATGCGCGAACTTTTGGCGCGATAAGTCGCGAGCTGGGGTAAACAGCCCAAAGTGCCGTTTCTTGCACGAGAGGCGAATCTTTTAAAATTTCAACTAGTTGACCGCTTGCTAATCCCTGATACGCACTCCACGTTGAGTTTATTGAGATCCCTAACCCGTCGATTGTTGCTTCACGTATCGCATCACCATTATCTGTACGTATGCACCCACGTGTCTTTACCGTGACCATCCCACTCGATGTACTAAAATTCCATGAGTCTAATCCTGCAAGATTAATGCATCGGTGCTTCACTAAGTCTTGGGGCGTTTGTGGTTCTCCGTATCGCTCAAGGTACTCTGGTGAGGCACAGACGATCCGGTGATCAGGCGCAAGCTTTCGCGCCACCAGCGTTGAGTTTTTCAACTCGGCGTTACGGATTGCAATGTCAAATCCCCCTTCTACCAAATCAATCATGGTATCGGAGAAACGAAGGTCCATCGTCAAATCGGGATACTGCTGCAAAAAACCTTTCAAGGCGGGGATAAGGTGCATACGCCCAAACGACGCGGGGGCAGTAATTCGTAATGTCCCTGACGGTGAGGTATGACCTGCGCCGACAGAACCACGAGCCGCCTCAACACTCGCAAGCACTTCTTCAGCATGGGGTAAAAACGATTCGCCCTCTTCTGTAAGGGATACTTTGCGCGTTGTGCGATGAACCAAGCGTACACCTAAACTCTGCTCTAGTTTACTGATATGCGCACTTGCCACTGCAGGCGATAAGCCCAGCTCCTGGCCGGCCAAACTAATATTATGAGTAGAGGCAATGCGAACCAGTAGTTTCAAATGTTCAATATTCATGGCGATTTTCAACAAGATCTTAAAAGTAATATTAAAATCTATCTAATTATCAGGATAATCGCTAGTAAAGCAGAAAAACAACCGTCAATTGACTATTTCAGTATGACCAAAAAACTAGGCGCTCATTCATGAGCGCCTAGTTTTCATTCAAATGTAAAGCGTGGTCGAACTGCTAGCATTTAAATTGGGCAACCTGCTCATTGAGCTGTTTGACCCGTGCTGTTACATCATCGGTCACAGTGTTAGCATCGCGAGATTGTTGAGCCACCACTTTCAGTGATTCATTGATTTCATTGACCAAGATTGATATCGACTGCGTAGCTGAAGCTTGCTGCTCAGCGGTGGTCGCGAGTGCGCTCATCTGATCATTAACGTTTTCAACTTGCTCACCTGTCGACTTAATTCTTTGAGCGGCGTTGTTAGTATGCTCAACCGCTTGATTTGCGATGTGAGTACCAATGCTGATTTGCTCCGCTACTTTCCCTGTTGACGACTGTATCGCTTGAATGATGCCATTAATCTCACCGGTTGATTCCGTCGTCCTACTCGCCAGAAGTCGAACCTCATCGGCGACGACAGCAAAACCACGCCCTTGCTCTCCGGCTCTTGCGGCCTCAATCGCGGCATTTAACGCCAGAAGATTGGTCTGCTCGGCCAACCCTTCAATCACCTCGGTTACTTTACCGATCGCTTGACTCTCTTGGCTCAAGGTTTCAACCAATCGTTGTGTTTTCTCTATGGCTTCAGATAACGAAATCATACTGTCTTGATTAGCCCTTAGTGCGACCTCACCATTTTGAAGCTCGGCCTTGGAGTTAAATAAGGTCGTTGATGAATCTTGGACTTGTTGCGCAGTTTGCTCTGCGCCAACGGCGACTTCTGACAATGAATGTCCAATCTCATCTACGTGCTGTGATTGACGCTCCATACGTTGCAAACCGTCCTGACTCGATTGTATCAACTGTGTCATTCTTTCTTGCACTGATGTGGCATTCTCCGTCACGCCACCGACAAGATTCGCCAAGGACAGGTTCATTGTGTTTACCGAGCGAGTCAACTCTGACAATTCATCACTCCCTTTAATGACCAGAGCTGGATTTGACACATCCCCTGCCGCGATTTGTTGTGCTCGACCGGCGATGGTTCGAATACGCGCCCCTATATGTTGTCCCATCACACTCGAAACAACCAATGCAGATAACAACGCGATACCACAACTTGCCATCAGGATCACCACAACAGTCGCAATGCTAGTTGCAATGTTTCGTTCCGTGTTGGACGCATTAGTTTGTTGTTCAGACACAATGGTATCTAAGCGAGTTTGCATGTTATCGACAGCAGGAATTAATGAGGCGGTCATCAAATAACTCGCTTGGTCCCAATCAGAAGATTGACGAATTTTGATCACTTGGTCTGCAAGTGGAAAATAGAGAGCTTTCATCTCATTAAATAACGACCACAAACTTTGGTCACTCGCACTAAGCAACGCTGTTTTGCTCGCGATTTCGTTCACAACCTGTTTGTGGTATTTCATCAAATCATTGTACTTTTCAAGATAGTCTTGCTGTCCATACTGCAAGTAATCACGCAATGCTGCTAACGCATTAGCAAGCGAGGTATATCCATCAGCATACAGCTTAAACAAGCGTTTTCGCTCGCCACCCTCAGATCGACCCGCTTCATCGTTAATCAAACCTTGCAACTGATCGAGGGCAACTTCGGCAATCGGAGCGGCTTCGTTCATGAACATAGAGTGAGCAGGAAGGTTGTCGTCACTGTGGCTCAACGTTAGAATTTCTTGAGCCGTACTTTTTATCTCACTCCAAGACTCATCGAGCCCGTTATAATGCGGAACTGAAATTAATGACTCTAAACTGATCAGTTGAATATCGGTCGTATCAAAGGCATTTAATACGAGTTGCTGGCCACTTTCACGTTCTGCTTCAGAACTATTTAGTAGCATGTAACCTCGTAATAGAGACACCGTAGCCTGAAGAGATTGTCCAACTTGACGGCTCGCATCAACCGTTGGGAGATCATACTGCAACAAAGAGCGAGTTTGGTCTTGTACCTGCGTAATACTTCGATAAACAAATAACGAAGAGACGATAAACAGTACACCAAGCGCTAGAAAACTCATCCTGAGCTTACCCGATATCGAAAGCGTCATTCTTAAATCCTTTTATAAATCCTTTAACCTCAGTCACTATATCGGCAAGCGTAACAAAATCTACATAATTTATTGTAATTTATGTTAATTACCCTTTACGCCCCATAACATTTATTCTTACTATGAATAGGTCACTTGTCGTTAAGGATACCGTATGGCTAAAGATCTCTTTTCTAATCTCGACCTCAATTTATTGCGTACGTTTCTTATTTTGAATCAAGAACGCAATATGAGAAAAGCCTCCGAACGCTTGTTTGTCTCTCAACCGGCAGTGAGTAAAGCCTTACAGCGCTTAAGAGACCACTTTGATGATGAACTCTTTGTCAAAACTCATCATGGCTTAAGAGCGACAGAGAAAGCCAACATTCTCGCAGAGTCTCTCTCCCCTATATTAGATGAGCTATCCAATGCCGTGAATCATTCATCAGAATTTGATCCCAGTGCATTAGATGGCACCATCAAGATTGCAATGTCACCTTTTTTCTTATCTAGCACCGCAAGTAAATTGTTTCGCTCAATAAGAGAAGAAGCGCCGAACACACAGATTCAGCTATTAAACTGGGGTAAAACAACACTACAAGATATCGTTAATGATGATGTTCAACTCGGTCTCAACTATTCAATCGCACACGCCCCCAAAGAGTTGGTTCAAACGCGCCTAACTACCGATACTTTTAAAGCTTATGTTAGAAAAGGTCACCCTTACGACAAAGATGTCATTCAGATGCAAGATGCTGGGAGTTTTGAAGTGGCGACATTAATCGCTGCAGATTGGAACTCAAACTTATCTAACACAGAAAAAGTCTTAAAAGTTAAGGGGATCGAACCCAACGTTGTATTCCGATCCGAGTTGCCATCGGCAGTTATCGATGTAGTTAAAAACTCCGACATTCTCTTTCCAGGCTCCATGTATCTGAACCTTGACGCCCATCCTGGATTGCGTTCAATTAACATTCAATTTGGGAACTCTGCCATTAACACCGACATTAACAGTTATTATCACTACAAAAACAGAAACAATGCGACCACTCAATGGTTGAGAAAGAAACTTCGTCTAAGCCTAGAATTAGAATAAGCCCCCTCATACTCCCCTCAAAACCTTATCGTGTTCATGCTTGATAACCAGCGGTTATCAAGCCCATTCCTCTTTTTTATTAATAACTTAGTGTTATTTGTATGATAAAACCGTTTCATTAGAGCGCGTTCTTCTCAGTCCCTATACTTCTCTCATCGGCTAGGAACGCCACTTCACAAGCATGAAGCACACTTTTAGTTCCAACACACTTTTGAGAGAAAAGCATGAAACTTAAACTTATCAGCACACTTATCGCCGCGTCTTTTTTAGCTGGCTGTTCTTCTAGCGGTTCAAGTAATGGCGGCGAGTCAGGCCCTGCTCCTCAAGATGGGTTTGCAGATGTCACAACCTATGAAGGTGATATTTTCAACGCAGCGCTTATTCAAGGTGATGAAGGTGAGCACAATGCTCTTGTCGCTGTTGATAACGAAGGAAGTGGTTACATCCACTTAAATGGCGACACTTACTTTGTTAAGAACGGTGATGTTACCGATAAGAATGGTGATGCTGTCGGCAGTATTCAAGGACAAGACGATGGCTACATCTTTCATGGTAACAACGGTGGTGAAATAACTCTGACAAATGTTGATGGCCGTTTAGTTATTTCAGACTACCATCCTCCTCGCCCTGATAATGAATTACCGATCATCGACCCTGACTTTGATGGTGGAACTCTTCCGACTTACGGAGATATATTAGAGGTGGGTGGCGCTATCATAATCCAAGGTGATGATAACAACAATGCGATCATTCGTACCGATGGCGATGGTAACGCTATCATCGCCATTAACGACTACGACAACATGTACGTAGTAAAAGACGGTGCATTGATTAACGATAAAGGTGAAACCGTTGGACATATCCAACAAGATAATGGGCAATATACAGTCCGTCTTGACGATGGTACCGAGGTAGTGTTTAGAAATGAAAATGGCCGTTTGTTCGCTGCAGTCATTGCTAGACCAAATCCCGACAATGACCTTCCTATCATTGACCCTGGGTTTGATGGTGGAACCCTACCAACTTACGGCGATATTTTAGAAATAGGTGGAGCTGTTGTTATCCATGGTGACGGCGATAATAATGCAATCATTCGAACTGATGGTGACGGTAACGCTATAATAGCAGTCAATGATTACGACAATATGTATATCGTCAATGATGGCGCACTCATCGATGACCAAGGCAATACCATTGGACACATACAGAATGAAAACGGTCAATATACTGTTCGCCTTGATAATGGTACAGAAGTTGTTTTTAGAAACGAAAATGGCCGACTATTCGCCGCTGTAATCAATCAACCAAGCCCAGAAAGCACCAACAACCAAGGACAGCGCATTAATTCTGTATCCCAAGAAACTGTTAATGATGTGAAAAATAAGCTACGCAATTTATCTCAAGAGCAACGTCAGCAAATCAAACAGGCTGTAAAAGATAGAGTTAGCCGCTCGTAATACAAACTAATAATAATTAAAAAATCAAAGGAGCCGATTTAATCGGCTCCTTTTTATTTGAGTAAATACCAATGAAAAAACTATGCATATTGCTCTTGCTGCCTTTTCATCTCTATGCTGATCATCATGAGCTCGCTTATTACGAGCCAACGATGAGTGTGCAGACCTCTAAAGTCGGGGATTCTTGGGTTGGCACGGTTTCCGGCACCGTCCAGGCCACAGAAGAAATCAACCTCGGTTTCGAGGTTGATTCCACGGGATACCTAGAACTGGGTGCCGGATATGGCATGTTGCTCGGCGAAACTTACACCGAAGCGTTTGCCACATATGGCCGAGCTGATATTGTCGACATCTATAACGTCGGCTTATTCGCCGGGAACATGCTAGCGGACGATGTGCTTATTTTCGGTTCTAGCGCTTATGAATGGCGAAAGAACGTCATTGGTAAAATATTAGAAACAGGCGCAAGCGCTGATCAAGAATGGAAAAACAGTATTGGGGTCAGTTATACCCCGATTAACTGGTTGAATTTTAGTTATTCATTACATCATGAGCGCATAATGTCTGATACGGACTTAGAACCAAACATATTACACGCTGATTTTACCCTGACCTTCAAACCAAGATACGTCGAACCTTACGTGAAATATCGCTATGGACAGCACAGAGTCCGTCCAGGTGAACCTCGGACCACCGAAGGGACCTACGAGTTTGGATTTAATTTAAATTTTAAGTAGAAGTATTCGCTTGATTATCAACATATTCATTTTAACCGTTTTTACTTTAGTACTTGCCGAATTACTGATTCTAATTAGTTGATTTCCCCGAGTTTCATTGGGTACTCTCCCCCTCTAGCACTTCCTTGGCTAGAGGGATTTTTAAACTCTAAGGTATTATTAAAACGAAGATAACGACACTAACGTCTTTGTATAGTCATGTTGCGGAGAGGCAAACATCTCCTGTGTGTTCCCTTGCTCTACAATCTCCCCATTGCGCATTACTATCGTGTAATGACACAACGATTTCACCACGTTAAGATCATGGCTGATGAAGAGATACGTCAACGCATGTTTCGTTTGCAGTGACTTGAGCAAGTCGAGGACCTGCGCTTGTACTGTCCGATCTAGTGATGACGTGGGTTCATCTAGTAGAATAAACTCGGGTTTTAAAATCAATGCCCGCGCAATCGCAATACGCTGACGTTGACCACCAGAAAATTCATTGGGGTAACGATGCCGAGTGTCAGGGTCAAGATCGACCTCTGTCATCACCTCACAAATCATCTTATCTAATGTGTCGTCATCATGTGCAAAGTGGACCTGTAGTCCCTCACCAATCACCTGAGCCACCGACATTCTTGGATTCAACGCAGAAAAGGGGTCTTGGAATACAACCTGCATACGACTACGATATGGCAGCATACCTTTCCTATCTAAGGTTTGAATATCATGACCATCGAACTCAATTAAGCCTTCGCTTTGAACCAATTTGAGAATAGCCATTCCTGTTGTGGATTTACCTGACCCACTTTCTCCCACCAGCCCTATGGAGTGCCCGCGTTTTAGTTGAAACTGCATTTTTGTCACGGCTTTAACGTGATCAACCACCTTTTTAAAGATCCCACCTTTAACTGGAAACCAGACTTTGAGATCATTTACAGTCAGCAATGCCTTGGCATCCTCTTCAACGTCAACAGGTAAGCCACGAGGGTCAGAGTCGATTAGCTTTTTAGTGTAAGGATGAGAAGGGTTGCTAAAGACTTGTTGGCATTGACCGATTTCAACAAGCTCACCTTGTTTCATTACTGCCACACGATCCGCAATGCGGCGCACGATACTGAGGTCATGGGTAATAAACAACATTGCCATGCCGAGTTCTTGCTGCAACGCTTTCAACAGATCCAAAATTTGAGCTTGTACTGAAACGTCGAGGGCGGTAGTCGGCTCATCGGCAATCAAGAGCTCTGGTTCATTAATCAGCGCCATTGCAATCATAACGCGTTGCCTTTCTCCCCCTGATAATTCATGTGGGTACGCGGTTATTTTTTGTTCCGGTGAACGAATACCGACTTTTTTTAACCAAGAAATTGCCAATTGTTCCGCTTTGTTGCTGCGCATGCCGCGATGAATGGCTAAGGTTTCAACGAGCTGTCTGCCTACTTTATGTAACGGGTTGAGCGATACCATCGGCTCTTGGAAAATCATACCAATGCGACCGCCTCGAATGCCTCGCAGTTGTCTGTTACTGCATGACAGCATATCGATACCATCAAAGGTGATCTTGCCGTTCAAATAATGGCTTGATCCTTTCGGCAGTAATTTGAGCACAGAGTTAGCTGTCACTGATTTACCAGAACCACTTTCCCCTACAAGCGCGAGCGTTTCGCCCTTTTCAATGCTTAGACTGACCTCGTGCGTCACCGTTTCGATATTATCTCCACGACCAAATCCAACCGATAGGTTGTCGATGCTAAGCACCTTATTCACGCTATCGTCTTTTTGACGTTCCTGTTTTGTCTGTTGCGTCACTGACTGTTGCATCATTGCCATCTCTCAATATCAACCTTGTTGGTGCGGGTCAAACGCATCTCGAACCGCCTCACCTGCAAAAACCAGCAGAGTCAGCATGATGGAAAGCACGGCAAACGCCGACAAGCCTAGCCATGGGGCTTGCAAGTTAGCCTTACCCTGGGCAAGCAGTTCACCTAATGACGGTGAACCCGCCGGTAATCCAAACCCTAGAAAATCCAATGACGTTAATGTCGTTACCGAGCCAGACAGGATGAAAGGCATCATCGTTAAGGAAGCCACCATCGCATTGGGAAGCATATGCCTTAACATGATGCGCTTGTCGCTGACACCCATCGCATGCGCCGCTTTCACGTAATCAAAATTACGACAACGTAGAAATTCAGCCCTCACAACACCAACGAGGCTCATCCAGCTAAAGAGCACCATAATGCCTAATAACCACCAAAAGTTTGGTTCTACGAAACTCGACAAGATGATCAGCAAAAATAATGTCGGCATACCGGACCACACTTCAATAAAACGCTGGCCGATAAGGTCAATCCAGCCACCGTAGTAACCTTGTGTGGCCCCTACCGCAACCCCAACAATGCTCGATACGATCGTTAAAATCACACCAAATAACACGGAAATACGAAAGCCATAAATAATTCGAGCTAAAACATCTCGCCCCTTATCATCGGTACCTAACCAATTCGCAGAGTCCGGAGCTGAAGGGACTGACGCGACAATGTCATAATTAATCGTATCGTAGCTAAATCGAATAAGGGGCCAAATAATGTAGCCATTTTCTTCGATAAGGTCACTGACATATGGATCCGTGTAATCAGCTTCCGTCTCAAACTCTCCGCCAAACTCTGTTTCTGCATATTGCGAGAAAATTGGGTAATACCATTGAGAGTCGTATTCCACTAATAGCGGCTTGTCGTTGGCGATAAACTCCGCAAACAAACTTAAAAAGAATAAGAGACAAAATATCCACGTTGACCAAAAGCCTCGTTTATTGGCCTTAAAGCGCTGCCATCGCGCTTGAGTAAGCGGGTTCGTCGCCATCTATCGCGCCTCAAAATCGATACGCGGATCAACCCACATATACGTCAAATCAGAAATAATACTCAAGACTAAACCTAGTAACGTCATGATATACAAAGAACTAAATACAACGGGATAGTCTCGTTGAATGGTAGACTCAAAACCCAAAAGCCCGATCCCTTCCAAAGAGAACATCACTTCAATCAGCATAGAACCGGTAAAGAATATACTGATAAAGGCACTCGGAAATCCGGCGATAATAATTAACATGGCATTTCGAAACACATGCTTGTAAAGGATGTTGTTTTCGTCTAACCCCTTGGCACGCGCCGTCACCACATACTGTTTGTTAATTTCATCTAAAAACGAGTTCTTTGTCAGCATACTCAAGGTGGCAAAACCGCCAATTACCATGGCCAGTATTGGCAGGGTTAAATGCCAAAAGTAATCAATGATCTGCTGATACCAAGTCAGCTGGTCAAAATTACTTGACACCAACCCGCGCAACGGGAACCAACTAAAATAATTACCGCTAGCAAACAAGATGATCAGAATAATGGCGAACAAGAATCCGGGAATCGCATAACCGATGATAATCATCGCACTCGACCAGATATCGAAGCGAGAGCCATGATGGATTGCTTTGAATATCCCTAGAGGAATAGAGATAAGATAGATGATCAATGTGCTCCACAGACCCAGTGAGATCGAGACCGGTAACCGCTCCTTGATCAGGTCTATGACATTGCCACCTCGAAACAAACTTTCGCCAAAATTAAACATGGCGTAATTCTTGAGCATGTCGAAGTAACGTTCATGGATAGGTTTATCAAAGCCAAACTGTTTTCGAATGGCTTCCACGACCTCAGGATCAAGCCCACGAGAGCCCTTATAGCCCGTTGATACATCATCTGAGCTCGTATCGAGTTCAACTTCTTTTCCACCACCGCTAAAACGCTCCATCACACCGGAGTTAAGCCCTTGCATTTGAGCAATCGCTTGCTCAACAGGACCACCAGGTGCAACCTGAATGATAAAGAAGTTAATGGTAATAATTGCCCAAAGTGTTGGGATGACCAGCAATAATCGCCGGAATATATAAGCCGCCATTAATCCCTCTTATCGACGTTTTACAGGAAGCTTCTGCGCTTTCTCTTTAGACACCCACCAGGTATCAATACCTAGGTCATAGGTAGGTAAGACATCAGGGCGTTCAAATTTATCCCACGTCGCCACCCGATATTTTTTGATGTACCACTGAGGAATAGCAAAATAATTCCACTGCAGAACGCGATCGAGAGATCGGCCGAGTGCAAGTAGCTTTTCAGGATTGTCTTGATTGTCGGCAATTTCATCCGTCAACGCATCAATCACTGGGTTCATCACACCGGCAGTATTATAGGTAGAATCAATAAACTTCGAGTTCCAGACTATTTTTAGGTCTGAATTTGGGTAAGGGTTTGCAAAGTAAGACGAGGACACCATGTCAAAGTCACGATCCCTAAGTCGCTTAGTATACTGCGTTGTGTCGATAGTACGAATTCGCATATCAATGCCCATAGCACGCATATTCTTTTGGATTGGAATGGCGTATCGCTCTGTCGTCGGACTGTAAATAAGCAGCTCAAAGCTCATCTTTTCACCCGTTTTGACGTTCGTCATCGCTTTATTCTTAAGCTCCCATCCGGCTTCTTTAAATAGTGCAAAGGCTTTACGCATTTGCGGGCGAATTCTGCCTGAGCCATCGGTAACAGGAGGGTTGTACTCCTCAGTAAAAATTCGAGCAGGTATCTGATCTTTGTACTTGTTTAGCACTTCTAACTCAGCATCGCTTGGCAACCCTTTCGCTTCGTAGTCTGTATTTTGAAAATAGCTGCGTGTTCGAGTGTATTGGTTATAGAACATGTTCTTGTTCATCCACTCAAAATCCATCGCGTAATTCAGAGCTTCTCGTACTTTAGGGTCACTAAAGACAGGCTGTTGGATGTTAAATACGAAAGCTTGCGTCGCCATCGGCTTGTGGTGTTCAATCTCTTCTTTCTTGATGAATCCCTTGTCAAAGTTCACACCCGTGTATGAGCTCGCCCAAAATTTCGCACTAGATTCTTGCCTGAAGTCAAACTCACCCGCTTTGAAAGCTTCAAGCATCACAGTATCATCACGATAATAATCGTATTGAACGGTTGCGAAATTATTACGACCAACGTTAACGGGTAAGTCCTTCGCCCAATAATTCTCATCGAGCTTATAGGTCACGCTTTGACCTAGCTTGAAACTGGAGATCTTGTATGCCCCACTACCAACCGGCGGCTCGGTGAGGGGCTCCGCAAAGTCTTTGTCTTTCCAAAAGTGTTCAGGGAGTACACGAGTGCTTTGCGCTAGCCCAAACAGTTTCTCTTTGTTTGGCGTTTCCATTTCAATTCTAACCGTCAGTTCGCTGATCGCTTTTACTGACTTTACGTCTTTGTAATAAGCACGATACTGCGGCACCCCTTCTGTCATGAACTTATCAAACGTAAACTCGACATCTTTTGCCGTAATAGGCACCCCATCATTGAATCGAGCTTTAGGGTTGATGTCGATTTCCATCCACGAATAATCATCAGAGTACCTGACACGCTCTGTAATTAATGGGTAGTAGGCGTTAATTTCGTCACTAGGAGAAAACATTAAGGTGTCATAAAGGGTACCTGAGGCCGCCGCCGCGACACCGCGAGAGGCAAAACGGTTAAAGTTGTCGTAGGTACCATTTTGACCGTAGGTTACCTTGCCATATTTAGGGGCGTCTGGATTGACATAATCAAAGTGAGTAAAATTTTCAGGATATTTGGCAGTGCCGAAGCCAACGAGTGTTGTGCTCTCTATGGTTTTAGCCGTCACCGTATTGATACTGAACACCGTTACGGCTAACAAGCCAAGCTTAAGACCGAATGAAACTTTTCTCATTGCTGTCATCCCTTTCTCCCTAAAATAGAAAAAGGGCGTCTTGAGGCGTCCTTTTCCTAGTAATCTGACAATTATTTAAATTTGCTTATACTGTTATAAATAGCTGTATTTGACAGGGTTTTCAAGGGTTCGAGGGGATTGTTGGAATAATTAACGTTAAAGTTTGCTACAACCCAGCTATGCTGCCGGATTCTTGTTCGCATAAGTCACAAGTGAGGATACCCGGAGCATCTGAGCAATAAACATGGACACGCCCACTGCAGCCTTTTTTGGAGACATAAAGCGCTTTATCTGCTCGCTCAATAATACTACCTTCTCGCGCTGAGTAGGTGGCAACACCGATCGAACAAGACACACTAAACTTCTTGCCACTGCTACTGGTAAAGGTCAATGCCTCGATCTTTTTAGCAAGGCGAGACGCCAATGAATACGCTTTTTGAATATGACCACCGGGTAAAATCAACACAAACTCATCACCACCGTAACGACACAATAAATCTTCTTCTCGAGTACTTCGATTGATCGTCTTCACGATATCGACCAACACTCGATCACCAATCGAATGACCATACTTGTCATTAATAGGCTTAAAGCGGTCAACATCAATAATGAGCACCGAGTACTGAGTCCCGTCTTCTATGTACCTATTGTGTTGCTCTTCTAGTGCTAAGTGCAAATATCGACGGTTATAACACCCCGTCAAACCATCAGTATTGGCTTCTTCGAGCAGTATCTGCCTTTCTTCCATATCTTTGGATATATCGACAGCGAATCCAATGACACCAAGCACCTTACCATTTTTGACTATCGGTGAAGAGACCATAAGGTGGTACAACTCTTGCCCATCAATGGCAAAAGGGATTTTATGCTGTGTCGGTTTACTGGTCGTAATGACTCGCTTGTCGCTGGCTCTCATCAACTTAGCGGTATTATAGTCAAACAACTGCCAATCCGACTTGCCACGAATACCGTCTAATCCAACGCCAAACGTCTCGACAGCTTTTTTATTCACGTACTGGTAATGCCCATTGCTATCTTTAATAAATATATACGCGTCAACAGCGTCAAAGACTTCTGATAAGCCTAATAACTCCTCTGGTGAACCTTGGTGAGTTGATAGTATGAGCTCTAGCATATACTCGCTTTTATAAATGCATGGTGTTGAATATATTGAATGCTAGAGTTTAAACCCTAGTTTGTAATTTTTCCTGTATAAACGCAGGTTTACTAAAGCGAAAGTTTAGTTTTGATATGTAGACCACATTTTTTGAATTAAGATCACAAAAAGGCCACTAAATGCAGCCTTTTTGATTGTTTATTAGACAGTGTAAAGCGCTATTTTCGGCGCACTTTTCCTACATTACCACCAAACATCAGCTTGGAAACCCACAATAAAATCTTTATCCGCATTGCCTTGCCCATCCAAATTTGTCCATGATTCTGGTAAATACGTGGCCAGCAACCTGATTTCCGGTGCGACACCCAATGAGGTGGGTAGAATGAACGTAGGGGCAATGGTGAATTTAGACTGTTTCCACGAGTTACCATTCCAATTGTTATAAACATAGCCTACTTCACCTTGCATATAGAAGTGCTGACTGACTGGAATGGTTGGTCTAACCATCGCCGACGCCCAGTAATTATAACCGCCTTCAGTACGAGCATCACCGGTAGCCATATCATTGTATTGCGCTTGTATTGAAGGGAATAAACTCACCCCGTTTTCAAAGGTATACCCACCCCACATTAAAACACGAGCCGAAGTATCGTCATCTTCTAATTGAGTGACTAAGTATGATGCTTCTCCTGCTGGTCCCCAGTCATTATGTTGACCCTGCGCGAGTGAGCCAGGATGATAAGCGTTGTAGTCCGTAATGGTTCCACCAAGTAAGTTTCCGGCTCCCAACCCTTTACCACCTTGTACAATGATTTTTGAAAAGCCATTACCAGGAATCGCAAAAAAGCTATTAAGGTTATAAGTTGCGGTCAGGTCGTAACCTGTTTCTGCCCATTCTTTGCCTTGAACATCCCAGTTATCTGGCATGGCTTTAAGCAAGGCGGACAATTTTAGATTGCCGAAAGTAGATGAAATATTTAAAGCATGCATAAGGTTATTTAGGTTAGTCGCATTGTTGCCGACTTCTGCAGGTGCCGTCGCCCAGCGGTCTACATCTTCATTGACCCGATCACTCGCGATATAGGCTAAATCGACCATCGAATCACCTAATTCGTAGCCTTGAATGCCAATACCCGTACCAGACATATCGGTGTAGAAAAAGTCCGTCATGAAGATGTAGTTATCCGCCTTGCCGTATTCCCTTCGACCAGCCCAAAATGTGCCCGATGGCGTAATACCGTTAAGTTCGATAAACGCATTGGAAATACCCGCATCAATCGCATCCGAGCTTGACGTTAACGCAGATTCCTTCCCAGACTTGCCAATCCCAAAGTGAATTTTGAAACTTCGATCATCTTCAAACGCCCATGTACTTGCGAAGTTGGCTTTGTAATCATTGTCGGCTTCAATCCCTAGACGCCCCAATGTTTCCTTTTGCCCTGCATAGTTAGAACGTTTAAAGTCGTTCTCGGCACTGGTAATCACCCCCGTTCGAAAATAACCGTGAAATTCAAATCCTTCTGTTTCTTGTGCGAAAACCCCAGACTGCATGCTCAATGCGGCGACAACACCTAATGCTAATTTTGATACTTTCATGTAAATGTAACTCCATTTATTTTGTAAGCGCTTTCTTTAGAGTTGCTAGTAATGTTGTTAAAACGCTCTACCACTGCTATGTAAAACTAACCAAATATCATTTTGTAAGTTCGTAATGTACCCAAAGCAATTTCAATCTCACTATCGAACGAGTCGAATGTTATCTAATTGCACAGTAAGTGATGCTTGAGGCTCCAATACGAGGATGTTCTTTATTTTAGAAAGGTCGACAGTGCTGCCTTTAGAGAAACGGTTACCGTTGCTGACAATCTCAGACAGTGGGATTCGGATTTCCTGCCAACCTGTGGCAGCACTTAGCGGCACCTCATAATCTCCGGCGAGAGGCCAACCACTGTCCATTTTAATCAGTAACTGAGAGTCTTCTTTAATATCAACGGTCTTCATGTCAAACACCAATTCACCGTCGCTTGCCCATCCACTTAAATCCAACTCAGGAGTAATGAAATACGCATTGCCCACCTTACCTTTCTTTGTGAGTTCAATGACTGTTCCACGCCCAGGTTCATCAAGGTATGTAACACTGACTCTCCCATCAGGATCGTATCCACTCGCGACAAGGTGTTTATTGAGTGCATCATCAAAAATGGTCAGTTCTTTGCCTTTGCCATAATCTTTATCGGCAATAATAATAGCGGGGGCGGCGTTACCTTTTACTAACTTTGCTTCTGGTGAGACCGTTGCACAACCTTTGCCAGTTTCTCTATCAAGGCTGCATTCAAAGACTCGTACATAATCCACGGCAAGTGTCTGTGGAAAGATATCGCTATCAATTCCGCCTTCATTTCGATTTGCAGACCAAGACCCACCCACCGCTAGGTTTAACAACAGATGAAAACGTTCATTGAAAGGGGCACTTTCATCGGCGGTCATCAATGTGCCATTCTTTTTATATTGGCTATACCACCCTTCTTTTCGTTGTGTAGCAAAGTGATGGTTATCTACATACCATCGAATTTCGCCTTCCTCCCATTCAACGGCGTACGTATGGAAGCCATCCGCTGGGTTAATATTATCTGGTAGGTGGTAATCGGTTCCGGAGCTGACATTTTCTGGCCACTGACGACCATAGTGCAAAGTGCCATAGACCCGACTTTCTAACTCGCCCTTTGGCGCATCTTCGATATCCGTTTGAACTTGCAGGTTTACGGCTTCCATGATGTCAATTTCACCTGACGCCGCCCATGTTCCATACTTCTGGTCTGTCGGCAGCATCCAAATCGCTGGCCAAGTCCCTTGACCGTGTGGCAACATCGCTCGAATTTCGAAGCGACCATACTTCCAGTCACCTTTATTCAGAGTGCGTAAACGCGCCGAAGTAAACGGCAGCGTCGCTTTCGAACGCATGTCTCCGGTATTATTATTAGCACCCGTAAAGCTGCCTTCTTTTGCGACAATATGGAGCACACCATTGTCGACGAAAGAGTTTACGCTGCGCTTGGTGTAACACTGCTGTTCATTATTGCCGCCGCCCCAACAGTTCTCTTCATGACTCCATTTAGATTTATCAATTTCATCGCCTTGAAATTCATCATTCCAAATCATGGTCCAAACCGGATCTGGGCTCCCTGTTGGATCATTGAGTTGCTCTTGTGTAAATGCGATAGGCTCACTGGTCGACGTACAACCGACCAAAGCCAGCACTACGGCGGATGAGAGGATGGAACGAGTCGATACTTTCGTATTCATATTATTTTATTCCCTGTACAACTGTACCCTCTCTAAAAATACGAAAAGAGTCAGTCTGAACTTGTGATATAAATAGCTTGCGATTAAATGTGTGTTCTTCGGTTTATTGAGGTTATGGTTTTAGTTTTACTGACATGGTGAATATGCCTTTTGCAATATCAGGCTTCGCGGCTTTATTGGTGAATGCCAATGCTTTTTCTAAATCCCCACGCTCCACCAATTCGATGATCTCTACACCAAAGTTGTCCCGCTCTTTTTGCGTTAGGTTTCGCTTATAGCGCTCTAACGCATCCAGGGTATTGGCTTTTATGGTCGGACTTGCCACGACTGCATTTGGTGCGCTTTTTTCCATTGAAAGCGTTAATGTGCCAGTGGCGCTATGAACACCAAATGGCTCCATCATGTATTTTTGTAGTGCCATCGTTTGCCCAGTCTCTGCCATTGCTGAAACATCGGCTTTGCGCGGAGTCGACTCTCCCAACAACTGGAAGTCTGTATAGATAATGAGGTATCGAGGCGACGGTTCATGGTCAAAGGAGAGAGTGAGTCGGTATCGCTCTGGATGAAAGGCTGTCTGTGATTCTCGGACGATATCTTGTGCGTCAGAGTTAAAGACAACCGTAAAGTTTTCGTCTAATAACTGCGCCTGTGGTACAAATAAATCCGCATCGATTTCTGAGTATATATTGAGTTTCCGTATATCCTGATGAGCCGAAATTTCAAGCGCAGATATGAATGATTTCCCTGTATCGAACATCAATGAAGGTGATCGGGAGGTTATCTCAATAGTCTGTTTCTTTTCATTAAGTAACGTTTGAAATTCAAGCGCTCTTATGGATTCACAACAAACGTTACTGTCAGACAAGGCGGCTAATCCATAAGCATCAACCGTTGTTGACGACTGACTGCACCCTGTTATCAGCAATACCATTATCCATAACGAAAATCTCATTTTCTAGCTCCTAGTGTTCATCCGTGATACCGCGGCTCATCTAACACACGCTCGCCTGCAATCAACAGGCCATTGCTTCAAAAAAAAATCGGGATAATTAAGTTCACATACCCCCATATGCTCCCTTCCCTAAACATCATCCCGACAAAAGCCCTTTCTTGACGAAGAATCCAACCGTCTCCAGCTATTGCGTAAGCTCTCTTTTCATAACACCAAAAAGTAAGCGCTTTCTTTAAGTTTCAAAAAAACTTGCTTTAAAAGATAAATACCAGCAACATTCTACGTGAAAACAATCATATTATTACCGTCTTTTGGTTGATTATAAGCGTAATAAAAAATTAGAGCTGTGTACACGTACAAAATACCGCCATATCGTAAACTTTGAGCACTATCACTATTAAGAAAGCGCTTACAAAAATAATTGAGCCTCCGGTCACTAAAATGATGCCTAGCGACAATAAGGGCAAATTGACCGCCTGCTTAGCTGCCTAGATCACATTTTTTCGTCTTAAGGAATTCAAGCTCGACATCAATCCAATGAATAATGATGATTGTGTTGTATAATTAAATAACGTCATGTCTATGAAATCGTGAGTGATTTCAGCGAAATTGAAGCATAGGAATTGAAGATTTGATTACAATAAAAGAAGTCGCTGAACTTGCTCAAGTCTCGCAAGCCACTGTATCAAGAACCTTAAATGGTCACGCTTCAGTGAAAGAAGCGAACAAAACACGAGTGTATGCAGCCATAGAAGAACTTGGCTACAAGCCCAATGCTTTTGCTCAAGCACTGGCTTCTAATCGTTCGTGTAGTATAGGCATGTTGGTTGGTACGCTTGATGGCCCATTCTATGGACCGATGATGCATGAGGTTGAAAAAGTAGTAAGAAAAGAGAACTATCATCTCATTATTACTAGCGGACATGAGAAGTACGATGAGGAGTTGGAATCCATTCGCTTCCTTCGTTCAAAAAAAGTGGATGGTCTCGTACTGACCGTCGACACACTTCCAGACAGTGAGTTACTCGATATTACCAAAGAAGTCGAAGCTACTGTGCTTATTAATCGATACATCCCAGAAATTTCGGACCGCTGCATCTGGATTGATAACGAGCGAGGGGGTTTTTTGGCGACGGAGCACCTCATTCAGCAAGGGCATAAGCACATCGGTTGTGTCACAGGTCAATTAAGTAAAGTCGACAGTCGTGACCGCTTGCAGGGTTTTCGAAATGCATTGAATCAGTATGGGGTCGAATACAATCCTAATGCTGTCGTAGAAGGTCGATTTGACCACAAGTGCAATCAACAAGCTATCCGTCGTCTACTCGACCGAGATGTTCCGCTCACTGCTATTTTTTGCATGAATGATAACATCGCAATGACGGCTTACAGTTTGTGTGTTGAACGAGGTTTAACCATTGGCGAGGATATTTCCATTATCGGTTTCGATAATGTCTCGTTTGGTCAACACATGACACCAGGTCTCACTACCGTTGACTTTCCGATTCAACAGATGGCAAGCGAAGCAGCGAAAAAGGTCATGGCTATCGTTCAAGGAAAAGGTAATGCCAAGCACACCAGCGAACCGATTGTACCTAGCGTTATTGTAAGAGGTTCAGTGAAAGATCTCACCGTCTGAATAATAAGCAATAAGCAATAAGCAATAAGCAATAAGCAATAAGCAATAAGCAATAATAATCAAAAAGGGTAACGAACGCGTTACCCTTTTTGATTTACCCGCATAATAAAAACCACTTATGCTTTTTAAATGCCTGTGTTAAGGCGCTGAGTCAATCTCAATAGGTTGATAATGTTTGCCGTCTAATTTCAGCCACTCAGGCAAGACGGTGCCCATGGAGATCGACGACCACGTCCCAGAAAAAATGCCAATGAACATCGCAGTAGCAAATCCTTGCAACGCATCGCCCCCTAAAAACCATAAAGATCCTACCGTCATTAACGTAGTACCTGATGTCACCATGGTACGGGCAAATGTCCCTAGCACTGCTTGATCGCTTACCAGCGCTGTCTCTTCATGGGGTTTAAACTTCAGGATTTCTCGGATTCTATCCGCGATAATAATGGAGTCATTCAATGAGTATCCAAGTATCGCCAATATGGCGGCAAACACCGTTAGATTAAACTCCATCTGCGTCAACGCAAAGAAGCCCAAAACCAACACAACATCGTGCAACAATGCCGCAAGCGCGCCACTAGCTAAACGCCATTCGAAGCGAAAACTCAGATAACCGAGAATACACAGCAGAGAAACCAACAACGCAAGGCCGCCTTGGTCATAGAGGTCTTGCCCAACCTGCGCACCGACGATACTGTCACTAACAATACTTGAATCTGGGTAAGCTGCCATCAATACTTGCTTGAACTCTTGATGAACCTCGGAACCTCGGTCGCCAGCATAGCGGATAGACCAGCGCCCTTCATCACCAGACTTAGTGACAGAAATGCCATCACCTAATACCGGGCTCAGTGCATCTCGTAACTCTGTTTGAGTGGTCGGCTGTACAAGCTGAACTTCTGATACTACACCACCGGTAAAATCTAATCCTAGATTCAACCCCTTAACACCTACGGCAATAACGGACATGACGACCAGTGCGATAGACAGCATATTGGTCATATAGCGAATAGAACGGATATGGTTCGTAAGATAATTTTTCATGGTTATACCCTTACTTCTCTACGGGCGTCTTTTCCCCATACAAGATTGATGATGGCACGAGAAACAAAAATGCCCGTGAACATGCTGGTTAATAGACCTAAGCCTAGTGTCAACGCGAACCCTTGAATGGGACCATTACCCATTGAATACAAAATAACAGCAGTGATCATGGTCGTAATATTGGCATCCAAGATAGTGGCGACTGCCGAATTGAACCCTTGGTCAATCGCCTGGGCAAAGCTTCGCCCTTCTGCCAGCTTGTCACGTATCCGTTCAAAAATTAGAACATTGGTATCCACCGCCATGCCCACGGTCAACACTAGACCCGCGATACCAGGTAGGGTCAGTACCGCTCCCGGTACCAGAGCGATAAGACCAAGCAGACAACTCATATTGAGTATCAAAGCAGCATTCGCGACCCACCCCAAGCGTCGATACCACAGCGCCATAAAGGTTAACGTTAATCCGAGTCCGAGCGCGAGTGCAGCAAAACCGTTTTGAATGTTTTCAGCCCCGAGTGAAGCACCAATAGTGCGCTCTTCGACAATGGTGACCGGCGCGGTTAACGAACCTGCACGTAGCAACAGCGCTAATTGTTGCGCTTCTTCCATATCACCAGAACCTGTGATTCTAAATTGGCTACCCAGTTGTGATTGGATTGTCGCTACGCTGATCACTTTTTCACTTCTCTGAGTTTCCCCACGGGCATTCACACCATATTCACGATAAACGGTGGCCATGGGTTTACCAATATGGCTAGCAGAAAAGTCACTCATGATTTTTCCGCCGAGATGATCGATTGAGATATCAACCTCAGGACGGTGCATTTGGTCAAATCCAACTCGAGCGTTAACAATGTGCTCGCCAGTAAGTACTGGTTTCTTCACCAATACCACCATGCTACCTTGCTCGTCTTTTACTCTTAGTGTTGAACTTGCCGCATCTCCGGGCGTTTTCACCTCATAAAAAGCTAAACTCGCCGTCGCACCGATGACTCGCTTGGCCAATGAAGGGTCTTGAACACCAGGTAACTCGATACGAATACCTGTCTCACCTTGGCGCTGGACCAAAGCCTCAGTAATACCGAGCTCTTCAATACGTTGACGCATTATTTTCAAGTTTTGTTGCATCGTTAAATTAAGGAACTCGGCACTATTTTGCTCGCGTAAACTTATCTGGAGACCTTGGCTATTTCCTTTTGCTAACCATTCTGGGTATTGCTTATTGATAAACTGGCGAATCGTCAGCTGATCACTTTCGTTTTTGGTTGTCACCAACATGCCGTTGCTATTTCTAGGGCTAATGGTGACACCAAAGATTCGCTCTTCACGCAGTGTTTGTTTGATTTCATCAACCACCGCGTCACGCTGCTCTGAGACGGCTTGGTCAACGTCAACATTAAGAAGAAATTGAACACCGCCACGCAAATCTAACCCCAGTTTTATCGGGGACAGGCCCATATCCTTTAGCCAAGCAGGTGCGATTGAGGTATACGAGTATGAGAGGCTGTCTTTCTCATTGATCGCGCCGTTAAGTACATTTCTCGCTCGTGTCTGTATGGCTTCATCAGCAAACACTAACATGGCCTTGTTATCAGACAGTTCAATCGACTCAGCTTGAACGCCTTTGCTCTCCAGTAGTGTCTGAATTTTAAAAGGACTATCGAGTTGACTGCTTGTCTCTGAGAGTTTCAATTCAATGGCTGGTTTTTCACCATACCAAGACGGCAACGCGCTGAGCGTCAGCAGCAAACACGCCGCAATTAATACAATATACTTCCACTTTGAGTAGTGATTAAGTCGTTTTAATGGTTTGTTTTTTATACGCATAGCAGTTCCTCAGCCAATGGCTGATAGATAAAATTGAGCAATAAGAATCAACGCAAATAGATCGTTCGTTTAAGATCGTCTTCGCAGTACGTTATCGTTGCAGGTTACTTTATAAGGAAGGGTTATGCGTATTGGCTATTGAGAGCAACATAGAAAGTATTACTGTCTTTCCAACCATTAACGCGATGTTCACTGGTG
This sequence comes from Vibrio sp. E150_011, assembly GCF_053544015.1. NCBI lineage: Bacteria > Pseudomonadati > Pseudomonadota > Gammaproteobacteria > Vibrionales > Vibrionaceae > Vibrio > Vibrio sp. E150_011. The sequence goes on from NZ_JBHFOL010000001.1 coordinate 245,912, forward strand.
TGAAAAAGAAAGTAACTGAAGTAAACAAGAGGGGCATCGGTGTTAAGCCCAATTTTGAAACAGCACGGTGAGTCACCAACTTCTGTAATCAATCCAAAATTAGCAGACTCGAATTCATTCGTTTCATTACCACTACTGATCCAGCGTAAGTTCGACAAAATCGCTTTAATGCGACTTTCGTCAGGTCGAGTAGAGGTAGGTCGCTTTGAGGTATCGGCCAGAGCCGGAACATGAGCATCAGCGCTGAAAGCGTGGCGTTTTTCTTGATGTGGTGCGCTTACACTAAGGTGTTCAACCGTATTGCGTTCAAAAGCAATGTCGCGATCAAAAGAAATATCACGCTCAGAAACCATATTACGGTCAAAATAGGTACCCTCTATGGCGTACGACTCGACTAAGCCCTCGCTATTTTCAGACGCTGTTACTCCGAAGGACGTAAATAATACGACACAGATCGAAACAACAAATGACCACCAAGATTTTGACAAAGCTTCAGCCTCAATAAATTCTGTTGTTATTATTCGCCTATCTGCGCTTAAAGACAAATAAAAAAGTCTAAATTCTATTATTCAATTTCATTCAGTCATCTTGAGGTAACAAAAACTGACAACTATAGTAACAAGTACGTGGTTAAATAAGGACACCCTATGGATTTGTCGCAAAATGAACGTCTCACTTTGGTTAAATATGCACTCAATATTCTTGACGGATGGGGGGCATCAAATCTTCAGGCAGAAGCGATACTTGAGCTGTCACCAGAACAACACGCCAGAATGAAAATTACACCAGCGACCGTCGCAGTAACCCCTACGACAATGGAAAGGATCCATATTTTAGTAGAGATAGATGGGTATTTACGAACCGCATTCGACAGTTCTCATTTCATCAATAACTTCATTAATGTCCGTAGTACATCGAATCAGTTTAATGGTTATGCACCTATTGAGCACATTGAACGTGGCGAAATCAGTGGACTACAGCGTTTGAAACAATGCGCAAAAGACTTGGCGGCGGCCGCAGAAAGCGAATCTGATCATTCCACTTGGTAATCAACCACACAACACGTTTACTCCGCTACAACGGTACAAATCGCGTGCTGTTGTATTTCCGAAATACCACTATTCCAATATTTATCACTATATCCGCGTCATTCAGTCTTGATTCCAACCCAAATCAAGTTGACAATATCAATCACCAACTCTTTTGATACTATTTGTCGTTACTACTGGACCAGAATGATGCCTAACCAAAAATCACTCGATAGCTTGTTTCACCTCATGCATGCTGTTAAACGCAATATGCACAATCACATCGAACAGCTCGGATTGAGTATTGCCCCTATGCACGTCCGAGTTCTAAAAATAATTAATGCTAAAGACTCCTGTACTGCTCATGACATTGCAAGCTTACTTGATCGCGATAAAGCGCAAGTAACACGACTACTGAATACCCTACTCGCAGAAGAGTTCATCGTGAAAGCGCCCAACCCAAAAGATAAACGTAGCCAATGCCTACGAGTGACAGATAAAGGAAAAGAGATTGTAGAGAAGATTTCCGGTGTAGATAGCCACGTTTTAGTCAACCTAACAAAAGGATTATCTAAAGATGACCTTGCCAAATTTCAGGAAATCGCCGAGAAGATGAAGCACAATATGACGTCTCAACCTTAAGCATTAGCCGATGTTTTTACGTCCCCCCAATGACGACAAACTATCTCAAACTTAGTTTGTCTCTTAAGGACATACACTAAACCTATATAACAATTCATTATCGTTTCGACAAAATTCGCCATTTGATGTTGCTAAACGTCATCATTAGTATGCCTTTCAAATTAGAGGCGGCCTCCGCCCTTCTCGAACAATAGCATCAATGGCTTGGAGTGACGGTCGTGAATAGTTTCAAGAATATTTGTCCCAATAAAATGCGCAAAGAACGCGTCAAGCGCGAGCATGATTTACTTATATTAAATTGTGTTAGCGAAAACGAATTTGAGTCCAGAATGGCCATATGGGATAGCCTAGCAAATAGCACCGCGCCACTAGCAGAAATAAAACACTTTATTCTCAATGCTTTCAATATATTTGAACACAAAGTGCAAAAAGCACATAGTGAGCTTACTGTCAGCCAGGTAGAGTTCACTACGTTCGCGACAGAAGAAATCCAATACATCAAAAACAACGTCGTGAATCGTTCCAATCAAATTATTTGGTATGCGGTCATCGTCTTAACAATATCGGGCATATTGGCCATCTGTTTGTAAGCCTATTAGGCTCACTACCTTAAAGCGTGAAGCGAGCTAAGCATCACGCTTCTAGACCCCGTTTCGCGTTATATAACCGCACGCTCAAAACCATTGAGCTAAAGCGTTGCCGTCCCCACACTACAACATGAGCCATTTACCTCGCCAATAAATGCCGTTATGGTATTTCTATTCACGACATCATAAGCACAAAGGACAACCTGACTATTATGAACCGTACAATAGAAACTATTCTTGATCATCGCTCCATTCGTCAATTCTCCCAGCAACCAATCAGTGCAGAGCAACTCGATATCATAATACAATCAGGCCTTGCGGCCTCATCTTCTAGCTTGCTGCAGGTTGTTTCCATCATTCGAGTTACTGATAAAACCAAACGAACGTTATTGGCCGAATACGCGGGTGGACAAGCTTACGTGGAAAGTGCCGCTGAGTTTTTAGTGTTTTGTATCGACTATCAGCGTCATGTGACCATCAATCCCGATGTCCAAGCGGACTTTACAGAGTTAACTTTAATTGGTGCAGTCGACTCAGGCATTATGGCGCAAAATTGCTTGCTGGCCGCTGAGTCATTAGGGCTGGGCGGGGTTTACATAGGTGGGTTACGAAATAGCGCAAAACAAGTCGACAAACTATTGGAATTACCCACTAATACCGCGGTATTGTTCGGCTTGTGCTTAGGTCATCCTGAGCAAAAACCAGAGGTTAAGCCGCGCTTGCCCGCCCATGTCATCTTGCATGAAAACCACTATCAAGCACTCGATATGACCGACATTCAAGCCTACGATGACACCATGCTTCAGTACTATGCTAGTCGCTCAAGCAATCAAAAACAAACCTCTTGGTCGCAACAGGTAACGGGGAAACTGTCCGGGGAATCGCGCCCTCACATTCTTCCGTATCTCAACAGCAAAGGGCTTGCAAAGCGTTAAGAGTTCGGGGTTCTACTGTTATCACCGTGGTAGCGACACTTAAGGTTTCAACTGTCGCTACCTACAGCCCCACCACGCTGATGATTAACGGAGCACTGATTCCTATGGTATACCCATGGACGATTGAGGTTCCGAGCGTTTTCCCCAAGTTATTCGCTACGTTCAAAGCCAATAACGCTCTCGCTATGACCCGCAGCGCTTATGTGACCTTACTGTCTAAACGTAATCCGCAGACCTTGAGGCCGATAATGATTTTGCTGAGACGACAGCCTTAAAAAGACCAGCCGACCTTAAAACTAAACGCCGTTTCTGAGCGGTCAACGAGTGGTAATTGACTGACCCCTACACTCGCCGTCCACCCTTCATTTTCTACGATAAAATCGACGGCAGGAGTGAAACCCGTGTACGAGTGATGGTCGACGTTATCTCGCCCAGCATAAAAATAACTGCGATCCATCGTTGATTGAACCACACCTAAACTTGGAACAATATAGATTTGATCCGTTACCCCATAGGTCACGGCAACTCTTGCTGCATAAAAGTTTGATTGAGTATAATAACCACCGTCTGGGTTTTCATCGATACGCCCTCCTTCAATAACACCGCCGACTCCCCAATTTTCATCGCCATTTAATTGGTACACCCCGAGTGAATAGCCTTTACCAGCGTTGAGAAAAGACACCCCAGCTAATACGGCGATTTTCTCGTTGGCATCCTGGGCATGAACAGGTGCTATGGCTGTCGCCGTCAAGATAGCGAGCGACACTCGCTTAAAGTATGGTTTGTTCATTTGAGTCAACACATCAACAGAAAGTGAGCCGCACTCTAGGCATCTCCGTTATCGGCGTCAAAGCAATCAAAGCACTTTAACCAAAATCTGACTTAACGCTTGGTCGCTTATAGGAATTGGCCGATTTTTCACTCAATAAGAATTCCGAAATCAATAACTATTCCCTTTCTTATTGCATAGGAATATAAATTGCTTATCCGTTTTGAAAAGTAGATAACCAACATGGGCCATACACAGCGCTCCACGAATCAAGTCAATGAAAAGCCGCTTCAGCTTCTGATGCAGGTCGCGCTCTCCGAGATCCCAGTGTCAGCAAAAACCCTCAGTATACAAATGGGGGTACCACTAAGCAGCTTGTATCGTCATATCAAATTGCTAAAAGAATGGAATTTAATCGAAGAAAGCGTGCAAGACAAAACCTTAATTGTTGGCCCTGCAGCCCTAATGTTGATGCACAGTTATCAATCTAATTCTCACAACTCTGAAGCGATAGAAAGCATTCTCAATCGCTTGCAAAAACAGACCGGAGAAATGGCCGCCTACATGGTCCCAGTAGGCTACAGAGCGCTATGTGTTAGCTTGCAAGAAAGCGCTCAGGCAATTCGATGCAGTTATGTCCGCGGACAAAGCCAACCGTTATTAAGGGGGGCATCTTCCAAGGCCATGTTAGCTTTTTTGCCAGAGATTCGTTGTGAAAAAATTCTTCGGTATTTTGGAGAGGAAGACAACATGGATAGATGGATTGCTGAACTCACACTGATTCGACATCAAGGTTATGCCGTGAGTACATCAGAATTTGACCCAGGGGTAACCGGTATCAGTGCGCCCGTGATGAAAGGGACCAAACTACTGGGCGCGGTATCGATTATGGCTCCGGCATATCGAGTAGAAGCGAATAAAGATAGATTTATCCTACATGTTTTACAAGCAGCCCGAGCACTGCCACCAGAAAGATAACAGTATTGGGTTTGCGTTAGCGCGCCTCACTCAAACCCAATACTTGAGATTGAGCTTGTCATCAGGTTTATTTGCCTTTACTGAACCAGTATATTTCTGCAAGGTTATTAATTATGTTATGTGTCTTCAAGCAGTTGTGGAAAAACCGATACCTCTCTGTACCTGAGAATAGGCTTCCGATATTCACCGTTTGTGAATCGATTAAACCAATTAGTCATATTCAGTTTGAAGACTCAGAGTCATTATTGGAGACCGCTTTTGAATGGTTAAATGGTTTCGAATGCTCTCACTCAATGAGAAACATGGGCCATTTCCCATTGCTTTCTACTTATCGGGCAGAGCGTCCTTTTTTTGAAAGCCCACGCGCTAATGCAGACCTTAATACACAGCTCATAGAACAGCTTGCCCATGGTGCAACCCCATTAGTTCTCACTAATTGCCATGAGACATTACTGACCTTATTACCTAGCCTGCTTGTTGATTCTCAACAAGTCGGTGTGATTAACATCAATACCGAGTTTTTGATGGACCCTACATTAGAAATTAAAACCGGCTCGATGCTTCATTTTGCATTGAACCGTTATGATGAATGCCGTGCATTCCATATAGGCGTTGATCCAGTGCGGTCACATAAAAAACAATTGGATTATGCTGAGGATATGGGGTGTGACTGGGCAACACTAAATGAGCTTTGTTATCGGAATAGAGGCATGATTAAGTCGCAAGTTTCGCGTTTCATTCATCATTGCGACAAGATAATTGTCACCATTGACCTTCCCTCAATATCGAAAACCACATCTAAACTCAAAGGCCAAAAGCTCGAACTGTCGATGGTACTTAGGGTATTGAGGCAGTGCATGTCCTCAAAGAAAGCAATCTTGATTCAACTTGTCGGCTCTGAAGAAGAGCATATTTATTCCAAGGCGACTCAGATGTTAATCGAGGAAACGAGCCAATTTTACTATTTCTCGCACTAGCTGTTTTTCGCATGGCCTACTTTTCATATCAACTGTGTTTTAAATTGGCTTGTTGTCGTATTGACTGACGAGGCACTCAGAGAGTGAAACCTCATCATATAAATCAATGGTGAAACGATATGAGCATCACCATTGATTCATTGTAAGCAAGTCTCTACCGTCGATGAGTAGCAACCCATCACAGTGCTTAGCCCTCATCGCTTGTTCTTAAGGGTATTGTCTTCTAGTGTTTATATCTAAAGGTACGACTATCATCTAGAATTTCAATCCTAACGGGTACTACGCCTTGCGTCGTGCTTCCCACTTTTTCAAATGCTATTTGCGAAAGGTCAATAACTCGCCCTTTAACATACGGTCCTCTATCATTGATTTTTACGTCAACACTCTTGTTATTTGAGGTGTTCACCACTCGGACCACGGTTCCGAATGGTAATGTTTTATGAGCAGCAGTGTACGCTCTCATGTTGTACTTTTCACCGCTCGCCGTCAGCCGACCATGAAATTGACTACCATACCAAGACGCTTGGCCTGTCAATTGGTGAGAGTTAGCATATTCTTTCGTTTTCGGTGATGCATTTGTTGTTGTCGATGAACAACCTCCTAGCAAAATTAATGCTAATACGGTTGGTACAATGTGTAATGGCTTCATGTTATTACAGAGTCACTTTTGCATAGGTGTGGTCCAATAGTATTAAGGCTAGTCGTTAAAGGGCCATCAATACAATGTCAGTAGTCGGTAATTTCACTCCAATTCCCACTTTCTAACCATTTAACCAATATCATCAAGCTTAATCATGCCTTTTTTTGGCCAACAAAAAGCCATTTCCTCACTTCACTGGACTACCTTTCATCCTGATGAAGCCCTGGCAACATTCAAGCCCAAAAAAACACCCAAAAACAAAACAAAATAGCAACACTTGAGATTTTTATACATTTTTATTGCATAAAACATCATTTTTAGTAGTATAGCCACCTAGTGACTATTAATGCAGTAAATCAGCATGAGAATTCAAGTTAAGCAAGTAAATAAATCCTATGGTGATATACAGGTTCTCCATGATGTCAGCTTCACCTGTGAACAAGGTGAGACATTAGTATTACTCGGCCCAAGTGGAGCAGGAAAAAGCTCACTTTTACGAGTGCTAAACCTATTGGAAACCGCCAATAACGGCCAGCTCGAAATCGCCAACCAGACCTACGACTTCTCTGCCACCATTACTGAAAAGCAAGGCCTCGCACTACGTAAAAAAGTAGGCATGGTCTTTCAGCAGTACAATTTATGGCCACACATGACCGTGATGGACAATTTGATCGAAGCACCCATAAAAGTATCAGGCCTTGCAAAAGAAGACGCCAAGAAAGAAGCACTTGTCATCTTAAATACTTTACAGCTTGCCGACAAAGCCGATGCGTGGCCATTACAGTTATCAGGTGGACAACAACAGCGCGTGGCAATTGCTCGTGCACTAATGATGAAACCTGATGTATTACTGTTTGATGAGCCCACCGCCGCGTTGGACCCAGAAATAACCACGCAAATTGTCAACATAATCAATGAACTAAGTAGCACAGGCATCACCCAAGTCGTCGTCACTCACGAAGTCGATTTTGCTAAAAAGATTGCCAGCCATGTTCTTTATTTAGAGCAGGGACGCATTGTAGAACACGGCACTAACGCATCGTTTACCGAACCCAAAACCCAAGCGTTCGCAGACTATTTAACACACTAAATTAATTAATAAACAAAACCTGCCAGACATGGTGTGTTTTATTTGGAGAAGAATTATGAAAAAAATCGTACTCGCATCAATCATCGGTCTTATGTCTGCTAACGTTGCCGCTCAACAAGAGATCAAGTTTGCAATGGAAGCCACCTACGCACCATTTGAATACGTTGATGAAAATAACCAAATTCAAGGCTTTGATGTTGATTTAGCGAATGCGCTCTGCCAGCAAATCGATGCAAAATGCACCTTTCATAACCAATCATTTGATAGCCTTATTCCAGCATTAAAATTTAAGCGTTATGACGCGGCGATTTCAGGTATTGATATTACGGAAGCGCGTCAACAACAAGTCAGCTTTACCGCACCGTATTACGATAACACCGCGGCATTTGTCGCACTGGAAGGCAAAGTGGCGAGCCAAGCTGCTCTTGAAGGTAAACGAGTTGGGGTCCAAAATGGCTCAACACATCAAAGCTACCTGTTAGAACAGATGTCGGATGTCACAGCCGTCCCTTATGCTAGCTACCAAGATGCATTTATTGATATGCAAAATGGCCGTATTGATTCGGTATTCGGTGACACGGCCGTCGTAGCAGAATGGTTTGATAAAAATGATACTCTGACGTTTGTCGGTGAACAGATTACCAATCAGCAGTATTTTGGTAATGGCTTCGGTATCGCCGTAAACAAAGGTAATACAGCGTTACTCGACCAACTTAACGCAGCATTGGCTAACGTGAAAGCAAACGGCGAATACCAAGTCATCTTTGATAAGTACTTTGGTAAGTAATATGGGACTGACGGGTTATTCTGCGTCACTCGCTCAAGCAAGTTGGATAACCATCCAGCTTGCTTTTGTCAGCCTGCTTGTTGGGCTGATCCTTGCCATCTTATTTGCGGCAGGTGAGATGTCGCGCCGCAAATTAATATCATGGCCAACCACGGCTTTTGTCACGATCATCCGTGGCCTTCCAGAACTATTAGTCGTGTTGTTCATCTTCTTTGGTTCTACCCAAGTGTTATTTCTTATCACTGGAGATTTTATCGAGGTAAGTCCATTCCTTTCTGGTGTGATCGCTTTATCGCTTATTTTTGCTTCCTACGCCGCGCAAACTATTCGTGGCGCGTTAAAAGCCGTCCCTAGCGGACAAAAAGAAGCGGCAAGAGCACTTGGCATGGGCCAGACACGAACCTTTATAAAGATTGTGTTACCTCAAGCCGTCAAACATGCACTGCCAGGCCTTACAAACCAGTGGCTCGTTTTGTTGAAAGATACTGCGTTAGTTTCTCTGATTGGCGTCACTGACCTGATGAAGCAAGCACAATTAACCTCAGCGGCTACCCATGAAGCTTTTACCTGGTATGCAACGGCTGCGGCCATTTATCTCGTCATTACACTGCTTACTCAGCAAGTCGTTAAACGTATTGATAATAAATTTTCTGATAAACAAGTATCGACATCAGCGAAAGGGGTAACGGCATGAATCAACAGCATATTTGGCAAATGTTTGATGGCCTCATTACGAGTCTCCAACTTACCGCCGCGTCTTTATTAGTCGGTTGTATTCTGGCGATCCTCATGACGCTAAGCCTTATTTTACGCACACCCGTTGTTCATTGGCTCAGCCGCGGTATTATTACCCTCTTTACAGGCACACCGTTACTTATCCAGATTTTTCTTGTGTACTACGGTCCAGGTCAATTTGACGTAATTCGCGAAAGCATGGCATGGAATTGGCTAAGCCAACCTTGGTTTTGTGCAATGCTAGCTCTAGCGCTGAACACTGCAGCATACAGCACCCAGCTATTTAAAGGCGCGTTCAATGCTATTCCTGAGGGCCAATGGCAAGCATGTCGTGCATTAGGGATGGATATGAAAGCCACATTAAGTGTATTGCTGCCATTCGCAATTCGTCGCGCCATGCCCGCTTACTCAAATGAAGTCATTTTAGTTTTCAAAGGCACTTCACTGGCGAGTACAATAACGATAATGGATATTATGGGATATGCTCAGCGTATCAACGCTCAAACGTACGATACACTCACCGTGTTCGGTATCGCGGGCTTATTCTATCTTGGCGTCAATGGGTTACTTACCGTCGTGTTTAGACAGATTGAACGAAAAGCGCTGGCATTTGAATCCGTCAGATAACAACGCAACGAACCAGAGGAGACTCTCCTCTGGTTTAGGGCGGTAATCTAAGAGACTAAACTGTGCTTTAAAAGATTAACGAATACTTTAAGAAGTGAAACATTACTTTAAGAGGTCAAATCATACTTTAAGAAATTAGACCATTAATTTGAGAGAGAAAACGAGAACGTCATTAAACAGCGCGGTTTCAAAACCAAAGTGCTTGTAATGCAGCGTCAACGTCGGCGCAAACACAGGGGTAATCCCTCCCACTTGCACTTTATTTTCATCCACAGTGTAGCCGCTGATACCACCGAGTCTAACGCCAACGCGTGCCCACGATGTCCAGTCATATTGAGGATGATACGACAGAATATACGAGCGATGCTCAAAACTGTTCACCAACGTAAATGCTTCAAACTGTTTATACCGAAAGCCCACTATATAGTTATCTTGATTTCTTCCTGAAGACGTTAGATGTTCTGACCAGCCAGCGTAAGTAAGATCAAAATTTCCTTTTAAAGCGTCGACTTCTTGAGGTGTTTCTTCTGCCGCATATGTCGCACCACTAGCACACAATAGCGCCGCAGCAAGTAACACTTTTACCTTGCTCATGAATCTCGTACCGTATCGTCAAACTGAGCTTCATTTTACCGCACTAATAATTGTGAAGCCCGTCTCACTTTGTAGACAATTGTCTTAAAGTGGATGACATACTGGCAAAATCGCAATAATGAGTTCTTTACCCTGTTTATTTTTCCAAATAATACGCTCACTATCCATAAAGCAGGTAATCGTTTGTGGGAGCAAAACCGGTCGTTTAAAAGTAAATCGAATATTTTTATGGTCGCCTTGTTGCAACATTAAAAGATAAGTCTTAGCCACCATATGCATGCCATGGATGATCGGAGACCTGAAACCAAATAACCTCGATAATGTCTTAGAAAGGTGAATAGGGTTATAATCACCGGACAGCTTAGCGTATGCCCTTGACGATGTTACCGTCAACGTCAGGGTATCTAAATGTCTTGTACTTTCATCAATAACAACCGTAGTTTGTTGTGAGTCTGACGATGACCTACCTCGTGGCTGAGTCTTATTAGGAATAAGGTAGCCGGATTTATATGAAGCGACACAACACCCTTGAAAATAAAACTCTCCGGTAACTTCAAACCACACCCCTCTATCCGTATGCCGTTGATCGCTTAAGTACAATCGAAATTCGTAACTGTCGTCTACGGCCAAAGGACGTGTTTGATTAAACGCCACCTCTGTATGCACCAAGCCTAATGGCTTCACCACTACATTCGGATGAGTAAAGAGCATCAACTGTTCACTTTGTGTTGCCACAAATAGAAACGGTAAAGGAACGGTCGTAGTATCAAAGCCAAAGTAAGTGCAATACTCTCGGTGTTGGCTTTTATTGAATCGGAACGTTGACCTTTTCAGAGAAAAAAATGGAATATCATCACCACTATCCAACTCTCCCCTTTTAAACAACGCCAACGTTAATAGCCGTAGATACGAAGTAGGTTCATCGACCTCAATATGCATGACTTAGATTCCTAAACAAACGAGGATTTGAGTGTAGCGAAGAAAAATAATTAATATCACCCATAAGAAGACAATTATCGGTAACAATGTCACGCTCAGTTAGATAAACTGACTCGATTAGGCTTATTCACAAGGAAAGTAACAATGAAAAGAATCGCGCTAGCTATGATAATCGCAACATCATTAATGGCTTGTACCGAGGTGGGCAGTGATGCATGGTGTAAAGATATGAAAGAAAAGCCTAAAGGCGATTGGACCGCTAATGAGGCGAGTGATTACGCTAAGCATTGCATTTTTAAGTAACAACTTCACCCTATCGGTTTCAGGTGAACGAGCATGTGTTAACGTTCCCTGAAACGCGCTCATAGATCATCATTCAAACAGGTTGGTGGTTTATTTAAAGTAATACCGACGAGTACGAAGCTTTCGGAGTATTAACCCTCCCCAGAGAGTAAATACCACTTCTGCGCCAAGGTAAAAAACCATCGTATCACTGGGATTCTGATCCACAAGAAAGCCCATCGCTCGCGTTAATCCCATCAAAGCAGCAAGCCACATTGATGCCATTACCGCCGTTCTTAGTGTATCAGCATTAAGCGCCAGCCTTGCCAATACCAACCCGACTGCAACAGATAACCCACCATACGTGGCTCGCACATCAATCAACGCAGAACTTGATAGCAATTCACTACCCGTCACTCGTTCAAACATGATGCCAGGCGACACCACAAACAAAGCGCCATAGATAACGAAGACAAAAACCGTAATCCAAACCATTAGTTTCGCTTGAAACATACACTAGTCCAATAACCATGATCTCATCGCTAAGCTTAATGCAAATCTCACATTCCGACAGGGACATGCTGATAATGGGGGTTGTATTTCACCAGAATCACTCATCTGACTCATTATTGAGTCAACTTAGGCTAGCAGGCACACCTCTATCATCGAACGTCTATAAATCAGTGGACCCAAATGATGGCAAGGAGCATTAAAACTGAAAACGTTGCAAACGACATAATCGCGATAGTTGCAATCTCTGATGGTGTCGACGTAGACGATGTCGATGCCTTAGCCCTTTCTTGTTTCTTATCAGGGTTGAGCATAGATAGAAGTGCTGAGTTCATAGGTTCACCTTTACATCAAAACGGTTATTAATTGAGGATCGAATGCCATATAAAGTGTGATGCACGTCAAACAAATTCGCAAGAAAAATGGCAATTTAATCCTTCATTCCAAGTTTCATCAGGTGCAACGAATCAGTTGTTAAATCTGATGACAGAAAAAAACCGCTCTAGTAAGAGCGGTTTTTTCCAGATTGAGTCGCATGATTATGCAGAAAGGGCTTCTCGCTCTTTCTCTACATTTTTTACTGGGTTTGCATAGCTATCAATAAGATATGAATGCGCACCAAGTGGTAAGGCATCCAGCTTGTTTTGCAACGTATCTCGCGTACTTTGCGTAATCGACTCGTCATCACATCCAGCAGCCAGCTTGTTGATTGGAAACAACGTGTAGTTCTCATGTATCTGTCGATCGATTTCAGCCGCCAGCGCGTCTGGCGTTTCAAAGTCTTGGTCTATGACATCACCAAAAACCACTTGAATGCGGTCTTTACGCCCAATAATACCCTGAACGATGCTCTCAATATCTTCGAACTCACCTTTTTCATAACTACCGTGCTCTGCTTTTTCAAACAGTTCGTTTGCTTTTGCCGTATCACATGGGTCATTTTCATACGAAATAGACACAGGGACGATTTTAAGAGAACGAATGTATTCGGCGAACGGTGTTTTTTGCTTACGGCCTTCGACATGGAACATTTTCAAGATAGCCGGGTCGGTATAGTCATTACCGTCTTTTGCTCGGCCTTCTTTTTGTGCAATCCAGATAGAATTCCCCGTCTCCAAGGAATGTTTAATGTAAGACGACAACGTACCGAGTGCTTTCATCATTTCACGTGGTCCTTTCACCGAACGTTTTACAATAAAGCTCTTGTTAAGGCGCATCAATTCCGTCGCGCATGGCTTTTTAAGCAGGTTATCACCTATCGCAATACGCACCGTTCTATGGTTGCTTTGGTGCAAACCGTAGTTGACCAATGCCGGATCCATCGCGATATCACGGTGATTGGAAACAAAAAGATAGGCGGTGTTTTTATCAAGATTATCCAAGCCCTTAAACGTGACGCCTTGAGTCGTCGACTTAAGTGTTTTGGTCAGATATTTTTTCACTTCCATCTGAATGGCTTCAACGCTATCGAACTTGGCCCACTTAAACTTCAAGTACACTTTTAGGATAGGGCTCATTAATGCCTTAAACCAAGGAGCGTGGTTAGAAAAACGGTGTTGCAAGATAGCATCAATAAACTCAGCGTCGTTGATCAAACGATCGAGAGCCGCTGGAATCTCTTCGTCATTGTAAGGACGAATCTCAATATATGGGTCAGTATTGTTAGTCATTTTGGTTACATCAAATTAAAAGCTGCACTATTCTACGCTTAGAGTATAAAGACCGCAGCTATCTTAAGCCTTTTTTTGTTAAGGTCAGACCACATTTTAACTCTAGTGTTCATTTTCAAACATATAAAACTGTGATCTTTGGTTGGCATTACTAGGAACTCACGTTAATCTATGCGCAGTTTTGACCAGTGAAGTGCATCATGAACCACGCCATTGAATTTCGATCCGCTCCTTATGAGCTTTTGACTATTACACCACGTAAAAAGTCACTCCATAATCAATTAATCCGTGTTGAAGCAGGGAAAGTATTGCTCAAGCTTGGAAAGAATGAATATGTTTATAATCAAGGCGATATCTTTTGGGTACCCTTTGACTGTTTATCTAGTCTCACTATTTTTCCTAGCACTCACCTATCAGTCACGACGCTATCGATTCGCTTGTTAACATCATTCCCAGTCAATGCTGGTCAAATAACGCCGACATCGTTGATGACCGCGATTTTAGACAAACTTCAGTCTGAGTTCATCCAACATGAGCAAAAACCTGGGGTCTTAAATGACCTACTGTCAGTATTAAAACACGAACTGGAGCAGATGCAGCCAAAACTTAGGTCATCTCAAGAGAGCCAATTGGTCACTCAATGGAAGCCCGAATCAACACAAATTTCTGGCGAATTAGCATTAATACTGAGAATACGCGAGGCAAGAAAACTAAAGCTGTCCGGGATCAAAACAGATAGAATAAGCGCAACGTTATTTGACGGTAATGAAGAACAATTCAAACAACTCTATCTATCACTACTTGGTGAACCGATCTAAAAAAGCGAGCTCATTGCTCGCTTTTATTTATATTCATTTCTTTTACTAGAATGGCACTTCAACCTGCATCATCATGTCACCCTGGTAGTCTTCATGCCAGCGGTAATCTAGACGTAGCCTCGGCTCCTTGCCTTTTTCTCCAAAACCGACACCAACATGCAACCCTTGTGACATGAGCCACTCTTGCATTGACATCTCATCCTTTTGGCGGGCAATCTCTGCCGGAGCCCAAAGGCCAATACCAACAAAGCTGCTCTTATAGTTTCCGGTCAATACTGGCTCTGATTCTTGGTTTAATAGCCACTCATCCCAATACGAGTCTTGTAATGCCGCTAACGGGTCTGTGGGTTCTAGAAGTCCGCCTAAAGTCACAACTTTAGTACCCAAGTAGCTAAATGGTTTTATCAATAAAGAGCACAACGACTCTTCCTCCGTCACTTTAAGTACGACAGAGCGATTACTGTTGTCTTCGCAAAACGCGTGTGCATTAGGCACACTCACCACTGCTAACAAAGCAATACCACACAATGTTGCTTTCATTTTTATTAAAAATCCTTTTTATTATCCTTTTAAATATAACGGAAAATTCAATAAATGTTTAGCAATCGATGGGGTTGTTAAGTGATCTATGTTCAAACCTTGCTGTAAATGCTCTCGAATCTGGGTCGAGCGAATGTTCACTTTTTCAGGACAGGCAAGAACAGACCACCTTTGTACGATCTCTTCTGCTTTATAAAAACGACTAAAACTAAAAAAATTGTCAGGTCCTAGGACAAACGTCAAGTCAGCGTGTGGATAGCGACGCTGAATCGCGTCTAGAACGGCGTACGTCGTTACCGATGTATCCGGTTCAACCAGTGTTTCTTCAATCGCCGAGCGTACAATATTGCCCTGTTCGATATCAGCGATAAATAAATCCACTAGCTTACAGCGCTCGTCGTATTGAAGCATCGTTTTCCCCCAAGCGTGGGAAATACTTGGTACTAATAGCACTTGGTCAAAATGACTGAGAGACTCAATCACACTCAAGTGGCCAAGGCTCGGTGGGTTAAAAGCACTGCCAAATATTGCAATCT
The DNA here is from genome assembly GCF_053544015.1 of Vibrio sp. E150_011. Lineage (NCBI taxonomy): Bacteria > Pseudomonadati > Pseudomonadota > Gammaproteobacteria > Vibrionales > Vibrionaceae > Vibrio > Vibrio sp. E150_011. The sequence goes on from NZ_JBHFOL010000001.1 coordinate 261,596, forward strand.
TTGTCATGAATGTCCTACTTGTTTGACTATCTTCGGTATTTTCAGGGCTACTGTAACTTTTTTTCATTAGTTTTCGTAGGTATCATAGAAACAATTCAATTTGCTTGCAGGAAAAGGAAATCTAATGGAACAACTTATTCGTGACGAAATGCGTGTGCTGCCGTCTATTGACCCTCAATTCGAAATAGAACGTCGCGTCGAATTTATTAAAGCTAAACTACTCAGCTCTGGCTGTAAGTCACTGGTTCTTGGTATCAGCGGCGGTGTTGATTCAACCACATGCGGCAGATTGGCTCAACTTGCAATCAATGCATTAAACCAACAAGCAAACTCTGCAGATTATCAATTTATCGCAGTGCGCTTACCTTACGGCGAACAACAAGATGAGGATGAGGCTCAACTTGCGCTTTCTTTCATCGAACCAACACATTCTATTTCTGTGAATATTAAAGCCGGGGTTGATGGACTTCACGCCGCGTCGCACATTGCACTAGAAGGAACAGGTCTACTTCCAACCGATCGCGCTAAAATTGACTTCGTAAAAGGCAATGTGAAAGCGCGCGCTCGTATGGCTGCACAATACGAAGTCGCAGGGTATGTAGGTGGCCTCGTTCTGGGGACCGACCATTCCGCAGAGAACATCACTGGTTTCTATACAAAGTTTGGCGATGGCGCTTGTGATATGGCACCATTATTTGGGCTAAGTAAACGCCAAGTTCGTGAGGTAGCCGCGAGTTTAGGTGCGCCAGAACTTCTCGTGAAAAAGGTGCCCACTGCCGACTTGGAAGAACTTGCGCCGCAAAAAGCCGATGAAGATGCATTGAATTTATCTTATGACCAAATCGATGATTTCTTAGAAGGTAAAGCCGTCTCACAGGATGTCTCCGATCGACTGGTTGCGATCTACAAAGCAACACAACACAAACGTGAACCCATTCCAACGATCTACGATTAAAGTATTTCATTTAAAGCCAATGAGCGTGTTCTCGTTGGCTTTACTACCCTCTCACCAAACCTACCCTACCCGTCATCTTTACCTAGCAATAAAATGCATCGTGATGTAGCTCAATAAACAAGCGCATTCGTGTTAAGTAACATTGCGTAACGACAGTCTTGTGCCATGTTTATAGTAAGCTACCGTGTAAGTCATCTATGTAATCTATGCCATGGCAACTTACACGTAATAGCGGTCGTTTAAAGCCTGAATCGAACAATAAAAAGGGATAGCTATGTTAGGTGAAAACCATTCTCTTCTAAAAGAATTTCCAGACCATCACGAAACCATTGTACAACTAATCAAAACCGATGAACCTTTTGCATCCACGACAAAAAAGTACGATGCTCTAGACAAGGAAATTCGCGTATTAGAACTTAATGGGGCGCCTATCGATGACGCCGCAATGCACCAACTCAAACACGAACGGGCTGTGCTTAAAGACGTGTTACACAAACACTTAATTGAGTCTGAAAAATAGACCGGCCTACGGTCAACACTGAAACTGTTATCGTTAACCCAATGACAGAAACGGTCGTTACCACAAGCAATTAACGTCAAAAGGGAAGTGTAATCACTTCCCTTTTTATATCCATTTACCGGGCTAACTTCACCGAGATTACAGGACAACACTCATACTTAAACTGACCTCGTCAAATTAACGTGTCGATAACACAACATCGGTTTGTGGAATCGCGCAACATGCTAAAGCCTTACCCTCTGCGACTTCGCTGTCTTGTATTGCGGGTACGTCAGGTTGATGCACCGAACCACTTTCCACTGTCACCTTACAAGCGCCACAGAACCCTGCACGGCACGAATATGGTACCGTCACGCCAGCATTTTCCGCTTGCTCCAATAAATTGGCTTGGTTCGTTCCCATGAACTCTTGCCCATCAATCGAAACCTGCAGCGTTTTTTTAGTTCCGTCGACCGCTGAACTCACACCAAACGCTTCTTGATGGTAATGCGTCACGGGCAACCCCAACGACGTCAATAAGGTCTTCGCCGATGTCATAAAACCGTCGGGGCCACAGACAAAAGCTTGTCTAGTTTGTAAATCAGAAATTGACGCCAATTGGCCGACACTTATACGCCCGGTCAAACCCTCCCAATGCCTTCCTGGCTGCGTTAGTGCTAACTTGATGACCAGTGAAGGGTGCTTGGCCATGAGCGCATCAAGCTCGCCTTTGAAAGGAATATCTTCTGGCGTTGAACATTGATGATAGAAAACAATGTCTCCTACCCTATCTCTGTCGGATAAGTCACGCAGCATTGACATCATTGGCGTCACTCCGCTTCCAGCCGACAGCAGCAATAACGGTTCATGAGAATCCAACTTAAGGTGAAAATCTCCATTTGGCGCATCAGCGACTAACGTATCACCCACTTGAAAATGTTCAAACAACCAGTTGGACACCTCGCCACTATCCAGACGTTTAACTGAAATCGAGAGCCGTCCTGGTCTGCTAGGCGATGAAGATAATGTATATAAGCGCTTCACAACGCATCCGTCGATAACGAGCTCTATCGGCAAGTGTTGACCTGCTTTATAGCTCGGCATCTCCCCTTTTTGAGGCTCTAGCCAAAAGGTCTCAAAGTTTTTGGCAACATGCTCTCTTTCCACGCAGACAAAGGTTTGCTTATGGATATCCAAATCGGGGTAAACTTCTTTTTCTTTATATTCCAGCACTTCAATTACGTCGTCGACATGAATCATGCCTTCGTTCTTAGCGACTAAGTTTTGACCAAAAAATACGCCGCCTCTTTCATTTGCTCGAAAGCGAGAAAACGTCATTAATGGCTCTTTGCTAGCTCTAAACTCGCCTTTATTGACATCAACCGTCGTCAACACGCAGCGCTCACAAGGTTTGACTACCTCAAACTCGACCTCACCAATCTTGATTCGTTTCCATGAATCCTCGATAAACGCTTCGTCCGATTGAATCACTAGATTGGTTCGAAACTGCTCCATGCTATGGGTTTCAGGGCTGCGCCTATTCAATGCCTCTAATGATCCAGTACTGATCATCAGCAAAGGATAACCATCGGCAAAGCTCACGTTGTGACCTATTTTTTCACGATGACGGTTCGATTGCTCACCAGTGAACAAGAGTTCAACACGCTGACCCAATACACGACTAAACCAATCATCGGCTTCGTCAGTAGTGGTGTAGGCCGTAAATCTATCATTCCATACCTGAGCGGAGGCTTCTTGTTTTTTGAATCCAGCGTACTCTAGTTTTAACGCTGGCTGGCCAGGATAAGTAAACACAAGACCCGATGGGATAATACTCGAAGAAACCTTAACCATGTTAGGGTGCTTTCTGGCTGTCACCATACTGCCGTCAGCCAAAGCGACCATAAATCGGCGGTCAAAGCTTAACCCCTGCAATTCCACCCATGATGATGACAAAGCAATGCCCCCTACAGACTTAGCAGGGTAAATATTAATTTGAGAGAGCTGAGCAGAATCAGTCACGATTTCTTCCTTTCGTCGTTGTATTTTGACAGCGATATTATCGTCTTTTCTCGCTCAGTCCCAGAAACTTAGTGAAATGTGTGCCGAATTCCACTATCATCCTGTCGCCTAAACGTAAGCGTTTGCTTTCACATTTTCACGCCACGTTTAGGCTCCGTTTCAAGAAGAATTTAACCTTGGTGGGAGCCGAAATGACTACATTGACTATTACTCGTCCTGATGACTGGCACGTTCACCTTCGCGATGGCGAAGTATTGAAAGACACCGTTCGCGATATTAGCCGCTACAACGGCCGCGCACTTATCATGCCAAATACCATCCCACCCGTCACTGACACCGACATGGCGCTGGCGTACAAAACTCGCATCATGGCGGAACAGCCTTCCGAGCAGTTTGAACCTCTCATGGCGCTGTACCTAACAGACAAGACGTCTCCAGAAGAAATTCGCAAAGCAAAGGCGGCAGGTATTGTTGCCGCTAAGCTGTACCCAGCAGGTGCAACAACAAACTCAGACTCAGGGGTCACATCGGCTAAGAATGTTTACACCACGTTAGAAGCGATGGAAGAAGTGGGCATGTTGCTGCTTGTTCATGGTGAAGTCACCACGCATGACGTCGATATTTTTGACCGTGAGAAAGAATTTCTTGATACCGTCTTAGCACCGATCGTCAATGACTTCCCAAATCTAAAAATTGTTTTAGAACATATTACTACCGCCGACGCTGCAAACTTTGTTAAACAGGCCAACGACAATGTGGCTGCAACAATTACTGCACACCATTTGTTGTATAACCGCAACCATATGTTAGTTGGCGGCATTAAGCCTCACTTCTATTGCCTACCTATCTTAAAGCGCGGTTCACACCAACAAGCGCTCGTTGAAGCCGCTACTAGTGGTAGTAAAAAGTTCTTCCTTGGGACTGATTCAGCGCCGCACTCAAAAGGCGCAAAAGAAGCGGCTTGCGGTTGCGCGGGGTCTTACACTGCACATGCGTCAGTTGAGCTCTACGCTGAAGTTTTTGAGCAAGAAGGTAAGCTTGAAAATCTAGAAGCATTTGCCAGCCATAACGGGCCTGACTTCTATAATCTTCCTCGTAACACCGACACTATCACGCTAGAAAAATCCGCTTGGGACGTACCCGCAACGATGCCATTTGGCAATGATATTGTTGTACCAATTCGTGCCGGTGAGCAAATTGTGTGGAAAGTAAAATAAACATTACTTAGCGAACATTGAATCCAACGCCCCTATTTGGGGCGTTTATTTTATCGTCACACCGCACACAAGTTATAATTTGGGTGTTTTTTTATCCACCTTTGTTGCAAATGATAAGGCACAATAAGCAATGACAGACAAAACAAATAACGCGCAAGTATCGGTTTATACGCCCTGCCGCGCCGCCTGCAAAAACAATGCAGGGATCTGTAGTGGCTGTCATCGCACTCTAAACGAGTTGTCTGATTGGCGACACCTGTCGAATACCGATCGCCAAACCAAGATGAATCAGATCTCCGGTACAGATTCTACACACGTCTGTGAGCAGTGTGGCGCGCCAGCATTTTGTGAAATCGCGGCTGGCAATGAAAGCTGTTGGTGCTTTGAAATAGATAAGCGAGACACGTCATCGCTCACGACGTCTAAATTATGCTTGTGCCGTCAATGTCTTTCCGCACTGCCGGTTAAGTAACTCACCGTATTGCCCTCTTGGCTCCCCATATTGAGTACACATTTCGAGCGGTTGCTTGTTGCAGGTTTGTTAATTGATGATTAGAGTAAAAATTCAATTCACAAAGGTACCGCTATCATGGAAGAGTTACTCAAAGATTACCCTGTCATCACTGAAATCCCTGTTGCTTGGGGGGAGATGGACGCGCTAAACCACGTTAACAACGCCGTTTACTTTCGTTACTTTGAAACCGCTCGCTTAGATTATTTTCGTCACTTAAGCATCATGGAAGACATGGCGGTCACTAACATAGGCCCAGTGCTAGGAGATACCTATTGCCGTTACAAACTTCCGGTCACCTACCCCGACACGCTATTAGTTGGTTCACGTATCACCGATGTTGGCGCCGATCGCTTTAAGATGGAATATCAAATTGTGAGTAAAAAACAAGGTAAGGTCACCACAATCGGTACTGCGAGTATCGTTATGTTTAACTTTATCTCCAATCAAAAATCAAACCTCTCAGAAAAACTGATGCTCGCCATCGAAAACTCTCATCATCACGATATGGCGTAAACGTCACTTTCGTGGCGTCATTGACGAGTGAGGATTACACGTATACTTACGTAATCCTCACCGCTACGCTCTTGCTGTTCTTCGATGTCATCGTTATCCTAACGATATCACCCTCGCTTTGTCATACCACACAAAAGAGAACAGCAAGATGCATAATAGTTTTCAGTATCCCATTGGGACTCCGGGTCAAAAATGGACACAACAGGACGTCCTTGAATGGCGAAAAACCACTGCCGTAAAACGCACCTATAGAGAAGACGTTTTACCGAAGATTGAAGCGCTTAGATCAGCATTAGATGTCATTCAGTACGGCGCCTTATCGTACGACGAAGAGCGTTTTCCTCTTTTTGCATTGAAAACTAAAAATTGGTGTCCTTCAAAGCCCACTATTTTGATCACCGGTGGCGTTCACGGCTACGAAACCTCTGGTGTGCACGGTGCCCTGCAGTTTGCTAAAGAAAATGCGCATCAATTTCAAGATGAGTTCAACATTGTTATCGCTCCTTGCGTAAGTCCTTGGGGATACGAAACCATCAATCGTTGGAACCCAAATGCCATCGACCCTAATCGTTCATTTTACCCAGACTCGCCAGCTGAAGAATCAGCCAACGTGATGGCTATGGTTGCACAGCTGAACGTTCCTATTCTTGCTCATATCGATTTGCACGAAACCACGGACTCTGATGAAAGTGAGTTTCGGCCAGCATTGGCGGCACGAGATGGTTTAGATTATTTCGAAGATAGTGTCCCTGATGGCTTTTATCTCGTGGGTAACACAGAGAGTCCGGCAGAGGCTTTCCAGGCCGCTATCATTCAATCGGTAGAGAAGGTCACCCACATTGCGCCGCCAGATCATGAAGGGAAAATCATTGGTTCTCCGGTCGTTCAGCATGGCGTCATTAACTATCCGCTAAAAAAACTGAGCCTTTGTACTGGCATGACCGATTGCGTTTATTCTACGACTACCGAGGTTTACCCAGATAGCCCAAAAATCACTGAGCATGAGTGTAATGATGCTCAAGTCGCATCCATATTAGGTGCGATCGGTTACTTGAAAACTCAATTGTAACGTCGAAAAGGGTGCCTTCTCGGCACCCTTTTATTGATTACCCTACCCCATACACATAAAACCTATAGCCAACGCTAAGCTGCGCGCCCCACGAACTGAACCCTGAAATGATTGGACGGCGTTCTTTCCGTGACGACTAATACGGGTATTCGATTAACCAAACCCAGAAGCTAAATATTCGAACTCTCTTCCAAACCACGCTTTGTGTCATAAATAACACTCTAATAATTAGCCAAAATAATCACTTACTGTTCTATCTATCCTAAAATAACGGTAGGCTGTGATCATAAAGATTAAAAACAATAAAAATGAATACAAGGAAGTGGAAGTCGCATGACATATCGTCGTATTTTAGGTGTCATCACCGCGCTTGGTTGCTCATTGCTAACACCTATGAGCCAAGCTGCAACGCCAACCAGTGTCAAATCAAGGGTAGATAGACTAGAAACACCCGATCGCGTCCGTGAATCGATGATATTGCCTTACCTCTTTAGTACCGAAACAATGGGACTCAATGTTGGTGTGGGGGGGATGGTCAAAGGCTTATACCAAGACCAAATGACCGTCGGTGGTACCGTGTTTGCCGGTGATGTTAGTTGGGCAGCAGCCGGAGGGGTATGGAACTATATGATTCCCGGCACTGAACGAGTGTTTCTAAGTGCTTATGGTATGGTGGGCTATTACCCACAACAACGAGCGTATACCACAGGTCGAGATTACTACCCTACAGGCGTGCCGCTTCCCGGTAGCAACGATTCCTCAAATCAACAATATTTCGAAGCGGATGGCGCGTCAAATTGGTTTGATATCAAAATGGAATATGTGCTTCCACTTGGTGCAAACAAGGACCATGGCTTGGTCGACTATTCAATCCGAAACGGATTGCTCGTTTCAGAGCCGTCTGGCGGAAAAGAGTGGAACCCAATGACAAGTGGGTCCACCATCTTTGTAGCGCGCCAATTTAACCGTTATCAATCGTTTGAGTTTTCTGATGGCACGAGCGACGGAACCATTCACGCAATGGAATTCGGGTTGTTATATGACAATACCGACTTTGCGCCCAACCCTTCATTTGGTAGCAAACAATATGTAGCAACATCACATGATTGGGGTTGGTTTGAATCTAAACAACAATGGTCCTTCCATGAACTCGACCTCAGTAAATATTTCTCACTAGGCAAATCCGATTGGGCATCGCAACGAGTCATCGCCATGAACTTCTGGACGGGTTACTCCCCGACTTGGGAAGTGGAAGATGCCGGAAACGGTACGCAGCGAGTGACTGGTGGTGCACCTTATAACGAAGGTGCAACACTTGGTGGATTCACTCGCATGCGTGGCTACGACAACAATCGCTTCCACGATAAAGCCGTTATCTACGGTTCTGCCGAATACCGGTACACGCTAGCGTATAACCCTGCGAAAGATGTGTCTTGGCTTAATTTCTTGCGCATCGACTGGATACAACTCGTGGGTTTTGTTGAAGTAGGCCGTGTGGGCTCTTCTTATACCGCTAACGAGTTGCTTACCGACCTAAAATATGATGGTGGCGGTTCAATTCGAGCACTAATGGCCGGGCTTGTTGTCCGAGCCGATTTAGCCAAATCTTCAGAAAGCACGAATTTCTGGATTATGGTAGATCACCCATTCTAAGCAACGGGCTCCGGATTGATAGTCGGCTATAACTGACTATCAATCCAGCTAATAAATGCTGTCACTTTTAGCCTTTCGATCCCACTAACGCGCCGATTCGTCTAGTCAACGATTCTGCGCTTATTTTCTAGGTCCCATTGAGGTTTCTTTCGTATATTTAACATCGATGCCTGATGTCGGACATGGTGATTACGTGACTTAATTTTACGATATTTATCATAAGGTTAACTTAAAAAAATCCGTACATTTTACTAGCGTGTCCACCTTTAATTTAACCAATAGCCATGAACTTATGATGGCTATATATCCCTACCTTTGGTTGGTTTTTGTCATCGCTTAGCTTAGCTATACTTCGCGCGATCATAATACATCATTAACCATACGCTCTGGATTTACGTTCCAGCTCGCAGAAGGAAAAACCATGTCTCAATATGTTGTATGCGCACTCTACAAATTCGTCACACTTGACGATTACCAAGACATCCGCCAACCACTGACCGAACTGCTAGAAACGCATCAAATCCGCGGCACCTTGTTATTGGCAAGTGAAGGGATCAATGGCACGGTTGCGGGAAAGCGCGACGCTATCAATGCCCTACTCCAATGGTTCAAACAAGACTGCCGCCTTGCTGATGTCGTTTACAAAGAATCATTTAACGACGTACAGCCTTTCAATCGCACCAAGGTGAAGCTAAAAAAAGAAATTGTGACCATGGGCGTCGAGGGCATCGACCCACTTAATGTCGTTGGCACCTATGTTAAACCAAGTGATTGGAACGCGTTAATCTCCGATCCCGATGTCCTTTTAGTGGATACTCGTAACGACTATGAAGTCGATATTGGAACGTTCAAACATGCGGTGAACCCCAATACAGAAACATTCCGAGAGTTCCCACAATACGTTGCAGACAACCTAGACCCCGCTAAACATAAAAAAGTGGCGATGTTTTGCACAGGTGGTATTCGCTGCGAAAAATCAACCGCTTACATGAAAGAACAAGGGTTTGATGAGGTCTATCATCTAGAGGGCGGCATTCTTAAATACTTAGAAGATGTACCGGAAGAAGAAAGCCTATGGGAAGGCGATTGCTACGTATTTGATGGGCGTGTTGCGGTCAACCACCAGCTAGAAAAGAGCGGCTATGATGTCTGCAACGCTTGTCGTTTGCCTATCACAAATGAAGAGCAAATCTCTGAACACTTCGAAAAAGGCGTCAGCTGCCCTAAATGTATCGATAAACACAGCGACGAGCAAAAAGCACGTTTTCGTGAACGAGAAAAGCAAGTCCAACTCTCAAATGCTCGAGGCGAAACCCATGTAGGTGGTGAAGCCGCTCATTTGATAGAACAGCGTAAAAAAGAGAAACAAGCCTTGAAAGCGCAACAACGTGCGGGAAAGCACGCAAAATAGTGGCTATGGTTTAAGCGCTTAGAAGCACCATTTTATCTTTAACCATTCAAAGTGGTCTCGCTATTATGCGGACCACTTTTTGTTTAATTTTCACTCACATGATGGCATCTCTTTTGATGTTCATACGTCTTTAGCGTTTTCTTTAGCGTTAATATTGGCATAGGTGTGCAATAACTCAGTCAGCGCCTTTACCCAGCCAAACGCCTCTAATGGCGGTTTTGCCAGCAACTTTTCTACCTGTTCACAATGCACTTCAAGGGTAATAGCTTGCTCTAAATTAAATGACATTGCATAAAAATGCCAAAGCACTAAACGAGTCATTCGTTCACTGTTTTGTTTAGCGTTTTCAGAGTCATCAAACGCTTGCTGAATTTCACTTAATGCGATGGCCGTCATCCGAAGTGTGGCATCCAGTCGTGCCGACATCATTCGCTCTTCACTATCGACCTCTTCATGCTCGAAAGTGAACAGTTCGCTCATCGTTTCTTCTGGCACCATCTTACTGATCATTCGAACACTGAACTCTTCAAGCTCTTGACGCGGCATAGTAACGAGGCAATTAAATGTGTAATCACGAAGCATAAGAAAGTCACTCTAGATAGCAAATAGATGAACCCGCATTTTAAGCATTATCACTAAATTTACTAGTGTTTATGTGACAGTATTGAGGGAGGTTGCCGTGTAAAGAAGCATGTAGGAAAGTGATGATAGTGAGCCTCGACCATTCTTCGCCAAGCAATCAATCGATTAAAGGCCCCGATATTTCGGAGCCTTTCTTTTAAAGCCATAATGCCCTGCTACTCTGGCTACTTACCTGGTCAACGGCTTAATAACTCAATGGTCAGTGGCCTAGGGGCTACTTACTTGGCGCTTGTAAAACTTCGATGGCGAGCTCTACCGCTTTATCTATATTGTGGCGACCTTCTAGTTTCCCTGAACTAATCGGACCCAATACACTCGCGTACAAGGCCAACTGTTTGGAAAATGGTAGTTCTAGATGTTCATATAATGTCTGGCGAATTTGGGCATGCTGCTCTGGAGCATGATCAGCAAGACGAGTTAACGTGTCGTAAATTAATGTGGTGGTTGTGTTCATTTGTCATGTTTTCTTTAGCTTTGGGGGACGTTAAGTGTACAATTTTTCTATCGAGATAGCCGTGACATATGTCATACAATAGTATTAATGGGCTTATTAAAATAACCATTTATTAGGGGCGTCGCTCTACTAACTCATTAACGACGACAAAATAGAATGCCGTCGTTCATGTATCGTCTACTGACTTCAACTCGAATGATGCCCCTTAACTGGCACATATAAGCGCCACAATTTCTTAGCCACCTTGCCAATATCCTCCAACATCACATATAAACATGGCACCAATATCAAGGTCACGACGGTGGCATACATCACCGCAAACCCTAGTGCCACTGCCATCGGTTTTACAAACGCCGCTTGTAAGCTGGTTTCAAACATAATCGGCAAGACGCCAAAAAACGTCGTGATAGAAGTGAGGGTTATCGCCCTAAATCTCGCACAACCGGCTTCAACGACGGCTTGTTTGGCGCAGTCACAGCGAGCCTTTATCTGATTGACATAATCGGTCATGACCAATGAGTCATTGATCACCACTCCGGCGGCGGCGATCAAGCCAAACGTCGACATCATACTCATATCTAGGCCATAAAAATAATGCCCCCAGATGGCCCCCGTTAAGCTAAACGGAATAACTGACATGATAATAAATGGCTGTGCATAGCTTTTTAGTGGTATCGCAAGCAAAATGTAAACCGTGATCATTCCTGCAATAAAGAAGACGATTTGTTCGGCTTTTTGTTTTTGCTGCTCTTCAATTGTGCCACCGAGCTCAGTCACCACACTTGGAAATTGAGACTGTACCTTCGGCAAGACATTATCCTCAATATTCTTCACCGCTTGATCCGGTTCTATCTGCGATTCATCAATAGACCCATAGACATAGACCGTGCGGTAGCCGTTTTCACGACGAATTTGATTGATGCCAGGTTTATTGACGATGTTGACCACATCACCCAGCATGACCTTTTTGCCTTCAGGGGTATTAATTAATGTGTAGCGTAAGGATGAAAACGCTTCTCGCGTTAATTTAGGATATCGCACCATCACCCGCACTTCTTCGGTATTACGTAAAATTCGCTGCGCTTCACCACCATAAAAACTGCCACCAACTTGCCCCGCTATCGTGGCTAAATCCAAACCTAGGTCGTACGCGACAGGTTTGAGCGACAATTGTACTTCTCGGCTCCCCGTGTCCATCGACGAACTAATATCATACAACCCTGTTTGTAGTTGAAGTTGTGAAATCAGTGCTCGACCCGCAGCGTTAAGCACTTCCATATCCGGCCCATAGAGTAAATAACCAAATTCATCGCCGTCTTCACCTCCTGTCACGTTATCGTTAATGACAATAGACTTTAATCCTACAATGGTCGGCATTTTCTCTCGCCAGCGTTTCGACAGCTCAAACGCATCGACGGGGCGAACACTTTCATCCACCAGCGGTAAGATAATCATTCCTTGGGTACGGCTGGTGTTAATCGTCATCATATCGCGGACAACCGGTTGCCCATATTCTTGTCGAATATCCTCGTTGACCTCTTGCACAATCCGTTCAAGTGTCAGTAACGCGCTTATAGTCTGATCATCAGAAACATTGCTGTTCATCTCAATTTTAATCAAAGGGAAATCAGACGGTACCTTAGGGCTGGGGATCATTCGTACGTGACCCGCAGTGAGCATCGACACGCTAATAACTAACACGGCTATAAATCCTGCGACGACTGACCAGCGCCACTCCACACACCAAGAAACGCAACGCTTATACGGGCCATCAACAAAACGAAAGAACTGTTTATTGAAACGAGCCCGCAAGCTGTTTTCTTTAATCGGCGTAAAGGTGGTGTGAGCGAGATGCGCGGGCAAGATAAGCTTGGACTCTATCAAACTAAAGATTAAGCAAAAGATCACCACGATGGACAAACCATAGAAGAAGGCTTTTTCTGGTCCGGTAGAAAAGAGAAAGGGAACAAACACCGCTATCGTTGTCAGTACACCAAAGGTAGCTGGTGTCGCGACTCGCTGAGCACCTCGCACAACATTAGTCACGCCTCCACCTTCTTTTTCCACTTCGGTATAAACACTTTCTCCGATAACGATGGCATCGTCGACGACAATACCCAGTACCATAATAAAAGCGAACAAGGTGATGATGTTGATGCTGACATCAAAAAGAGGCATCAACATCACAGCGCCCAAAAAGCAAACCGGCAAACCAACCATGACCCACATGGCTAATCGAAAACGTAAAAATATAGTGAGTAGCAACGCAACCAATACCGCGCCTTGAAGCAAGTTCTTGAGCATCATGTCTAGGCGCGCATTCAGGTAATACGTCATATCCATTAATGTATGCAACTGAATACCATGCGGCAATTGCGCATTTTTAGCTTCAATAAACTTCTTAACCGTATTCGCCACTGGGACCATATTCTGTGTTTTGGTGGCTTTTACGGTTAAGTAGATACCATTTTGACCTGAATACTTAAAATAGTGCTGCCCTTCGGTAAATTCATCTTTAATGACGGCAATATCTCCCAGTAAAACCTTTGAGCCATTCGCGCCAAGCTTGACCGGGATCTGGCGAAACTCAAAGCCGTTGTAATACTGGTTTTCGATACGAATAGACACCAATCCCGTGCTGGTTCGAACCTGCCCGGCTGAAAAGTTGGCAGAATATTTTTGAATCGCGGTAACAACATCATCAAGGGTCAAATCATACGTTCGCAATTCATCCGGGTGGATTTCAATACCAATCTCATCGGGTGGTGAGCTTACCTCCACCAGCGACACATCACCAAGTTGCAGCAGTTCTTTTTCAATTTGTAATGCCATGGTTTTTAGCTCAGGCAAAGAGGTGTTTCCTGACAGCACCATACCAATGACATCTTGCTTAAACTCTATCTGCGTGACCTTGATTGGTTCCATTACTTTAGGGAAGCTTGCGACGCCATCAACTCTTTGCTTCACTTTATCCAGCACTTCCATCAGATTTGCTTTGGTATCAATCTCAAGCGTGACAACGCCTCCACCTCGATAAGCATCCGTGACCGCTTTCTTAACTTCAGTGACATCTTTAAGTGACTCCTCCACCTTGATGAGAATACTCTCTTCGATTTCTTGAGCAGAAACACCAGGATAGGAAGCCGTCACTTGGATATAGTTAATTTCAAAATTAGGGAACATTTGCCGCTGAATCAAAAAATAACTCACCGTGCCCATAATTAGAATGAACCCCATCAGCAGATTTGCGGCAACCGAATTTCGTGCAAATAGTGCGATAATGCCTCGTTGAGGAGCGTTACTCATTGAGACTCCCTAGGGTGGATTCCCGATCCGTTGGCGTGACTTGCATTCCTATTTGGGGGAATTCAGGGACTGTCAGCACCAATATATCGCCGTCTTCCAACCCTGAATCAATGTAAAAATTAGATTGTTCTTCACGCAACACATGCACAGGCTTTGGGACAAGGCGGTTGTCTTCATCAATAAGCCAAACGCGGTCATCCGTCACCAACTCTTGTGGGATAGGATAAAGATTCAGTACGATTTCTCCATTGAAACGCACCTCTACATAAGAGCCAAATGGAAGCGGTGTCTCCGCAGACTTTAAACCATATGGATCATCCACTCGAATCACCATATTGACCATACGGGTCGCGCTGTCGACAACACCAAGATCTCGAACGACCCGACCTTGACGCCTCGTTTCAGTTCGCCCTTTCGCGATAACAACGGCGTCGATGCCAATAATATCTTTAGGCAAAAACGGGGCATCAAATCCAGCGATGGGCACCATTATCTCTGCACTTTCGATGTTGTTCAGTTCTGCCACCTGTGAACCCGCGGTAATATATTGGCCCACGCCAAGATTTCGTGAGACGACAAGTGCATCGTAAGGGGCTTCTACTTCACAATTTGCTAAGTCACGGTTGGCACGTTTGAGCCCTGCGCGAGCCGATTTCACTCCAGCTTCTGCACTCAACACTTGGGGGATCCTGAGATACAAATCAGAGACTTGTGTATCTTTGATTTTCTTTGCTTGTTGTTCAGCGACTTTGGCTTTTGCGCGCTCTTCAATCAGCGTTGCTTGGGATTGAGCTAACTGGGCTTGCGCTTGCAAAACGGCAGCCTGATAGTTGTCTTTTTCGATGGTAAACAATACTTCACCACGTTTAACGACTCCACCCGCAACAAAGTTTGGATGCCAACTCAGCACTTCTCCAGACACTTGTGTCGCAAGCGCAGTACGCTCAAGTGGCACGACCTCACCAAAACTAGAGATAAGGATCTGATGCGACTGCGCAGCGAGTACCTGGGTCTTTACGGTCGCATTCGTTTGCACCGATTTTTCTGGCTCAATGTCAGGCTTGGTTTCCTGCACCACAGCATACCCTGCTACCGCTATGCCGATAATCCCAATGGGAAGCAACCATTTTACACTTCGCTTAAACATACCTTTCCTTGTCCCTGTGTTATGCCAGCATCATTGTACGTAAAAGTAGTGTCGTAAACTGTATTGATTTGCCCTCCAAGTCTAAGGTTTGACTTTTTTACGTTCACCGGCCCCAAATGCGCCAACTTTATTTGGCTCAAAACGCTCCCGCTTCTCCATTGCTGTGTGCCCATGACATTAGCCATAAGGCTATATATTAGCTTCAAGCCTAAATATTAGCTACAAGCCCATAAACAAGCTGTAAGTCCATGAAATAAAATGACTAAAAAAGCGCTTTATGAACGCAATATGAACCTTTGCCTCAGCAACAATTAACGTTTGTGAGTTTAGTATCTTCGCATCAACGAAGAAAAGGATCTTACTATGAAACCAATCAGCATTGTCATCATTACACTAAACGAAGAAAAACGTATCGCTCGTCTACTTAGCGATCTCTCTACACAAACATACCAACAATTCGAGGTGATCGTTGTCGATTCAAATAGTGAAGACCTCACCACGCGAGTCGCTGAAAAATATCGTGCCGCTTTGCCTGACTTAACTGTGCATACCATGACAGAGCGCGGTGTCAGCCTTGGTCGTAATACTGGCGCTAGTCTTGCGAAACACGAACGTCTTTTGTTTCTTGATGCTGATGTGCGCCTTGATCGTGAGTTTCTTGAACTCGCGGCTAAAAAGCTTGAATCAGAGAAGCTAGAAGTCGCTGGTGTTTTTATGGGTGCTCGTCAACTCACTCCCGCATACAAAGCAGGTTATGGGCTATTCAATGCTGGGTTGTTTGCCACGCAATTCTTTTTCCCTACGGCTGTTGGGGCGTGTATTTTCTCGACGAAGAGAGCGCATAACGAAATCGGTGGGTTCGACGAAGCAATCGTGCTTTGTGAGGATTGTCATTACGTTAAGAAAGCCGCGCAAACATGGCGCTTTCGATTCTTACCACTCAGTTTCCAGTTTGACCCACGTAGGCTTGAACAAGATGGCTTTTTCAAAATGGGCGCAACGTACCTTAAGGCCAATGTTCGTCGGTTTTTCTTCGGAGAAATGCGCAACAACGAAATGAACTACGAGTTCGGGCACTACCAACAGCAATAATGGCGGGCAACACCGCTCTTCACATACCCGTGATGACGCTAAGTAAAGCACTAAGCAACTAAGCAACTAAGCAACTAAGCAAGAAGATAAGGTAAAAAGGACGCGTTATGTTTGAAACCATTGGGTTATTTTTGGGGTCATTGCTGGATGCCGTGATCGGCCCTAATTTAGTGGTGCCAGGAGAACCCTTTATGATTGCTGCTGGATACCAACTTTATAGCGGCGGTTACATCGCCGTGTTCGCCGTCGTATTAGGCGGACTGCTCGGTGACCAAATCAGCTTCTTTATTGGACGTCGGTATGGGTTTAATGTGCAGAAAAGACTGCTGGCATGGCAACCCAAGATTAGAAGACCATTGGCTCGATGCCGCCTTCTGCTGCACCGTAATGCCTTCTGGATTTTAGCATTTTCACGACTCCTCGGCCCTGTCGCTTGGGTGGTACCATTTATGGCTGGAACCCACCGTATCGCGTGGCGAAAGTTCTCGCTATATGCCAGCATTGGATTGACTCTGGGTATCGGTCAGTTTGTTGTCTGGGGATACTTATTAGCGGCCGGTGTCGATAATGTGCCTGTACTTGGTGATATTGCGCTCTTCATCAGTGAACATAAATACACGATGGGCGTTGCACTCCTTTCCCTAGCCATCGCGTATTTTGGGTTTAAAAGACAGTGGCGACACACGTGGGTAAAAGCATGTAGCGTGTTTATTATTGGTACGCTTGCGCTCAACTACTCTCACTTTTTTTGGTTTAGTGATGATAAAGTGAATTCGACCTTGGTCGCTCAATCAACAATGCCCATCGTTACGCTGAAGAGTCTGAATTACAAAGTATTTGCCGGGCAATCGTCCATATATTCAGCACAGGGTATGAACGTGGTCTATCTCGGTGAATCGCCACAGTCTTTAATGGAAACCTTAGGATGGATAGAAAATAAAACCTTTTCGCGTAGTGATCTAGAGTGGCCAGATTATGTCAATTTGTTGAAACAAAACACCCCTCCAGTGTCCGATCTCATGTGGAATGGAGAGCCACAACATCTCGCCTTTCAGTTGCCGGGGACGCTGACCAAGCGCTCTCATATCCGATGGTGGCAAGCAGGCATCGATTCAGTAACAAAACAACCGTTATGGCTGGGTGCATTAAGCTATGATGATGGTTTAACAGTCACCCCGTACGGCGGCATCATTACCATTCTTCACAGCGTCGCCCCGGACATTGATGCCGAAAGAGACAAGCTAAAACACGATGTATTTCGCCTCAACGCCGCGTGGACTGCCGAAAATATGAAACTGGCTTACGCAACAGCAATGGATGGTCGTCATGATTACTTCACCGACGGACAAGTGTTGGTGGTCTCCAAACAGCAGCCCATTGATGCACTTCAGACCACTCATCTATATGAGTCTCAGTGGTAAGATCTTGATACGATCGACAGCAATTACTGCACTGAAAAGTCGTGGCTATAGGAAAAAATGATTTTTTGCTCAGAACCATAATCATTATCAGAGAGAAGCCCTAGTAGTGTCAGCGAATCGCGCTTGGTAAATTTATAACCAAGGCCAGCGCCAAGCCAGTAACCAAAATAGTCATTTGACCCCGCAGATGCACCTGCAAACGTCATCGCGGTGAATTCATCATTGAGCGGCTTTAAAGAGAAGTAACCTAAATACCCTCCAGTACTGTCTGTTGGGTGCAAAGCATAGGGATTAGATGGATCAAACTCAGGCTCAACTTCATTCAACGGTCTTTCACCATCAGTATAATTGAAGCCTGCCATCGGGAATATTTGCCACCCGTAAGGCTCTATATCAAAAACAGATAACGGTACAAACGTGCCAATACTATAATTATTAAAGTTTGAGCCATCGTCATACTCACTTCGGCCGAAATTGAAATTAACAATACCAATATCAAATAGCCAAGATCCGCCAAGCGTCCATTCATCTGTATCAGGGTGGAGTCGAAGGTTGATCTTCTGCGCTTCACTAAGCCCGATTGAACCCGAAACAGAATAACCATAGCTTTCTGAGTTGAAATCATAGTTACCCGCAAAGCCCAATTTAGAGTTGATTCTAGTTGGGTCTTCTACGTTTTTATTCTTATTGTCGTAGATGTCCCTTTCAATCGACGCGTCTCCAGACTGAGTATTGGATTCGGGTAATGAAGACGTTTGGACATCTTCATTTGCAATAGCATTCGGAACATAAGCAAACAGCGACATTGAAACCAATATGGT
This sequence comes from Vibrio sp. E150_011, assembly GCF_053544015.1. Taxonomy (NCBI): domain Bacteria; kingdom Pseudomonadati; phylum Pseudomonadota; class Gammaproteobacteria; order Vibrionales; family Vibrionaceae; genus Vibrio; species Vibrio sp. E150_011. The sequence goes on from NZ_JBHFOL010000001.1 coordinate 280,332, forward strand.
GAATAAATAGGTCGCCATAACACGTTTTGTACATGACGAACATTCAATAGGACTTTTCAGGGGAATAACCACAGTGTAGGAATTTGAGCGGAGGTATTCTACTGAGATAGATCGAAAGATACAGAGGTTGAACTTTCGTTGTCCCATAAATTGCATTGATGTGTTTGGCGCTTGCCAATCGACAAGCTAATCATAATGCTTGATAAAGAAAGGCCTAATTACCCAATAATGAACAACTTAAATAATGGATAAACAAAGCCTCTCTTCCGTAGTCGTAGTCGTAGTCGATATTATAATGATGTTAGATAAATTTATGACGGTAATCGTAAAAGCTTAAAATGTGTTTCAACGCTCTATCTCGGTATCGATCAGCTTCAATCAAGACATCATGCTTAGCGTAAGGAATCGTGAGTAAACGAGAACTTATGCACTTTTCATTAAAGGTTTCTTGCGCTGACAGTGATACCACATTATCGCCTTCTGCTTGAATGATTAGAATCGGCGTTTTTATTTTACCGGCCTGAGACAAACAGGTTTTACCCGCCGCCATTGCTTCAGTTATCCATTTGGGACTCACACCACCCAGTCTTAACTTAGGGCTGTTAGTAAGAAGATCACTGTACACCTTAAATCGACGCTGGCTACTTGTGTGATCATTACCTTCGAAGGTCTTAGTGACAAAAGCGGTTTGTTTTGGCGCAAAGTGAGGTTTCTTCTGCAGCTGACTGATGACCTTGATCGTAGCCGACTGAATCCCTCCAACCACTTTAGGCAATTTTATTCCAAACATGGGGCTAGTTAACACGCAAGCTTTAACGACATGCTCATACTCAGCAAGATATTGAGTGGTGATCACACCTCCCATTGAATGCGCCAACATCATGATGTCTTCACTGTGATCCTTCATGACAATGTCACGTGTAAATGTATCTAAATCTTCAACATAGTGAGCAAATTGGTCAATGTGTCCCAATTCACTGTCGGCAACGAGACGCTGTGATTCCCCCTGACCACGGTGATCAAATGAATAAACACTATAATGGTGGCTTAATTCATAAATAAGTTCTTTGTACTTCCAGCATGACTCATTACGACCCTGTACTAAAATCAACGCTTGGGATTGATTATTTGGGTTCACATTCACCCACGAGATATTGCACGCCAGAGCCCCTTTAAATCGACCTGTCGTGCGGTTCTGCCATACATGTTCCATCTCTAAATGGCGCGCATCAGTACTTGAGTGCTCGGAAGTCACTAATTTATGACGGTAAAAAGGTGTGTAAGGGATATCTAACTTTCGACCAACACTTTCTACAAACAAACGACCAAGACCAACACCATGTATATAATCTGCATCGAGCTGCTTTTTGGTACTTCCAATAACCGGTGACTTCAGGTTGCGAGCTGGCGAGATCTCATAAATATTCACATCATCAGGTGGATTAGCTAAAAAGCGCTGTGTTTGGCGGTAGCTTTCTTCATGCTTTAACAAAATAGCGGACAACTCGCTCATCGTCTTGGTTGGCGCACGCTTTAAAATCGCTTCTAACAAAGGATGCTGCTCTTCGAAATCAACAGGCATGGTTCGAATCACGACAATGTTTTTGTAACCTCTGCGGTACGCCTCTTCAACAGGTATCGGCGCAGAGACCCCACCATCAAGCCATCTTGCATCATCAAACATGACCGGTTTTTTGTGCAATGCGGGAATGGCACAAGATGCTCTTAAGACGTTCTTCCAGTTGTCTAATGTAACGTCAAAACAGGCTGTCGTGAGCTTTTGAGCGTGTGTGGCGACCGCAACCACTTGTTTAGTTTTAAGTGCATCGGCACCTTTGATCCAATTCAGCGGAATATCTACTTCTGTACTGTTAACCAACCAATCTAAATCGACACCTTCACCACTTAGCAAATATTTGGTCAGTTTAAAAAACTCGGGATGGCGAGTCGCTTGAGCGATCACTTTGTAGGCATGACCTTCATGCCCACAGATATAAGAAGCGAGATTCAACGACCCCGCAGACGTACCGATAAGGAGGTCAAACGGGTTAAAATCTGCACGTAGGAAGGCATCGAGAACACCCGCGGTAAAAACACCACGTTGCCCACCACCCTCGGTAACAAGCGCAATTTTATCAACGTGTTGTTGTTCTAGCATAAAGTTATCATGATGATGATGACTAATGACGTAACGTTTACCCATTTTGATCCTATTACTTATCTAACGCTGAATTTATGACATTGAGCTTAATATAGAGCACTTACAGTAATATGGGGATAGGCCTGCCGTAAATTCAATAATATTTATAGGTGGTTAATCAAAACCAAACTGGCTTGTAGGAAATGATGGCAAATCGGTTGAGGGGTCGGATGACATAAAGCATGGAGCTTTCAGGTGGAAGGATTGTCCTGTTTAGTCAACGCTCTCGGTTGGAAGCTAGCAGGAAAATGCCCCATTCTTTTTTTATATACATTATATTTCAGTGATTTATGGTAGCTTGGAAACACCATATATAATATGTACAGCAACAGCAAGGGGGCCTCCCCACCTTTATACAAAGAGGAATAAGTCAGTGGACCTTAAATTAGTGGGAAAAAACGTAGTAATAACAGGAGGTAGCTCAGGAATTGGGGCTGCTATTGTCAAAGGGTTTCTCGATGAGAACGCAACGGTTTACTTTTGTGGCCGTAATCAAGAAAAAATTGATTCTATACTAAAGGATTTAGAAGGTCTGCCAAATGTTTACGCGACACAGTTGGATGTAACAGATGAAATGGCTTTTAAAGCGTGGATAGAAGAAATAGGAGTTGTAGACGTATTTATTCCAAATGTTAGTGCATTGGCTAATGATTGGAAGAAATCTGTAGAAATGGATTTACTTACTACTATCAAAAATATAGAAACTGTTATTCCTAAAATGACTAGGGGAAATCCAGCGGTAACTTTTATAGGGTCGGTTAGTGCCACTATTAGTGAAAGTAGTAATGCGTATGGTTCAATTAAAGCAGCGCTTACCCATTATATATTTTCCTTGTCGAAAGATTATGCTGGAAAAATACGTTTTAATACAGTGGCACCTGCATCAACTTTGTTTCCCGGTGGAGGTTGGGACATCTTTCGTACAAAGTCACCTAAAGAGTTTGAGGCAAAAAAAAACCAACACCCTATGAAGCGACTAGCAACTCCAGAAGAGGTTGCTGCTGCTGTAATTTTCATTTCATCAACGAAAGCCACTTATATTTCAGGAGAAACGCTGCATGTTGATGGTGGTGAAAGGACTATGGTCAGTTTTTAGTTACTTATTGGGAAAGTTGTAACCGTTAACTATTTGCTACAGACGTTAGAGAGCATTGGGTTATCGAGCATAGTCTTCACTGGGTTCTAGATACCGCATTTAATGAAGACGCTTGTCAGATTTATCGAGGGAATGCCGCACAGGTTTTAGACGCCGTTCGCCACACGGCAGTGAATATGCTTAGAAGTGGTACAATTCGAAAAGCGAGCATACGCGGAAAAACTAAGATGGCAGCGATGGAAGTATGAAAGATGTATTGATTCCATTACTGCCGGAAGGGACTGAGTTTGCGCCTGATATGCGCCAAATAAAGTTCCCTACCATTACGCTCGAATGGCAGAACGAAGAGCCTTGGAAAGACGCGTTTGATTTCTACCAGTTACGCTTAAACCAAATTGACGCCTCGATTAAGCCATTGTTACCTCAGACACTTGAGGCTAAGTAGTGAACGTTTGGCATTGAGGAGTAGTTTTCTATGGGACAAAAGCGCCTTAGATTGATTGCTCTAAAATGTTTATGCCCCATTGTGAGTTTCGTTCGATTTACATCACGAGTTATTGTATGAGGTTTAACCTAATTTTGCTTATACATGTAATGTCTATAAAGTTCAGGCTTTATCATTATTAGCGAACTTTACTTTAGTCTTGATAAAATGGTTGAATACGAAAATACTCGGCATATACCGAGTATTTTTTGTTTGTGCTATCCGAACTAAATAACCGTTTAAGCTTGCTTACGAACCTGCAACACGCTCAGTATAGATAGTGAAAGGAAGAACGCGGGGTCACTCCAACCAAAGCCAACAAAGATACCAGTAAAAGCCGCATACAGTGTGATGATGGCACCCAGCATATTGGTGATAACCAAACCTTGGATGAGCTTTTTGGCGCTGATCCCCGCTTCAATATCTCGTAATAACCAAGTTATCGCTGCAATACCACCAAGGAAGATACTGGTGTGTTGAGACAGAAAGTAAGCGTACTTATCATTGATTTCCACGCCGTACATGGGCCACATCACCGTTGGTAGAAAAAACAGTACGATGGCAAACCCAGCGTAAATGATGCCGTGTAGGCTTAAAAACGTTTTATTGTTCATGTTGTATCTCTCTATCTCGTGTCTTCTACTATCTTTCTTCATTCAGCAAACGTCTGAATTAGCCATTGATTGGACCTTTGTTAATGGCAGTTAATGGCTGATTAACATCAAAAATTACACCACGCACTTCTTCTACGCCCATCTCTTTTAAGCGAGCGGCATGCATCGCTAGGTAAGTCTCTGCACTGAGTTGGTCTTCAAAAAGGTAGACACCACCACCCAGTTTTTCGGCTTGGTTTTCTGTCCAGATTTTCCAGATCATGCCTGGTTCGTTGTTAATAGACTTTGCTAGGTCAACGAGTGCGTTTGACATCTCTTCACCAAATGGGCCGTTAAATTCAAAGTCGACTTGTAATAATTTCATGGTCATTTCTCCAAACAGTTACTTGGTATTGCGCTGTGACTCATGGTCATTTCGCAAAACATAGGAGGCTTGATTGCCTGTTGAAATAGATATTACCTGTAAAAAAAAGACAGAAAAGTTCATAATATTGCCATTAACTGTCAGGATTTTAGACCGATGAGATTAAAGACTACCCTAGACCAATGGCAAACACTCTATGAGATAGACCGCGCTGGCAGCATTCAGGCTGCGGCATTGTTGTTGAATAAGAGCCACACCACGCTTATTTATGCGCTGAGAAAGTTGGAAGATCAATTGGGCGTGTCTTTGGTTCAGGTTGAAGGTCGGAGGGCGGTGTTATCGGAAGACGGCAAAGCGTTACTGCGCAGGGCGAGCAGCATGCTGGAACAAGCTCGAGAACTTGAGCTGATCAGTGAACAGCTAGTAAAGGGTGTGGAATCTGAAATAGTGGTCGCGGTTGATCATCTTTGTCACCTTGAACGTCTTTATAAGCCCATGGCAGCATTTTTGGCGGAGAACAACACCACATCGATACAAGTTGTTGAAACGTCACTGTCTAAAACAACGGAAATGGTGACTCAGGAATTAGCCGATGTAGCTATCATCAACCTACCCATCACAAATTATTCGGCAGAAGTCTTTGGCTTTACGAAGATGGAACCTGTTGTGGTTAGCTCACATCCGTTAGCTAACGCGACATCCATATCGCTAAACCAGCTGTCGTCGTTACCACAAATTGTTGTTAGAGATTTAGGCTCGATTGAAAAGATCGGAGATAAAAAAGATGTGGGTTGGTTGAAGTCGAGTCAGCGCATTACGGTTGATAATTTCGACCATGCCTTTAGTGCAGTAGAGCAGGGTGTGGGTTATTGCAGGCTACCTAAGCATATTGTTGACAACCGTGGCAGTGGGAGACTGACTGTGCTGAATGTTGAAAATGGCGGTGGTTATCAGGTTCCATTACATATGACTTTACCTAAAGGGGTTAAAACGGGGCCTGCTACAAAACGTTTTTATGAATTGCTTCTTGAGTCAGTCTCTCCTCTACCTTCTATCTATTAGTTAGTAGTTTTTGTAATACTCTAGATAATCCGCTAAATGTTAATTTGGAAACTTACTGACTCACAATTGTCCACAAACGTGCCAGTTCGGTTGTCATCAGCGCAGAACAAATTCCTGATTGCTTCCACAAATAAAACTAACCGTCATCCCCTTGAAAAAGGGGATCTTCATCAGCGCGTTGTGAGCCTATTCTGGTGTCATTCAATTCGACTATGAGCGAGCCACACGTGTTGGAAGATCCTCGTCTGCACGTGGATGACGGCCTAATTGGGATGGGTTAAAGAGTGACAAACTAAGAGCGACCTGCCCCAAAACGTTCGCAGCTATAGAAGAAAATATGCAGCTCTTGTCATTCATTGACAATACGGTTTCCTATTTCAATCATCATCTCTTTCATCCAATGGTAGAAAGGGTCGTCGCTTAATCCTATAGACCAGCACATTGAAATAGGAATGGGCGTTAACTTCGGCAATGGGATGCTGTTGTAGCTGTCTTTATCGTCAATGCTTTCAATAAACTTGCTAGGTCCTACCAAATACGCATCCGTCGACTTGACTGTTTCCATAGCTAACCAGAGTGTCGTTTCGTCCAGTAGTACTGGGCTCTCACCTATTAGCTCATCATATATATTTTGATATCGGTGCGAGCCTCGAATTTTGACAATCGGGAAGCTTGAGAGCGACGGTTCTGGTTGGTCAGTATTGGCAAAAATAGGGTGATCACCTCTCGCAATCAGCGAACTCGACACCTCCCCGATTTCATGAGTCTCAAAGCCAGAAAGCCCTTCTGGTAACGCTCCTAACGCAAAATTAATCTCACCCAAAGTGAGCTTCTTTATATTCTCGTAACTCCAACTCTTGCAGGTCACCGTGACATTGGGTGCATGTATTGATATTTCTTTGATGACTTGCGCCATCCAATGAGGGCTTGCGTAATCTGAAAGCATGATAGTGACATTCTGTGTCACCTCACTTAAATCCAGCTCCTCTGAATCGACTAGATTTTTGAACTGGTTACAAAGTAGCTCGACTTTGGGGTATAACTGGATCGCTTTTTGCGTGAGCACCAATTGGTTCCCTACTCTCACCAAAAGAGGATCATCAAACATTTCTCGAAGTTTTGATAACTGTTTGCTCACCGCGGGTTGAGTGATAAACAGCCGCTCTGAACTTTTTGAAATATGCTTTTTTTCCAAAAGAACAAGCAGTGTTTTCAGCAAGTTAAGATCAAGTGATCTAATCTTTGAAAACTCACTATTCCTCATGGTTATACCTTTCATAAATATCCATCACTTCAGATTCTAGGCCGAGCCGTTATTCTTTTCAAAAGAAATCAATTAGAAATGGTCATTGGAGCGAAATATGATGAGAAAAAAAACCGTGTTAGCCTCTGTTTTAGCCGGTGCACTACCTTCCCTATCGGTGACGGCAGCAGAACAACCTAATGTGGTCATTATGATGGTCGACAATTTGGGTTTTGGAGAGCTTCAGTCGTATGGCAGTACACGAGGCGTCGCGACACCAAACCTAGATAAATTAGCTGAAGAAGGCATCAGGCTGACAAACTTTAATGTTGAGCCTCAATGCACCCCTACCCGATCAGCATTTATGACCGGTAGACGCCCGTTGAGAACAGCGACAACAGAGGTTGTTTGGGGTATGGATTACGGCATGGTGAACTGGGAGGTGACCATGGCCAATAAGTTTAAGGAGCAGGGTTACAACACCGCAATGTATGGCAAGTGGCACCTTGGCGATACCGAAGGTCGCACACCTTTAGAGCAAGGATTTGATGATTTCTTTGGGGTGCTTAATACTTCAGACGAATCACTCTATTCGTCACAACTCCACTTCGAAAACGAAGATGGGTACGTTCCGAAGATCCAAGACACCGTCAATGGAAAGACAAAAGATGTCATGGACTTTAATTTAGATACACGCCGTACTATTGATGAACAAGTCACTCAACGAGCAATTACACACATCACTCAACAATTGGAAAAAGGCAGCCCTTTCTTTACTTTTGTCTCCTTTACTCAGCCTCACCTGCCTACGATTCCTCACCCAGATTTTGCAGGAGTAACAGGCAAAGGCGATTACGCCGATGTTCTGCATGAGATTGATTTTCGCGCAGGGCAAATTATCGACACCATTGATAAAGCCGATGCAAGAAAAGACACACTAATTATCTTTATGTCAGACAATGGCCCAGAGTGGCACTACCCTCATCATGGTATCGCAGCGCCATGGAGAGGCAATTATTTTACAGCGCTTGAAGGTTCAATACGTGTACCATTTATCGCTTCTATGCCAGGCACAGTGAAGGAAAAAAACGTCAGTAATGAAATTGTGCATGTGGTTGATGTCATGCCATCAATTGGCGAGCTTGTCGGCTATAAGATGCCATCAGACCGTCATATCGATGGAATTAACCAGTGGGCGCACTTAAAAGGCGACATGGAACAATCTAATCGTGACGGTTTTTACATTAGTAACGGACAAATAGTTCAGGCATACAAATGGAATGATTGGAAACTGCATTTCTACGACCAAGATATTATGCCAGAAGCCCCCGTTAAACGTCAGATTCCAGCCGTCTACGATCTGTCTAGCGACCCTCAAGAAATGTATGACATGCGAGCCGATGGCGTCCGTATTTTCCCTACGGTCGTTAAACGAAACGTCGCAATTCAACAAAATCTTGCGGTAAGTTGTGACACCATTCCTTTCCCTGCTCCCATGGGTTACAAGCCGGACTGCAAGGGCGTTGATTTCACTCAACATATACCGGACGGTTTTAGAAAAGCTGAAAAGTAACAACCATTTTCACGACTGTCATTAACGTTAGGCAGGTAGGGCATAAACCCTACCTGCACAATCTGAGGAATAAATATGGAAGTGTCTAAGTCTGTTCATATTATGAGTAAACCAACGGGTTCTGTATGTAACCTAGATTGTGACTATTGCTTTTATCTTGAGAAAGAAAAGCTATACCCCGAACGTAATGCTAACTGGAAAATGTCGGATGAGACGTTAGAAGTTTATATCGAACAACACATATTGGCTCAACATACTGACCATGTGACTTTTGCTTGGCAAGGCGGCGAACCTTTGATGATGGGGATCGAGTTCTATAAAAAAGCGATCCAATTGCAAAACAAATATGCGAAAGGGAAATTCATAGAGAATACGCTGCAAACTAACGGCCTATTACTCAACAATGAATGGTGTCAATTTTTCAAAACAAACCATTTTTTGATTGGCATTTCAATTGATGGACCCGAGCATCTTCACGACAAATACCGTACGAGCCGCTCTGGCAAAGGTTCCTATCGCAAGGTAGTACAAGCCATCGATTTATTGCGTGTACATCACGTTCAGTTCAATACGTTAACGGTCATTGGAAGCCACAATGTTGACCATGCATTAGAGGTATATCAACATTTAAAATCTTTGGGTAGCGAAGTACATCAATATATTCCTTTGGTCGAAAGAGCGGCAACAAAGCCGACGTTAGAGGGTTTATATTTGGTTGACCCAGAGCATGATAGCGCGGCTAAGTTGACGGAATGGAGCGTACCGTCTTTAAAGTTTGGACAGTTCCTCGCGGCCATCTTTAACTATTGGGTGAAACATGATGTCGGCCAGATATTCGTGCCTTATTTCGATAATACTCTCGCAGGTTGGGCAGGTGAACAAGGCAGTATGTGCACAATGGCACCGCGATGTGGCAGTGCTTTTGCAATGGAAGCAAATGGAGACATCTACAATTGCGACCACTATGTTTATCCGGAGCATAAACTAGGGAACATTCACTCAAAAACGATTAATGAAATGAACTTCAGTGCCCAAAACTACGAGTTTGGTATCAAGAAGAAAGAACTGAGTGAAAAATGTAAAAAGTGCCCGTATGTAAAACTTTGCAATGGAGGTTGCCCTAAGCAACGCTTTATTCCTAGGGCTAATAGCTCTGCTGATAATTACCTTTGCGCAGGCTATGAGCATTTTTTCCGCAGCAGTGAAAAAAAGATGAAACAAATGTGTGACCTATGGTTTGCAGGCCGATCGCCAACAGAAGTGATGACGCTGTAAGCATATAATTAAAGAAAGGTGCTCTAGGAATGCGGCTAATTCTGTTTTGTTGTGGTGAACAAACTCAGCGATTACTTTGTCGATAACCTAATTACTTTGTCGATAACCTAATTACTTTGCCGTGTTTAAGATTATCCATAAAGCGCAATAACCGTCATCAGATTGCAAAAGGAGGATCTTCATCAACGCGGTATGTACTAATACCCGGTGGAAGACAGTGTTGCGGCATTCACCTTACTGTTTTTCATGTGGAGTAGAAAAGAGCAAGCCATTGAAGGCTGTAAAACCCAGCCTAACAATGTAAACCCAACCCATAATTAACGCATTTATTTGAGGTGTTTCAGATGACTCAATACATCAACCATTGATGGGAGGATCTCGTGGCCAAGTGCGATCACTTCATCGGTTGGAGAAACAAGGTCGGGAACTTGATACATCTGTAAATTTGCAGCAATACCGGCACGAGTACCATTATTCGAATCCTCAAAACCTAAGCAATATTCCGGTGCGATATTTAGCCTGCTAGCGGCTAATAAGTAGATTTCAGGATCTGGTTTGCCATGAGTCACCTCACATCCACAAGTTAAACTGTCGAAATATTCATCTAATCCAGCGAGCTGCAATTTTATTTTCGCGAGACTTAAGTCTGTGGAAGTCGCCACTGCCATCGGTATGTTATTTGCCTTTAGCCAATCAAGAAGCTCAAGCACTCCTTCCTTTATTGGAATCGCATGGTTGTGCGTAATATCATGGTAATACTCCATCCACACTTTTCGAAGTAACGGATAATCTAAATCAGCCGGATAACCAGCTCGAATCGTGCGCTCTACACCCTGAGCATTCTGGCCAATGATAGCCAAGTATTCTGGCTTTAAAAATTCTATGCTTAGTGTATGACACGCTTTTTCAAAAGCATTCATGCACACACGCTCAGTATCAAGAAGCAACCCATCCATATCGAAAATTGCGGCGTTAAATGTCATATCTATAGCTCTAAAATTAGGAGACCTGATACTACTAAAATTATCCCATTGTGCAAATAATCAGAGCACTTCATTATGGCGCAAACGCAGTAGCACGATGCTTTGGAATGGTGTTTTCGATATTGGTCATCATTGCGAAGTTTCATGTGACCACATCAAGATGCTCTAAAAACGAGTCAAACATCATTTCCACCTCAATGGCATAAGTCCCGGGCGCTTGACTCGCATCCAGATGTTGCGGCGCCGTACTTAAATCCTATAGCGCTAGCCATACAACACTTAACTATTAAAATACAAACACACGCGGCGTCCATCAATTTCTCTGATGTCAAAAGGGATCTCGTAGATAGACTCCATAACGGCTTGATCAACGACCTCATTGACACACCCTGACTTGATGACCTTACCGTTTTTCATCGCGACAATGTTGTCTGAATAAGACGACGCAAAATTAATATCATGGATAACAATCACCACCGCCTTGTTAAAATCATGAGCTAGGCGACGCAAGGTATGCATGATCTCTACAGAGTGTTTGATGTCCAAGTTATTAAGCGGCTCATCAAGGAAGACATACTCGGTATCTTGCGCGACCACCATTGCAATAAATGCCATTTGACGCTGCCCGCCACTGAGCTGATCCAGATATCGATTCTGGATATCTTCAATGCCCAAGTGACCTAATGCGCGATCAATAATGTCATTGTCTTCATCGGTCAAACGACCTTGAGAGTGAGGAAAACGACCAAACGATACCAACTCACGAATCGTGAAACGCATATTAATATTGTTAGATTGACGTAACACCGCCAATCGCTTTGCCAGTTCTTTGCTGTCCCACTCCGCTAGCAGTTTGTCAGCAATCAAGACTTCTCCCGCATCGCTTTGTGTCAGGCGACTCGCCATCGACAACAAGGTGCTCTTCCCTGCTCCATTGGGACCAATAATTGATGTCACCTCACCTTGTGGGAATAAGGCATCGGCATCTTGTACAACAAATGTCTTCCCGTATTTTTTGCTTAATCCAGTTAATTTAATCACACTAACACCCTTAATTAATTCTGTTTCTTAGCAATAAAAACAGGAAGTATGTACCACCAACTAGGTTGATAATTACGCTAATTGTGGTTTGAAACACGAGTACTTTTTCAACAAACCATTGCCCTGTGACAAGCAATAACACCGCAAGCAAACTACTGGCTATCATCAAGAATCGATGCTGATATCGATTGAAGATCTCGCGCGTCAAACTCACCGTAATCAAACCAAAGAACAGCACCGGCCCCACCAAGGCCGTTGAAACGGCAATCATGACGGTAATAATCATCATAACGCGTTGAGTAAGTTGCTTAGTGTTCACCCCTAAGCTGGTTGCGTTATCAATGCCTAGCCACAACACATCTAACTTCGGTGCGTAATAAAACAAAGCGGCCAAACACAGCCCAAGTGGGATTAAGCTCCAATAAACCAGCGTTGAATTCACATTATTGAAACTCGCAAACATTGACGCTTGTATCGTTGCGAATTCATTGGGATCCACCAACATGGTTAAGAAGCCGGTCACACTGCTAAACAAGCTGCCGCATACAATCCCTATCAACAGCAGAGTGAAGACGTTGTTGTCTTGACGTTTAAAATAAAAATGGAAGAGCAATAAAGAGAAGAAGACCATCACGGAGGTCGACAGCAGGAAATTACTCATCGCATGAATAACCCAGTAACTCGTACTGCCTAATATGACCACCATGAGCACTTGAATCATCAAATACAAGCTATCAAAACCCAAAATAGACGGCGTCAGTATTCGGTTATTGGTGATCGTCTGAAATACAAGGGAAGACGCGGAGATCGCCACCGCGGCTAATACAATGGCAAGTACCTTAGGGATACGACGAGACAAGAAAAACTGATAGTTGTCTGCCGTTAAGCCCTGACCAACAAACCAACCAATGATTGCAAGGCAGCCGGCTACCAATAAAATAACTTTATATGAATCACGCATTGGATCGGTCTCGCAACACCAAGAAAATAAATACAGCGCCGCCAAAGATACTGATGATCATGGAGATCGGCATTTCATAAGGGAAAATAATAAGGCGCCCTAAGATGTCAGAGGATAAAACCAGTATCACCCCCCAATACGCCGTCCACGGCAGGATTTTTTTCATGTTGTCCCCCATAAACAACGACACAATATTTGGCACAATCAAGCCTAGAAACGGGATAACACCAACAATCATGACTACGGTTGAGGCACTCACCGCGACTAAAATCACGCCTAAAAACACAATTTTTTGATAATCCAAACCAATATTTTTCGCGAAACTTTCACCCACACTTGCCGCACTAAATTGGCTAGCGTAATAGTAAGCGAGTAAGCATGCTGGTACGGCTAGATATAAGATTTCGTAGCCGCCTTGTAACACGCTGGCAAAGTTAGCGACAGTCCATGCTGACATGGTCTGGACGAGGTCATATTTATAAGCAATAAAGGTCGTCAGCGCTGAAATAACATTGCCGTACATGATGCCAATTAACGGCACAAGTACTGCGTTTTTAAATTGAAGGCGTTGTAAGAAGCGAACAAAGAGCAGCGTTCCCGCCACTGCGAAGGCAAAAATGACGCCCAAATGAGTCCATTGAGACGCACCGCCAAGAAATATCAGCCCAACAACATAGCCCAGTAGCGCACAATCAATGGTTCCCGTCGTTGAGGGAGACGCGAAGCGGTTTTGGACGATTTGCTGCATAATAAGCCCTGCAACACTTAGTCCTGCACCCGCGAGAACGATCGCAAGAAGACGGGGGATACGGCTCACTACATAAATGGAGTAGGCATGCTCGTCACCATTAAACAAATCAACGAGAGACACATTGGCAGCGCCAATTAGCAGCGATGATACGGCCAATACAGCGAGTAGAATTAGGGCGAAAAAGTACTTATGAATAGCCATGGAACAACATTAGACTCACGTAAATTCAGTGTTGGCGTGCACGCCATTGTTTTTATAATAAAAGCGAGCCCATCGGCTCGCTTATGGATTCGTGCAGTGGTTAATTTAAAGCGCTATTAATATCAGAAATCATGGTCTGGGTTGCCGTTACACCACCGCCAGAGAGGTACCATGCATTAGGGTCAATGAACACGATCTTTTTATTTTGAGCGGCTGGTGTTGAATCCACTAATGGGTTGTTAAACATTTCCTTGGCTTTACCTACGCTACGGCCAATGGCTTGCTCTCTGTCTAGGATAAAAATGACTTCTGGCTTCGCGTCGGCGATGTATTCAAACGAAATTAAATTACCGTGTGAGCCTTCAACTGCAGCGACATTTTGGCTGCTCGATTCTGTGAATTTAAAGTCATCAAAAATAATCGAGAAACGGCTGCCTTTATTAAACATCGCAACATTGTTGCCATTGTTCATCACCATAAGTGCATTCAAGTGATCTTTTTGAACATGCTCAGCGGTAGCGGTAAACTGCGATTGCGTTTCGGTAATCAACGCTTCCACTTCGTTTTCTTTGTCGAAAAGTTGCCCCAGCATGCGCCAGTTTGCTTGGCTATCTTTCCAGTATTGACCGTTATCAACGTAAAACATCACCGTAGGCGCAATTTGGTTCAGTTCATCGTAAACACGTAACATGCGGTTTTCAGCAATGATGACATCCGGTTTTAGCATGTATATTGCTTCAAAATCTGGTTCGCTGACCGAGCCCGTATTGCTCGTCGATTCTTTATATTGGCTAAGGTAAGGCGGCAACAGGCCATGCGGAGTACCAATCGGTTGAATTCCGATACGATCCAAGACATCGAGACTACCGTTTCCAAGTACCACGACTCGTTTAGGGGTTTCTTTAAATTCTACCGTTCCCTTGTAGTGATCAATAGTTACCGCAAAAGCTTGCGCAGTTAATGCGCAGCACGTGGCCAACACTAACGTGGTACGCTTGATTAAACTATAAACCTGACTCATTCCTAAACACCCTATATATCTTGTGGTTATATTAAACAAAGTCATTATCACCTCAATATAAATAGGAATCAATATCATTTTCATGTTTAATTGCATTTTTATTGTCATTGATCATTTTTTCATCGTAGAAGCAACGGTATGGAGACCGAAAAAGTCGACCTATCCTAAGGCAAAGACCAACGGTTTTTATAATGATTCAGTAGTGTGGAAAACTTGAGAACGCTCTAATACCTGTTACATTCAATAACAGGCAGTCACTTTTCAAGGTCTCCCATGGCAGGTTTAAGTCTTCTCACTCTTCTTGATGATATTACGACCGTTCTCGATGATATCGCTGTGCTCTCTAAAGTCGCCGCAAAGAAAACAGCAGGTGTACTTGGTGACGACCTTGCACTCAATGCTCATCAAGTTTCGGGGGTGACGGCAGAAAGAGAGCTTCCCGTTGTCTGGGCAGTCGCCAAGGGATCCTTTAGAAATAAGTGCATATTGGTCCCCGCCGCTTTGATTATTAGTGTTGTTGCACCCTGGTTGATCAATCCTCTTTTGTTACTTGGAGGATTATTTTTATGTTTTGAAGGCGCAGAAAAAATCATTGAAAAGCTGTTCCACCGTGACGAGGAGCCTGCAGAAACCGCACCGGACTTAAATGGTGACTCAATGGCGGAATATGAGAAAAAGAAAGTAGCCGGTGCCATTCGTACTGACTTCATTTTGTCCGCTGAGATCATTGTTATTGCACTGGGCACGGTACAAGGGCAACCGGTCACCACTCAGATTTTGGTCGTCTCTTTAATCGCAATCATCATGACGATTGGGGTTTACGGCCTCGTCGCCGGCATCGTTAAACTCGATGATCTTGGCTTCTTTCTGGAGCGAAAGTCGCAGGGAAAGGGACCATTACTAGTGATAGGCAAAGGGTTAATCGCTTTTGCTCCCAAGCTTATGCGAACGCTAACCATTGTCGGAACCGCGGCGATGTTTTTAGTTGGAGGCGGTATCGTTGTCCACAATGTCCCAGCTGTACATCATTTGATTGAACCCATCATTATGGACATCCCTAACCTTTCACTAGCGAAAGCCATCATTCCTATTTTATTAAACGGGCTCGTCGGTATTATCGCGGGTATCGCTGTCGTGGGCATCATCGAAGCCATGGCCAAAGTTAGAGCGGCATTCTAGCCATCGCTTTCCTTTTTGGGTAAGGTGGTGCTCATAACACTGACTCCATCGGTCGGTCGTTTCCCTCCGCGCCTTAGACCGTTCATAGAATTGGTACGTGATATTGTAAAGAATGGCCGCGGTGGTACAGAAACGTAAATTTACGAAAAATTTCACCATAACCTTAAACAGGCCGTTATAATCACTCACCTCTCACTCGTTTGTACCCTTCTCTATGTCACAACCCTTTAATTGGAAAGCGCTTTTCCTTGCCTGTTTTATCGTCAGTATCGGGCAATTTAGCGTTGGTCTCGTGTTCCCATCTTTGCCTTGGATCGCCCGCGATTTTGCTATTTCAGCTGATGAAACACAGCTTCTCATTTCTATCTATTTACTTGGGTTTGGTCCTTCTCAATTTTTTTACGGCCCTATATCAGATGCGTTAGGCCGCAAACCTATTCTAATCATAGGACTATCCTTGGCTTTGCTTGGGTTAACGGTTGTCATTCTTGGCTCTAACCATTTCAATATGCTGTTGCTAGGACGGTTTATTCAAGGGTTAGGCGCAGGATGCTGCGCGGTATTGGCGAGGGCATCCATTAGAGACAGTTTCAACAAAGACGAACTGCCACAAGCATTGTCTTGGCTTGCCATTGTTGCGTCTTTTACTCCTATCGTTGCTCCGGTATTTGGCGGCGTGATAAACCACCATTGGGGGTGGTTAGCGGTGTTTGTGACATTATTTAGCTACATCGCGCTCGTATTGTTCCTGTTGTTATTTCTATTCAAAGAAACACTCGTCGCAAAATCTTCTATGCCGTCAATGACACAAGCCATTAATGGTTATAAGTCATTGCTCGCCTCACGATATTTTTGCAGCTTTGCCGCAGTCGGCTGGCTTAACTTTAGTTTGGTCATCATTTCCATCTCTGTTATGCCATTTATCATGCAAGAACAAATTGGCATGACCTCTGAACAATATGCCGCATGGGCGCTGATTCCAGCCTTTGGGCTGCTAACAGGGGGATTCATTTGTAACCGTATCCGACCTAGAATCGGCACGGAGAAAATGGCTTTTGTATCACCTCTCATTCACCTTATTTCTGGATGTTGGCTGCTTGTCGCGCCACTGCACCCATTGGCCATGATGGCGGGACAGTTCTTAATGGCAATGGGCAATGGTATCGCACTGCCATGTTCTCAATCTAAATTATTAGCACCGTTTGGCAAGCAAGCAGGCTCGGTTGCTGCATTGTCCGGCGGGTTACAAATGATCATCGCCTCCCTCCTCAGCATGCTACTGATGAACCTTGGTCTACAATTTCCATGGCAACTCGGCATAATCATTGCCTTGTTCGGCATTGGTAGCTTTACTTGCTTCAAGATTGGATTCCAGATCAAAGAGTAATCACTAAGAGAGCCACCCTATTGTATTGAATAAGGTGGTTTCATCACTTCAAAATAAAAAGTTGCCAGACTGCAATCAATGGTGGACTCGTCTTTGTCCTACTCACTTTTACACGTTAAAATGTTGTTTTTAGCAACAGTGAAAAATCATTAAAATTCAATTAATTAACCCGCCCTTTACTCACATTTTTTATTACCTATCCCTTTACTCCACTCTCTCCATTTAACGATAAAATAATTTTGTCGTTACGGTCATTTTTATTCGTTTTACAGTTGTTTAGTCAAGCCTCATAGTCGCGCTGATTTATTAATCAATTCACCTTCTATTTATCGACTAATGAGGACCTTGCATTGGAAAACACACACGATTTCGCAGTAAAATCTGGCTTTAAAGTGCCTGTTGTTGCGCTATCACTTTATGCCGTTGCATCAGGCTATTTAATGAGCTTGATCCCACTCATGCTGAATGAATATGGCATTGCTGCCAGTCATGCGAGTTGGTTGGCCAGTGTGTTTTATGCCGGATTACTTGTCGGGGCTGTAATTATTGAACCCGCGGTAAAATATGTCGGGCACCGTATCGCGTTTGTCGCCTGCTTGATTGTGTTTGTTATGACTATCGTGGTGCTACCGTTAGTACCCATAGCTGGCGTTTGGATGGCAGCGCGTTTTATCGCAGGTATCGCCGTCGCAGGTGTCTTTGTTATTGTCGAGTCATGGCTTCTGACAGGTGATGAAACAAGCCGTGCAAAACGCCTCGGCCTTTACATGGGATCACTCTATGGCGGCTCAGCATTAGGACAACTCGGTATCGGCTTGGTTGGTGTTAATGGCGTTGCACCATTCATCACTATTTTGTCAATGTTAAGCGCAGCAATTTTAGTGTTGTTGTTCATCCCGACTCAGCAACCACAAAGCGCTCACTCAACGCCATTAACCTGGCGTCAAATGAGTAAACTAAACCACGCTGCAATCATTGGCTGCATTGTGTCAGGGCTCACGTTAGGGTCAATCTACGGATTAATGCCTGTAGAGCTTTCGCACCGTAACGTGTCACAGGGACATTTGAGTGCATTAATGGCATTGGTGATTTTAGGCGGGATGGCGGTACAGCCAATCGTACCAAAGCTTATTCATAAGGTGGGTCGTACACCTCTTATGGGGATGTTTTGCTTAGTTGGTGTGTTCGGGATTGGATTAGTCGTATTAAGCAACGACCTAAATGTGCTAGCAGTAAGCTTGTTTCTGATTGGCTTTTCAACCTTTGCTTTATATCCAATTGCGATAAATTTGGGCTGCGACAAGCTCGATGAAAACAACATTGTATCAGCAACACAAGTGATGCTGTTCTGCTATAGCGTTGGTTCGGTCATTGGCCCTGTCATCGCGGATGGGTTTATGAGTGGTTCGCAAGGGTTAATGACTTACTTATTTGCAACGATGATGGCAACGGCTATTTATATGATTATCGCAAGTATCACTACGAAGAAACATATGATGGCAGGCGAATAATAACTGCGAACACTTAACTCGTTAGCTGTTTATGCCTTTTAATCTGTGAAGCCATTGAAAAATGATCAATGGCTTCTGTCTTGTATCCTCGATATAGACTCATCTATCGCTAAGTCACTTGCACATTTTTTTGTATTAAACCCGTTAGCGGAGAAACAGCGTCGCTATTGGGAAAGACCCGTTCAAGGGTGGTATTGTCAGCGTTATAATGTTCAGCTAACACGCCTTTGATAACAGAACGCACATCCGTGGTCGGCATCAGATCTCGGCCTTCATATTGTTTCTCTTCTGCCAGACCTGGCCAATCCGCCACAACTTGAGCTTTGCTGAGCGCCCCACCTGCAAGTAACATGGCATTTGCGGTACCATGGTCAGTGCCTTTAGTGCCGTTTTCTCTTACCGTTCGACCAAACTCACTTGCTCCTATCACTACAGTCGATTGCCATCGCTCCCCAAGTTCCATTTTTAGCGCCGCTAGCCCTTGATCCAAGATATTTAGTTGTCTCGCTAACCGGCCTTTTGTGGTCCCTTGGGCAGAATGTGTGTCCCAGCCCCCCAGCTCTAATATTGCAATGTTAGGCCCTTGAGGGCTATTAATAAAACGACCTGCTTGTTTCATCAAGTTGGTAAATTGTTTACTTTGGCTACCTTTTCCTGCCATATTTTCTAGTTTCATCGCCTCAGTAAAGTGATTCTCCAATGCCTCATCCGATTGAAATAATTCGGCCAAAATAACGGCTTGTTCTTCCTTAGATTTCAGCTTGTGTGGGTACCAACTGCTCACCTTAGTTTCGCCTTGTGCGATCAACGGAAGGCCCGAATCGATGGCTATCGCGAGGTTAGTCTTTTCTCCTGTCAAAAACCGATTAAGCCAACCTTCTGGATCAAAGGGGTCATCTGACCCATTTTCCAAGATCTTTTGACCATCAAAATGAGACCGATTTCGATAACCCGTCGCACAAGCTTGTACAAACATAGCTTCATCATTCTGATACCATTCATACACATTCTTGAGTGCAGGGTGCAGGGCATAGCCTTTTTCCAACGCATTTAGCTCGTCAGGCTTGAGCGCCAAGTTGGGTCTAAATCTAGAGTAGTCACTATCGAAAGTCGGCACCACGACATTGAGGCCATCCATCGCTCCTCGTAACGTGATCCACACTAAGACGTTGGGACTTTGCGTTGAGGCAAATGACAAGTTAGGAAGAAAGCTCACCAACGATGTCGCCCCTATGCCTTTTAAGAAATGTCTACGCGACGTCATACTGCACCTACCTATATTGAAACTGAGGACTCATCCATAACACAACAAACTTCGTGACGGCATCTTGTGCTTTGTCCAACGCAACCAACGTATGCTCGTCAATATGACTGCCATACAATTGTTGAAGGATGTAGTCGATCTTATCCTGAGCGCGTTGCTTATCACGCTTCAGTTGTGTCACGGTCAACTGTGCGACTTGGTTCGCGACTTGCCATTTCTGAGTGAGTGCAGAGGCGCTATTGTAATCGGCGTCTTTGTCGGGCCAACCCGCTGGCGATCCTGCCATAAAGGGCTCTTGCCCTAGCTGCCGCAGCATAAAATGCATCTGCTTTTGATTCGGTTCAATATCTGCGCTACGTAGCACAGCAAAGTACCACTCCTGCGGGGTTCTAAATCTGAGGTGTTGCGGGGCGTTAGCAATAGGACTTGCAATGAGAGCTTGGTAAACGGGGACTAGCTGACCATTGTTGGCTAACCAAACTTGCGTGAGTACCTCGGTTAGCTCTTGGTGGTTTTCGCCGTAAAAATGCTGCACGAGTTTGCCGCAAATATGCTGTGCTGTTTTCGGGTTTGACGCTAAATCTCGTAAACAAGCAATGCCTTGCGCTTCCCCTTCTTGATCATACACGGTATCAAGGACACGTATTGCTCCTGGCTCATGCAGGGCCAGTTTAAACAGATAGCCTGGCGCATTTGCGCTCATGCTCACCGTCCAACCCGTAATACCTTGCGCAAGCTCAATTACATCATGTTGTGTATAGCCTGCATTAACGCCAAGCGTATGCAGCTCTAAAATCTCTCGAGCTAAATTCTCATTTAACCCTTTGTTGCGTTTGAGACCGGCCTCAGAGTTGGGTCCTATTGATTGGTGATTGTCTAAAAACATCAACATGGTGGGATGCTGGCATACAGAAATAAGCATCGACGTAAAATCACGATTCCAGCCGGAACGAATCACTTCGTTTTCCACCCCAGACACAATCGGTTTGATACGCCGAGTGTCCGCCGATATCGCAAAATGATTGCTCCAAAATTGAATCAATCGCTCTTGAAAACTCACAGAGGAATACAAAGACTGAAGGTTACGGGCATGAACCAGATTGCGATACGCTTCTTGAAAAAATGCATTGTTTGACTTGGTAAAAAGTTGCTTATCCTCTTTAGAAGTCGCTTCTTTTCTTCTCCGGTTCAGATCGCCAAGATGAGCGAGCATTTCGGTTGTGGAGGGTAAAGCATCAATCGAAGCGTGGCGATACTCGGCAGCCTTAAGTTGCTTGACGAGTGACAACTCAGGGTTGGCATCCCCAACTCTTGTACCCAAACCAAACCGCTGGAGAGTCATAATGCTAGGGTATTGTGTATTATCCGTAACCAACCGAACACCTCATATATCTTCTACTATAAGTACTTTCATCTTAGTCTGGAACCTGCAACATAAACACCAACCTCAAGTCAGTTTGATGTCATCGTGAATTTGTATAAAACTTAGCTCACAAAAGATACCGTAAATTGTTGCCAGATTGTTTCTTTGACGTTAAAAGCTAGATTATACCTTAGAGGAAGGAAAAGACATGGACGACTTACAATTTTATGTTACGCATGATTACTGCCCAAACTGCGATGCCGTGACAACTCACGATATATTTGAGCTTCAAGACAATACTCGTGATGGAAAAATAGACAATGAACTTAAATTGGAACAAACCTGTGAGCGCTGCCAAGCCTCTCGTTAAACACTGATTGCTAGTCTTCGTCAATTTTCATCAAAAAAAACGGCGCCCCAAAGGAACGCCGTTTTTCTCACATTTTTAAATTTACGCACGTATAAATTTAAGCACGTTTAGGCTGCATGTACGTTTTGCCTGCGGCTTTATAAGTGTCGCTCTGCTTTACATCGAATAACGCATCGAAGAACCAAGCAACAAACTTAATCACATCATCACCATCGTTCATGATGTGCTCTACGTACTCTTCATCTTCGCCAGCTTCATTGGTGCGGACAGAAACATGATAGATACGCTGAGCGCCATCTACATCGGCCAAAGCAAACTGGCCGCTTAAACTCTCGGCAGCTTCTGCCACATCGGTATCATCCGACGCTTTTAAGGCATTAAGGGCGTCAGGCAGCGCATTAAATTCGCACAATGATTTTACCAATTTTTCAAATTCATCTTGTTGCATTATATAACCTATTTTCCAGCTACGATTATAGACTCGCGAGCTTTGTTTCTTGTTGTTTCAGCATCGCATCCAGTTCATCTCGACGCGCTATAAATTGCTTGAGCTCACTCTTTGGCACAGAGTCTGCCATAGGAATGTTGGCACGCATAGCGTTAACAGGCCTACCACGTACAATTAGTTCATAATGCAAATGTGGTCCTGTCACGCGTCCCGTCTTACCAGACAAGCCAATGCGTTGTCCACGCGTAACTTTCTGACCTTTTTTTACCAGTATTTTGCTCAGGTGCAAATAACGTGTTTTATAAGGACCACCATGATCCACTACGATATATTTGCCTGCATAAGGATGGTTTCTCACCATCGCCACTACACCATCACCCGTGGTCAGAACAGGCGTCCCCACGCCGACGCCAAAATCTGTACCATTATGCGGCGACACTCGCCCGGTTACTGGATGGCGACGATTTGGATTAAAGCTGGAGGTAATGCGATGGTTGCTGACTGGGTAGCGCATAAAGGCACGCTGCAGGCTTTCACCAGACGCGTCGTAATATTGTCCATTGGAATGTAAATACGCCGAGAACATTGCGCCGCGATTAAATATCTTGATCGCTTGAATCTCTGAATTACCCGTCGCGACCCCATCTACCGACTGGCTACTTTTTACAACTTCAAACTGGTCACCCGCACGCAAATCGCGAGCAAAGTTAATCTTATCCTTCAGCAGGGTCACAACTTGATTGATTTCATTCGGACCAAGTCCCAGTTTGTTCGCTGACGCCGAAAAGCTGCCGTGTATCTCACCCACTAATGCGACGCTTTCCCAAACACCCGGGATAGAAATGTCACGAAACTCAAAACTGCCATCATCTAAACGGCTATAGACTGCTTTTTCTGCGACGTTTCTGCCTAACTCTAATTTGGTCAGGGCTTGAGTTTCTTCATCTTGCCAAAACCGAATTTTGTCACCTGGACGAAGTGTATCCAAGACTAAGAAATTTAAATCGGTTTCCATTACAGCCATCATATCTTGGTAAGGAAAGCCAAGCTGATCGAAAATTTGGCTCAAGCTGTCGCCCGATTGAACGACATAAGCGTATTTAGGAGGTTGTACCTGCGTCGACGGTTTTGCCACGAGTGTTTCAACAATAGGAGATTCATTAAGATCTAAATCTACCGTACCTTTTAACGTTGAATCAGGCAGGCTGTTTAAGAATGCAAACGCCGCCAAAAACGGGACGGTGAAAGCAATGCTTTTTTTAAATGTTGAGTTACGAGCTAGCGTGCTTGCCACACTAGGTTCGCCCGGTATTTGATTCGATTGCACAATGGTTCCAATGCAGCTCATAAGAAGGTCAATAGAGTAAACTTTTCTGCCGTTGATTGCATTAGCCGTTAGGGAAAGAAAACGTAAAACATGTGATTGGAATGTAAAAAAGCGAAGCCTGAGGCTTCGCTTTTCATTTAAAACAGTCGATTTATAGAAGTATAATTATCTATACAACATCAACAGTCTATGCCGTAGTAATGATGCAATTGTCTGCACCAAAACCGTTTGGCACATACTGATCCGCCTCAGCATCGTTAACCCATTCAGTGTCATTGACCAAGTAACGGAACTGATACTCTGCACCTTTTGGTAAACGTGTTTTATATTTGAATGACTTGGTTTTCGCCACTTTCTTCATTTGAATTGGCTGCCAATCGTGAAATTCCGCCATCAATACCACGCTATCTACATTGGTCGCATCTAGCTCAAACGTTACTTCTACTTCATCTTTAGTCTTAAAAAATCGCTTATTGATCATCCCAAGCTCCATTTGTACAAAAAATAACAACATCAACGTTGCATACTATTCAATTAATCTCACATTCACAACACCGTCAGCGCCAGATTTTCATGGACTCACGTAATAATTGAGATGAGAATCAGCATTTTAGTTGCGTATTCTTTACAACATCACATGTCAACACGACGCTATCCGACGGCGCCTCACTCATTGCTTGGCTGTCTTTGTGCTGTTTAAAACGGACGTTTATCTGATTTTCCCAATCCAGATGCGACACAGCTATACGATCGCCAAGTAAAACAGAGTCGACCAAAATAATACGCTGTCGACTGGCATCCCAATGAAACAGCCCTAGATAATAAAAAACACCCGACCCTTGGTTACTCACGGAAAAAGGAGCCACGACGTGGGTCAATACGCCTTGGTCAAGCCGTTGTTGTTTAAATTGATACAATAAGTGAACGTGGCCACGTTCCATGCCATTGTCATAGCGTCCGGTCGCGACATGCTGAGTGTCATCAATGTCGGTCAATAATGAGAACGCACTTGTCTCTGGCACTTGAATCGTCCAAGGGTTTGGCGTCGATATACCGAGTATCTGCTTCACCACTTCATCCGCTTGGATTTGCTGGGACGGAAATTTCGCCAAAATCTCTTCATCGGTCATAGAGAAGCGATACACGCCTGCGATGACGACAATCAACAACAACACAATGGGCGTTAGCAGTATTAACGGAATGGGTAATTTCTTTCGTGACATAACGTTCTTGGACTCACGGTTCAATTTCGACCTCTATTGTAGCGGGTTACGCGTGACTCTCAAACCACTCGTTTGCCGCTATACTCTTAACCATACAGACATCCCTGATGAATAGCATAAGGCTTGGTTCCCAGAAATTATGAATATTTAGTCTTCATTGGTGAATAGTATTGCTTCGAAGCGTAAAAAAAAGTAATCTTTGCCCCACTTGAGCAAATACGGATGTTTAGTGAATAATCGGGCGAAGGACACGCTGATATTAACTAGTTGTAACACGAGATAAAAATGCAAAATAGCGCTCAATCTGCCCCAGAGGCAGGTAAAAAAGGCAATTTCTTGATCTTCCTTATTCCGTCATTAATAGGCTTGTTTCTATTTATGGCACCGATTAGCTACGATGGCGGCTTAACCATTCCCGTCGCTGTCTTAGCGAAATCACTACAAGCGGCGATGGGTGACTTCATCGTTCCCCTCGTTACCGCAATTATTGCCTTGATGGCAGCAGCCTCTATTTTATCTCGCATTTTTAAGCCTGCTTTTATCAACAATAATGAGTTTTTGAACGGCCTATTCAACCCGAGTCCAATGTGGTTGGCGGTACGTGTCATTGGTGGTATCGCTGTATTAATGACCTACTTCCAGTTCGGTCCTGAAGCGATTTGGGAAGAAAATACCGGCGGCTTGGTCTTAGAAGGCCTTTTACCAACCCTCTTTTCTGTCTTCATTTTCGCGGGTCTTTTACTGCCTCTATTACTCAATTTCGGTTTGCTGGAATTGTTCGGTGCACTACTCAGTAAAATTATGCGTCCAATATTCAATCTACCAGGACGTGGCGCTATCGACTGCATGGCCTCTTGGTTAGGAGACGGCAGTGTCGGTATATTGCTGACTAGTAAGCAATACGAAAGCAAGTTTTACACCATGCGCGAAGCCGCGGTCATTGGTACCACATTCTCAGCAGTCTCTATTACGTTCAGCCTCGTTGTGATTGCCCAAGTAGAACTCGAGCATTTGTTCTTGCCATTTTATGGCGCCATTTGCCTTGCTGGTATTGTGGCAGCAATCATCATTCCTCGCCTGCCACCACTAAGAAACAAAAAAGACGTTTATATTGATGGCACTTTGCCAGCAGCCGACGCTGAGGTGACGCCAAAGGGACATTCGACGTTCTCTTGGGGCCTTGATATGGCACTTAAACGTGCAGGCACCGTCACATCCGTTAAATCGGTGTTTGGAGAAGGCATTAAAAATGCGGTTGATATGGTGTTTGGTGTGTTACCCGTGGTCATGGGCCTAGGGACCGTTGCACTGGTCATTGCTGAATATACCTCGGTATTCGAAGTACTTGGTACGCCTTTTATTCCTTACCTTGAGTTACTTGGTGTCCCCGAAGCGGTCGCGGCCTCTAAGACGATTGTTGTCGGTTTTGCAGACATGTTCATCCCGTCGATCTTAGCGGCATCTATCGACAGTGAAATGACACGTTTTGTCATTGCCGCAATGTCGGTCACACAGCTTATCTATATGTCAGAAGTGGGTGCATTACTGCTTGGTAGCCGTATTCCCGTTAATGTTATTGAGCTGTTTGCTATCTTCATCTTACGGACATTGATTACGTTACCTGTGATTGCAGGTGTTGCGCACCTTATATTCTAAACACGGATCACTGGACAACGATGTGACAATACAAGGCCCACCTCGGTGGGTCTTTTTAATGCCCGTCGTTTACGCCCTCCACGCCATTCTGCCGCCGAAGTCATCAACCGCTATCGTTACCTGTATTTAAAGCGTTAAAGCTCACCTTGGCATGCACAGCGAGCTTTACTTTAAGCAATGCCGATCGGTTATACGCTCGTATTCAACGACCTCTTTTCGCACCGATATTATTGCGTGCCTCTCCATGACTGACTGGCGGCGTACTGACTTTTTTATCTCCATAATGGTATTTACGCCTCTCAATAATCAAAGCGACACCACCCTAATCATATAACTGACCGGTTAGGAGAAATGATGGAATAACAAGGGGAGTGCTAACTAGAAAATCCCTTAATGACACACCAATGGGTCTAGGGTTAGTGAATAAGGGGAATGGGTCAACAACGCAGAATAAAAAACATCAACATGTCTTTCATCTATTAAGGTAAGCATTCTAAACAAAAAAACGGAGCCTTAATGGGCTCCGCTTATCTTAGGTTAGCAGTGTTTTTCTGTTCTATGCGATGTTTGGCTTAGAAGAAGTATTTGAAACGAACACGAACACCTTTGTCTGTGTCTTCTTCGAACAAGCTCGCATTATCAGTTTGGTTGTCTACAGTCGTGTAGTAAGCACCTAGATAGATTGAGAAGTCATCGACTTGAAGTACATCTGCGAATTCGTAAGATGCGTAAACAGTATCAACTTTCGCAGTACCATTTGCATTAAATGCATTCTTAGCAATTTCTTTTGTTTCGTAATCATTGTTTGCGTGGATATAGCCTAAACCAAATCCTTTGTACAATGCGTTCACGCCGACCGTCATGTTAGTTTCATCAACCGCATCCATGTAGGCAAAGTTTGCGATTAAGTTCCAATCTGTTGTTGTGTAGTTTGTTGTCACACCGTAACCAATACGGTCAGAGATATCTACACCGCTATCAGTAACAACTGCATTTTTAACAAGGTTAGCTTCAATCGCACCAGCAATACCAAAATTACCCGCTTGGTATCCAACTACTGGACGAAGCGTCACAGAGTCTTTGGTTTTTGATTCATCAATTGCCTCACCGTGATAAGTACGTCCGCTAGTAATGTCAGATGAACCGAATAAGACAGAACGGTCACCAATCATAGAACCAAGCTCTACATACAGGTTGTTAAAGCTTTGGCTATACATGATTTGACCATCAGAGCCACGACCACGCGCTTCTTTCATCTGGTAAACGTAAGCAAAACCATCGTTATACAAGTCATTCGCTGTATCACCTGAATACTCTAGGAATGTATCTTGTCCAACTGGGAACATATCGAATGCTTCGAAACGACCCATACGTAAGTTCCAACCATCCTGTGCACCAAATGCAAACCAAGCATCATCTAGGTTCACTTGGCCATTACTTTCCATTAGCGGCTGCACATTAACTTGAAGAACATGACCGCTTTCTGTGTAACGTTCACCAGCAAACTCTAGAAGTATACGACCTGACTGGTTAAACTCAGAATCTCCGGTTGGATTTGAATCACGGTCTTGGAAGTTGAAATCAAATTCAACATCACCACCAATAGAGAAGTTACCGGTTTCGTTATCAGCAATACTGATACCAGCGTTTGCACCCATTGCTGTTGACACTAAGACTGCAGCAAGTGAAAGCTTAAATGTATTTTTCATTTTGGACCCCGAGGAATGTAATAAATTATTTTTTTATTTATCGGCTTTCTTGTTCGTCTGTGTATACATGACTTCTACGAGTCAAATTATTCACAGGGCGAATAACCAAGATACCTTAAAGTTATATATCGAATGAACGAGATGGATTTTGGCCAAAAAAGTTCAACGCGACAATCCTAATAATTTGAAAATACCTATCTAAATCACGCTTTTATATTTATTATTAAATCCTTATTAATCAGTATCTTATATATAAATAAATATACCTTTAGCTTAAAGAATATTTTTTAATATGATTTAGAGGAACTTTTTATCATAAGGAATATATTCAGTGATTGAGATCACGGACTGGTTATCTGTAACATTACGAAACCTTGTTGCGAAGGTGTTAATTGATAGTTCTATTTTGGTAGGTAATTGGCAGTTATCATTTTTGCTCGTTGGTAAAAATGATAATCATCGCTTTCGGATAGAGCGCTCAGACTCCAACTTTTGCTGCTCCTGAACAAAGAAGGCATATGTAACTGGTTCCTTAATAATTTCTTGCTATTGTCCAAGATTGAACTAGTTTAAAGATATCCCCCCCTTTTACGGAGCTGAACATGGTTGAACGAAGGTTAGAAAAAGAAATTACCCATGCCATGCACTGCTTGAACCATGGTCAGCTACTCGAACTTAAACGCTTCCTTGATACGATGACCGACGAAAAGCGAAGCTGTAGCCTACTAAACGATGAAGAGTTAGAGATGCTCATGTCTCTCAATATGAGAGTCCGTCAAAAATAATGATGAGTCTTAACTAACACGCACAAAAAAGGAGCAGCCTTTGGCTACTCCTTTTTTGTGCGTGTTTTTATATGTATTAGTGACACCAGATGAGAAAGTGACAACGTCACCAATCATTAAAATTCATTGAAAACTCATTACAACTAATGTGCTCCAGACGCCGTTAGTAAATCATGAGGGGTTGGCCACGTATAAACAAATTCATCGACCTTTTTACCGCACGGAGAATCTCCTCGTCGACTTTCTGTGCGCTTCCCACCGACAAGCTCATAAAACTTAATCGCATCGTCATTTTCAGCGAGCACTTCTAGGAACACGCCGTTATCTGGGTAATATTTTTCTGCCCACCCCATCGCTTGGCCAAGTAGTGTATGCCCGACGCCTTGCCTTTGCGCGATTGTCGATACGTGCAAGTTATCGATAATGGTTCCAAACTCAGCACTGTGATTTCCAAACAAGCAGACAAATCCTAGTAATTCACCCGCCTCCTCAGCAATGATCACATGCTGACTAAAAGGAGGATTTAGCAAACGAGCTTGCCAAATCAGTAGCTTATCGTCTAAAACTTGCTCATCAAGATAAGATTGTCTCATCATGCCTTGATAATTTGTCTGCCAACTCTCTGCGTGGAGTTGGGCGATACGTTTATAATCAGAATATTCTGCTATTTTAAAATCCATTTAATAGTACCTACTGCTTAACTATTGTCATATCCATTGATTACATACTAATAAAATGTAAACAAATTGCAATCCATGCTAGTCAAAGAAAGAGACTGGCGCAATAAACAAGTGAACCATGCCCAAGGCGCGAACACCAGCGTGTAAACACGGCGACTCGATTTAAGTCACTGCAATACTCAATATTGTGTCCCGGCTTTTACCTCACAAACTGATCTGCTCCAGTTAGACTGGTCACCTAAAAACGACACTGACAACCTTAGGCTAACGATAAGTCCTTATGATTGAAAAGAATTTAATCATATAAGCCATTCTCTAGCCAAATTGAAATCAGCGCGAATGAAACGACTTCAGCGACAACTACGATCTTTAGCGTCATAGCGTCTCTCGCTATAACATATAAAAGATGCTCCGTTTCACTCACATAGAGAACACGTTACTATCTCAGTAACGCCTCTTATTGTTCATCAACCATGACATCAAATTATCTACTTGCCACCACGACTATGACAGCATTTGCACTCAATTCATTGTTTGCGCGTTATGCACTCGGTTACCAAGCTATTGATCCAATGAGTTTTACCCTGCTTCGTCTCTTAAGTGGTGCCGTGACTTTAGTTCTTCTTTACGCCACGTTTTTTAAACAAGGTTCTGCTCATAAAAAAGAGACACTAACCCGGAAGCACTCTGCAAGCCTTGGAGCGTCCCTTTTTAGTTATGCGTTATTGTTTTCTCTGGCATATCATCAGCTCGATACCGGCACCGGGGCGTTAATTCTTTTTGGTACCGTACAACTGGCGTTGATTGCTTACCATCGGTTAAGCGGTCACGCTATTAATCTATTGGAATGGGTAGGGATATCGATCTCTTTAGTCGGTTTTGTCGTATTGCTCCAGCCATCAAGTCACCAACCCGATATCAGTGCCGCGATATTAATGGGTTTGTCTGGTTTAAGTTGGGCGATCTTCACCCTACTTGGAAAACATGCATCTGTGCCTATTGTTGCTACCAAACAAGGTTTTGTGTACGGTGCGACGATGATGGTATTGGTATATTTGATTGTCGCAATGGTATCAATCGACTCATTCTATCTGTCCAAAACGGGCGTTGGTTTCGCACTTCTTTCAGGTGTAGGCGCTTCCGCCATTGGATATTACTTATGGTATCAATTACTACCAAAAATAGACTTATTACAAGCCTCATTACTGCAGCTTACAGTGCCAGTCATCGCACTAGCACTGGGTATCATTTTTATCGACGAACAGTTCTCACTTTACTCGTGCATTGCAACGCTCTTTATTTTGAGCGGAATCGCACTTGTTTCTTTTAGTAAATGGCGAAATCAGTAATCAAATCAATACTAAGCCACCATGCGATACAAAAGGATAATTGGTAACATTAAACGAATTGGTCTAACTTAAGCTGCGTTAACGCTCTTTTTCTAGGATTAATTATGTTGAAGCCATTATTCAAACTATTTCTATTTAGCCTACTGCTGCCCTTGATTTTCTCAACTCGCGCTGTCGCTAGCAGCGAAGAAAAAATGGAAACGTCATCAGAGCAGCCTCTTGTTAATTTTACAATGATGCTGGATCTAAAAGGAATTGAGAGTTCAATAAGCCAATCAAGTGAGGCTATCAATAATCTTGCCGTTTCCTTGACGCTTCTTTCTAACAATGAAAGCCTAAATGAAGAACAAAAACAGGTACTTGTTGATACTATTGAGAATATCAACGAATTGACAGAGATGTCGAAAGAATCATTGGTCGCTCTGCCCGGAGCCCTAGAACAATCACAAAACTCCATAGCCAACAGTACTGCAGCATTTGTTTATGACGTTAGATTCAATGTCTTGCTGCTACTTGGTGTTGTCGTCATTGCGATCGTACTGGCACTCATTGCGGCTTACTGGTTTATCTTACGACCAATGCAAGGCACCATTTTATTGGCAACTCGCAATGTTTCTAAAATGGCGAGTGCCATTCAGAAAACGGCTGATGCTTTAGAAACGACAACAGCAAACCAAAAGGTGATTACTCAGCGTCTCGAAAACAACGATGGTCCTATCATTTAGTCGTCCGACCAAACTTCTCGTAACTGAGGCCACCCCCACGTGGTCATTGCGACACCTTTGATTACGTCATGAAAGCTCAATGTTTGCCTATGGTGGAACATTGGGCTCACAAGTCCCTCATAAATCAATGCGGAACAAATAGGTTCAAGATAATCAAGGTAGTCTTTGGCTTCTATCCTTTCCCGTATCGCTTTTATTTGATCTCGTAACCATAACGTTGACTCATCATCCATTGCCGCCTGTATGACAGGATCACTCGTAAAAGCTAAAAGAGCGGATACATGGCGATTGTCATCTAGGTTAACGTTACTCAAAATCAAATCATAATCGAACGCTTTGGCTGTCGCTTGTGACAAAAACGCCTCGTGAGGCATCACCGTCACAGATGCTGTCACGTCAAGATTCGCGAGTAATCGTTGGATCGCTTTACTACATCGCACCAACCCCGGATGATCATAAACGACAATCGATAATGAATCAGGTAATGAAACAGGATTGGCGTTCAATCGTTGAACTGGATGCCAAAATGGGAAAAAATTCTTCGCGACTTGAGCACCAAATGTCACGTTATTTTCACTTAAGTCCTGCCAAATAACATCGCCATTCAAACACTCACTGAGCCATTTTCTTTGCTCAGCGTTTAATCGAAGTTGGCTCTTTCGTCGGTTAAACAGAATAAATAGACAACCGTCTTCGATGCGTATTTGTGACTCTTGGTATG
Source organism: Vibrio sp. E150_011 (assembly GCF_053544015.1). NCBI lineage: Bacteria > Pseudomonadati > Pseudomonadota > Gammaproteobacteria > Vibrionales > Vibrionaceae > Vibrio > Vibrio sp. E150_011. Next base: position 312,898 of record NZ_JBHFOL010000001.1, read on the forward strand.
ACGCGACCCTTTTATCTGGGCGCAACGAAACCATATCGGGGACGGCGTTATCCAATAATGAATTGCTATGGACATCGATCAAAGGTCCGTCATTACCAAGGTTGCTATCGTTCGCATCTAGAACTTTTTCTGAGGTTATTGCATGCTCACAGGCGGATGATTTAGTGTGTGACGCCGCTTTATTTAACAGCCAAATTGTCACTTCATCGGTGAGCGCGCGAGCTGAATAGTAACGCTCATTAGCAACGAGAACCACTTTGTGTTCGGTGTGCTCTTTTAGTTCAAAAATACCAGACCCTGTCACTTGATTCTCAAGAACCCATGCATCATTGAGCTGCTCTGAAGGTTGAATGGAATATTTGAGATCACTTAATAACGCGCTAAAACCCCGATCTGGTCGAGATAACGTCACAACAATTTTGAGTCCATGAACGGCTTCAACAGACAGCAAGTGGTCCAACTCATGTCGATAGTGTGGGCGTTTTGCTAAATGACGCACTAATTTAGCGACACCGCTTGCCGTGATCTCCTCACCATTGTCAAAATACAAAGAAGGTCTGAGATAAAACGTCCAGGTTTGATAGCCTGGATCGCTCTCCCAATAATGCGCAAGATCGGGTTGTACATCTCCAGCATGATCCATTGACACCAAACAAGAATAAAGCTGGCGGATCAAAAACCGTTCACTGTTTCGATGCGAGTAATGGGGCAACAACCGTTTAAAAGGACGGTCGTAGGTGAGTTGAACATTCACCCGCCCTTCTTTGAAAGAGGCACCGGATAATTGCTGCAACAAAGAACCAAATAACACCTGATCACGGTCCAAAAAGTCTAGCGCTTTTTCGTATTTCCCATCCACCATCCACCGCTTAGCAATCTGTTTTTTTACTACGTCAACGTCTGATACACGAACGAGCACGGAACGTTGATTGCGTCCAGCTTTCGGCAGCCAGCGTACCCAACCAAACTCCGTCATCTGTTTTAACAAGGTTCTGGCATGCCTAGGACTGGTAAATAGTTGCTCGGCAACATCCGCCAACACCACTTTACATTCCTCATTGACAGGATAACTCACCAAGCGTAAGTAGTAACGAAACAGGTTTGAACCTTCCAAAACACCCACCTAAAACAGGAAAATCAGTTCCGCATATTACCCTAAGTCACGAAAATACGCCTTATTGACGTCAATAAACTGATAACCGGAACAAGTCTTTATTCAATTGCTCTCTTTTTACATTCCCTATAAAGAGCATAATAAATACAAGTCAACGGACATTGATGCTCCCATGACGGTCTTAAATCCTACACAAATTGGCAGGTACTGTATGAATAAGCACACACCTCAGGCGAACAACAAAGCTCGCCCATTGGCTAAATTTTACCTAGCTCAACTGAACAAAAGTAGCAGCGAACAAGAAAAGCTTACTTTGGCTATGTTGGTTGAATTGTGTCAATTACGACGCTAGCTTCTCTATGATTTAGATTAAATTTGCAATGGCTTCATCATTAACGGTTTATGCTCCAACCCCCAAAAATCAACATGGTGTTGCCATTGCCCCCTTTAAAAGGTGCGATACATGTCACCGTCATTGATGAATTAAATGCGGCCGCCTAAAACCGTCACATTCCGGCTCTCTTTATTACCAGCGTATATAAATTGGGGTACCTATTTTCACCAATGTGATTAATTCATCCATTTCAGTATTGGTGATCGCAATACAACCATTCGTCCAATCAAAGCTCTGTATAAACTGTTCAGGTTTCGTATAGCCATTTTTTAAGCCGTGAATTTTGATATTCCCTCCTGCACTGACCCCTAGGTCTTTAGCGTTCCGCTTATCTCTCAGGTTAGGATAGCTGATATGCATAGATCGATAAAAAGACGAGTCATTCATTACAAAATCTAGGTAGTACTTGCCTTCCGGCGTGCGATTATCCCCTTCTTGGACTTTATGCCCACGTGGGTTAGGCCCCAGCGAGATTCTGTATTCTTTAATCACTGTATCGCCTGCCATCAAAAACATTCTGCGAGTTGATTTTTTGACTTCAACGCGATCAATCAGCCACTCTCCTGCCGCCACTTCATCCGTGACGTCAGACGTTATCATGTCGAGTGTCTGCGCACTTTCCTGTTCCGGGGGGGATATTACGGAAGGAGGTACAACGGCTCTTTGAAGTAAGGCAGGCTGAGAAGTCGACAACTCACTTGCCGGAGTTGGATTACTCACTTTTTCATCGGTACGTAATTCAAACGCTTGAACCATTAGCGTCAAACACATCGCCATGAACGTGGCAACGAACCTAAATAACATCTGTTTTCCTTAATTTTTGTAGTTCGCGATTTTATACCGACTGAGAGCACAATCCAAGATACCGATCACCCTATGAGTATAGGAAACTCAGCAAAAATTATATTGTTGCTGTACAACAACACAGAGTAGTTAAAACCACTATATATCAACAATAAATTCTCACCTACACTGTATCTGTCGTCAACAAAGAGGGGCTCACCTCTTAACTCAATATAAGGCTATATGATGAAAAAACTCGTGGTTATTACAGGTGCAAGTTCTGGTATTGGTGAAGCTATAGCGCGTCGTTTAAGTGATGCTGGGCACCCTCTTTTATTGCTTGCTCGTCGTGTTGAAAAACTAGAAGCATTACAGCTACCAAACACACTTTGTGAAAGAGTTGATGTCACAGATAAGGCAACGTTTGAAGCGGCAATTGAAAAAGCTGAGGCTAAATTTGGCCCCGCAGATGGTTTAGTTAATAACGCCGGTATGATGCTGCTAGGCCAAGTCGATACTCAAGATGCATCAGAATGGAAAACGATGTTTGATGTTAATGTCATTGGCTTACTAAATGGTATGCAAGCGGTGCTAGCGCCAATGAAAGCACGCAACTCAGGCACGATTATCAACATTAGCTCAATTGCAGGCCGCAAAACATTTGGCAATCATGCCGCTTATTGCGGAACTAAGTTCGCCGTTCATGCCATTTCTGAAAATGTTCGTGAAGAAGTGGCCGAATCTGACGTTCGCGTTGTAACAATTGCACCAGGCGCAGTAGAGACAGAATTGTTATCTCATACCACGTCGCAAGATATCAAAGACGGCTATGACCAATGGAAAGATGTGATGGGTGGTGTACTCGCTGCTGATGATGTAGCAAGAGCGGTTGAATTTGCTTATTCGCAACCACAGAATGTCTGCATCAGAGAGATTGTATTAGCGCCTACTCGCCAGCAGCCTTAGTTGTCAAAAATGCTAACAATAAGTCGAAGTCTTGAGCGCGCCTAAGCCGCTAACTCAAGGCTTCATTAATAAAGCGGCCACTGGTCGCTTTATTTCGTTTCAGGTAAATGGCCCGATTTAAACCAAAGGGTTGTAGGCCCACTCACATACGGTTCATGGTGACTTGCGTGAGGGTTACGTGTCCACGTGCCAGCGGGGTAATCCCCAAAGTCATCACAAAGCTTTCCTTCTAAAACAAAAATCTCTTCGCCACCAAAATGGCCATGTGAGTGGTAGTTATCAGCAGCAGACCAACGAATTAACGCGACTTGTTCATAACCATGCTGATGCAGCGGCATGATTTCAAGCTTACCCACACTTTTTTGCCATTCTTGCTGCTTTGTATCAACACGCACATATTTTGTATCATCCGGTGAAAATTGATTGAGCTTAACCAAAATAACGCAGCCTTGCTGACTAAACGGTGAGTGACAGCTACCCGGTGGATTTCGAAGATACGTCCCCGCTGGGTAGTCACCATCCTCATCCGAAAATACCCCTTGTAATACCAGAATCTCTTCACCTAATGGGTGACAATGCTCAGAAAAGCGAGCACCCGGCAAATATTCTACGATGCTAGTAACATGCCCGGACTCTGCTGATTCTCTTTCTAATGGCTTTCGGCGAACCCCTATAGAAGGAGACTCAACCCACTGTTGCGATTGTGTGTCGATAACGACGCGTTTTGAAAATTCCATATTCAACATTTCGACGACTTTCCCTTGTTGATATTGCTATGGCCCATGGTGCGTTTCTTTGTCCTGAAAAGCAGCGATAGGCTCTCTTGATTTTATTTATAAAACTATAACAAAAATTTCATAGCACGTTCACACAAAGCTCGTATATAGAATTAAATCAATAGACGACCATAATCTTTGTGTGTACGACAATCAATTGAGCGGCTTGAACACGGCAATTGGGAAAACGACGCTTCAAACACAGCATAATTAGTGAGCTCACACGTAATATCCGATACAATTTGAGCCACTTTATATTCTCTCTTAAGGCATCTCATGCTTAATGACTGGTTCAGTCAGCCTGCGCTTATTGCCATGTTGTTGATCTTTATTGGATCTTTTGTACAAACCGCCATCGGCTTTGGTTTGGCTATTGTTGCTGCTCCATTGCTTTTTCAGGTCTCTGCTGATTATGTCCCTGCCCCTATTTGTTTAGTCGCACTGTTTATTTCCATACTCAATGCAGCCAAACACCGTAGCAGTATTGCATTAGGTGGACTTAAAATGGCATTGATAGGACGGGTCCCTGGCTCTATTGCAGGGGCAGCGTTACTGGTTTACGTTTCAACTCAAGTGCTGTCTTTGTGGCTGGGCTTTTTAGTCGTATTTGCCGTCATCGTGAGTTTACTGCCCTTTAGAATCGAACCTACACCAACAAAAATGGGCGTGGCAGGATTCTTTTCTGGCTTTTTTGGTACCAGTTCCGGTATTGGAGGCCCGCCAATGGCGCTGTTACTTCAACACCAAGAAGCGAACCAACTTCGGGGGAATCTTTCTGCGTTCTTTGTGTTTAGTTCTATTATCTCGTTGTTGGTACAAGCCCCAATTGGTTTTTTAACCGTGCATCACTTATATATTACGGTGCCTCTTATTCCAGCGGCGTGGCTTGGTTATAAACTAGCGTTGCTGACAACTCATTCATTGCCAAAAGAAAAAATAAGAATGGGTGCATTATTTTTATGTTCACTGAGCGGTTTAACCGCCATTTGGCAAGGTCTGTCGTAATTATAATTAAACGAACGAAGGTAGTAGTACAAACAATAATGGAGCAAGTCATTGCTCCATTATTTAATTTTGACGCTATCACATTATCAATCAGTCATCACAAGCCCGTGCGCACTATAGCTTAGTCATATTTTTTGGGCATGTTGGAAGATGTGTTGTCACAACGGCACCTGTATCCATCAAGCAGATAGTTCCAGGCTCTCCTCCTTCTTCAGCCATACTATTAAAAGACATGAACAAAAATCCAAATACAATCAACATCGTCTTCATACTTCACTTCCTTTTCTTTATTGTTATATAGGCTATGGTCTTTCACCTATATACAAAGCTTAGGCAGTAGCCGACCTAATTCAAATAATCTTAAGACAATAAATAGTTTCCGGGATTAATGTCACTAATTTTCTTTAAAAACATAAAGTTAAATAGAAAAAACAAATAAATAATAGAAATTCATAAGTCACATTTATATTAAAAATGATTGTTATTTTACCCTGGCATAACATTTTAATATAAATCACACCATACAATGCTAGCCTGAATGAATAATAGGACGGCTTAACATGCGATTAAAACTTGGTGTCTTGGGTATTATTGCAAGCGTCTGTTTAGTGACAGGCGCTACCGCCGTTCATTTCGACTCTCTGAGCTCTCCTAAATCATTCAATACCTACGCCGACATCATTAAACGTACCTATGAATCACAGCTTTATACGCTTTCAGTATACAAACAAGGCCATTACGGTCTACGAATGTATCGTCAAACTCAAGACCCTAAATACGCGACTGTCGTCCAAAACGATATGACTAATGTCGTCAGTCGCCTCAATGTTTTATCTGCTGAAATCAACACTAACAAAGCGATTAGGGCCTATTCAACCGAACGTTTAAATGATTATAAAAAATCCAAAGACGAGCGTAGTCAGCGACGCTATAGCGCGACGAAGTCCGATCCTGACTATTTCTATATGGGGTTGGATTTACTACGTTATATGGCGAGATTAAACGAATATGGTTTACAGCATCAAGATGACAAAAAGCTGCGAGCACTGCTACGTCGTTATGATTTTAAATCAGCGTTAACCGATCCAACAATGATCAAAGCGTGGGCAGCTCAACTCGCCAATCAAGCCTATTGGCTGAAACAAATTGGCGAGAAAGATTTCACCAAAGAGTTCATACAAGCCTTTCAAGAGACCTACCCGAAAGGGGAAGACTATCGACTCAATGAACAGCAATTCAACAACAAACTTTATGGCATGACCCACATTATCTTAGCCGATTCGCAATACTATCAACGCACAGTCAGCGAGTCTGAGCATCAATGGATATTCGATTATTTTAGAAAGAACATCGACGACATCATCGCTCATACTAAGGAAGATGTGATTGCCGAGGTTGGGTTGTCCTTTTTGTTGGCCGGATTAGACGATGATCCCGTGGTACAAAAAACCAGATTGGCAATCAGTAAGGCGATCCACAAAGAAAAAGGGATGATCCCATCAGCCTCTGGCGACTTTGACTTTGCGTACGGTGAGCATAGAAATGTATTGGCGATTATGTTGCTGAGCTGGCAGCCGCCCCAACTAGGCCCCAATGTGGACGTGACGCCAAAAATATTTTCGAGCCTACCCTATGGCGTTGAGCCTAAGCCGAACTAATCAATTCGCTCCCAGCAAAGGCTGAGAGCGAATGGCTAAATATTGAAGAGGCTGATATCGATGATTACACTCAGCCCTAATAACAATCAACGCTTGCTGAGCATCGCTAGTCGAGGTACTTGAGAGATATACCTTCATCAGTAAACAAATGAACTTTTTCCGGGTTAGCCGTTAAATGAATACGCTCCCCTTTGTGGAAGTCCAAAATGCCTGGAAGCTTGGCGACAACGGTTTCTTCATGATTCGCCACCTTTATATGAAGAAGTGTCACTTCACCAAGTGACTCAACAAATAACACCTCACCCGATATTAGTGCCTCATGTTCGTCGGCAACAAGAAAGTCCTCAGGTCGAATACCCATGCTTAGCGCTGCATCGTTTAGCGTTTCTGCTGATGCGATCGGTAGTTCAATGTCTACACCACTTTCCGCTCGTACTCGTGACCGTTCACCTGTTTTAAGCATTGATGCAGGACTGATGTTCATCGAAGGCGAACCAATAAACTGCGCGACAAAAATATTTGAAGGATTGGTATACAGCTCCAACGGTGTACCCACTTGTTCTATTTTCCCTGCAGACAAGACCACAATACGGTCGGCCAGCGTCATGGCTTCGACCTGATCATGCGTCACGTAGATCATGGTTGTTTCGGTCATTGCCTCTTTTAGATTGGCAATTTCTATTCGAGTTTGTACTCGCAATGCTGCATCTAAGTTAGATAGCGGCTCGTCGAATAAAAACACCTTCGGTTGACGTACAATAGCCCGTCCAATCGCCACTCGTTGACGTTGGCCTCCTGATAACGCCTTGGGTAAACGCCCTAAATAGGGTTCAAGCTGGAGCATACGAGCGGCTTCCATGACGCGCTCATCAATTGCTTCTTTTGACTCTTTGGCAATGCGCATGGCAAAAGCCATGTTGTCATACACCGTCATATGTGGATACAGCGCGTACGTTTGAAATACCATCGCAATACCGCGCATAGCCGCAGGGAGTTCATTCACTCGTGCGTCTTCAATGCATAACTCACCAGCGGTGATCTCTTCAAGGCCCGCGATCATACGAAGCAATGTTGATTTACCACAACCCGATGGGCCAACAAACACAATGAATTCACCTTGATCGATCTCAAGATCAATCCCATGAAGTACCTGTGTTTCACCGTATGATTTTTGTATGTTTTTTAAAGATAATCCCGTCATCTAATTATTCTCATCGTTGAATCAAGTACTGCTTATTTAACAGAACCAGAAAGAAGTCCGCGTACCAAATAACGCTGCAAAGTAAAGAACACGCCTAAAGGAACCGCAATAGAAACAAAAGCCGACGCGGTCAAAATTTCCCAATTACCCCCACGAGAACCCAATAGTTCACGTAACCGTGCGGTTAACACCATATGCTCTTCGCCTGTTCCTAGAAAGACCGTGGCAACCAACAGATCGTTCCAAACCCACAAGAATTGGAAAATAGCGAACGAAGCCAACGCTGGAAATGAGAGCGGCAAGACAATACGCATGAATATTTCGAAGTCTGTTGCCCCATCAACCCGAGCCGACTCAATAATTTCTCTCGGTAAACTAGAGATGTAATTACGCAATAGATAAATCGCTAATGGCAGCCCGAAGCCGGTATGCGCCAGCCATATCCCGAGATAGGTTTTGGCCCCGACACCAAAGAACGCGCCAACATCGTTATACAGACGCAAAAGCGGTATCAACGACATTTGCAGGGGGACGACTAACAAACCCACAACCAACGCAATGAGCAAGTTTCGACCCGGCATCTTCATCCAAGACAAGGCATACGCCGCATACGCCGCAATCAATATCGGAATGATGGTCGCAGGAATGGTCACCGTCAGAGAATTAATAAACGAACGACCAATCCCTTCCGCTGTGAGTACCTCTCGATAGTTATCCAACCCAAATTTAGGCGGCACTACCGCTGTGTAAAATACTCGCTTACCACGTTTACCTTTAAATGGCTCTAAAGCCGTCATTTTGTAATGACCATCTTTTGTCACGGTTAGCGTGCCACCATTTTTCATCTCAGCGACATCGCCCGGCATATAAGCCGTCGGCGCACGTGAAGAAAAACCAAATGCTTGAATAACGGTTTCTTTACCTTCGATCAATATTTGTCCGGTCAAGACATACGCTTCTCCTTCTTGGATTTGCGTATCGGGCGCGCCCGTTCTATCGACAAGGTTTTGTTCTGAGTTGGTTAATGACGTCCACCAGCCTGTCAGTGCAAGCTGATCTTTATCTCGAAATGATGAGATGAAGAGCCCCGCCGTTGGGAGCGTCCATAAGATCACAATCAACAGGACCGACAAATGCACCAATATCGTTAATGGTGAACGGCGAAGTTTACTCAAACTAAATTTTGCTTTGCTGCTATCAGAAGGCGAAGCGACCACTTTCTCACTCATCTACCTTCCCTCCATTTGTGAATGCGCTTGACGCATGTTCCATACCATCACTGGAATGACCGCGATCATGATAATGACAGCAATGGCCGCACCACGCCCGAAATCACCACCGCCTCGGAACATCCAATCAAACATCATATTGGCAAGAACTTGTGTGCTCCATTGACCATTCGTCATGGCAAGAACAATATCGAAAACCTTCAATACCAGAATCGTGATAGTCGTCCAAACGACCGCAATCGTACCCCAAATCTGTGGTATCAATATTTTGAAAAATATCTGTACACCACTTGCGCCATCCAGCACTGCTGCTTCTACCGTTTCTTCAGGGATTCCTCTCAACGCAGCCGACAGTATCACCATCGCAAAACCTGTCTGTATCCAGACAAGGATGATCATGAGGAAAAAATTATTCCAAAAAGGCATGGTGACCCAGGCTTCCGCTGTTCCACCAAAAAACTCCACAACGGCATTCAAAATACCGATTTGGTCAGAGCCCGGCGCACGATAGTCATAAACAAACTTCCAGATAATGGACGCACCAATGAATGAGATGGCCATTGGCATAAAGACTAAGCTTTTAGCGATGTTGCCCCAACTCACTTTGTCCGTTAGAGCCGCAATCACTAAACCAAAGAATGTTGAGGCGGCCGGTACAACCAATAGCCATAATATATTGTTGAACAAAGACTCTCTAAATTCGCTATCGTTAAACAACCAAACATAGTTGCTCATTCCAACAAATTTATCGCCATTACGGTCATGCAACGACAAAAAGACAGACTCAAACACCGGGTAAACCAGGTATAAGCCGAGAAAGGCCAATGCGGGTCCCAAAAACAACCACGGACGTACCGATGCAGCACGACGTAAGTTCTGGGCCATTTTCTGGTTGGAGACATGCCTAGTGGGGAAGATAATACCCAATAGCCAGTTACTGCCGACAAAATAGAGAACGCAGGTCGCGACGCCAAGTGCCATGATAAATAAAGAGGAATAAAGTTGTTCCATTACTGCCTCGCTTGCGAAAAGAGCGCCACGACAAAAAATCACAATACAAAACTGGCGAACGGTTCACGGTGAAACGTTCGCCAGTGGTGATGTGCTTACTTTAACTGTTTGAATCGATGCATCTATTTAAGTGCATCCCACGTTTTTTGGATGTCATCAGCGACTTCTTGTGCTGGCTTGCCACCACTGTAGTCCACCATACCCGTCCAAAATGCACCCGCGCCTACTTTTCCTGGCATCAAATCTGAACCATCAAAGCGGAATGTCGTTGCATCAAGCAGGATTTGCCCTTGTTTCTTCAACGTGTCATTGCCATAAGTTTCTACATTTGCACCTTTATGCGGTGTTAAGAAACCAGACTGAGCCATCCATACCTCATGAGCCAGTGGGGATTGCAAGTATTCCATGAAAGCGCGAGAGGCTTTGGAGTCTTTTGTAATACTCCATAGCGTACCGGCGCCCAGTACAGGTTTACCCAGATCCTTAGATTCATAAGAAGGGAAATAGAAGAAGTCCGCATCTTCACCGAGCTCTGTACCTTCCGGGAAGAAGCTTGGAATGAATGACGCTTGACGGTGCATGTAACACTTCGCCGGAGACGTAAACAAACCTTTTGGTGAATCTCGGAAATCTGTCGCCGCTACCGCACGTGCGCCGCCATCGACAAACGCATCATTACGAGTAAACCAGCCATATTCTTCAATGGCTTCCACGACTTTTTTATCATTAAATTTGAGTTCGTTTGTGGTCCACTTGTCGTAATCGGTTGGAGATTGAGTACGAAGCATCATATCTTCTACCCAGTCCGTTGCAGGCCAGCCAGTCGCACCGCCAGAGCCTATGCCTACACACCACGGTGTTTCGCCGTCTTTAACAATTTGCTCAGTTAACGCCTTTAGCTCTTCCATCGATTCAGGAACTTCATAACCCGCATCTTCAAAATTTTCTGGTACGTACCAAACTAAGGACTTCAAATCCACTTTATAAAAGAAACCAAACAATTGCTCGTTGCCTTTCTCATCGGCAAACGTTCCTAGGTCAACCCAAGAGGAGCCCGCTGCATAGTTCTCTTTAATCCAATCACCTGTTTTAGGCTCCAGTGGCGAAAGGAACCCTTTTGAAGCAAGGTCCGCCGCTAAACCTGGTTGCGGAAAAATGGCAATATTAGGGGCACTACCTGCCTGAACATCGATCGCAATTTGTTGCTCAAATGAATCCGATCCCGAGTACTTCACTTCAGCGCCTGTCGCTTCTTCAAAGTAGGCAATCACGCTTTCAACCAGTTCTTTATCTTCGGTTAACCACGGACCGAAAATAGTCACCGTTTCGCCCTTAAGATCCATGGACTTAAGTTCTTCATAGTTTTGCCACGAGAAGCGGTCATCATCACCTGGGGTAAATTTGAGGTCAGCAGCAAATGCAGAGGAAGCAGAGATCGCCACAGCGATAGCTCCAGCAAGTAGAGAGGTTTTCATCAGTAAGACTCCATGTATTAGATACTTTGATTATTTAGTCGATTCTTTGACTATTTTTATAATGTGTCACTTACGTCTTAGACCTGACCGTTGATTAGCACTCTTAATCGGTTAAGCCCTTATTTAATACCTTAAAACCTTATTAATACTTCAACCAGTTCTTATCCCCACCTTGTGCCTGAGATCATGTTTTATAAGACTTCACATCCCATAAAGTGATGACGATCAAAGTACTGATTATCGCCATGAAATTTCGTGTGCTTTTTATTTCTTAAACGTTTTAGACTCTAAAGCAAAGTTTGGGTAATCTAGACATTGATACAACGACTCTTCCCAACATTTCAATACGCTCAGTAAACGTGGTGAATATGGAACGTAAAAAGCCAACTTTAAAAACAGTAGCGGCCAAGCTAGGCGTATCTACTGCGACTGTATCGAATGCTTTTAACCGCCCTAGCCAACTCTCCACAGCGCTGCGAACAAGTATACTTGAAGCATGCGACCAGCTCGGTTACACCGGGCCGAGCATAACCGCTCGCAGCTTACGCACGGGTAAAACAGGCATCATTGGTGTATTATTGGCTGACAAATTGGCTTATAACTTTACTGACCCGGTCGCGACCACCTTCTTATCCGGTGTTTCAACAATGTTAGATGAAGCACACGTCAACATGCTGCTGCTCCCATCTGATGGCGCGAACTACCAAAATACTCAAGTAGAAACTATTCCCGACAGTTTTATCGTTTATGGAAAGCCGGTTGATATCAAAGTTATCAATGTCCTCTTGAAACAACACAAACCCATCATCACCGTCGATTTTTCGTTACCCGATATTGCCTCCGTCCATGTTGATAACCAACAAGCAAGCTATGACATCGCCAACCACGCGATTCATACTGCGGATGACAACGTACTGATATTAGGATTACGGCTAGAGCCTTCTACCTCGCTAGGACTAGCTAATCTCGATAATCTCTTTACTCGCGATGTGTCCATTTCTCGATGTCGGTTTGAAGGTTATCAGCAAGCACTCGCAGACAACGGCATAATCTTGTCACCCGACAATGTGTGGCAAATTCATGATCTAGACGATGCCACCTTAAAAACCATGCTTCGAGGTGCCCTAACGGCCCCAAAAAAAGTCGATGTCTTACTCTGCATGAGCGATAAAATCGCCTTAGCCGCAATAGAAGTGGCCCACGAAATTGGTTTGACCTTACCTAATAATATTAGAATCGTTGGTTTTGACGGCATTCCTAGTGCAGCTAAAGCAGGTTTGACGACAGTTCAGCAGCCGATGTTTGATAAGGGCCAAGTAGCGGCAAAAATCGCATTGGGGCTACAGCCCTATGAATCAGTTCAGTTAGAAACCACCTTAATTATTCGAACCAGCAGTTAGGCTTATCTCACTTGTGAAGGAGTATGACCATGAGTATGGAACCGCGATGGTGGCACGATGCCGTTGTCTACCAAATCTATCCACGAAGCTTCAACGATTCCAACGGTGACGGCATCGGAGACATTCCCGGTATCGTAGAAAAACTCGACTATATCCAATCTCTTGGTACCAACGTGATCTGGCTTAGCCCTGTTTACCAATCCCCCATGGAAGATAACGGCTATGATATCTCTGGTTATCGAGATATCGCCCCTGAATTCGGCACCATGGCTGATATGGAAAAGCTCTTGTTTGAAGCTGACAAGCGACATATCAAAATCGTCATGGATTTAGTGGTAAATCACACCTCAGACCAACATCCATGGTTTCAAGAATCCAAAAGCAGCCTCGATAATCCCAAACGAGACTGGTACATCTGGAAGGACCCAAAAAGCGACGGCACTGAGCCAAACAACTGGGAGTCATTTTTCGAGCCCAAGGCTTGGACATTAGATGAGGCCACGGGGCAATATTACCTGCACCTATTCAGTCATCAACAGCCCGACTTAAACTGGGCAAACCCCGATGTACGTGATGCTGTATACGATATGATGCACTTCTGGCTTAAAAAAGGCTTAGGTGGTTTTCGGATGGATGTCATTAACATGATAGGCAAGCCCTCCGATTTCCCTGATGCCACTATATTTGATGCAGGCGTCGCAGGTTGGGAACATTGGTCAAACAACCTACTGGCTCATCAATACTTACGTGAGATGTACGATCGCGTATTACAGCACTACGATGTTTTAACCGTAGGCGAAACGCCTTTCACCTCCACGTTAGATGGCCGTTTTTACTCCCATCCCGATCGCAAAGAAATTAGTATGATCTTCCAGTTCGAGCATGTCAGCATCGATCGAGAAGAGCACAACGCGGTCAAAAAGCCTTTCGATTTAGTTCAATACAAAGAAATCATGTCGCGTTGGCAAAATGATTTGTATCAGAAAGGCTGGAACAGTGTGTATTGGAGCAATCACGATCAACCTCGTGCCGTTTCCCGTTATGGTTCAGATTGCGCTCAATATCGAGTTATCAGCGCAAAGATGCTAGCAACCGTGCTTCACTGCATGAGCGGAACGCCTTATATCTACCAAGGTGAAGAACTGGGGATGACCAATAAGCACTTCAGTTCCATTGACGAATTCAACGACCTGATGGCTAAATTTCACTATGAAAAAATGATGAAGAAAGGCGTATCACCAGAAGATGGCCTTGCTTTTCTCAATGATTTTTCACGTGACCATGCCCGAGTCCCAATGCACTGGGACACTAGCCACAATGCCGGGTTCACCACTGGGCAACCATGGCTACCATTAAATACCAATTACGCCGATATTAACGCCGAACAAGTGGTGACGGATGAACACTCCATCTACCACCATTACCGTCAGTTGATTGAATTACGAAAAAATAGCCCCTATCGTGATGTGATTGTTTATGGTCGCTATCAACTGCTCGACCCAGATGATCATGAGGTCTACGCCTACATTCGTGAATACAACCAGCGCGCGATTCTTGTTATTAGTAACTTTACGGCGCAGCCTCAGGTTCGTCAGTATGATTACGACCTCGAACGCACAGTATTAGATAACGACTTATCTAATACAGCTGAATTAATAACATTAAATTCGCTAACGTTGACGCCATATCAATCTATGATTGTCGAAATCAAAGCCACCAACTCATAACCTGTAATTTGTATTAGCAAGCAACCCCGCAGTGTGACGTGTCACCCTGCGGGGGTTTACACATGGCTAGGTATACTAGTCACTCACTACATTGGAGACGACATGACGAATACAACAGAAAAAACTCACCTAACCATTGTTGCCAACATTATTGCTAAAGCCGACAGTATAGAGCTGGTCAAGGCTGAGCTTCTTAAACTGATCGACACAACTCGCGCAGAAGAAGGTTGCATCAACTACGACTTGCACCAAGACAACAATAACCCGGCTCATTTTGTTTTCTACGAAAATTGGCTAACAGAAGAATTACTACAAACTCATTTGGCAAGTCAGCATATCACCCAGTACAAATCGGCAACCGAAGGTGCGACGGAGTCCTTTACAATAAATAGAATGACCAAACTGGCATGAACGCATGCTGCTATGAACCCGGTGTTAATATAAGATCGACCTTATAACGTTGCACATCGTTCATTATTCTAGACTCCAATTAGGCGTGTCTATTATTTTCCACCACGCCTATTATTTTCTACCACGCCCATTACCTTCACCCAACCGCTTGTCAACATTCCACCACCCACCATCACCTTAGCAACAAAAACAATACAATTACTTTTATATCAATAAGATAAATTACAAATAAACACACATTAATAATAGTGATAATAGTATCTCGATCATATAATGCCAATCGTTATCATTATCGATACTGTTTTTATTAACTATTCGCTTTATCTTAAATTGGACTTAATATGCTCCGTACAACGTATGCCCTTACCCCAGTAGCTGTGGCCATTACCGCCCTTTGTTCTTCACCGCTTTTTGCTCAAAATGACGCTTCAATTCGTACAGATGAGCAAATGGTCGTAACGGCGACGCACACTGAAGTTTCAACAACCAAAGCACCGGCTTCAATTTCAGTCATTACTGAAGAAGACATTCTTTCGGAACCTGGCCTTGCGCTTAATGATTTCGTAAAGAACATCGCTGGTGTTGAGAGCCAAATGGACGGAGGTCGAGCTGGGCGTGAAATGATCTCTATACGGGGTATGGACTCTGGTTTTACCATGATCCTTGTTAACGGCCGTAAAATGAGTTCATCGAATGCGGTGTTCCGTGGCAATGACTTTGATCTATCAGCCATTCCAAAAGAAAGTATTCAGCGTATAGAGGTCATTCGTGGCCCAATGTCTGCGTTATATGGTTCAGAAGCGTTAGGTGGTGTCATCAATGTCATTACCAAAAAACCAACCAATGAGTGGAACTCACAAATCAGCGGTGATTATGGATACCGTGATGATGATGGCGGAAGTGAGTACACCGCTGGCTTTACCACGTCTGGAGCCTTACTTGACGATCAGTTATTCATGTCTTTATCGATGAATAAATCCTCTCGCGATGCCTGGAAACCATTTTCTGGTAACGCGCAGGACGAAGATGGAAATACCTATGACCGTTCATTGGCGACAGCGCTAGAACAGCGTGACACACTAACAGCCAGCGGCAGCCTATTGTGGTATATCAATAATGACCACGATCTTGCTTTTGACTTTACCTACGCCGATGATCAACGAGATGGTGTTATTGAATCAACGAGTGGTTTGACCGACTCTGAAGCAAATGTAAAACGTAACACCCAAGCCTTAACGTATAACGGATCTTATGACTGGGGAGACGCATTACTTCGTTATAATAGAGATGCGATTGAAACCCAAGATAACTTTAATTCAAAAAATCCTGAACTGGGTTTTTATGACATTAACGAAATCAATCAGTCTATTGATGGACACGGAACGACAGAACTGGCTAATCATACGGTCACTTTCGGTGGAGAGCTGAGATACACCGAATTAAAAAACCCAGACAGCTTAACCGTAACCGGTGATGAAAACGTAAGCCAGCAGGCCCTTTTTGTTCAAGATCAATGGATGCTAAGTGAGAAAAATACACTCACCTACGGTACACGCGTTGATATGCATGAAAACTTCGGTACACACTGGAGTCCCCGAGCTTACCTTGTGCATTCGGCCACCAATAACTGGACAATAAAAGGCGGCGTGGGCACGGCATTTAAAGCCCCTACGTTAACCCAATTGTCTGAGCAAAATATTATCAATAGCTGTAAAGGGGGCTGCTTGTTGGTCGGTAACCCTGACCTTCAACCAGAAACCAGTACAAACTATGAAATATCGACGAGCTATGTGGAAACATTTTGGTCTGTTGAATTTGGCCTTTTCCAAAACAATATCTCTAACTTGATTGATAGAGACCTAGATAACGCCGTCGGTACAGAACCCGATGGCCGCGACATTTATACGTACAAAAACATCGACGAAGCAGTTATTCAAGGCGCAGAATTGAGCGCTGAGTATGACTTTACGTCTTCTATTAGAATGAATGGTACTTATACGCACCTCGCTACTGAAGATAAGTCGACGGGTAACGAGCTTGAAAATCGCCCAGACCACACCGCGATGGCCCGTCTCATTTGGGAGCCTATTGATGCGTTAAGCACGTTTGCTCGCGTAAACTACACCAGTCAAACCCTAATATCGGTGGATGATAACGTTTATCGTCCAGCCTACGTAACGGCTGACTTAGGACTTAACTATCTTGTGAACACTGATTGGCGCCTTAGAGCTGGTGTAAAAAATGTCACTAATGCCGGATTCGACGACCTAGCCATTACCCAGCGAGGTTATGTCATCACGCCACGAAATTGGTATGTCGGTACGACGTTAAACTTTTAAGCATTAACGCTCACGATAAACGTCAATCTTCTAGCGGTTGGCGTTTTTTTAATCCTTTTGTTTACTGCCCATTCATCGACCTGCCCGCTCTCTTCCCCTCATCTTTGTGCTTCGACCTCTTTCCATCGTCATTCATGATACTTAGCCCCGCTTTGCTCACTACTTTTAGATAGTTAACTGTAACGTGACATGAGCAAATGTAACTAAAGTGTTAGTCTGCGTTAAGCTATTGGGCACTGCCCGACCTTTATCCCCTACAAAATAATAATTGGAGTTAATATGTCGAAACGAGAAGTTGTTGTACTCAGCGGTGTTCGTACCGCAATCGCTGATTTTGGCGGAGCGTTAAAAGACATCGCACCGACAGAGCTTGCTGGTCAAGTCATTGCTGAAGCCGTAAAGCGCGCAAAAATCGAGCCAGAAGATATTGGCCACTGCGTAATCGGTAGTGTCACGCACAGCGACCGACGAGATATGTACATGAGCCGAGTCGCCGCTTTAAAAGGCGGCTTGCCAATTGAAACCCCTGCTCTCACCGTCAACCGCCTTTGCGGCTCAGGCCTCCAATCTATTGTCTCTGCCGCACAAATGATCCTACTGGGTGATTGCGATGCTGCCGTTGCTGGCGGAGCAGAGTCTATGACTCGTGTCCCTTATTGGTCACCGACCACGCGCTTTGGCTCAAAAATGGGAGACTCACAGTTAGTTGACCCGATGGTCGGCGCCCTAACCTGCCCGATCAACGACACACACATGGGCATCACCGCAGAAAACTTAGCTGAGCAATATGATATAAGCCGAGAAGAACAAGATGCTTGCGCACTTGAAAGCCACCGACGTGCGCAGCGCGCTATAGAAGAAAATCGATTTGGCGACCAAATCCTGCCTATTGAACAACAATCACGTCGTGGCACAGTCGTGTTTGATCAAGACGAACACGTACGTTTTGATGGCACCGCTCAAGATTTTTCAACATTGCGACCCGCCTTTAAAAAAGACGGGACTGTGACGGCTGGTAACGCTTCTGGTATTAATGACGGTGCCGCGGCGTTGGTATTGATGGAAAAACAAGTCGCATTAGAGAAAGGTCTAGCGCCCATGGCGACAATGGTCGGTTATGCCATTGCAGCGGTTGATCCCGCGATTATGGGTATTGGTCCAGTCCCAGCAGTCAAACAGTTACTTGCGAAGACAGGGGTTGATGCCAATGACATTGATATTTGGGAAGCCAATGAAGCATTCGCGGCGCAAGCACTATCTGTCATAAAAGCGTTGGAGCTTGATCCTGAGAAAGTAAACCCAAACGGTTCAGGTATCAGCCTCGGTCATCCAATCGGTGCCACCGGATCGCTCATTTCGGTTAAAGCACTGTATGAACTACAGCGCACTGGGGGACGCTACGCCATTGTGACAATGTGCATTGGCGGCGGGCAAGGTATCGCTGCTTTATTTGAACGCTACAACGGCGCTTAAGATACCTTAATATCTTGATGCACTAATATCTTGATGCATTAATATCTTAACGCTTTCGCTACCTGTATAAAGCCTTAAATCTTATCAATGACCTTGGGTACCAGACCACACTAAGGTCATTTTTTAACCACCATTCGTTCTTTTTTCTCCTCAAAATCTTCCGATCCTGAGCAATAATAACGCAACAAATATTCAGTGTTAGGGCGTGTACTTCGTTCTATTCCTGTCTTTTAGTCCAAATTAAACGAATTTTAACACTTTTGTCTTTCCAACACATAAACCAAGTGTATCCCGCCACATCATGGAAACTAACTTACGCTGAAAGCCCTCAATACCTAGGTTTACTCACTGACCACGATCGTTTAATACGTCACTTATTCGATGTTTTAATGTACATTTAAAACGGTTTTCTATTGCTTTTATGCAAATAAATGAGACATAGGGACGGTTTCCGCGTATTTGCGATTGCTAAAATTGAAACAGACGTATATTCTTAATCGCATATAAAGTCATACAATAATACGTTAGGAGTTAGACATGACAAAACCAGTCATTGGTTTCATCGGCCTTGGCCTTATGGGCGGCAACATGGTTGAAAACCTACAAAAACGTGGCTACCACGTAAACGTAATGGATCTTAGCGCTGAAGCAGTTGCTCGCGTTACAGACCGTGGCAACGCGACAGCATTCACTTCAGCTAAAGAACTCGCTGCAGCAAGTGACATTGTTCAGTTCTGCCTTACTACTTCAGCGGTTGTAGAAAAAATCGTTTACGGTGAAGACGGCGTTTTAGCTGGTATTAAAGAAGGCGCAGTTCTTGTTGACTTCGGTACTTCTATCCCTGCTTCTACTAAGAAAATCGGCGCAGCTCTAGCTGAAAAAGGCGCGGGCATGATCGACGCACCTCTAGGTCGTACTCCTGCACACGCTAAAGATGGTCTTTTGAACATCATGGCTGCTGGCGACATGGACACTTTCAACAAGGTTAAACCTGTTCTTGAAGAGCAAGGCGAAAACGTATTCCACCTAGGCACGCTAGGTTCAGGTCACGTGACTAAGCTTGTAAACAACTTCATGGGCATGACGACTGTTGCGACTATGTCTCAAGCTTTCGCTGTTGCTAAGCTTGCTGGTGTTGACGGTCAACAACTATTTGACATCATGTCAGCTGGTCCTTCTAACTCTCCGTTCATGCAGTTCTGTAAGTTCTACGCTGTAGACGGCGAAGAAAAACTAGGTTTCTCTGTTGCTAACGCAAACAAAGACCTTGGTTACTTCCTTGCACTTTGTGAAGAGCTAGGTACTGAGTCTCTAATCGCTCAAGGTACTGCTGCAAACCTACAAGCTGCTGTTGATGCTGGCCTAGGTCAAAACGACGTACCAGTTATCTTCGATTACTTTTCTAAACTAGAAAAATAATTCGAATTCAGTTCAAGTGAGACGTGTTAGTAGCACATGTTGCTAAATAACCCTCATCTTTAACTGCAAGAGCCTCTGTCTAACAGGGGCTTTTTTACGTCTGTGCCTCGCACTTTATTGCACCTTTTCCAACCCATTCAATTTATGCCGCCAAGCCTGAACCTACGCCATCAAAACTGAACGTAAAATAATACAATATAATAATACTGCAAATCAAAGTTGATTTTGGCCATCTCATTAGCTAAACAAACTTCCCCGATGCCTTTGACAACACCTTCCCATCACAAGTAATCGTACTTTGCAGATAATAAATGCCTTTCTTAGTCGTTGTCAGCACCGCTTCTAGCATCAATTTTTGACCCAACGGCACTGGAGAAATGAATCGAACCGACAACTCAGCGGTATAAGCCACTATGTCTTGATAGAACAAGCAGTGCACCATCATACAGTCATGAAGTGTCGAAATTATCCCTCCTTGTACGATACCTTGATAGCCTTGCGTTTTATCTGTTGTTATAATTTCTGCAATGACACGCCCATCTGGTAGTGCTACAACATCGATAACACTTTCTTCTGTAAAAAATGGCTTGCTGCATATCGAGCATTGCTTATGGTTGTTAGGTATATGAGTAGACATTCCACCACCTATCACTAGAGAATAAAATTGGCACGACCTAAAAAACAACGACGGATCTGCAGCCATGCCCCCTACCAATGCTTCAAACCTAATGGCATTGAACTAAGCGCATTGACCCAGATTGACCTCATGCCTGATGAGTTAGAAGCGTTACGTTTAGCCGACCAAGAAGGATTGAGCCAACTAGAAGCGGCAACGAAAATGAATGTATCTCGGCAGACATTTGGAAATATTGTCAATTCAGCTCGGCATAAGGTAGCGCTATGTTTAGTGAATGGACATGCCTTGATGATGCACCATCAAAACCACGAGTAGGTACTCCCTACCCGAGTCACCGCTCAACTCGTTGGCGATCACCTGCGAGTCACTCATTTTGTATCGCTTTCAATTTTTAACACCTTCTTAAGTTTTGACATCGTTCGCGGCGCTAAGCGATTATTCAGTGTTGATAAAGGTTGATAGCAAGAAGACTGATGGCAAGATGGCGCTTTCTTAGGATGCCGATTGGAGCGCTTGCCGTAACTCACTTCCGTGACAAGAGATAACTGTTTTGGGTGTAGTGTCGTGATGCCTTGTTGGCGATTCGCGCTATAGACACCAATACCATCTTTAAAGAGAGCACTTAACATGTTCTGCCCAATGTTTCGTACAATAACAGCGTCAACGTGGTAGTGATTCAACACTGTTAACCACTTTTCTTTTTTCCCACATGAGTCTGCATCAAGGTTTAGGCTAACGATTTGATCGGTTTCTCTACAGTCGTCAATAATTTTTAATGCCTTCGCTCGTGCAAAATGACTCGATAAATTACCATTGCTAATTGGTATTGCATAAATCATATTCTGTCCTTTTTCCTTAAAAGATAACGACAAAAATACGCTTATTATTGGCATATGCCAATAATTAATTTTCAAGACTGTCTAAAATACATTCATTCTAGGGTCTGTAAAGGGCGATGCTCAACATGATAATTTCACATAAAAACAAGTAGATAATGGGCTCTAGTTAAACCGCATCACCATAAAAAAAGACTAAGCCATTAGACTTAGTCTTTTCAAACAATTCGCGACCTGAACTAACAAGAGAGTTCTATTGCCTACTGGTTAGGACGTTAGTTAGGAAGCATCACGGTCGCTTCACCTTGTATTGCCACTTGGCCTTCTTCCGTAGTGACTTCTGTCGCCAAGGTAACGATCGGTTTATCTTCTCGGATATGTGTCACCTCTACACGAGCTGTGACAGTCTCTCCTACTCGGATTGGACAGGTGAACTTAAGCGTCTGTCCCAAATAAATCGCCCCCGGACCCGGAAGTTTTGATGCGAGTAGGCCTGAGACCAAACTTGCCGCTAACATACCATGCACAATCGGTACTTCAAATGGCGTCATCGCCGCAAAAGCTTCATCCAAATGCACGGGGTTATAATCTTCAGCGAGAGACGCAAAGGCTTCAACTTCGGCCTTGCCCAACGTTTTAGTAATGCTCGTGTGTTGACCGACCTCAAGCGACATTTTTGTTCTCCTCACTCTGTGCATCCGCACTATTTGCAAGCACATCTTCAATACGCTGTTTTACATACGAACCTGGAGCATCGAGTTCGCCCACTAACGTTCTTGGCTCCAACTTCTCTGAGAAATTACGCTCATCAAGCCATTCTTGCCAATGAGGCCACCACGAGCCGGTATTTTTCTTCGCTTTCTCTAACCAGGTATCCGCGTCAGTTTTCACATTTGGATTGGTCCAAAAGCCATACTTGGTTGAATTGGCATGATTCATTGGGCCGGCAATGTGGCCACTTTCCGCTAAAACAAACGTGCTCTGCCCACCCAATAATTCAGTGCCTTTATACGTCCCTTTCCAGAGCGCAATATGATCTTCAATCGCAGAGAGGAAATAAATCGACGACTTAACTTTACTTAGGTCGATGCCCACTCCGTCAATTTGGATAGCATTTGGTTGGCTGAGCTTATTTTCTAGATAAAACTGGCGAAGCATTTGATTGTGGCACGCGGCCGGGACATTCGTGTTATCACAGTTCCAATGCAGTAGATCGAAAGCTACCGGCTTCTCACCTTTTAGGTAATTCGTTACATAGTAATTCCAGTACAAGCTATTTTCACGCAGTAAGCTGAATGATACCGCCATCTGTCTGCCATCCATGTAACCCTTCATAGAGTTTTGCGATTCAATCGCAGAGATCATGGCGTCATTGATGAAAATACCCAGTTCACCAGGTTGCTTGAAATCTAAAATCGTGGTCAGTAACGTAGCGGATTTAATGCGTTGCTTGCGTTTTTTACCCGCCATGTATGCCATGGTTACCGTCAGTAAAGTTCCGCCGATACAATAACCTAAACCATTAACTTCTCGCTCACCTGTCACTGATTCAATCGCATCGAGAGCAGGGATGAGCCCGTCCGTAACATAGGTGCCAAAATCCGATTCGCTGTAGCTTTCATCTGGATTTATCCAGGACACCATAAAGACGGTATGACCTTGGTCAACTAACCACTTCACGAACGAGCGTTTTTCGCTCAAGTCCATAATGTAATACTTGTTCACGAAAGGTGGAACAATCATCATTGGTCGTTTATACACCTTTTCGGTTGTCGGCTGATACTGTATCAACTCGAACATGTGATTTTTAAAAACCACTTTCCCTGGTGTAGCCGCAATGTTCTCACCAAGCGTAAATGCTTCGGCATCGGTCATACGAATGTTCAACATATCGACGCTTCGCGTCATATCTTCTTGGAGTTGCTCTAGACCTTTTATCAAGTTAGAACCATTGGATTCCAGAGTTAACTTCATGATTTCCGGGTTTGTCGTCACAAAGTTACTTGGCGACATCGCATTCAAAAATTGACGAGAAAAAAACTCGAGACGCTCTTTTGCATCTGGATCAAGATCATCAGTATCATCAATGGTTTTTTGAACGGACTCACACACTAATTTGTAGCTTTCTTTGATATAGTGATACAGCGGATTTGAAGCCCAACTTTCATCTTTAAATCGCGGGTCCTTTTCCGGTGCATTCGGGCTACCAGCGCCTAAGATACAGTCATTAAAGAGATTGATTTGTTGGTTCCACCAATTCATCTGCTGCTCTAATACCGTTGTCGGGTTATTGGTCACTGAATGTGCCAATGCACTCCAATCTTCAACTTGTGATTTAAAGATTGTCGATTGAGTCGGCTTTTGGAAGGCACCGAGCCAGCTTTCACTTGCCTGAAAGTAACTGTTTATAATGTCTTGAAAGGGTGGTTTATTGTTCATCATCTCATCCCTGTACTGTGAATGAAGTCGCGGTCATCGATAATCAGCAATAAGCGAACTAGCAAGCTCATTGACTAACAAAAGTGACCGCCTTTAGTCTTATTTGCTTTTTGCGGTGTTGATTGTAGTCGCTGAAATTTCATCAACAGCGGCTTTAAACTCATTACCGATTTCGCTAAGTTTTTGACCATCTTCAAGCAAGCGCTGGCTCACTTTAGTCATGATTTCAAGCTGTTTACTACCGTGATTAGCAAGGTCTTGCGGCTGTTTAATCGCAACGAGGCTTTGCAAGTTTTCATTTGAAAGCTCGCTGTACGCTGTGAGTGTTTCTAGTTGCATTTTCGACAAGGTTTCCATGTTTTTGGCAACCAGTGAGCCAAAGTTTGCGAATGGATTAATGACGGTTTGTAGTTGTGCGTTTACTGCTTCGAATGCTGCTTGGTTAGACATAGTATGTTCCTTTTTTAATATGGCCCGAGGCGTACCTGCGAAGCTCCAAATGACTTTATTAATGTTCATTGATTTAAATCAATGAATATTCAAACAAGCGTTTGAATATGGCCATTCTGTACAAAGCACTTGGTTTTGTCACCACAAATAATTGCCATAAAATAATGGAATAAGTTCAAAAACCTTAAATTCCCGTTTGAAATAATAAGCAGCCCACCAGATTGATGTATGACTAACAAGGGGTTGAGTATGAACTTGGTGGCATTTCATGTTTGAATATTTGTATATGCAACTGATAGGGATGTTTTAAAAATAAAACATTGATCACAAATTAATATGTACCACCAATTATTTCTCATAATTTATATCCATGAATAGCAATTGAACATATATAAAAACCCAATACCAGACCAGCCAATACATTCGAAATGCAGATAACCAAACACCAACGCATAAATTATTCGCATGGCCAACTTACCTAAAAACAAGTCATACACCCTGGTTATTATTTGATCGACAATTAAAAACACATTGTATACACAATCAAAGAAACACCTTCAAGACACTGTTTTTAAAAGATTATTTTAATTAACCGTAAATAACTCAATTTAATTTAAAAATATTTTATAGATAAAAACACTTATGTTTCATATAGTTAATCGTTAAATAAAATCGACACCTCTTGTTAAATTTAAAAATATGATGTTAATCACTTGTTGTGTTAATTTTTAACCGATAGTATTAAAACGAGTGTTTAATACAGGTGTTTTAATTGCATGGAATATAAAACAGAAACAAGAGATAAAATTTTAGATGTCGCTGAGGCTTTATTTACTGAACATGGATATAAAGGAACATCATTACGTACTCTAACCAGTAAGGCTAAAGTCAACGTAGCTTCAGTTAACTACCATTTTGGTGATAAAAAGAGTTTGATCCGTCAATTACTCAATCGCTACTTAAGCGAATTGATGCCAGCAATTAACAAGTCGTTGCTCTGTTTAAATCAAAGGGAAAGCTACAATCTTGATGATGTATTCCATGCAATCAAGGCACCGTTGTGTTCATTAAATAACATCAAGGCTAACGGCATGAACCGCTTCTTATTGCTCCTGAGTAAAGGCTACTCCGATATTCAAGGGCACTTACGTTGGTTCATTTTAACTCGATATAAAAGCACCTTAGACCTTTTTGTCGAATCCGTCCGCTCGTGTTGCGACGGCATCGATGACGCTGAGTTATTTTGGCGCCTTCATTTTTCTCTGGGTACCTTTATTTTTGCCATCGGTTCGAGTAAGGCACTCACCGAAATCGCATCCAGTACATTTGATCAACATGACGCGGACGTTGAAGCCATCATCGATCGCCTCATCCCTTATCTGTCTGCAGGTGTTTTAGCGCCTTCCGATATAGGGAAGCGCTAAATGCACTCAACATACACATTCACTTTAAACCAATGTGCATCAACTCGTGGTCCGTTTTTAAGCCCCTATGCACCTTTACCCCCCTGCGCTAGCGCATACACATTCGCTCTAGTCATAAACAATGACTCAATTGAACACAAGGAACAGTACTTATGAGTTTCATCAGCCAAAAATTAATCAGTGAACCTGCATTTAGCTTGTTTAAAAAAGTACTTCCACCTCTTTCCGCTACCGAAAGAGAGGCAATGGAAGCGGGCAGCGTATGGTGGGACGGTGAACTATTTTCTGGTAACCCTGATTTCTCGACCCTTCATCAGTATCCAAAACCGACACTGACACAAGAAGAACAATCATTCATCGATAACGAGCTTGAAACCCTACTGTCGATGCTTGATGATCATAAAATGGTCAAAGAAGATCGCGATCTCCCTGCCGAGGTATGGGCATATCTGCGCAAAGAGCGCTTCTTCTCTCTCATCATTTCTAAAGACTATGGTGGCCGTCATTTTTCTGCACTGGCTAACTCGACCATCGTATCTAAGATTGCATCGCGTAGTATGAATGCCGCGATTACCGTTATGGTCCCCAACTCACTTGGGCCAGGCGAACTCCTGTCTCATTACGGTACACAAGAACAAAAAGATTATTGGTTACCACGCCTCGCCAACGGTACGGATACACCGTGCTTCGCACTTACGGGGCCAGAAGCGGGCTCTGACGCTGGTGGCATTCCGGATACTGGAACGGTTTGTTACGGCATGCACGAAGGTCAAGAAGTACTCGGTATTCGTCTAAGCTGGAATAAACGCTATATCACATTGGCGCCTGTTGCGACGGTAATGGGGCTCGCGTTTAAGTTACAAGATCCTGAGCAGCTATTGGGTGATAAAAAAGACATTGGCATTACCTGTGCGTTAATTCCAACTGACCACGATGGCGTTATCATTGGGGAACGCCATGACCCGATGCACCTTGCTTTTATGAACGGTACTATTCGCGGTAAGGACGTATTTATCCCGATGGATTGGCTAATAGGTGGTGCAAACTACGCCGGTCGTGGCTGGAGAATGTTAGTAGAATGTCTATCGGCTGGGCGTGGCATCTCACTTCCAGCACTTGGCACAGCCGTTGGTCATTTAACAGCACGAACAACCGGTGCTTATGCTTATGTGCGTAAACAGTTCGGGATGTCGATTGGTAAATTTGAAGGTGTCGCAGAGGCTATGGGTCGCATCGGGGGTATGACATATCTTCTTGAAGCCAACCGCACCCTGACTACGACATCATTGGATATGGGCGAAACCCCAGGAATCGTTACCGCCATTGCTAAATACCACATGACGGAAATCTCACGAACTATCCTAAATGATTCAATGGATATTCATGCTGGCCGCGCTATCCAATGTGGTCCAATGAATTACCTCGCTTCCCCATATATGTTCATGCCAGTCTCTATTACTGTAGAGGGGGCGAATATACTCACACGTAACCTTATGATCTTTGGTCAAGGGGCAACACGTTGTCATCCTTATGTCTTACAAGAGATGGAAGCGGCGGCCAATCCTAACCACGAAGAAGGTGTAAAAGCTTTCGATAACTTATTGTTCAAGCACATCGGTCATGCCACGAAAAACTCCATAGGCGGTTTGTTTGCTGCCCTAACTGGCTCCGCATTTACGTCTTCTCCTGTTAGCGGTGAAACGGCACGTCATTATAAGAGCTTAAAGCGTTTAAGTAAGGCATTAGCAGTGAGTGCTGACTTTGCAATGCTCACTCTTGGCGGGCAACTAAAGCGTAAAGAGTTGATTTCAGCTCGATTAGGCGATGGTTTGGCGTACCTGTACTTGGTTTCAGCCGTACTGAAAAAATTCCATGATGAGGGACAACCAGCCGCCGATCTTGATTATGTGCATTATGCCGCCGAGCATTGTTTCTACCACGCCGCTAAGTCGTTAAACGAAGCCTATCGCAATTTCTCAAGCGGGTTTGCCGGAAAAACACTGAAGGCACTGCTATTCCCAATTGGCAATCACTTCAAACAGCCGGCTGACAGCTTAAGTCTTAAGATTGCTGAAAAGCTGATGATCCCGGGGGAAGACCGTGATCGTCTAACGCACCTTTGCTATATCGGTGAACATGAGGATGACAACGTCGGTATTATGGAACGAGCATTCATCGCGATGTATAACATAAGAGATCTCGAAGCAAAGCTCTTTAAAGGTGTCAAAGCAGGGAAAGTTGCGAAAAAAGGATTACTTTTCGATCGACTACAGCAAGCATTAGAAGCCGACGTTTTGACCCAAGAAGAAGTGGATAAGATCGTTGCTGCTGATGCACTGCGTTATCGTGCTATTCAGGTCGATCACTTTAGCCATGATATGAAGCAAACCCTGACGAATGAGCCAGATTCACAGGACCTGACTCGCGTCGCGTAATAGCAGCTCTTCTATCATTCTATAGTGAAAGTTAAGCACCTCTTCTTACCCCAGTGATGATTTTACATCTCATTGGGGTAATTTTACCCTCAATTTAAACAAACATTCCCTGAGCAAATATCATTGTCATTTCACCTTTTTTGCCTCCTTCAAGCAAATTTCTATCTTTGAATCGCTCTATGCTAAATCAACGTAGTTTAAAAAATCATTGGCAAAATAGTGAAAACAAGGGTGACACCGACTCTCCAAGATGAAAATGCCGAGTGGTAAGACCAGACTAAAATAATGAGTCGCGCCAATGCTTGCTCATTAGGTCCAGTACAAACACGCCCTCAACGTCTAAAATTTTTGCTTTTCACTGAACGTTTTGTGCTTACACTTAAATAGTCACTCGCCATTATGTCTAAATAATTTCTTCTTCTTATGTTATTTAGCAAATAAATAAACAGTGCCGAGATATAACGAAATTCAAACAAAAAATTATTCTAATAATAATTGTCTCCAAAACATACAGTGAGACTCAGCAACTCAATAACCAAAGGAAGATTCATGAATATTAAAGATTCTGTTGTCGTCATCACAGGTGGCGCACAAGGCCTTGGCTTTGCTACAGCGAACATGCTCTCTAAAGCAGGCGCACACATTGCTATCATTGACAGCAATGAAGAACAACTGGTCTCTGCGGCTGCCGATCTTCAAGCAAACGGCACCAAAATAGGCACCTACTGCGCCAATATTACCGATGAAGCCGCAACCGTTAATGTCTTCAACGAAATATTAAATGACTTTAACAAAGTCAATGTTTTGATTAACAACGCCGGTATATTGCGCGATGGTTTGATGATAAAAGCAAAAGACGGAGAAATATTAAACGAGATGTCGCTTGAACAATTTAATGCCGTGATTAATGTGAATCTAAGTGGCACATTTTTGTGCGGTAGAGAAGCAGCAAAAGCGATGATTCGCTCCAATCAACAAGGCGTGATTATCAATATTTCATCTGTCGCACGTGATGGCAATATGGGTCAAAGCAACTACAGTGCTGCAAAAGCCGGCGTCGCATCATTGGCCATGGTTTGGGCAAAAGAACTGTCTCGTTATAACATCCGCGCCGCCGCTATCGCGCCAGGGGCTTGCTACAGCGCAATGACAGCGTCAATGAAGCCTGAAGCACTGACTCGCCTCGAGCAGATGGCACCGGTTAAACGTCTTGGCCAAGACGTTGAAATCGCAAAATCCGCGCAGTTCATCATTGAAAACGATTTTTACAACGGCAAAGTGCTGGCAGTTGATGGTGGGTTGGTACTTTAAAGCCTCAATACCGCGTAATGTAGTGACCGATTAGCGTTGCCGTTATAGCAACGCTTTCCTCGTAATAAGCAATACTTATCTAATGATTAACACTTAATAATTAGAATCAACATACCTACCTGGTTAGTATTTATCGCATTCCACGGATGAGAACCAGAACAAACGGATGTTAACGAAAAGTTACCTTATTACGAGAAACCTTATTGTGAAAAAGATCCTACTTGCAACCACGATTTCAGCACTTTCATTTACGGCATTCGCAAATAGCGATTATTCAGGTCATCGTATCGGCGCCGGTATCAACAACCTATCATTTAGCGATTCTGGCTATACATACAAAATGGGCACAGGGTTTAAATTAGAGTACGGTTATGACTTCAACCGCATCGTTAGTGCAAACGCATCCTATACAATGAACAGCGATTCTGACCACGGTATCGATATTGACTTTAATGCTTTTAATATTGATACCGACATTGGTTATGCCTTTGATCTCGACAACGTTTGGGTTAAGCCATACGGCGCGATAGGCTTGTCCAATGCCAACGCTAAGTTGTCTTTTGCAGGAATGAGTGATTCAGAACGTGAAACCAACCTCTATCTCGGTATTGGTGTTAGAGCTCAATTCAACATGGGTCTCTATACGGATCTACGAGCTAACATAGGTTCCCACGAGGGATTAGACGCTGACCACCTCTCGTTAACTGTTGGTTATCGTTTTTAGTACCTCACAACTTAAGCGATTTTCTTATAGCCAGCTTTTCACTGCTGGCTACTTGACATGCCTTTATTAAATTCGCTAAATAGTATATCCCCTATTAACAGGTTACGAGAGTGGCGAAAAATCGATTTTCTAATTTAGATTTAAATTTATTGCGTGTCTTTAAGGTTCTACATGAAGAGAAAAACATGGGAAAAGCCTCAAAACGACTCTTCGTTTCCCAACCGGCAGTCAGCCAGTCTCTCCAAAAACTGCGCCATCAATTCGATGACCCACTTTTCGTTAAAGTAAAAACCGGCCTAGAATCTACTGCATATGCAGATAACCTTGCTAAAGCACTGATTCCATTAATGTATGACGTAGAGAAAGTCGTTAATGCCTCAGATCACTTTGACCCTCACCTTCTAGACGATGAAGTGACCATTGCTGTCTCTCCGTTTTTTGTATCTTCGATCTCAGGACTCCTATTTCGCTATTTTCAACATCATGCTCCCTATTTAAAAATTGACGTGTGCTCTTGGGGTGAAAAAACGATCGAACGAATTGAGAGTGGGGAGATTTTATTTGGCATTAACTCACGTTTATCACACGTTCCATCAACGCTGACATCGCAATTATTGGATACTGTTGATGCCGCCGTTTTAGTCCGTAAGAATCACCCACTTTGCGGGAGTCCGGTAACCCTCGAAAATTTATCTCTTTACCCTTTGGCACAACTCACGATCAATGATTTCAGCAAACAAATTAGCCCTGCTGTCAATATCTTAGGCGAGCACGGATTCACTCTCGATGTAGGGTTTCGATCCGAATATCCATTAGTGCTGCTAGACGTTATCAAGCATTCCGATATGTTTATGACGACCAGTGAATACTTCCCTATTCAAGATCACAATGACTTCACTTTACTTACCGCAGACGTAACTGAACAACAATATCTCGTACAAACCATCAGCTACTATCACAAACGACATGAACACAGCGCGTTGTTAGCGTGGCTAAACCAATGTTTCACAGAGATTTTTGTTCAAAGTAAAATTCATAGCAATAAATAAGAACATCGTCATCGTGCTTCTTGTTAGAGTGATTCCGAAAATTTATCGAAGATAACAAATTAAACTAACGCTTTGGATTAGAATTTCTCGTGCTTCACGTCCACAGTATATCGACCCACATCAATATGTAACATATCTTGTCTGTTATTATAAATCTGGTTTTAAAAACCAGTTTTATTTTAAAGTTAAGGATTTTATTATGTGGAACAAGCTCAATAAATCCATGATGTTCTGTCAGATGATGTTTGGTCTGTCGTTCTATGGTGTCATGGTCATTCTCACGCGATTTTTCTTAGAAAACTTGGGATACAGCGAAGCTGATACGATGATGGTTGTAGGTGCTTTCTCATCCATTGGGCCGTTATTTGCCATTGCCGGCGGCTTTATTGCCGATAAATTCTTAGGCGCCTATCGGTCTCTCACCATTGCTTACTTTGGTTTCAGTGCAGGTTATGTACTATTGGTGCTTGGTGCCTCTACCGTCAATATACCCATGAGTCTCGCGGGTATCGCCTTAGCAAGTTATGCACGTGGCTTAATGTCCCCTTCTTATCCTAGCCTTTATAAGCGCACGTTCAAAAGCCAAGAAGATTTCGAAAACGGTTACCCTGTTAATTATTCTGTCAACAATGTAGGTGCCTTACTCGGTCAATACCTGTTCCCAATGTTTGTTCTTGTCATTGGCTTCTACGGCAGTTTCCTTTTATCAGGGATCTTAGCCTTTGCCGCTTTATGCATGCTCATCATGTTCCGCAAGCAATTGCAAGGAGTAGGCGCAGAGATAGACCAAGCCCCCGTATCAACAAAAAATTGGCTGTTATTTAGTGTGACATCATTAGCCATGATTGGCATGGTATTTTTCATGTTTTCTAATATGGATATTGGTAAGAACATTGTTTACGCGATTGGACTTGCCGCGATTGGATACTTCATATCATTAATGTTAAAAGCCGAAAAAGCCGATGCGTTACGTATGGGCACTATCCTCATTGTCACCGCACTTACGACCGCTTTTTTCGTCTATTACGGGCAAATGATGACGTCGATGACGATGGTAACGATCAACACAATGCGCGGTGATCTATTTGGCCTTATCCCAATCGCACCAGAGGCATCTATGTCGATGAACCCATTGTGGTGTATTGTCGCTGGACCGGTTATTGCCGCAACATTCTCTGGTTTGGAAAAGCGTAACATTCACTTCACCACCGCGACTAAAATTGGGTTTTCGTTTATCTTAACGGCCATTGCGTTTGGTATTCTCGCGTTTGCCGTTAAGAATGTGGGAGACAGTGTCATCATTCGTCCTGAAGTGTTCTTGGTTATTCATTTCTTCCAAGCGTTTGCAGAGGTCATTGTTGGCTCATTAGTGGTGGCATTCATTTTATCGGTGGCACCAAAGCACATCGAAAACTTCTCAGTGAGCTTGTTTTCGGTCGCTATTGCCTTGTCTGGTATCGTAGGCGCGGTTTTCTCTACCTCGATTGCGGCAGAAAAAGGACAAGAAATCACACAAGAATTTGTGCAGAAAGTATATGGTGACTACTTCTCTATGTTGACAATCCTTGCGGTTGTCATGGTTGGCATCGCATTTGTTGCTTCTGCTGCCATTCGCAAGATGCTTGCTGCCGCAAACCAGCAACAAGCTAAAAATGACATTGAACTAACCAACGCCGAAGGCTAGCGTTGATTCTTGAACCCCACTTGAAGTGGGGTTCTTTGTATCGTCCGTAACATCATTTGAGCCATGCTAAGGCTAACCATCGCAATAAAACTACCCGCAACAAATACGATAGCGCTCATCGCATACACAATCGAACCACACGCAAAAATGATAGACATAAGGTTGTGAAATATCGCGTAGAGACTATGCTTACTGGCTTTTACGGAGCTCATCGTCGCACCTCATCACCGCAACCGCAGAATTTTGTGGCGTATGTACCGTTGGATTTAAAAGTAATGCCATTGTAAATGGGTGATCTGGCTCGATTAAAAGTATCGCCCGGCGACAGCGACGTAACATTGCTATCTTGGGGAAAAAAATCCGCCCTTCCATGAGGGAAGCCACGGTGAACGTAATACATATTGGTTCCTGTCAACTAACTATTATTTAAGAGGTATTGATATTAACGCATTAGCAATCAAGAATTATCATAGAGCACTATGCGTTGGATAAAAATTAAATAAACCATTTTTTTCATATAGTTGCAGGCTATTCTTATAAAAAAATTATCATTACGTTTCGTCGCGATGGCCACCTGACCTCATCCATCGCCAAAGAATATCGTATCAAATTAGCTTGCGTTACCTTTCTCTGGCGTTGACCAACCCAGAAACAACAACCGCCATGTAAAATACCCCTGTAATCGCTTGAAGATAAACGACGACCTCCGCCAAAGGGCTGTTTGGACTGTAATCTCCATAACCCAAAGTGGTTAGCGTGACAAAACTAAAATAGGTCATCTCAGAGAAGTTATTGCCCCAAGAACTAGCCGGTTCTACGCCCAAAATAGCGTTGGGGTTGACTTCGAGTATGAGTAGGTAGAGTGCAGCCCAGCCCAGACCCATGACCAGAAAAAGTGCGATAGAACCGATGAGCTTATTGTTGTCGATACGATCCGAAAGTAAAATATGATGGGCAGTAGAATGGAAGACGCCATAAAAAAATGCCAACATAAGAATTAGCATAGAGGTATTCGCGAGCTCTGATCCTGAAAACGTGTGAATGATAATTACCCCAGTCATCAATACACTGATTGTGACAAGGTAAATGTACCACTTCTGACTAAACTTCATACTCATTAAGCAAATCACGAAACTATTTAGCAGCACAGGCTTCAATAGAAACTCTAACTCTGCTCCTGCGATTTCCTTCACAACCGCCCCTATCACCAAAATGAGAATAAGTGAAAGCGTAAAGTAAATAAAATTGTTTTGATCACTGATTCTCACCACTTGATTCACCCTCTACAATGTTGGATCTAACACTCTGTTTATTCGTCATAATTGCAATGTTGTTGTCTATTTTCTTAGGCAACGACTAATCTTATATTTAGATGACTATAAGATTAGTCTAATTATGATGGGAAAGACCTCGCAATGCAGAAGATAGCCATTATCGTTATATCTTTGATTCTTATCGGGTGCTCGAGTAGCCCCCATACAGAATCACTACGAGTAGATGAATCTAATTATTTAAAAGCGCAAATCGGTCCCCTTGAACACGTCGTCGATTTGGAAAACGAGCCTTATCGCTTTTGGGGTGACGAAGTCCCCTCAAATCTAAAAACGTTCCCCAAACAAGGGATTGATCAGAAAACGATCGAAACGTTGAAAAACTCACCGAGCACTCCCAAGGTAATAGGGAGCCAATTTAATGTTCTCGTTCTCTCTGGAGGGGGTCCCCGAGGTGCCTTTGGCGCAGGCGTGATAAATGGTTTGCGTGATCAAGGTGAGTTACCTGAATTCTCTCTAATAACAGGCGTCAGTGCGGGTGCGCTGATTGCGCCGTTCGTGTATGTCGGTGGAGACAAATATCACGAATTAAGAGACGTCATGCTCGGCCTTGACGACAGTATGATGCTGGGAGGCACAAGTATCCTTCAAGTACTATTTGGTGATGCTTTTTCTGAAGGAAACAGTTTCTACCAAATGGTTCAAAAAACCTATGATGATGATTTTATAGACCAAATAGCCAAGCAACACATGACCGGAAAAAGGATGCTGATCGGCACTACTCACTTTGATTCAGGTAGACAGATGATATGGAACATAGGTCGTATAGCTAACAGTGATTTGCCGAACAAAAATGAGCTCATCCGTCAAATATTCGCTGCCAGCTCTTCGATACCCGGTGTTTTCCCGCCTCAATTTGTCCCTGTTACCGTAAACGGGAAAGCACTTGAAGAAATGCACGTCGATGGGGGGTTGTCCAGTCAGCTATTCTTTGACCCAGTGGGCTTTGACTTCACAAAATTGGTCCACGCGTTAGGGTATGACGAACCGCCACAGGTCTATATTATTCGAAATGGACGTTTAAAAGCAGAGTTTGAGTTTGTTTCCGATGATACCGTCAGCTTAGCCACCAGAAGTATTGATAATCTAGTGTTAGAACAAACTCGCGGAGATATCTTTAGAGAGATGTATGTGACAAAAAAAATTGGGGCAACATTATTCCTGACCTATGTTAATGATGACTTTACGGTTAAGCCTCAAGCCAGTAAGTTCTTTGATCCTGAGTATTTGAAAGCACTTTACCATTATGGTTACGAAAAGGCACAAAGCGAAAAAACCTGGGTAAGTGAGCTCCCATTATTGAGGTCACCGAGACCCGCAGAAACAACGCCTTGATATCAAAATAGACGTTACATTAAATGACTAACGCCACTCTCTTATTGGTATGAGAGTGGCGTCATTGTCTGGTTACACGCTTATGGTTGACAACGCTAGAGTGCCATTCCATAAAATCACGAATCCCTTTGCACAAAACCAAATATATTTAATCCTATCGCTATCCTAAAAAACTGGTAAGCAATAACAATTACAAGCAGTTACTTTGCTTATGTTTTATTGTGATTACGTTTATGCAATTCAGTATGCGCTGTCTTATGGTGGTGATGTGATGGCTTATGCGTGTTATGACCGCCGTGTAAGTGTCGATGTTCTTCACTGTCTTTCATTTGAAACTCTAGGTGGTCCTTGTTATGTTTATGCTCGTGTTCATCCCCGTATTCACGAACCATTTTTTCATGAGTTGCCATTTTAGTATGTTGTTTTGACATGATTAAATCTCTCTAATTGTATTCTATTATTTATATTCAACGACACGTGCAACGTAATCAGTCAGCTCAATATCACCGATACCGTGTTGAGATAACGACACTGAGAAGAAAGCCGGTTCATCTGCATTAATTTTTTCTTCAACCTGTTTAATCAATCCATCAAAGTTCGCGGTGCTGTTAACCGTGAATTCCTTCACTACTTCTAGACCGTTTGCCTTAGCTTCGTCTTTTGTAATGTAAGTATTATTAAAGCTAGCTGATAAGGTCTCAATACGATCCGTCACATTGAAGTTTTCATTGGAATCAGTCGTAATATAAGTATCGTCCGAAAGGTTAACCTCTTGCATGTCATTCATCGCTTGTTCCATTTTTTGATCGTTGTGGTCAACCGATGACATGTGTTGTAAAGATTCAGCATAAACGCCTGATGAAAAAACAAATAATACTGGTAGTAGATATTTAAACATAATTTTTCTCTTTTATTCATAAAATGCGATGGAGCTAATGTCTCATACACGGTTGGGTTAATAAATTGAACAAATCTAAAATGACTATTAACTAATCTTTAATGATGCCACTTAAAAGTAATGTCTTAGTGCTAGCGTAAACGCAATATCTGTTGAATTATCCATGTTAAATAGGTTCTCAGTTCCTGATAGTTCAAGGACAGTATCTGAGAAATAATAACGATACCCCAACGTCGCTTCATTGACGTTTTCTGAGAAAGCCGTTTGATTTAATGTTCCTTGATAAACATGGTACTCCGCCAATATTTCGTGATTTGACAAAAATCGATATCCGTATCCAACTGCGCCCTCTACAGTGAACTTTTTAAAATATAAGTCTTCATCTATATTTTTACTGGCATGATGCACCACACCTAGTGTTGAGTGGAACGAATGCCCCCCTTTAGCATAAGACCAGTTTACTTGTAAATTTTGGTCAAAACCTGCAGATGAAAATTCATAATCACTTTGGTTGTTATAGTACAGCGACGCACCGACTGACAAGGCTTGGTACTTTGTCTCATAGAGTGAATATTGCGCATATAAAGACAACGCACTTTCTAACGAATCACCTTCAAAATCATTGTTGTGGACATCATAGGTATTACTATCGATGTTAAAACTATCGTTCTCGACATCATCTCGACCGTCCAATTTGAGTCCTGCCGCATTGTGGAACGACTTAACCAAACCATCAAGGTGGTTGTTTTTGGCCCATGCGTACTGATACTTCAGTTCTAGGTTCCATTTCTCAGCAGGAGACCATTGAATACCTGTTGTCATCTTATTTTGATAGTAATCTAGGTTAAAATCATCCCCAGTCACCCACACACTGCCAATGTTATAACTGGCGAACACTTCTGTTTCATCATTTGAAAAGCCACTTCTCAATTGGGTTGATAAACCTAAAGACTGAATTGGGGCCTGTGCATCACCTCTTAGTGGCGAAGACTTAATGTCACTTCCATGAGCAAGGCTTACGCCCAGACACATCCATATTGCTAGACTTATAGCAACGTTTTTCATGTTTTTTCCTCTGATATACGGTATCGAAAATAATATTTAGACTCAGTATTTAGGCAGTGTGTCTACCTGATAACGCTATATTTATGTTTGTCGTATCTACTGAATCAACTTGGGACCTAGTTTAGGGGGAACAAGAAATAAAGTAATTCGCCGAGTATAAAAAAAACATAAAAAACCCATAGGAATAAAAATTAAACCACTGTTTTTAATGCGTTATTTTTCATTTATCGTCATGTTAGAAAGAAGTAGCTTGAGTTTTAACACCCAAAACTACCCGCCTTTCATCTATATTGGCTGCCTTCGTAATAAAAAAGCCCGTCAACTTATAGAGCTTCTAATCTAAAAACTTAAAACAGCAACTCGAGATAAAAGCACATTGCTCATTTCCATAAACCATCGCCATCAATCCTTGGCTCTAGCGTTTATTTAACTCCCTATAGAGCTCGTTAAACTGCTTACATAATGTAAACCATTTATAGTCTTCATCGGCTACGGTGTTAAATTTATCACTCATCATATTTTTCAATTCGGCATTGCTAATGAAACTAGAAAAGTCATTATCTATAGAAGTAATCAATAACGCCTGTTCATCTGCCGTCACACTTTCAGTATCTAAAATTTTCAATAGTGCTTTCACATAAAGTAGCTTCTTGATTGTCTTACTATCCGAATCTTCAATAAGATACGAATATGCCGTCAAAATTAGATTATTTACATTAAATGTACTTAGTACCGTTGTATCTTTTGTTCTGAGTTTTTTCGTCAATAAGCGTAATCGATCTCTAATAACGACAGCCGTTTTTCTTGGCGGTACTATTTCATATACCGCCCAAAGAACGATTAATGCAGTCATATTCGCCACAACCGTATTTAAAAACTGCTCGAAATCATACGTTGGTGCACTTGTAGTAGGCACTAGATTTGTCCAAGAAAACAACGACACCATACACACTATTTTAAATATGGATTTACTTTGCCAGAACCAGTAGGCCATCAAATACACACCGATGAAACTCGCAACAAAAACAAGTAAGGGAGAACCAATTGGCATCACTCCAAAAGTAACAATGAAACCAAACGTACCTGCAATAAACTGTGCATAAAAATTAGCGTTCATTGCGCGTTCCGCTCCTGGGTTCGCTGCGTATGCAGAGATCATCATGCCCGCCATGATCATTGCGGTCATGCCGCTTTCCCATTGCAGCTCGATCCATACAAATGACAATGTGAATAACGCCAATGATGCTCGGACCATGTTATTTATTACTACATAGCCATCAGTGAAATTTCCAATCTCATCAACATGAAGGTTAGAACCGTATTCAAATACACTGTGATGTTGATCAAACTCGGCTAAACGCTGAGAGAATAATCTGACCTGTTCCGTAAACAAGGTAATGAGCTGGGGCTGCTTTAAATTCCATTGACTTATCAGCGCATCATCAATCTTTGTTTCAAAAGAATCTGTCTCTAAAATGCTCCATAGTGTTGGTGTCACACCGATGGCATTACCCAACTTCTTTAACTCAATCGCTTGAATGCCAATATTGATGCAATCATAGAATGTCGCTCGACTCTGTAGCTTCTCTTGCTTTGCTTGATCACTCCCATAAATTTCATCATCGACCACCAGCCATTTCTTACCAACGAAGCTTAAGAACGCAGACGTTATCTTTGTTGTCGCTGCTGACTCCGATTGGAAAACATTACGCAAGAATGATGTTGTGTATTGCTTGACCGAAAATAGCTCTGTTTTATTATCAGAGTAAGGGATCACCATACTAGCGATCATCGACATTAAAATACCGAACGTGATTCCAAGACATCGAACCTGAACAAGATCAAATAAGTTTGTCATGTCCGCTTCAGCGGCAACAGGAAAGCCAACCAGCGATAGCGTAATCCCAACGACCGCGAACATGTAAGAAACTCGACGATGAAAATACGAGGCGATGCCTAAGCTAACAACAATTCCAACGATTAAGAATGAGTTGTATAACCAAGAATCTATCAAAGTCACACTAGCAATAAAGAGGACATAAATCCCGCCAACTAACGTCCCTAAAACCCTAGCTGCTGATTTTTTTACG
The DNA here is from genome assembly GCF_053544015.1 of Vibrio sp. E150_011. Taxonomy (NCBI): domain Bacteria; kingdom Pseudomonadati; phylum Pseudomonadota; class Gammaproteobacteria; order Vibrionales; family Vibrionaceae; genus Vibrio; species Vibrio sp. E150_011. The sequence goes on from NZ_JBHFOL010000001.1 coordinate 352,987, forward strand.
CTTGCCCCGCGACTGCCGGTTATTTGTATGATGGCAGCAGTGGCCATCGCAGTACCTGTTGTGTCCGAGTCCATCAATAGCGATAAGCCCCAGGCCATAAACACTGCAAAACAGAAACGAAAGGCAAACATCATTGAATCGACGTTTGACCACTGTCGTGCCCAATTCATCAACATTATCTAATATCCACTGAAACTGTCGTACCCGCAATGAGTCTTTCATTCTCAACAACGTGTTTCGGAATGCTAATACGCACTGGGACACGCTGTGCTAGCCTTACCCAGGGTACGGTCGGATTTACATTAGTAATCAAACCTGAATTATCAGCACTTTGGTCGATAATGGCTCGTCCAACGCTTTCAATTTTCCCTTCAAACGAATGATCAGATGAGAATGGTTGAACAACCGCCGTTGCGCCTTCTTTCAATCCTTTAATTTTTGTTTCGGTAAAGTATGCCAAAATGTAATAGGTATCGCTTTCAACCAACGCAACAAACGGTTCTCCCGTATTAATAAAGTTACCCTCTCGTTGATTAAGGTTTGTCACATAACCATCTTGTGGCGCTACGATTTGAGTACGGCTTAAATCTAATTCAGCTTTCGCTAACCCACTTTTTGCCTGGTCATACTCTGCTTTGTCTACAGCAACTTGAAGCCTTTCCGAGATAACCTGTTCTTCAGCAATCAGTTTTCGTTTCAGTAGTTTTGAATCTCTGCGGTAAACATTTTTAGACTTTTCCAGTTCAGCTTTTGCTTTCAACATTGCAAATTTTGCTTGTGTAACACTATTGGTATAATCAGCATCATCAATACTAAACAACAACTCACCCGCTTTTACATATTGATTATCGCTCACCCAAATTGACACAATTTCACCTGATACTTGAGGTGATATCTCGGCAATCTCAACGTGTACTTTTGCATCTCTTGTCCATAATGACTCCGTATACGCAGACCAAGACGAGTAACAAGTCACTCCGGCAGCCGCAACTAATGCCACTGGTAATAAAATTCTAAACGCTTTCACTTAACCCACCTTTATCATTAAAAGTTGCCCAGTAATAATAATCACTAAACATAGTTCACTTAAAGATGGATTAAATATTTTACCTTTTCTAAGCAAACCACCCACCGTATATTTGATCACAAACAATATTGCTAAAGCAACTATAACAAGCACCATAAAACCAGGTATGTATATATAGTCAAAGAGAATATGGTCACTCATCATGCTACCTTTCATTATTCATTGTCGTATTAACTTAAATTCAATATTAAGGCAGTAGTACTACCTGATAGCAACATTATTTATTTCGTCGCACTTACTGAATCAACTTGGGAGCTAGTTTAGGTTGATTAAGAAATAAAGTAATTTATAGCGCATAAAAAAAACATAAAAACCCTATAGCAAATAAAATTAAACAATTGTTTTTTAAGTATTATTTTTCATTTATCGTCATATTACAAAGAAAAAACTAGCGTTTAACAACCAAAAACTCACTTATCATTCTGGCTACTTCCTTCTTCCTTAGTAATGAAAGCCCCCCCTTTTTCCATCTAACCTCCAATTTAAACAAGTTGATAGTATAAATCGAGATAGAAACTTACCGTTTACTGTCGGTAACTAATCATCATTAGTTATCATACACAAAAAATAATGCACTTATTTATCACCATTATTCGGGTTTTATCTATTCATTAGAAGTTAATTATTCAACGATTATTATATGGTTATGGTTTTATTTTCAACATACGTAATAATTCATCTCGACTTCTACGACACAGTTCTAGAAAACAGACAGAACTTACTTGTTATAATATATAGACCGGAGAAACACACTAATGACTAAAAACAACACGTTTTCAATCGATGATGTATTTGCTGACAAATTACTAGATTCCTCTTTAGATCAATATAAGTTTCCTAGTGATGAATCAAACCCAGAGGCCGCTTATCAACTTGTTCATGATGAACTCATTCTAGACGGCAATTCTAGACAGAACCTAGCAACTTTTTGCCAAACCTGGGTAGATGACAATATTCATAAAATTATGGATGAATGCATCGATAAAAACATGATTGATAAAGACGAGTACCCGCAAACGGCTGAAATCGAGAATCGCTGTGTACATATGCTAGCGGATCTTTGGAACTCTCCGGATCCAGAAAACACAATGGGTTGCTCAACCACAGGTTCAAGTGAAGCAGCAATGCTTGGTGGTATGGCGATGAAATGGCGCTGGCGCGAAAAACGTCGCCAAGAAGGCAAGCCAACCGACAAACCAAACTTAATCTGTGGCCCTGTACAAGTTTGCTGGCACAAATTCGCAAAATACTGGGACATTGAACTACGCGAAATTCCTATGGAAGGTGACCGTTTGTTGATGAACGCTGAAGAAGTACTTGCGCGCTGTGACGAAAATACGATTGGCGTAGTGCCAACACTCGGTGTCACGTTTACTTGTCAGTACGAACCGGTTCAAGAAATCGCAGATGCTTTAGATCAACTACAAGAAGACACGGGTCTCGATATTCCAATTCACGTTGACGGTGCGAGCGGCGCATTCATTGCCCCATTCTGTGACCCTGAGCTTGAATGGGATTTCCGTATTCCACGAGTGAAATCAATCAATGCCTCTGGTCATAAATATGGTCTAGCACCACTGGGTGTGGGCTGGGTAGTCTTCCGCGAAGCGTCTGATCTCCCAGAAGATCTTATTTTTAGAGTGAACTACTTAGGTGGTGATATGCCTACCTTTGCGCTTAACTTCTCTCGCCCTGGCGGTCAGATTGTTGCGCAATACTACAATTTTTTACGTTTAGGCAAAGACGGTTACAAGCGCATTCATGATGCTTGTTACCACTCAGCACAATACCTATCAGACGAAGTCGCTAAGCTCGGTTTATTTGACATTATCTATGATGGCCGTGGTGGTATTCCAGCAATGAGTTTTAGCTTGAAAAAAGATGCTGACGCAAACTTTAACCTATTCGACTTAAGCGATTCTATTCGTGCTCGTGGTTGGCAGATTGCCGCCTACTCTATGCCATCTAATCGTGAAGATCTCGTGATCATGCGCATTCTAATCCGTCACGGTGTCAGCCGTGACATGGTTGACCTGCTCGTTAAAGACCTGAAACGAACTATCGAAAAATTCGACAAGTTCCCGGTAGTTAACTCTGTCGATGAGGAATCAGCAAGCTCTTTCAACCACTCATAAGTGATAAACGCGATGAGGCTTGCTTAGGCCGCCTCATCGTATTGACAAAAACAGAATAAAACCTATTGAGCGTGTCGGGACCGTTGTCAGGTTATCACTTACCTGACAACGGGTACCCATGATTCGCCGTCCAACATTCAATTAATCAGAGATAACATTGGCACTTACTATGACGCTATATCCTACTAAATTCATTAAGCACCTCTTTCTAAGCTTGCTAGCCATCTTCATGCTAGCAGGTAACCTTACCATTGATGCTAACCAAGGCTTACCCGAGATTGGTATGTTCAGCCCTGCGCAAGCGCAAGAGCAGGCTACGGACCCTTCGACTTCGATTACCCAACAAAAAGCATCAACCGCCGACGTACACGCGACAGCTGACGCAACCACTGAGCCGATGTGGATTGTACAAGTACTGCAAGCACATCCAACACTTGCCATCTTTCTCACTCTGGGGATCGGCTATTGGATTGGCGCAATCAAGTTTGGGCATTTCAGCCTAGGTGCCGTTACGGGGACATTAATTGTTGGTGTACTGATTGGTCAACTTGATATCACAATTTCTTCCCAAGTTAAGTCCATATTCTTTACCATGTTCCTATTTGCCGTAGGCTATGGCGTCGGTCCTCAGTTTGTTCGTGGCGTGGCCAAAAACGGGGCACCTCAAGCTATTTTCGCCGTCGTCATTTGTGCATTATGTTTTGCAGTAACGTATGCAGGCGCAAAACTCGCGGGGTTCGATGTCGGCCTGGCCGCTGGTATGTGGGCGGGTGCTCAAACGATTTCAGCGTCGATTGGTCTTGCAACTGACGCGATCAACTCTTCAGGCCTGAGCAATGCTAAAGAAATGCTTGACCAAATTCCGGTGGCGTACGCAATCTGCTACTTATTCGGTACCATCGGTACTGGCATGATCTTGGCTTACCTCGGTCCTTGGTTAATTGGTACCGATCTTAAGCAGGCTTGTAAAGATTACGAAAAAGAAATGTCAGAAGGCACGCCAGAACAAGGTATTCAACACATCTGGCACCGCACAGAGTCTCGTACTTATATCGCGTCACACGAGCTTGATGGTATTGCAATTGGTGATTTTGAAACGGCACATCAAAAAGAGCGTTTGTTTATTGAGAAACTAAAACGAGCAGGACAATTGATTGATTTCGATGCGAAGACTCAGCTAAAAAGCGATGATCTTATGGCGATATCAGGACACGTTGATGCGTTAATCCACGCCGAACAATATCTGACTGAAGTCAGTGACGCAGAAATTGAGAACCTTCCACTAGAAACGGTTGATCTAGTGGTAACCAACAAAAAGTTTGCTAACCGTACCTTAGTCGACCTAGCTGGAGAAGATTACACTCGCGGTGTATTCTTGAATAAAATCACTCGTGGCGCAGCAAGCCAAGAAGTACCGTTGCTTGCGCAAACTGATATCCATAGAGGCGATGTTCTTAGTATTACCGGTACAAAAACTCACACAAGTCGTCTAGAGAAAGAAGTAGGACATGTCGATAGAACCACCACAGAAACCGACATGGTTTGGGTTGGCTTGTTCATCGTTATCTTTGGCTTAATTGGCGCATTAACCGTAAATATCTCAGGCGCACCTGTGACACTCTCTGTCTCTGGTGGCGTACTGATTGGTGGTCTCGTGCTTGGTTGGTTACGTTCTGTTCACCCAACGTTTGCTCGATTACCTGAACCAACACAATGGTTTATGAACTCTGTCGGCCTAAATATCTTTATTGCTATTGTTGGAATTTCAGCGGGCCCTGGCTTTATCTCAGGACTGAAAAGCGCAGGTCCAGAATTATTCTTGCTTGGTGCAGCGGCTACGGCAATTCCTATGTTGCTTGCACCATTAATCGGTAAATACATCTTTAAGTTCCACCCTGCTCTTAATCTAGGTGTGTGTGGCGGAGCTCGAACCAGTACCGCGTCAGTTGCCATGGTCGCTGACAAAGCCGACAGCAATATCCCAATGCTTGGATACACCGTTCCATACGCGGTATCTAACACGTTGTTAACGCTCATCGGTATGATTATGGTGCTGGTTTACTAATCATCACCATCACCATTTTTTATTCAAAAGTCTCTTACCTCGGTAAGAGACTTTTTCGTTTTTGACGCTTCCCCCTCTCCCCAAACGTATTACTCCCGGCACAAAAATAGCCGTTATTCCCTTAAAGCCGAATTTGACCAAGCACTCTGTGGATTGATGTAACGTGGCTCATCGGCAGCTTTCAATTAACTGCATACCTGCTGCGCTCCATATTTTCACGATATATGAAACCTCCTTTCTTCAGGGGGTATTTAAATAGGTCCATGCGGTATGAAAGTCTATGGCTATCGCTATCGATGTGGCGAAACACTCATAGCAAGTATATGAACGAACGTGTCGTCAACTTACTCACAACCATGCGCCTCTGAGAGCCTAACAGAAGTAGATTCAAGCTGTTACTGCTGGCTAAACAAGCGTCTTGTAAAGTGATGATGAATATAAGGAGTACGTCTCATTATTTCGAATGGTTCTATCAAGCATGAATCCAAGACATTGGCCTCGTTGCGCCCAAAAAGTCACTCTATTTCTGCCCATCAAAAAATGATGTAAGGCTGTCGCAGTAGCGTGACAACAACCCAACGTCCATTCTGTTGTCGTAAAACAAGCAAAACCAAACGTTTCAACTATTGATTGGATAAGACAACATCCAGCCAACGATATGACGACCACCAGCAATATCATTCACTTGATCATCGCAGGGTTTGATATTGATACCTTCGACTTTTTTACAACGTATACTAGGTGTGTAAATACAATAAAAGACAGGGTTCTCTAGTCAACAAGAGACGGAAAGTACACGCGCTTCCTGGTTATTTTTCATCTCACGCAAAGGGATAATGATCTCCCTAAATTCATAGCCTACAGGGCGACGAATTTTCCGACGTTAAGAAAATCTCACGCCATTGTGTCTTAAAGATAGTTAAAGCACGCTGAATCCCGGTGCTTTGATACTGTCTTATTTTTATAATCGATTGTATTAACGTAATGAAGCTGCCTGGAAGGTGGATAATGCGGACGTTGAGGCTTTAGATCAAAAAGCAAAGCGGGAAGATTTCATTTTTTCCATAGGTTAGACGGCCATTAAGCCCCATTCAAAAAACTAGGATTGCCACAAAAATATACTGACGTTTTACTCATGTTTCGACAATGGCACTAACGGCGATGCCATCGTTGTTACGCTATGTCAGGTATTGAAGAAGATACGTATTCGCATATGAAATGATAGCACTTTATGATCGCCACTTATAAAAACGCCCCCTTACAGACTCACTGTAAGGGGGCGTTTATGACCAAATATTTCGATGTAATTAAAGTATGTCCGTTAGCAAGATACCAACACCAATGCGTTTTGTGTTGTAATTGTAATCAATCAAACTTTCACCATAGCCTTGATAGTACTGAACGTAACCTCGAACTCGACCAAATAGTGGGAAGCTCATCCCCGCTTCTACTCCACCATACCCTGTACTAAAGTTATACCGTGCGACACCGGTAAACTCTACGCTTTCATATTTATATGCCGACGTCAGTTCAAAGTGCCCCATATAATCTTCGATATCTGGATTATCATCATCATTGTCTGGGATACGATACCAAGGTTCGACGTACAGCATAAAATCATCTTCAGCGTAGCCAATTCCTGTATAAACACGGTTCCAGCTACGGCTTAAATCTTGCGTACGTCCATTTGATTCATGTTCAAAGCCTACACGGGAGAACCAAGTACCATTGGTACTTTCAATCGGTAAAGGGGTTTCGTAAAAAATTTCTGGTCGATAGTTCGTTTCACGAAACGGTGCCGATATCTCCGAAGAGTATGCCTGCCAAAATGATTTTACCGTAAAACCAAAGTAGACGCGGTCCTGGTCATTAAAAACACCATCTTCGATCAATGGAATTTTAAAGCTAAGTTGAAACTTAATTTCTTCATTTTTCAAATCATCGGCTTTACCATCAAAGATGTCCGATGAATAAGGCGCCGTGTTAACCTGGCTCATTTCTGTCATAGGTAAAATATAGTTTTGTCTGTAAGGCGTGATAACAAAAGGGTTGTTTTCACTGCTCTCTTCCAACAAACGCCTCGACGGTACAACATGAGAGCTTTCAGATTGACATTGCGCTTTAATTTCTTCTAAATCATCCTGCTCAACACTCATATGAACTTTTTGCAGTATGCAATTATCCATTTCCGTCGTGTAATAATTATCGCTTCCTGCAGCGAAAGCCGAGGTTGGAAGTGATGCTAGCATCACTAACCATAGTGTTGAGTGTTGAGTAGATAATTTCATGAGACCGCCTTACATATACAACGTGTGCAAAATGAAGCTGACACCTTGCTCGGTGATCTTATTCACGTCTGACTCAAGGATTTTACCGGTAATCATTGAATCTTCATTTTCTAGAACGCCATTGTTATTGACAACAAATACTCGCCTTGCAAGAAGGTGCCCATCCGATTTATCTTTAACATCAATATCAACAACTATTCTTACTGAACGGTCACGAGTCCCTGCTGCATATTTAGCTAGACTGATCACGCCACCAATTGGAATGATTTCTCTGAATTTAACATCTTCACCAATGTCTTCAATTTCAATAATATTAACGTCTACCGTCGCTTGGTGGTCGGCCGTTTTGTCATTTGGAAACAACTTTTCTGATTTAGCCGACAGCGATGACTTGATATTTTCCTCAAACGAATCCAAATCAACAACTTTGATCTTGTTTTTAATACCATTACTTAGATTTACATTCACGTCTTCGACTATAATGTTCTGATATTGCGTATTGCCTAGTTCCGCCGAACGCCAAAACAACCCTTTCTCGTCTTTACTGTAATCCATTTCTTTATATGTATAACCACCATGTAAAGATGTCATCTCCTGTTCTTTAGGCAGTGAGCTCGCACAACCAGATAAGACTGATATGATTGTTAGCATTAGTATTTTGGTTTTCATTCTATGTTCTCTCTCAAGTATTAATAATAGACAGTGTTTTTGAAGGAGTGAATTATGCACAACATTTTAATAATGAAAATAACTTAAAAAACATACTTAGCTAAAATAATAATCCACAATAGAAACATTATAGGAGCAGATATTAAATGTCTTATCAATTAAAAATCAAGCTATTGATATAAAAGCAATAATTCCGACACAACACAAGCAAACACCATAAGAATAAACAATATTAAATATAAAAAAAACACTAACACCATTAATATTTGCGATTAAATTTAATATCAATACCACTATCAAATAAAAATAAAACGCCAATTTAAATAAGTATTATACACTCATTATTTATATAACATCCAATCATGTAAAATAACCACGAGTAGGCATTACATCATACGCCACTTAGAATTTAAAAAATTAACCAAGCCTTAATAAGGCTCACTATAAAAAGGTATTTACCAATGTTAAAATATGTACTCCCTTTCTGTCTTCTTGCAACAACCTCTGTTATGGCAAACACTAATAGCCAAGAAGAAAACCAAACAAAAATAGATAATGCAATGGCAGCACTGCAAACAAAAACACTTAGAGATGTTGATTTTACTTATATTTCTGTTAATGAAGATAGCATCATAGCAACTTACCATGATTACTTATCTCTTCATTTTCGCGAATCGTACATTACAGAGTCAACAGCCAATAAATTGGATCTAACACCAGGTTTTACTTTCAATGCTTATGATTTTAACTCAGTTGATGATTTGGAGAAAAAAATAGCTTCTCGTATTAACAAAGATAAACCAAAATATTTTAGTGTTGACTTCTATCAATATGCTTTAAATCAATCTGAACGTATGGGATATACAGCAAAAGTAACCTTTTATTAATTTATCACATTTAAAAAGCCCAGCTTAACTTTAAGCTGGGCTTTTTTTTGCTTACTAATGAGCGTCACTCCTCATCTGTTATATCCCTCGCCTATGGCTAACTTCTCTTGCTCGATGATTGCGATTTTCTCAAGCTATTTCACTGCTCCTTCTACACCGTATGAATAAAAAAAGAAACTGTACCCCGTAACCCCAACACGTTTTTGTTTCACTAGGCACTCGTTCACAATGGATCCTACTTCCTTTCCAGGACCATTCAACCAATATCAAAGTACCGTGAACACGTCGACTCAGCTTATTCTTATAGCGGGCTTTACAACGTTACCTCTTTAAACACAGCATTGCTCAATCGCTAGTCATCAGCATGTGGAAGCACCTTTTGGAAACATAATGAATATGACTTCATTATGTTTCCGTTTGATCATTGAACAGCCTATCAACATAAATACCCATAACTACCCAGGGAAACGGCGATAGAAGTAAGGTAAAAAACTCAAGGTGGCAATAAGTAACCCGTTGATTAAATAAGATAAAAACAAGACTCACCTGCTAAAATAATCTATTAGAAGAAAGATAAAGGAGAGACTTAAAAGACTAATGAATGCTTCGTTCTCAGCAATCATCGAGTAATCATCTTTGTTGAGGCGGATATGGCTGACGTTCTCAGAACATACTTAACAGGAATTGAGCATTGATAAGCGGAAGTGATCATAGATAGATAATAGACGGGAATGAAAATAGATAGTTGATAAACGGCAGTAATAGCCGTAAATATCTCAATGGTGCTTTCAGAAGTGCTGCATGTCATCGAAAAACGGAAAGAAAGATAGGGAGGCCATGGTCATGAATAGCCGTGACAAAAAAAGCACCCTCCTTGGTGCTTTGTATTGAGTTACTTTGGTGTGGTTTTTTGCTCCATTACCCTTCAGTTTTTCCACTGTGATCATCGGCAAGGAACGTGTATACCGTCGGTACAACAAACAAGGTAAACAATGTGCCTATCGTCATGCCAACTGTAATCACAAGACCAATTGAGAAACGACTTTCTGCACCAGCGCCAGCCGCGGTTAGCAGTGGTACGACGCCTATTACCATCGCCGCCGTTGTCATTAACACAGGACGAAGACGCTCTGCTGCTGCTTTTTTCACTGCTGCAACCTTATCGCCATTAAACTCAGCTTGTAATTGGTTGGCGAAGTCACAAATCAATATACCGTGTTTACTAATGAGACCAATCAAGGTTACCAGCCCTACTTCAGTGTATATATTTAAGGTATCAAGTCCTAAATAAAGCGGAATCATCGCACCAAAGATAGAAAGTGGCACACTGGTTAACACAATCAACGGATCTTTAAAGCTTTCAAACTGAGCAGCTAGTACTAAGTAAATAATGACTAAAGCCAGCATGAAGGTTGCAACAAGTGATGACCCTTCTTGCACGAACTGACGTAGCTGTCCTGATGAATCGGTAGAATAAGAACTTGGTAAGATCTCTTTAGCCCCTTGCTGCATCACTTTATACGCTTCGCCAATACTCACACCTGGCATCATCTTCGCTTCTATCATTGCACTATTCAGTTGTTGGAACTGGTCAACCGCTGAAGGCTGTACGCTTTGCTTAATATCAATCAATGACGATAAAGCAACCATGGTGCCGTTGTTTGAACGTACATAGTACTGGTCAATATCATTCCAAGAACTACGATCACCGCGTTCAACTTGTGTAATTACTTGATAGCTGCGTTCATCTAGAGCGAAATAGTTGACGAAACCTTCACTCACATAACGTGTCAGCACATTACCTATCTCTTGGGCATTGACGTCCATTAACGCGGCTTTATCACGGTTAATAGTAAGTTCTACCTGTGGTTTCGTAAATTCTAAGTCATTCTGAACGTAGATAAATTTGCCACTATTTACTGCATATTCTTTTAACTTTTCTGCGTACTGATATAACTCTTGGTACGTACCAGTTGGTGTTTTCAATAGCATCTGGAAAGGCAATCCTTGTGAGGTACCAGGCAGATCGGGAGGTGAGATGGTAAACACCTGTAACCCCGGAAAATCAACCGTATCTTTTTGGAAACGCGTCATGATGTCTTTAGCAGAAGCATCACGTGAGCCCCAGTCTTTTAACACGCCTAAACCAAAGAACTTAGAGTCTTTTTGGTAACCATTAACCATTAACGACATTTCTGTTTCTGGATATTGACGAATCGTTTCGTCAAGCGGTTGAGTAAATTGTGCTAAGTAATCCGTATTCGCTTGCGATGGACCTTGCCCCATAACAAGTACAACGCCTTGGTCTTCTTGTGGCGCGAGTTCACTCGATGTATGCGTGAACATAAAGACTAGCGATACTAAGAATGTCAGCACTAAAGGCCAAACTAACAAACGATTTTTAAGTACAACAGTAAGGATATTCTCATAATGACGTGTCAGACCAGCAATCACACCATTAATTTTCTTAACCATTTTTCCGTCAAGGGTTTTTTGGCTAAGTAATTTAGACGTCATCATTGGCGTCAGAGTCAATGCGATAAAGCCTGAAATCAGTACTGAGCCAGCCAACGTGAAGGCAAATTCAGTAAATAATTTACCGGTTAACCCACCCATGAAACCAATAGGCGCATATACTGCAGCAAGAGTAAGCGTCATCGATACGACTGGGCCTGCGATCTCTTTAGCACTTTTTAAAGCCGCTTCCATTGGCGTTGTACCATCTTCCAAATGACGGAACGTATTTTCTACAACAACAATCGCATCATCGACCACAAGTGAAATCGCGAGTACCATCGCTAACAACGTCAACAAGTTGATACTAAACCCAAGCGTCATCATCAAAAATAATGAGCCAATCAATGACAACGGAATCGTCACAAGCGGAATGATCATTGCTCGCATTGAGCCCAAGAATGCAAAGATAACGATGACAACAATCAACGCTGCTTCTATAAGGGTTTTCGTCACTTCATCAATTGAGCTATTAATAAATTTCGTTGAATCATAAACAACCTGTGCGTGCATACCTGGTGGAAGACTGTCTGTAATTCCAGGAAGAACGTCATACAAGCCGGTCACTACGGTCAAAGGGTTCGACGTTGATGTATTACTAATTGCCGTAGTGATAGAACCAGTGCCATTAAACAAAACTTGTGAATTATAAGTGTTAGCACCTAGCTCAACTCTTGCTACATCTTCGATATGAATGAGTTGCCCATTCGCCGATTTAACAACAATCTGTTTAAATTCTTCAATTGAAGAAGCATCTGTATGTGCATTAATATCAATTTCGATGAAATCTGTTTTCAGCTTACCTGCAGCACTAACAGAGTTACTTGCTTTAATCGCATTTTGAACATCACTTGCCGTTACACCTAGCGCCGCCATTTTAGTTGGATTCAACCAGATACGCATTGCAAAGTCACTTTGTCCCAGCAAATCAACCTTAGCAACACCGTCTACGGTAGAGAACGTCGGTTTTACTACTCGGCTGACATAATCTGAGATCTGCTGAGGTTCCAACGAGTCACTAGAGAAAGCGACATACAGTATTGGAGATTGAGACGTCGATTTCAGAATACTTGGGTCTTGTGTACCTGCCGGAAGACGATACTTAACCTGTTGAACCAGCGACAAGATCTCGGTCAATGCTTTATCTGTCGGATAATCCAGCTTTAGGTTTACCGTAATAAGAGATTTACCGAGACTACTTTCCGATGTCATGTAATCAATGCCTTCAGCTTGCGCCACCTGCGCCTGAAGCGGTTGTGTAACATAACCTTGTACACTGGTTGAACTGGCACCTGGATACGTCGTCGTAATCGTGATAACGCCAGTTTCAATCACAGGATATTGACGTACTTGCAATGCTGAAAAGGCTTTAAGACCAAGTACTAATAGCACTAAGCTCAACACGGTCGCTAAAACAGGACGTTTTATAAATATATCGGTAAAACTCATAATATTGCCTACCTATTACTTGCTAACTGCTGGGAAAGAAACAGCGTCATTAATCTTCACTAATGTGCCTTTTTTCAACTGCTGCTGGTTCGATGTCACGACAACTTCGCCTTGTTCAAGCCCTGAAAGAATGCCGACTTGGTTATCCCTTTGTGGACCAATTTTTACGAGTTTTTGGTCAACTACTTGTTGGCCTTTCTCGGTTTTTACAACAAAAACGGTGTCACCATACAAGGAATAAGCGATCGCCACTTTTGGCACGGGTACGACAGCCGTCTCGTTACTTAACGTTATTTCTGCGTTGATATACATGCCACTCACAAGTTGGTTACCATTGCCTTCCACTTTTGCTCTTACACTAACGTTGTGCGACTGACTATCTGATGACGGCTGGATAGCAGTCACCACCGCAGTAAATGTTTGGTTTGGGTATGCATCATTATGAAACGCGACTTGTTGACCAACCGCGATTTGTGGCTGAACGTCTTCCGATACGGACAAGTCAATGTAGTTGTCATTAATACTTTCTAATTCAACAATAAGTGAACCAGGGTTAATGAAATCACCTAAATCGACAGTTCGAATACCTAATGCGCCAGAGAATGGTGCTTTAATGCTCATAAAGTTGATTTGAGATTTAATGTAAGCAAGGTTCGCTGATTCTGCATCATATTGAGCTTGAGCCTTATCCACTGAACTTTTTGCCGTACTATTAGTTTTTAACAATTTTGCTTGACGGGCTAACTCGATTTTTGCCAATTTTTTCTTAGCCAGCTGGCTACTATATTTAGCTTGTAGAAGTGAATCATCTAATTCAACAATTACTTCGCCTTTATTGACTTTCTGACCAGAAACAAAATTAACTGCTTTAACTTGCCCTGATATTTGGCTAGTAACTGCGGTTGATTGCTTAGACGTTACATGCCCTACTGATTTAACTGTTTGAACCCAGCTATCGCTTTTTGTAGTAATCGTAGTAATAGCAACAGGTGGCTTTTTATATTCACCTATTTTCTTCTCAACCATATGGTTCTTGAAGCTATTAAATCCAAAAACGAATAGTAGTATTAACAACACTATTGCTGTAACTATTGATATTGCTTTCTTAGACATGACCTTCTCTTAATGTTGGACGTTGCGAATGACACATAATCTAAACGTTTTCTAAGATTTAATTATCATCGTTGCATAATCAATAAATAACTTGAGATAATTAAAATATAAACATTAAAAAACAACAAGTTAGAAAAATATAAATCAAATATAAACAATAAAAAAATGATGCCAATTTCATGTTTTACATTCTGAATAGACGTAAAGTAATGACCATCAATCAGAAGAACAACAGGTCAATATATGCAACATACAAAACATACGACATCACAAAAAATGGCACGCATTTACGGAGAAGATATCGAACACAAACATAATAAAGATCACTTAGAGTATGAAGATAAAGTTAAATCTCATCCTCACCAGAAGCATGGTGGAAAAAATGAAGGTCACAAACATTTAATTAACCATCACTCAGATGGTCATCATGACAAACACCACCAAGACAAAAAGAACAGTCATAATAAATCGTCTCGATTACATCATAAAACAAGTAATCAATAAATTTATATATCGAACACAGTAAATATCGCCTTAATCATTTAATTAAACATAAAAATTGGAAATAAAAATGAACCGTACTGAAGAAAAGAAACTAGAGACACTGAGCCCTTTTGAAGTTAAAAACACGCTCATTGAACTTGCTCAAAATAATAATAGCAACGCTATGATTAATGCGGGGCGTGGTAATCCAAACTGGATTGCCACCGTACCACGTGAAGCATTCTTCCAGCTGGGTATGTTCGCATTACAAGAGTCAAAGGCAACGTTTTCAAAGTACCCAGGTTTTGGTGGCATGAGCGACAAAAACTATATCTCAACTCGTTTCCTAAGTTTTTGTGAAGACAATGAACAAAATGAAGGTGTTCGATTTCTACTTAATGCATTCAGCTATTTAACGACTGAGCAAGGGCTTGATGCTGATGAACTAATCTATGAATGGGTTGAAGGTATTCTAGGTGACAACTATCCAGTTCCTGACCGTATGCTAAAACACTCAGAGTTCATTGCAAAAAAATTCATTGAACAAGAAATGGGACATCAAGCTCATTTGCCAGAGTCTAACTTCGACTTATTTGCTGTTGAAGGCGGAACGGCGGCAATGGTTTACATCTTCAACACGCTAAAAACAAACCGACTGCTTAACAAAGGTGACAACATCGCCATTGGCGCGCCAGTGTTTACACCTTATTTAGAAATGCCTGAACTAGAAGACTATAGCCTAAACAAAGTCGAGATTATGGCGACCGAAGAGTCATTCTGGCAGATTCCAGACAGCGAGTTAGAGAAGCTACGCGATCCTCAAATCAAAGCTTTTTTCTTAGTCAACCCAAGTAATCCTGCATCGGTTAAGCTAAGCGATGAAACGCTACAAAAGATTGCTGACATTGCAAATGAAAGACCGGACCTCATCATTCTAACCGATGATGTATATGGCACGTTTACCGATAACTTTACGTCACTTGCCATGCTAGCACCGAAAAATACGATTCTCGTGTATTCGTATTCTAAGTATTTTGGTGCTACAGGTTGGCGACTTGGTGTCATTGCTATCGATAAAGACAGCCATCTGGATAAAATGATTGCCGATTTACCTGAAGATACACGCAACGATCTTACCAAACGTTACGGTGGAATCAGCTTAGATCCAGCGAACATCAAGTTTATCGACCGCCTTGTCGCCGATAGCCGAGCGGTTGCTTTGAACCATACTGCTGGGCTTTCAACACCACAGCAAATTCAAATGTCACTATTTTCATTGTTGGCATTGCTGAAAGGCGGTAAAGAATACCAACAAAATGCTAAAAAGATTGTACGTGAGCGCTATCGTACCTTAATGGAAAACAGCCCCACTGAGCCTACGATCACCGAAGACAACACCAATGGCGCTTTTTACTATGTTGAAATCAACATCCAAGACATGGCGACATCCGTATACGGCGAGAACTTTTTCGATTGGATGGAAGAGAAATACGAACCGTTAGATTTCCTGGTACGTTTGGCTCAAGATAACAGCATCGTAGTCATGCCTGGAGGCGGTTTTGATGCTCCTGATTGGTCACTTCGTGTGTCACTAGCGAACTTGCCGGATTCAGACTATGCCATCATATCGGACTCCATCAACGCAATGTTAAAGCGCTATTACGACCTTTATAAAAGCTGCTAATTCGTCATAACATGACTTAAGCCTCGATATGTAAAATATCGAGGCTTTTCTTTTTGTATTTTTGATAATCCTATCCGATACTTCTTTATTAGATACAGTAAGTTATGAATGGCCTATGAAAAATCAAAAAATCAAGTACCAAATGGATGAGTGGGTTTTTGTTCCTTACGAAGACAAATTCATTTTACATGGCGAAGATATCATTATTGATAATCGGCTATCTAAGCTCTTTCACTTTTTATGTGATAACCCAGAGACCGTCTTCTCCCGTGATGAACTGATTAATGAGGTTTGGAATGGCTCCATCCTCACAGACCAAGTCATCACTCAAGCCATCTTTGAATTAAGAAAAATCCTTAAACAGCATGGTAATCATCCCTATGGTTATATAGTGACGGTTCCCAAACGAGGCTATAAACTCGACGCGAAAGTACAGCAAATCGTCGAAGCCTTGTCCTCTACGCTAGAGGTCATATCGGATGAATCTCGCACTGTCATAGAGGACGAGGAATTACCGAGTTCTGCTATTACTGACCCAACTAAAGCGTTACACAATACCTCAGCAGCCGTCAGTACAGCACCAATAGAGCACACTACACCGATTACGGATCCCTCGCCCACAAGCGATGAACCGAGTTTAACAAAAGACCAAGATGTTTCTAAATCGCCATCAATACAAAAAGTAGCCAAAAAAACTGGCGACCCCGTTCACCGCAGCGCTGAATCTAAAACTGCAGATAAAACAAGGTTCAAAAAGCGTTGGTTTGTTGTTCCAGCTTTGATTGTTTTAGGTATATCGGTTGCTTATAGCTATATGCATGTTAGCAGCAACCAAGAAAAAATGAAGGTTGCCGAAGCCGAAGTTACCCAGAGTTATATCTCATTAGAACCGCGTTATATTCATGTCGTCATGGACTCAAATGTTCTCAATGACGACCTAAAGGTCGGCTTTACTAAAAAGCTATTAGAGTATTTAAAAACCTATAAAGATTTCCGTCTGATCTATGATGGACCTGCAGCTTCTGTTGCCGCAAATGAGCTTAGATTCAACACTCACACTAAAGACGGTCAAGATTACCTAGAAATTGAATATGTGAACCGTATTTCAGGGCACAAGCATCTCGATAGAAATTACCGATTGACACCTTCATCCTTAAAACCGGCAATGAAAAAGTCACTCGATGATTTATTGGACTCCTTTAATATCGAAATTGACAAGGCACTGATCGCTAATCTAGTGGATGAATTACCTGAAAGCAATGTATCCACTGCGGCGGCATTAACATCACTAGGCGCCTCTTACCACAATTATACCCACATAAAAGCACTTAATCAGATAAACAAGGCGCAAGAAGAATCGCCCAACAATCCTTACGTAGTCGCGACCAACTACATATTTCAAGTCTCGCATATGTACCTAAATCCAACACAAAATACGACTGAAGATATGTCACAGCTGAATCTAAGCACATTAGCTAAGTTTGACGAGTTTTCTTCAATGGGGAAAGTGACACCTAGGATATTAGAAGCGAAGGCCATGATGGCTCTGTCTAACGACAAGCCACTTGAAGCCAAATCCTTATTGCAATCCATACCTCATGAAAGGCGATCGATTTTTTTCTATGTTCTCAATGCAAAAGCGTCGGAATTGATTGGAAATCGTGATGCAGCCGAAGAATTCTACTATCACGCAGTGTTGGAGACTTCCGATATTCAAATACTGAATTTATCCGAGGTACTCTTTTTTAACAGCGATCTTTCTGATATCAAAGAAAAGTTAAGAACGAACTACTCAAATTAACACTATACAAAAAGAGCGTGGTTTATTGTCTAAACCACGCTCTTTTTATTAGGTATTTTAGTTACCAACGATAAGTCAGCATTGCCATAACACTCTTTCTTCCTTGCCCTAGACTTGCTTCTGCCGCTACTCCATAGTGCCGCGCAAGATTCCAATTCAAACCAAGAACGCCTGACCAGTCATTTTCATTATGCTGATCGATACTATAGCCAAGTCCTTCAATACCCAGAGCATTCGTTTCACTCGTCGTGCCATTGGTATGCAAATAAGACACGCCGATATATGGGCTAATGAGCCCCCAATTTTCAATATGATAAGAACGTCCAATCCTAGGGCTAACCGCTAATGTTTGACTGGAAGTACGTCCGTCGTCTGTGTGAGACCAAGTATAACTGACAGGAACAACCGCAAAGTATTCACCAAATCCAGCGACAAGGTTAGTACTCAGTCCGTAATTCCACCCCTGATATTCAGGAGAAAAAGACAACGTTGGTATCTGGCCTAAGGTCTCTGAAAGCCTATCACCACACATATCATTAAATCGATTACACGTTACGTTAGAACCTGCTAAATGGTCTGAGACACCGCCAGGAAAAACGGAGCCTGGTATGTTTACATTTAAATCCGTGTTTCCTTGAAATCGACCTACATGAGCGCCAACTTGCATGAATGGAAACAACCAAGCGCCAGCCCTAAGCTGCAGCGTGGCCGTTTTAACATCGGGGTTACCAAAGTCTATCTGACCGAGATTGACACTGTCTCCAAGTGATTTGTCTCCAACCTTCACATCAAGATTGTTAAACCCAATCGTTTGTTGAGTGTAGGTCGGAATAATTGAAAACGAAAAAGGCAGCGGTAAATCAAAGCCTAGATCAATGGCATTTTGTGCATAAAAAGGTAACGCATGTTGCCATTTTTTATCCAGTTTTTGATTGTTAGAGAGTTCTTTCGTTGCTATTACATCCCCCGTCTTAGTGGCATTTCTTGCTTCTCGTCTCGCTTCCTTAAGTTCAAGTTTGGCTTCTGAATAGCTATCCTCTTTAACTTTGTCTGCATTCTCCGCAATAACACTTGAGGAGATTAAGCATAGAAGCAAAGACGGTACCATTAATTTTTTCATTATATTTACTCTGATATATTTACTCTGATATAGTTACGTAACGTGTTTTTTATATAAAGAAGTCCAAATAATTAAACTAGAAGTCTACGGATTAAATTAATTCAGAATTGTATAACCTCTTTCTGTCATACAGTTTCTCATTACCAATTCTTTTTGGTTTTGATAGTTGTTCTGTACTTGCTGCTTTTCTGATGAATGTCCAAATACACCGGTAACCAAACCAATACCTGCGCCTATTTCTGCTCCTTTTGTTCCTGATCCGCCACCAATAGCCGCAGCGCCTGCACCTAACGCCGCTGTTCTTCCTACATGTTTGAATGTCGTTCTTCCAGCACCTTCTATATTCTGCTCTTGAACCTGATCACTAAGTTGCTCACATTGATACATGTCTGCGCTATACTTCTCTTGATCTATACCTTTCGTATCAATAATTAAGTTTTGTGCAAAAACTTGTGAAGACGCAGTAATACTAATTAATAACGCTAGTGTTAGTTTTTTCATGATTATTCTTACCTTTGTTTAAGTTGGAGTAACTGTAACCAAAGATGAAACTAGTTAAATAATCACGAAATAAAAGTTAAATAATAGATAAGTTCACACCTAAAACGAATCTAATGAACCGATAAAACCCATCATAATGACAGTATAAAAAAAAGATAAATCAAAACCTAACCAATTGATATTAATCAATAAAATTTATAGTATCAGATTCTAATGCATTCATTATTTTTCTCACTTTTATTTGTCTTAGAATTTTCACCACCTAATACATACCGAAATTAATTTGGAGACAAAGTGTCAGCATCAGCCTTAACAAACAATAATAAAGACAACCTATCATTCTACCTTGTTAAAATAGGCAAGTACCCAATACTTACAGAATCAAAAGAGAAAGAGTTAGCCTACAAAGCATTTCATAATAATGACGCTAATGCCGTAAATGAATTAGCATTGCCTCACTTACGATTCGTTGCACATATTGCAAAAAACTTTTCTGGGTATGGTATGCAGATGCTCGATATTATTCAAGCAGGTAACATCGGTCTAATAAAAGCTATAAAGCGATTTAATCCATCTCGTGGTATTAGATTAGTTTCATTTGCTATCCATTGGATAAAATCAGAGATACATGAATTTGTTATTAGAAATTGGAGTTTAGTTAAAATTGCCACTACTAAAGAGCAAAGAAAGTTATTTTTCAATTTAAGAAAACACAAAACCGACTCTAGTTGGGTCAGTGAAGAACAAGCTAATTATATTGCAAAAAAGCTCAATGTTAGTGTTAAAGATGTATTTATTATGGACGGACGATTATCTGGAAAAGATAAACAGCTTGATGGTTATCAATATGGTGAAGATCATGACAATTCAAGTTATATAGAAGATAACGATGTTCACGAGCTTGACGATGATATCTCAACTCGTCATGAAAATGATAATTGGAGAAATCATGTTTCCTCTGAACTACGTACCGCCCTTTCAAAGCTAGATGATAGAAGCCGTGATGTTGTATTCCACCGCTGGCTAACCAGTGAAAAAGTAACGCTGTCAGATCTTGCAACTAAACACAATTTATCTGCCGAGCGTGTTCGTCAACTTGAAGTAGCGGCGTTAGCAAAACTGAAGAACATGCTGGGTCATATTCCAATGGCGGCTGCAGCGTAATTAATATCGTGTAAAGCGATGACATTTTAACACTAAACGTATAACCAACACGGTATTTATATGAAGCATATCTTAACATTCGCCCCACTACTTTTAACGGCAATAAGCTACACTGCCGATGCAGACTCGCTCACTGAGATCTACGATTTAGCTAAAACCAATGATCCTATGCTTCTCAAAGCGGCTGCGCAAAAAGAGAGCGCATTTGAAGCAATCAATTCGAGTAGAAGCTTGTTATTACCGCAAATTGATTTAACCGCAGGTTACGCGTATCAAGACAGTGATCGACACACTATGGATGGCAGTTCATCCAACGTAAGTCTCGGATTATCTCAATCCATCTACGATCGTAGTAGCTGGATCGCATTAACGATATCGGAAAAAAATGCCCGCGCGTCTGATGCTCGCTATGCTGCTATTCAGCAAGCGACCATCTATAAAGTAACCAAAGCATACTTTGACGTGCTGAAAGCTGAAGATAACCTGATGTTTGTACAAGCAGAAAAAGAGGCCGTCGCAAAGCAATTAGCACAGACCGAACAACGCTTTAGTGTTGGCGTCGCGCCTATAACCGACGTCCATGATGCAAGAGCTCAGTTTGATAGTGTTATCGCCCAAGAAATCCAAGCCAAGAACTCCGTTGAGAACGAGTACGAAGAACTACGAGCCATCACAGGACATCCGGCCTCTCATCTCTCAACACTCGACACAGAGCGTTTCTCTACCGCATTACCCGTCACAACGGCTGACGAACTCGTCTATAAAGCCTCAAATGACAATCTTAGACTTCTCGCGAGTCGGATCGAAAAAGATATTGCAAAGGAACAAATATCGTTGGCGCAATCCGGTCACTTACCGACCATCGCCTTGACAACAGACTACCGTTATTCGAAAAACTACAATGAACCAAGTAACCCCATCACTGGCGCAGCGCTCGATAACGACCAAAATCAATTCAATCTTGGCGTATCCATTGACTTACCGGTTTACTCTGGCGGCAGAGTCACGTCCGAAGCCAAGCAAGCTGAATATCAATACGTAGCCGCGAGTCAAGATTTAGAATCAAACTTTCGCGATGTTCAAAAAGAGGTTCGAGCGCTCAACAACAATATTCGTTCATCAATAGGCTCCATTACGGCTTATACACAATCTGTCGTCTCTGCAAAATCAGCGCTTACCGCGACTCAAGAAGGGTTCAATGTAGGTACTCGAACCATTGTTGATGTATTAGAAAGTACGCAAAACGTGTACCAAGCCAATAGAAACCTCGCCGACGCTCGCTATCAATACATATTATCACAAGTTAAATTAAAACAAGCAGTTGGAAGCCTAAATGAACAGGACGTTTTGGATATAAGCGCAGGTTTAACAAGTAAGAAATAAGGGATAAGAAAATAATTATCCCCACATTGCAGTTGTAACTGACTTAGGGAATCAAACCTCCCTATCATCTAACTAATGCGCTCAATTAAATCAAATTTCGTTACGAGTACCTATGTATATCACGACACAAAACATCCCGACTTCGTTAGAAAGTAAGTCGATTATCCAGGCAGAAAATGCACAACTAAATCGTCACTATCCCGACATATTATCATCAAAATGTCACGTGGCTTTTCACACAGGGTTCGAGGATTTCGAAGTCGAGTTAACAGTACATCTTGATAATCAGTCGATATTTATCATTCGTACTGACCGCGACGCGAATGCTGCTATCGAAGAAGCCTTTCAAGCACTCAAACATAAACTCACTCAATATGGCAATAGACAAAAAGCAAAACGGTACCTAATGAAGAATTTTCGGGCGTTATTTCAGAGAGTTGGGTTGGCATAGGTGCCGTCACCGATGAAGAGTACGCGATATTGGTGACGAAAAGGAGCGTCATTTTATCCTTATTTTTTGGCTAGACGTTTCCAAACAGAACGCTTGTCACAACCTATTGGCTTGATATAAGACTCAAGGTCATTGGCGCTAAGTAAATAGCGCCTCTGGTTTTTGTGGCTGACTAAACACATACCCTTGCCCATATTCACAACCGCGCTGATTTAAATAATCAGCTTGTTGCCAGCTTTCTACGCCCTCGGCCACCACTTTTAATGATAATGCCTGCCCCATCGCAATGATGGCGTTCACGATCGCGTTGCTGTCTCCATTTTCAGGGACATCTTTAACAAAAGATTGGTCAATCTTGAGTTTATTTATAGGCAATCCTTTCAAATAGGATAATGAGGAATACCCTGTACCAAAATCATCCAATGAAATCTCTATGCCCAGTAAACTCAACTGCTCTAGAGCGGCAATGGCTTTTTCAGGGTCAAACAACAAAAAACTCTCGGTTATTTCAATATCTAATCGCTCAGGAGGAAATCCCGTCTCTTTTAAGATCTGTTTAAGTACTGAAAAGAAGCTTAAATTCTGCAACTGTAGCGCTGATACATTAACCGCTATTCGACCAAACTCTTTACCTTCTGCTAGCCAGCGAGTGCCTTGTATACAAGATTCACGTAATACCCAAGTGCCAATCTTTTGGATTAATCCCGTTTTTTCGGCGATGGGAATAAAGTTCAATGGTGATATCAAGCCAAGCTCGGGATGCTGCCAGCGTAATAACGCTTCGACACCGACGACTGAATGATCAACCAATGAGTATTGAGGTTGATAAGCCAAATAAAATTGGTTTTTTTCTAATGCGTCGTGTAAAGCAGACTGGATCCGAACATGCAATACAGAGCGGTAAGTCAGATCAGGAGAATAAAATGCGTATCCATTGCGGCCATTCTTCTTAGCCAAGTACATCGCTGTATCTGCATTTTTTAATAAGACCTCACTGCTGGTGCCATCCTTAGGATACAACGCAACGCCAATACTGGCCGATACCCGCAATGAATCCTCGGCTTCTAACATAAATGGCGGATTGAAAACGCCCATAATGCTATCAATATTGTCCAGCAACTCGTCTTCAGATTCAAAGTCAGACAGAACTATAACGAACTCATCCCCTCCTATTCGACCAATATGGGCTTTAAGCTCAAGCACCTGACTAAGTCTATCGGCGACTTGCTCTAACAGCCGGTCACCATACAAATGCCCTTTGCTGTCGTTAATATGCTTAAAATGGTCCAGATCTAGGAACAAGGTTGCAAATTGCTTTTGATGCTTACGACCCAACTCTATATGTTGCACCAACAAACTTCCAATATGCGAGCGATTGGGAAGATTTGTTAACGGATCATAAAATGCCATTTTTCGTAGGTTTTCTTCATCCGCTTTTTGAGCGGATATATCCTCAAAAACGCAAATGTGATGCATTAAGGCATTTTCTTCATCCGTAATCGTATTGATTGTTGTCATCTGTGGATAAAGAGAGCCATCCTTTTTACGATTGATAATCTCGCCTTTCCACTGTCCCGAAGAAACAAGATTACGCCACATGTTTTGATAAAAAGTAAGATTATGATGCCCAGACTGAAGGAAACGTGGGTTTTTACCGAGAACGTCGGATAATGTATAGCCAGTAATCCGAACAAACGCGCTATTCACATCGAGAATATTGCCAGTACTGTCCGTAATCATCATGCCCTCTTGGAAATTATCAAAAATTTCCCCACTCACAGACAACCAGGTCTCAACGACTTTTCGACGTGTTACGTTGCGAGTCATCCCCAACACACCAACCAGTTCACCTGAATCGTTTCGGATTGGAGACTTGATCGTTTCTAGCCAGATCTTCTCTTGGTTCTCGTCTAGGACGGGGCACTCTTCAATCACAACTTGTTCGTTTTTATCAATAACGGTTTGGTCCGCAGCGGTATACATTTGCGCACGTTTCTCATCAAACAGCTCTAAATCGGTTTTACCATAGACATGCGCCTTGGTGTAATTCCATGCTGTCATTACGCTGTCATTAATCATGACATAGTGGCCATCGACATTCTTAATCCAAGTGTGATCGTCTAACGCATCAATAAACTCTTGTAAGGTCGGGACCCGTGCAGGTTCGATTGCAACCTTGTCTTTATTTGTCGCTAAAGCCCAATCAGGTTTCGGCCGCTGCGCACTTC
The DNA here is from genome assembly GCF_053544015.1 of Vibrio sp. E150_011. Lineage (NCBI taxonomy): Bacteria > Pseudomonadati > Pseudomonadota > Gammaproteobacteria > Vibrionales > Vibrionaceae > Vibrio > Vibrio sp. E150_011. The sequence continues at coordinate 378,009 of NZ_JBHFOL010000001.1, forward strand.
CTAGCTGCATACAGACATCAAAGCTAATTCGCCCTGCCGTTGATTCTATAGAACGTAAATCATCCTCTCGAAATATTGATCGGGAGGACATAACAAGGACTGCAAACAAATTCTGATCCTCGCCCCAAATGGGCGCAAAACAAAAGAATGTTTGTTCAGCTGCAACAGACACGGCATTAAGATGAGGGAAGGCAAATGATGACATTACTTCTGGCAAAGCAACGTCAAACGATTCATTTTGAACAAATGACTTAAATTCACATAAGCATTTATTAGAGGGCTCTACCCGTTTAAGCAACCCGTTTGATTGAGTCACTTGGCTGAGTGATTCGATGGAGGATTGCCACTTGGCGTTAAGTTCTAAGGAAGGCGCACTGCTGTAAGTCATGATAAACCACGAAACGGGCCCTAAGTCTGCCCTTTAATAATTGAGGATCCGGGCTATCGTACCGAATCCTCAATCATTTCCAAAGCAATGCGAACAATTTATTGGGCAAATTGTCGCATACGTGCTCTTTACGCCGTTAATCAACAAACCAAACCATGGTACGCAACTTGTTTTGACACCTGCTTAACTAGTTGACGTTAACGTTCTGGTCACGCTCATCATACATATCTGGTGTCGTGTGTAACCCCCCCGTATAACCCGCTTTCTCTAAGGTCTCACGCACTTGCTTGACCTGTTCGGCAGTAACGGCTGACTCGCGCGCTCCCAAATGTAAGCGAACAAATGAGATGAGTTCTGATAACGCTGTATCCGATAACACATCATCAAAGCTCACCATTGGCATAAAGTTTCTTTCTTCATCTAAATAGGTTGGCTGCAGTCCTCTTAAGGTTACCGCGATTGTATTGAATGGATCACTATGCATAATAATGCCGTTATTTAGCAATGTAGGTGCTATAGGATCGCGTCCCTTACCATCCTCGCCATGGCAAGCGCCACAGGTTTGATTGTAAGTAGCGTAAATCTCATCAGCGTACGCGGCTTCCGTAAAACCAGTAGGCTTCAAGGTAACCGACCCACTTTCGATGACATTATTTTTGTCTCCCATCAACAAATAATAAGACATTGAATCGATGTCTTCTCGCGTCATCAGACTCAAGCTATTTTTCACAACGTCAGCCATCCCAGCGAAAGCAGAGCCCTTATCAGAATGTCCTGTATGTAAAAAATCAGATAGTGTTGATTCATCCCAACCATCAACAAACAATTCATTAGCACTGATGTTGGGGGCATTCCAGCCATCAATTAGGTTACCTTGAAAAATCCTATCCGTATCAAGTGCCTGTGCGATATTTCTCGGCGTGTGACATTCAGAACAATGTCCCAATCCTGCCACCCAGTACTTTCCCTTTTTCCATTTATCAATATCGTCGATGTTGCTTTCGAGCTCAGCAGGAGGTGTGTAATCCAACTCGGCTGTGTCCATAAAGACTATGTTCCAACCCAATAATCCCAGTCGAATGTTCGAAGGGAACATCATCTGGTTTTGATCGTTTTGCCTCGAAACCGCATCGATTGATTGCATGTACTCCCATAAATCATGCATGTCTTGATCATTAACATACTGATAAGAAGTATATGGCATAGCCGGATACAAATAACCGTGTTGTCCTTTACCATCCACTAGCGCCGCTTCAAAATCTTCAAATGAATAGAGACCAATCCCTTCCGTTGTATGTGGGGTAATGTTCGTTGAATAAATTGTACCAAATGGGGTAACAAATGGCAGGCCACCAGCAAAGGGTTCTCCCCCTTCTGCGCTGTGACAGGCGACACAATCACCTGCGTGGGCAAGGTATTCGCCTCGCTCCACTGACTCAGGATCCAAACTCGCTAGTTTCGCGTCTTCGTCCAATCTGGACTTAGTCATGTAGGCCCCGAGTGCCAAAATTTCATTCGATGTAAGCTGTTGTCCAAACGCCGGCATCACGTTATTAAGTCCGTTTCTAATCGTGTGCTGAATCTCCCCTATGCTGCCTCCATGAAGCCAAATACTATCGGAAAGATCAGGGACGCCAAGCTGTGCATTGGCAACGGAACCGTCACCATGACACGATGAACAGTATTGAATAAACAGTTCTTTGCCTAATGTCACTTTTACTGCAGGAACGTCTGTATGCCTTTGATTCAATGACGCCAAGTAATAAGACATTTTGGCAATATCATCGGGTTTGATTGCATCGACCCAACCCGGCATCGCCCCGTTTCGTCCTTGTGTAATAGAATGAATAATGGCTTCATCATCGCCGCCATATAACCATTCATTGTCAATCAAGTTAGGGAAGTGCTTCGCCCCTTGCGCATTGTTGCGGTGGCAGGCTGCACAATGCGTTTGGAATAAAATTCGCCCCGAATCAACCACCACATCGTTTAGTGCTAATTCCGTTAATTTTTTCTCCGGTATTTGCGCCATTTGTTCATCAAGATTGGTGCTCACACTACTGAGTTTGTCATCGCTTTGTTTCCAATCGACGAGTCCTTGCCAGTTCCCCATGCCTGGGTACAGGATTAGGTACCCAACAGAAATTGAAAACGCGATAAAGTAAGACACAAACAGAATCTTAGGCGGAGGGGCGTCATTTTCATCAATACCATCAAAGGTACCTATGGTTTTATTTTCATTCGCACTGTGGTTATTTCGCCAATATTTGATCACGACCACAACCATCAGCACGAAGAATACACAGGTTCCTATGACGGCCCAAAGATTCCAAAATACACTCATTTCATTGCTGTCCATCACAACGCCCCCTCTGAGGTATCAACGCCTAGGCTTTGCAGATAGTGAATCAATGCTTCGCCCTTCGTTTTGCCACGAACTTGCAATCGAGCATCGGCAATATCATCATCAGTATAAGGAACGCCCAGCGTGCGAAGCGTTTCCATCTTCCCAGTAATATCATCACCAGACAATTTCTGTTCAAACAGCCATGGATATGACGGCATGATAGAGGTAGGAACCACTTGACGAGGATTGATCAAATGAATGGTGTGCCATTGGTCAGAATATTTGCGACCCATATTGGTTAAATCTGGTCCAGTACGCTTCGAACCCCAAAGATTCGGGAACTCGTAGATATCATCAGATTCTTTGTTAGCGCGACCATTTCGCTTGGTTTCAGGATCAAGAGGACGAACCATTTGCGTGTGGCAAACATGACAACCTTCGCTAATGTAAATATCTCGCCCCGCTACTTGAATCGCCGTTAATGGTAATGCCATGCTACCTTTTGCAATCTCCGGTCCTCTCACAATATTTGGTACAACCCAAACGAGCAGCGAGAAAGAGGCCACCACAACAGTGGTTACAATGAGAATGCCAACAGACTTAGTAAAATCAGCCGTCATCTTATGCCTCCTTTGCTACAGGCACCGCTGCAGAGCGGACTGTTTTATATAAGTTAAATGCCATCAACAATAAGCCGAGTACAAACAAGGCCCCACCGAAGAAGCGTAAGAATAACCATGGTGCTTTGAAGTCCATAGCCTCAACAAAGCTGTACAATAACGCGCCATTCTCGCTTTGTGCTAGCCACATGTAGCCTTCTCCAATTCCAGCTACCCACAATGCAATGGCATAAATCGCCACCCCTGCATGTGCGAGCCAGAAATGCCATTTGATCAAACGCCTCGACCACAATGCTTCTTTCCCCCACAGTCTTGGTATGAAGTAATAGAAAACAGCGATGCCCGACATTCCAACCCAACCTAATGCGCCAGAATGAACATGCCCAATGATCCATTCCGTATTATGAGCGACCATATTGAACCAACGAATGGCGAGCAACGGCCCTTCAAATGTCGCTAAACAGTAGTAAAGAATGGCAGAAAAGAAGAAAAGCATGATGTAGTCAGTTTTGAGCTTTTCCTTATTTTGTAGCAATGTCATGGCGCTGTTGAATGCCCCCCCCCAAGAAGGCAGCCATAAAATCAATGACATGACGATACCAATATTTTGAACCCAGATGGGTACGGAAGAATAGATAAGATGATGTGTCCCAGCCCAGGTGTAGAAACCTACTAATCCCCAGAAGTGGATGATAGACAGTCGATAAGAATAAATAGGTCTTTCTGATATTTTCGGTATGAAATAGTAGTTCATACCAATCACGCCCGCCGTCAGCAAGAACCCAACGGCGTTGTGGCCCCACCACCATTGAACAATGGCATCTTGAGCACCCGCAAACACCGAATAAGACTTCATAAATGAAGCGGGCATAGCCAGGTTATTAACAACAAAAATCATCGCTACGACAATAATGAAGGCAGCAAAAAACCAGTTTGCTACGAAGATGTGTTGCACTTTTCTTTGCCCGATTGTGCCAAAAAATAACACCGCGTACAGCACCCAAACCAACACTATCAATAAATCAATTGGCCACTCTAATTCAGCGTATTCTTTTGAAGTGGTGTAACCCATCGGCAGCGTCAACACCGCCAACAACAGAACTAACTGCCAGCCCCAAAATACCATCCAAGCCAAACTTTTATTGTATAGACCACATTGCCCAGTTCGTTGGGCGATATAGAGTGAGGTACCCATAAGAATATTGACGACAAAACCATAAATCACACCTGAAGTGTGCAATGGGCGCAAGCGGCCAAACTGAATGTATTCAGAGTCGAAATTCAACACCGGCCAGTATAATTGAGCAGCAAGCACTACCCCAATAAACATGCCAACAATTGCCCATACCACAGAGGCAACAACAAAATATTTGACGACTTTTACGTTAAACTGCGTTGACGCATCTTCCATGTCAGAGCTCCCTGTAAACACTGTTCTTATTTAACTGTGTCGGCCTTGCTATTAGTAGACTCGTGTACTTTAGAACCGAGCATGGAGTAGTAATAGGCAATATCTGAAATATCGCTGTCCGACAGTGCATCGGCTTGTTGCTGCATTAAAACCGCAAGGCCAGCAGAGCGCTCTCTGGATTGATAACTTTTCAAAGAGGTGATGAGGTAAGCCATTTTCTGACCTCTCAGATTTGGGTAGGATTCGATACTGGAAATACCGCCTTCACCATGGCACGTCATGCATACTTTGGCTTTTTGTTCACCAAGATCAAATTTTTCGTCGGCAAAAACGTAGGGCGAAATAAAAAAAGTAACTAAAATAGATATTCGGGTTAAACGATGAAGCGTGCTTCTTACCATGACACAATTCCTTATATGGCACGTTGTGTTACTTGCGCTACCACGCGTAATTTTCCTTTGATCGAGTCGTGTAAAATTAAACATAATTAAAATCAAAGTGTTGCTATCATCAGTGCAGTAAAAACTGCACGCTTCGACTCATCCTAAGCCTGTTGTACGTATGAATACTTAGAATAGAACAATAGAGAGTACTGTTTAAAAACATAGAAGCGAGAAGAGGGATTGGCAAATCAATCTAGGTCAAAGGCGCAGATAATATATAAATGAGTCAAACAACGTGCTTATTCAAAGTCGGTTTTCACCAGCCATTTCAGTTTCCAGCGTTATTTGCGCTTTATTTTCGAACTTAGCATGACATTTCACCGTCAATTAAGGTATAACGATGCGATGAAAATACCTAAACGAATACAGCCTCTGGTTGACGATGGTCTCGTCGACGAGGTGAAGAGCCAGTTAATGAGTGGCAAAGAAGCATCGGTGTACATTGTGCGGTGTGGCGACACGATCCGCTGCGCTAAAGTGTATAAAGAAGCTAGCCAGCGAAGCTTTAAGAAGGCCTCCGCCTACAGAGAAGGCCGCAAGGTCCGTAACAGTCGGCGCGCACGTGCGATGGAAAAAGGCTCTGGGTTTGGACGCGAGCAGCAAGAAAAAGTTTGGCAAAGTGCCGAAGTTGATGCGTTGTACAAGCTTGCTGAAGCAGGCGTACGTGTACCCGTTCCTTACGGTTGTTTTGACGGCGTGTTATTGATGGAATTGGTCACCGATGACGAGGGTTACGTTGCCCCACGACTCAACGATGTTGTGATGCCCGCTGAGCAAGCCATTGAAGACCATGATGTTATGATGAATTATGTGGTTAAAATGCTGTGTGTCGGCCTTATCCACGGTGATTTGTCAGAGTTCAACGTTTTGGTCGATGAATATGGTCCCGTTATAATTGATTTACCTCAGGCTGTCGACGCGTCTGCGAATAACAATGCAGAATGGATGTTGACGCGTGATGTCAACAACATCCGCGACTATTACAGCCAATTTGCCCCAGAATTAAGCACGACTGAATATGCCAAAGAAATGTGGGCATTGTACGAAAAAGGCGAACTGACACCAGAAACGGAATTAACCGGAAAAGTTCAAGAGAATAATGTTGAAGCAGATCTTGCCGCGATCATGCAGGAAATTGATGCTGCTCGCAGTGAAGAAAACTTCAGACAAGAGCGCTTAAAAGAAGCAAAAGACGGCGTAGACGAGAGTAAGTTCAACTGGGCGGATAATTAACCCGTCACCGGTCTACTAGACGGATCATTCTTTAAGTAAGCCTTGCCTTACCTCATTGATAAATAAAATAATAAAAATCGACTAACTGTAATCAGCGAGTCGATTTTTTACGTTCAAACATACTCAAGCGATGCTATTTAGATCAAATACTAATAAACGTCAACGCCACCTAGTTTCAAAACCATCCAGCTTCAAGACCAATATGCTTCAAGGATAGTAGGCTTCAAGGCTATGTCGTCTCAAAGCGACTTGATGTCGATTGCTAAGCCGGCACGGCGCCGTATGCGAGCCGCTATTCCTGGCTTTCTGCCTCGGTAAACCGCTGCGAAAATTCGCTATAGCGGTTTCTGTTGAGTCCTTTATCACTGTAGCCTGTACGTGATTGAGAACGATACTGCAGCGTATTGCTTTCAGTATCAAAATAGAGTTCAAGGTCGTCGTGAAATTTCATAGTAGGGGTGGTAAAAATCACGTGCATATAGTCACCTGAATCGACCACAACCTCATTGTTACCCATTTTATCCAATACCATTGCGACACTATTTTTTGCATGACTCTTATCTGAAAAAATAAGGGGCTCAACTTTTTTTTCTACATCACTGGTTTGAGTCGAGACCGCATTAGGCGTCGTTGGCATAGGTGCAAACTGTCCATCATTAACCCCTAAGTAAGACGGCGTTGTATTATTTTTGTAAACCATATAGGCAATCAGCGCCACAAGTGCAGTAAGAATTACTTTAGCTATCATCGATCAATCCTTTGTTAATGAGATGGTTAGAGTACAGTGCCCTGTCCTTCAATGATAATCAACCTCAATAGTATGAAATATTATCAGCCTAAAAGCACTGCTTCCCCTACCGTGAAAAACACACATGTCCTGCGGTCAATGATAAATTAAGGGAGTCAATACTTACACGCTAGGCTTATAAGCAGTGCAGTACAACGTAATCACGTATTTATATCGGCAGGCAAAAAAGCAGGCTATTACGCATGCACACTAATAACGCGCACTAATATGGTGGAGGCCATCATTTGCCAAAAGTAGATGCTTACATTCAGGTTCTGGGTGAAAATCAATAATGCCCTCTCGACCAACTTCCATGTTGCAATAATCGATCAAGATATCTTTTAGCTTCACACGGCCCCGTTGTATGCGACTTTTCGTTGCAGATAAGGATAGCTCGAGCTGGTCGGCAACTTGCTGCTGAGAAAGTCCTTCAAGCTCAGATAACACCATTGGTATGCGATATTTTTCTGGCAAGCACTCAAGTATTGGACGCAAACACTGGCCGACTTCCTGGAGGTTAGTTTGTACAACAGTGAGTTCTTCCTCCGCATGTTCATCATTCAGTTCATCATGTATTTGCTGGGACCGATAGAAGTCCATGATCGCGTTGTGAGTAATACGAAACAACCAGCTTTTCAAATGATCTTGGGACTTAAGTTGATGTTGTTTTTGGCTGGCTTTAAGGTAAACATCTTGCAAGATATCATCGGCGACATCGGGGCTTTTCATCTGCTTTACAATATAGCCTCGTAGTTGATCATGATGCTCCAACCATTGCGTTAACATATCTTATTGCCCGCTTATTTAATCATTCAAAAATTATATTTCTATAATACCAGAATTGTAATTGACTACCATCATCACTCGATGAATGTAACGCCTAACCCGCTAGAATATTGGTCAGGCGTTAAGCATGTTTTATTTAGTGTTCGTTTTCAAACTGCCCACCCTTTTCTAACCATTGTGCAAAACCGCCAGCCAGATTCATCACAGGGCTGAGTCCCATCTCTTGCGCCAACCGCGCGGCATAAAGAGAGCGTAGCCCATGAGCACAATAAAATACGTAGGTTTTATCTTGATTAAAAACCTCGTTGTGTGCACGGCATGCAGGGTCAATCAAAAACTCCAACATTCCTCGAGGACAAGTAAATGCCCCAGGAATCAAGCCTAACTTTTTTCTCTCCAAGGCTTCTCGTACATCAACGAAGACATAACGCTCGTCGTTAAATAGGGTTTTAGCGTCATCAATCGACAGATCAATGACAGAGCGTCGTGCTTCTTCGGTGAGCGAGGCGATCCCCCTGGTAATACTCTGTGCCATTGGTGTTCTACTCTTCAGTTTTTAACGTCGGTGATAATTGTGTTGTCGCACCGGGCCCAAGGCGATTGATGGCGGACTCTAAAAGCGCTAGAGACGCTTGAATTTGATCTAAGGGAGAAGCAAAATTCATCCGATAGAAGTTCTCATCAGGCTCACCAAACCAAGCCCCCGGAGTAAGGGCTAGCTTTGCTTCCTTCGTCAATAATGCCTTTAGTGATTGTGAGTCTAATCGTAAATCAGAAAAATCAAACCAGATCTGGTTGGTTCCCTCAGGCACAAACACCTTGACGAGGGGCAGCTGGTTAGACATAAAGGATACAATCCAATTGCGAGTATTTTGCGTATAGACCAAAAACGCATCAAACCAAGCCTTACCATGCTGGTAAGCCGCAACCGTTGCATACGTGGTAAAGACATTACCGTGATCAAGAGACATAGAGGCTACGGTTGCTTTAATCTTATCTCGCAGCAACTCATTGTCGCTGTATATGTAACCGTTTGATAAGCTATTTAAGCCAAAGTTTTTCGCTGGTGAACCAATGATGGTTAAACTCTTGTCATAGCCTAATGTTGTCATGCTGGTAAACGTTGCTCCATCAAACACGATGTCCCCGTGCACCTCGTCGCTAATAATAATAACCTGATATTTTTTCGCGATTGAGGTCAAGCGCACTAACTCGTCTTTTGTCCATACACGACCGACTGGATTATGAGGATTGCAAAGCAGTACCATTTTCACTTTTCCGCTTTGCAATTTCGTTTCGAAGTCCTCAAAATCAATCACATAACGACCATCTTCCACCTTCAATGTGTTATTCACTGCTTGGCGACCAGCAGACTCTATGAGTCGACGAAACTGATGATAAACCGGAGTTTGGATTAGCACCCCGTCACCTTCGTTAGTGAAATCACGGATCAATAATGCGATTGCACTCAGCACACCTGGAACTTGGACAAAATGGTCGGAGTTAAGCGTGATGCCATGACGATCTTTATTCCATGCAGAAATCGCTTGGAATACCGTTTTAGAGTCAAATTCATACGAGTAGGTTTCACGACTTACCAATTGTTGCATCGCTTGTGTTATAGGCGGTGCAATCGGAAAATCCATATCGGCAATCCAATAAGGCACAACCTCTTGACTGCCATAAATTTGACTAAGCATGTTTTCATCATGCTTGATAAATTTATCGGCAATATCAGTGCGGCTCGGCGTGACGTTGAACGCCGTCAATGAATCTGGTAAAGCGTTAGGTTTTGAGTAAGGCAAGGGGTTTCTCCAGTCTAAGTCGTTTTATACTAATAAGACGAAATAAAGAGAAAAAAGACGCAAAACGATCGTATGTAATTAAGGGAAATATAGAGACATGATTTAACTTATTGATATTAAACCAATGAGAATGAACAATAAGAGACTCGTAGGCTAAGTGAAGATGAGCATCGAGCCGTCATCGTCATAAGAAGTGATGTCATCAATATCTTGACCACATCACTGCAGACTCATTTTACGACTTTAGAGATATAGGGAACATTTCTCAGCTTGTCGTTCCAAGGAAGACCGTAACCAACCAAAAGGTCATCGTTTGTCATTTCGTAAGCAAAATACTGAGTGGCATCAATAAAGACTCGACTCGGCTTAACAAACAGTGTGGCAATTGACAGCGACTTAACCTCATAATTATCCGCTAAGTGCTGAATCAGCCGCTTCATTGTACCGCCAGATTCAATCGCATCATCAACCACAATGACATGTCGATCTGTCAGATCAATATTATTGTGATAAACGATATCCGATGTGTTGTTTCTGTCTCCAGGCGTATGAGGACATGAGATATAATCAAGACTAACCTCAAACGTTAGTTTTCTGACCAAGTCGGCAGTATAAATAATCCCACCAGGCACAACGCTAATGACAACAGCATTAGTAAATTGTTTGTTTAGCTTTGTGGCTACAATCTCAACGCCCTCCTCGATTTGTTGAGTGCTTAGGACAAGCTCACCTAAGTGCGGGTGATCCCATTGGTCTTGTTGTTTCTCTAGTTGTGATTTATTCAATTTATTTATCCACCTTTCTATTCTTAATCTAGTCTTATGCGGTGACGGTCACCAATTCAGGATTTGTCGTTCTCGCTACCATTCCGACGACGTCGTTGATGAACACCGCTCTTGGCAATGACTTCTCTTCACTAATCGCTCACTCATCACAAACATTGTGATGCTCAACGCCAATAAAATACCCGGAAAATACGTAAACGAGAATGTCGCGACGACAGCACCAATAACTGGCGGTACAACGGTGGTGCCAACGTACGCTGTTGCCATCGTTAAGCTAATAATGGCTTGTGAGGCGCGTTTACCAAATCGTTTTGGCGTCAGATGTATGGTGTTTGGGTAGATAGGAGCACAGCCAACGCCAATAACGATTAAACTCATTGGCGTCATCACGTCTGGAATCGGAACGATAAGTCCTACTACCCCAACCATTATCATTATTAAGCCACCACGAATCAGCGACTCTTCTTTAACATGGTCTGCGAGCATGCCACACACAAAGCGCCCCGCGGTAATCCCTAAGTAATACATTGCCGTCCAAAATGCGGCGTCCGCTGGAGACATTCCTTTATCAATGGCTAGGTAACTGGCCGCCCACAATCCCGTCCCCGCTTCTAAGGCGCAATAACAAAAAAACAGCAACAATTGAAGCTTGACGCCATCAATATTCACGGCTTGACGGTTAGTTATCAGCGAATGGTCGTCCAAACTTTCACTCGACTCTGCTCGATTCAGCTGCGTCATACTCATGGCTTTTTTCCACAAGGGTAGCGTCGAGAACAAAACAATCACTAGCACAAATTGAATCATAGCAATGGTGGTATAACCTTCGCGCCACCCATTATTCAAACTCAAGTATGTGGCCATAATAAGCGGACCAGCCGTCGCCCCTACACCCCAAAAAGAATGAAGATAATTCATGTGCTTAGATTTGTAGTGCAAGGCGACAAAGTTATTTAACGCTGCATCCACCGCGCCCGCTCCAATACCTAATGGCACCGCCAATATCACTAACGCGAGGGCATGATGAACAAACGTAAAGCCAAGCAAGGCACAAGCCGTCATCAACACGCTGAATGCCACGACTTTACCAGTACCAAAACGATGAATAAGCCGGGTTGCCATCAAGCTCGAACACACAGTGCCGGCGCTGATGATGAGGGAGATAATGCCCGCAAATTCCAAGGTTGAATTGAGGTCCTGACTCATCACTGGCCATGATGAGCCTAAAACAGCATCGGGAAGACCGAGACTAATAAACGCTAAATAAATAATCGCAAGAAGAAGCAACATAGAGTTTTCACTAAACAGAACAAGTCACACAAAAATCAATATTTGATAAAATACTCTCAAATATTGGTTAACTCTATACTTATGCTACTATAAATTATAATTATCCTACCAAATTCATCATCATGCAGATCTATAATATTGAAACAAATAAAGAAGGTCGAGAGTTAACGATTCATGGCTCCGATGACTTTCCTTGCGCTTTCTACGACGAACGTTTCTCTGAGTTTATCAATGGTGAAGTCCCATGGCACTGGCATGATGAAATTGAGGTTGTGTTAGTATTAGAAGGAAGTACCACTCTCGAATATATTGGCGCCAGCACCATTGTCAATACAGGTGAGATGGTGCTGATTAATGCGGGGATGTTACATAAATTGACTAACCACGGTGACACAGATTGCCACATTCTAAATGTCCTGTTTAAGCCACAAATATTGGGCGGTGTGGATTTTGGTCGCGTGTATAAGAAGTACGTCTACCCCGTTATCAACAACCCTGAATTTTTTTGCTATGTATTCGACGACAGCCACCATTGGCACTCCAAAATTATCCAGGAAATGCGGCAGGCATTCCAAGCCTGGCAACAAAACATTATGGGTTATGAAATCATAATGACCGCCGCACTCATGAAGACTTGGCAACAGCTTTGTCATCATGAACCTACCATTTTGTCTAAACACGGCGTATCGTCAATTGGTGAACAACGTATTCACTCTTTACTGAGTTATATTCACTGCAATTACGATGGCAACCTGTCGGTAGGTAGCATCAGTAAAGCGGCCGCCATTAGTGAAAGTGAATGTTATAGGCTATTCAAGAAAACGCTTAAGTGTACCCCCAATCAATATTTACTCCACTACCGACTGCGGAAGGCAACCACCCTGCTACTGAATAGCACTCAATCGATTACCGATATTTCAAACCAATGCGGTTTTAACTGCTCAGCTTATTTTGCTAAACAATTCCGCTTGGCTTATAACAAAACACCAAAACAATTTAGGAAAGAAGAAAATCAATTAACTTCAATTATTTCATGCAAACATAATTTTTTGTAACCACTACGTGAGCTACCTTCCTAGAACAATGAAGCCATACGACACGTTTCAACTGTGATATTCCTCTATTACCCGCGATTGAACTATCGACCACTAACGTTTTTATCGGGTGCGTATCTACTGATAACGTCAGAAATAAGTAGGGCGTACTCTTAGTATGATGAACAACATTTAGCCAGAAGATGGCTCCAAGTTCATCAATACTATTTGATAAATAAAATCTGATAATTAATTGAAATGGACTAATCTCTAATTATGGATGTCGCATTGACGCTACGACCAACGTAAAAACATTACGATTCATAATTAGGGATATTTATGGTGCAAGAAACTAGGGTAATTAAGGCCTTTATGTTTGCGGCTTTATTTTGGGGCATTGCTGCAATGCTCATCGGTGTTTCTCTCGCAGCGCAGCTTTACTGGCCTCAGCTCAACTTTAGTTCTGAATTTATTCAGTTTGGGCGTCTAAGACCGCTACATACTAACGGCGTCATTTTCGGGCTCATCTGCAATATCTTAATGGGTGTATCTCTCTATGTCGTTTGCACCACATCTGAAACAAAACTAGTCTCAAAAAAACTCGCTTGGATTCTATTTTATGGTTGGCAGGTTTTATTAGTTTTAGGTTATATCACGCTTCCTTTAGGGTTTACGTCAACAAAAGAGTATGCCGAGCTAGAGTGGCCACTCGATATCTTAATGGCCGCAATGTGGCTGCTATACGCTTATATATTTTTTGCCACCTTAGCAACCAAAAAAACCAAACACATTTTTGTCTCTAATTGGTTTTTCGGCTCAGTAATTATTATTATTACCATGATCTTCGTGGTCAACAACGCCGTACTGCCCGTCACTCTAACAAAATCATACTCCATTTTTTCCGGCGCAAGTGACGCACTGGTTCAATGGTGGTGGGGACATAACGCTGTTGGTTTCTTATTAACCGCTTCGATCATTGGTATTAATTACTACATCATTCCCAAAGTCACTGGACAGCCCATATACTCCTACCGTCTTTCAATGATTAATTTCTGGGGGCTGATTGGGTTCTATACGTGGGCAGGAACTCACCACATGGTTTATTCCTCTATTCCCGATTGGATTCAAAATATTGGAATCGTGATGTCCTTGTTACTTTGGTTACCTTCTTGGGCTGGTGCGTACAATATGTACCGGACGATAACAGCCGATAAAATACGTCTAAAAGAAAATTATATCCTTTGGTTTTTCCTATCGTCGATCATCTACTACGCGCTATCAACCGCAGAAGGACCGCTACTGGCAATTCGCTGGTTTAACATGATTGCTCACAATACTAACTGGATCATCGGCCACGTTCACTCCGGTGCACTGGGTTGGGTTGGCATGAGCTGTATTGGCGTCTTCTATTACTTCATACCAAAGCTGTTTGGAAAATCTGAGCTCTGGTCAATGAAATTGGTCAAAATGCATTTCTATTTCGCCAGTATTGGGATACTTCTCTACATTGTCGCACTATGGATTGCAGGTATTGCTCAGGGCGTAATGTGGCAGGCTCAGGAAGACACTGGAGCTCTCACCTATAGCTTTGTAGATACGCTTAGATTTATCTCACCTTATATGTTTATTCGCTTTCTAGGGGGGGCGTTCTATGTCTCTGGCATGTTCATTATGGCCTACAACCTCTACAAAACCGTAACCGCCTATTCTGTCTCAACTAAAACAGTGGAGGGATAAACGATGAGTTTTAATATGACTAAATCTGTCGTCGCTTTTATTGTTATTTCCTTTGGTGTTGCTGCGTTCTCTTTCGTTGTCTAGGTCTTGCCCGGTTTTTTTATAACGCCCGATTTAGCAAAGATCACCGATGCCAAACCATACTCCCCTCTCCAGCTAGAGGGACGTGATGTCTATATGTCTCAAGGGTGTCATGTTTGCCATACTCAAATGGTCAGAAACCTAGAAGCTGAGCGTTTGCGTTACGGACGAGCGAACAAAATGGAAGATGACATTTACGAGCATACTTTCCTATGGGGCTCCTCTCGTATCGGTCCCGACCTAACGAATATCGGTTTGAAATACACAGAAGATTGGCAGATCCAACATTTAAAAGATCCACAAAGTTTAGTTCCTGAATCAATTATGCCGCCATTTATCTGGCTATTTGATCAACCTGTAGACAGCTCCATTACCGCTAAAAAGATGCAAGCATTGCGTGAGCTGGGTGTGCCATATAGTGATGAAGAGATAGCCAATGCCGAGCAAGCCGTGAATGGTAAAACTAAGGGCGATGCACTGGTCGCCTATTTAATGAGTTTGGGTGTTGATACACATAAGAATAAGAAGGACTTACAATGAGTAACTTCTGGTTAGGTTGGGCAAGCTTTTTTACTATTCTATTCCTTCTTATCATGATTGCTGTCGTGGTGTCTCCCTATCGACGAAATAAACAGGCAGACAAAAACAAAACCCTAATGACTTTTGACGGTGTTAAAGAAAACGATGCGCCTATCCCTGGTATCGTATTTTTTGGCTACCTCACTTTTTTTATCGGGGCATTTGTTTATTTACTACTATTCCCTGGTATTGCATCTTGGAAAGGCGTACTCAACTGGACTGGTGAAAACGATTCCGTCAATGGTCATATCAAAAACCCTGATCACGAGATTGCTCAACTACTGGCAACACCCACGAACACCCCTCTGACGGTACTTGCAAAAAATAGAGATCTTACTAATGCGGGTGAATCACTATTTAAAGATAACTGTGCAGCCTGTCATACTGAATCCGCAGAAGGGCAATATAACTATCCTAACTTGATCGATGAGGATTGGCTGTATGGCGGGAATGACCAACACATTATCAGCTCAATTACTCATGGTCGCCACGGAATGATGCCCGCTTGGTCGCCCCAGCTTACCGACCCTCAGATATCCGAACTCACCGACTATGTAATGAATATCAATAATGCAAAAGAGCCCAATGCTCTATTCGTTGATAATTGTAGCGCTTGTCATGGTCCGGACGGTAAAGGGAATCAAGCGATAGGCGCTGCGAACTTGACCGATGATGTCTGGCTACATGGTGGGACAAAAGAAGAGATACATCATTCTATTGCTACCGGCTTCAACAATCAGATGCCTGCTTTTGATGCCCGTTTTAGCGATAATCAAATCTTACTCGTTGGCGCTTACCTGCGAAGCATTCAAACGGATTACAAGGTTGAACCGTCAGCGCCATTAAGCCAAACAACAGATACAAGCAGTCTTAGCAAGATACCAGCGGCTGCAGAAAGTTGTATTGCCTGTCACGGTAAGAATGGAGAGGGCCAAGGGGACGTTGCACCTAAGCTCGCAGGGCTCTCAGCACACTACATTCAAAACCAACTGCATAATTTTCAAAGTGGCCTAAGACAAAATGCCACGATGAAATCTATGGTTGTCAGGTTAGATAAAAAGTCCATTGAAGACGTATCGCAATACTATGCCAAACAAACATCACCTCTTAGCAAAATCTCTCCACGAGGAGCTCAGGTTATCTACGACGATCCTGCTGCCCGTCTTGTCAATCAAGGCGACTGGCAACGACAAATCCCTTCATGTGTTACCTGCCATGGTACCGACACTCTAGGGGTGGATAACTTTCCACGCCTCGCTGGACAAAACGCAGCATACCTAGAGAATCAATTACTTGACTGGCAACAAAATAAACGTACTGGTGACCACGACAATATGATGAAAAATATTGCTGTCAAACTCTCCAGCGACGAGATAAAAGCCGTTGCTAATTACCTTTCAAAAATGAAATAGGAGCTAAAAATGAAGCCGATACTGACATTATTTACGCTGCTGTTTCCATTACTAACTTACGCGGATCACTCTGATTTAATAGAAAAACAACCCGATCTGCCGTCGGTGGCTAAGGTCGAAGGGAGTGAGAACCACGTACCTTATGAGTTATCAACAATCCCTGACACACCTTTCGGTGAAAAGGTTAAACGGGGATATCAATTTATGACGAACTCGCAAAGGATGCGTGACAAATATGTTTTCAATGAACAGAACTGCACTAACTGCCACTTGTCATCAGGTCGATTGCCCAATGCCGCACCAATGGGCGCTTCCTTTTTTGCTTACCCTGCTTACCGTTCAAAAAACAAGCATGTAAACTCTTATCAAGAACGAGTCCAAGGTTGCTTTATTTATTCAATGAATGGCGTCATGCCAGCGACTGATAGCGATGTACTTGTCGACTTTTCCGCGTACGCCTATTGGCTGGGCGTTACAACGCTATACAACATGAATGGATTAAAAGGGCTGCCCGTGCCAGAGGTTTCTGATAAGCAGCTCCTAACAGGCGGAAAAGTCGATGATTTCCCGTTTCATCCGGAATTGCAAAAAGCACTAGATAAAGCAGGCAGTACCGTAGATACGAGGGCTAAAATGCCTGGTCGTGGTTTTCCTCAATTGGCAAAGCCAGAGCTAACACCCGACTATAAACGTGGCGAACTGGTATTTCAGAAGCATTGTGCCGCTTGCCATGGTGCAGATGGACAAGGTAAAGAAGTCGCCGGTATAAAATCGTTACCGCCACTTTGGGGAGACAATAGCTATAATTGGGGTGCAGGCATGCACAAATTCTCCACGTCTGCCGCGTTTATCTATGAAAATATGCCCCTGGGGAAAAGTATACAGCTCACGACACAACAAGCTTGGGATGTTGCAATTTTTATGAACTCTCACGAAAGACCACAAGACCCTAGATATAAGAACTCAACGGCTGAAACTAAGAAAACGTATCACAGTAAAAATAGTGCCTATGGAGAGACCATCAACGGTGTCACGCTAGGCAGTTCTCCACTTGAAGAACACCATGCGACCAACAAACACTAATGCTCGATTTTTCCTAGATCTTCACCACCATCAAGCTAAAAATAATGCCAGTGGCTCATCAGTCACTGGCATTATTTTCTATTTCGACAGGGGTTTACTGCTCTGAGATGTCTTATTCTGAATCGAGTTAAAAAGAGACCTTTTTCTAGACTCCTCTACCAACTCGCCGCGTTAGAAAGCCCATAAGATTAATCGTATTTACTGGCTTATTGCAGACAAGATAGCCACCTATTCGTGACTATTCAAAAAGATAACACCTGATCAAGCTACGCAATTAAAATCTCTTGCAGTTGCTGCAGTGAACTGACTTCATAATGTGGCTCGATACCATGAGGTTTTTCTTGCCCTTTGGTATTCAACCAACACGTCTCAATGCCAAAGTTTAACCCACCTAAGACATCTGAGTGCGGGTTATCCCCGACCATTAACACGCGTGTTTTACATGGGTTACCCATGAGCGTCATTGCGTGAGAAAAAATGCCTAAATCAGGTTTAGCGATGCCTACTTCTTCTGAAATAACAACGTGTTCGAAATAGTGGGTCATATCCATGCGCGCTAAGCGAATTGCTTGTAACTCGGTAAACCCATTGGTAACAATGCCCAGTTTTGCATGACCAGACAACGCATCCATTAGCTCACGAGCGCCGGGTAATAGCGTGCAAATATCCACCATCGCCTCTAAAAACGCACTGTTTAATGCCAAGGGCGTGGTATCAAGTTTTGCAGCCCAGCCTTCAAAGCGAATGTGCTTTAGTTGGTCGGCCGTAATTTTCCCATCTTGATAATCAACCCAAAGAGGCTGATTAATGAGTTGATAGTCCGCATAGTCATCACGAGTGAAATCAACGCCCATCCTTTCAAACATAAGCTGCATCCCAGAGAAGGAATCAAAGTTGAAAATGGTTTCGTCAGCGTCAAAAAGAATCCAGTCGTATTTCATTAATCGAGTTCCTTGAGTAATAACCAGAGCAATAAGTAGCAAGGATTTTGCTACACGCTCAGGATTTGTCAACCAGCTAGAACAATTCTCAGTCAAAAACGAAGAGAACTAAGAGAACGGATTTACGGCGAGCGGCAAACTACAACCTAGAACCTGACCCTCGTTCAAGGATTAAAATCAGCTTACATCGGCATCATATTATAAGCATCACTCACGCAATAACTTAGCTAAAACTTTGTCTTAAATAGGTCATTCTCTGCGGACCTTACCTATTCCTTAATGACAAATTGTCGAACGCAAGTTATCATCGCAAAATAATACCAATGATAATAATTTTCATTACTCATTTTACAACTATTCTATCACTAGCAGTACCTTTAATGACTATCTCCCATAAAGACTATTACAAAATTGCACTTCCCTTTGTTATTTCAACAGTGACACAACCGTTACTCGGCGCTGTTGACACCGCTGTGATTGGACAACTCGGTATGGCTGAGCTTATTGGTGGCGTGGCCATCGGTACCGTCGTCATGAATACCATATATTGGCTGTTTGGATTCTTTCGCGTCAGTACCACTGGACAAAGCGCTATGGCTTTGGGGAATGGTGATCGAAGACTATTAGCAACCAGCTTAATGCGTCCATTTATTCTGTCTGCCATCATCGGATTATGCTTTATTGTACTACAACCGCTAATTTGGCACGCTGCTCTGTGGGCCGTAGAACCTGAAGCTGTGGTTGCGGAACAAGCGTATGTGTATTTCAGTATTTTAATTTTTGGTGCGCCCTTCGTCTTACTCAATTACACCATTATTGGCTGGTTGATGGGACAAGCGAAAGCAAAAGAAACCTTGTATACCCAAGTTTTTGGTAACGTGCTAAATATCATCCTCAACCTTCTTTTTGTACTTTCTTTCGACCTAGGGGTTGCTGGTGTTGCCTACGCGAGCTTGATTGCTCAAATCACGACCTTCGTCATCGGGATTACCTTAGTGATGAGAGTCAATACGATACCCATGGCTGAATTAGTAAAATCAACGAAGATGACAAAGCAAGACTTTGCCACCATTGTCTCTTCAAATTCCGATTTATTACTACGGACCGTATGTATATTGATTTTCTTTAATATGATGGCAAGGATGGGTTCTCAGTTGGGTACAGATGTACTCGCAACCAACGCTATTCTTATGCAGCTGACCTTTATCATCAGCTATATGTTTGATGGCATTGCTAATGCCTCCAGCGTATTTGCAGGTAAGGCAGTTGGCCAAAAAAGTCCCGCTATGCTCGAGCAAGTGCTCAAGCTCAATACGCAATGGACGGCTGGCTTTATTGTGGTTCTCACCGCAATAACATTCCTATTTCAAACGCGGTTTGTTTATCTCTTTACTGATTTATCTAACATCATTCATCTTTATCAGGAAATGACACCTTGGTTAATTTTATTCCCGCTTGCCGCTGGGTTCGGTTTAACCGTGTATGGTATTTTCACGGGTACGGGTACGACAAAACCAGTAAGAGACTCCAGTGTTCTAGCCTTGTGCCTGTTCCTTATCGTACAAACTATTGCTGTGGATGAATGGGGAAATCATGGATTATGGTTTGCTTTTACCTTGTTCTACTGCGGTCGTATTGCCTTCCTCTATCCTTTTATCAATCAGATAAGAAAAAAGTGTGTCGCATAGCGCTCAGCATATGAGTATTTGGGGTACTGACTAAAATAGTGCCTAAGTACGCAGTGACCAAAATACTCATTTTCATAAATAAAGCGCTGAAGAATAGCGCTTTATTTGCCTTTGCGTCGCCCATTTTGTTATTTCGATAAAGCTCAATCACTTATAGCTAAAGACTTTTCAACGCTAAAATGAAATGATATAATTTGTTACGTTATAACATTCCACATTTGAGTAATTTCAGTGACATCTCCACTTCTTTCAGTCAAACAACTTTCCATAGAAAACTCGGAGAGAGTACTATTCCAAGATGTTCACTTCGATGTGTACCCTGGAGAGATGCTAGCCGTAATGGGCCCTTCAGGCATTGGTAAGTCGATGTTAACTAAAGCGATCGCTGGCTTTACACCCGACTCTCTTTTAGTGTCTGGAGACATTAAACTGGCTGATAGCAATGTCTGTAACCTGCCTTTACTCAAACGGACAGCAAACCAAAGACCCGCTTTTATTTTCCAGGATGCACTGCAGGCGCTGAATCCCCTGGTTTCTGTACAGAGCCAATTGTGCCTCGCGTTAACCTCATGTCGCACCAAACCAACGGAAAAAAACAAGAGTACTATTCGCCAATTGTTGACTCAGTTGGGGTTCCATCAACCCGAGCAAATCCTCTCCTTATTCCCTAGCCAACTGTCTGGTGGTCAGCGACAACGCATTTGTATTGCCATGGGATTATTGAGTGATGCAAAAGTCGTGATTGCTGATGAACCTACCAGTGCATTAGACCCGGTGACAGAGCAGGAAATATTGCTGCTCATCCATCAAAACGTAAAACACCATAATATGGCTGGAGTTTTGATTACTCACGATCTTCACAGCGCGTTGCAATGTGATAAGTTGCTCGTGCTCGACGAGGGACGAGCGATTGCTTATGGGCAACCAAAAGAAGTAATACAGAGCAGTACCCATGAGTTTTGTCGTTCATTACAGGCACTGATTCAATGAGGGTATTAGCTCAAACGAATACAATAGGCAACATTAACAACAAGTTTGCCTGCGTGCGATTTGACAACGTCAGTGTCCATCACTATTCAATCCCGAGCTGGCTAGGTGGGACACCTTTTCAAGCGCTCAACAACATTTCGTTGGTTATTGATAATCAGAACCTCGCTATTGTTGGGCCCTCTGGTGCCGGAAAATCGACGCTCATTGAGTTGCTTTTTGGCTTGAAAGCGCCTTCGAAAGGACGAGTGGAAGTGTCTGGAATCTCGCTGCCGATTCGCTCTCAACATGACCGCATCAGAGTCTGCCGCGACATACAAATGATGCCTCAAGAACCACACACGAGCTTAAACCCGTACTATACGGTGAGTCAGATTTTAACCGAACCACTCGTGAACTTGAATATTGTCGGCGACCATCGAGCACTGGCTCAGCAAGCATTAGATGATGTGGGTTTATCCACCCAGATACTGGCACTTAAGCCAAACCAATTATCCACAGGTCAGGCTCAGCGGGTGGCATTGGCTCGAGCACTGATCGTAGAACCGTCAATATTGGTTGCCGATGAACCAACTAGCAGCCTTGACCCCGTTAATCGACAACGAGTGCTTGACCTACTCAATTCACTCAAGAAAAAACGAAAACTGATCTTGATTTTGGTGACGCATGACCTTCAGGCAGCACACGCCTTGTGTGATGAATTGCTTGTGCTTGACCATGGTAACGTTGTTGAACATGGTGACTGTAACCACATCATGAATCATCCCAACCATTCCGTTACGCGATCACTCATTGCGGCACAAACCGCACTGACGACCAACCGCTTACACAACATATAATCTTAGAGAAGAATAAAATGCGTTTTAACTCCATTAAACTGGCTTGTGCGTTGGCCTTTGCCCTACCACTCACCGGTTGTTTTGATTCAAAAACAGAAACAAACGAACCGATTGCCAAATCTGAACTTCGAGTGGCAATGATGCAACCTCCACGGACTAGGCTATCTCCCCTATCCGATGATGCTTTCAAACTCTCACGTTGGAGCACTGCTGAAACCTTAGTCAACTTATCTCCGACGTCAGAAGCGGAACCGATGCTTGCCACTGAATGGCAACAAATCGATCCACTCACTTGGCAGTTCACGATTCGCCAAGGTGTGACATTCCATGATGGCTCCAGTCTTGATGCAAATGCAGTGGTCAACTCGCTGCAAAAGGCATTATTGGCAGCGCCGAAGCCACGAATTCTAGATGGTATTAACCTTGAAGTAACCGCGCTAGATCCAAGCCATGTTGAGATTAAAACCAGCTTCAACGATCCACTACTCCCAAGCCGATTATCGAGCCCACAGCTCGCTATCCTAGCAAACCGTGCATATCAGGAAGATGGGCGTGTCACACCCATGGGTATGGGAACCGGTCCATTTGAAATTATTGAAATTAATGGGACAACCAGTGCTAAGCTAACGCGCTTCGATAACTACTGGGGCGAGAAAGCAAATATCGAGTCTGTCATTGCAGAATACGTTCCTAATGGATTTGCGCGCGCGGCTGCACTTCGCACAGGGACAGCCGATGTCGTCGAAGCCGTACCGGTTTCTCAAATCGCAACGATTGATGCCACGTTACTGCATGAAGTAGCAATGCCACGTACCAACACGCTGTATTTAAATAACCAATCGGGTGTCTTCAGCCAATTGAAAATGCGTCAAGTTGCAACTTCAGCCATAGACCGAGAGCAGATTATTCGTACCGTTTACGAAAATCACGCCGATATGGCCGAGGGGTTACTGGGGCCTGCGCTGGCATGGGCTGCACCTGTGCGTTCTGAGGTTAAATCAGAGATCGCAACGATCAATAACGATAATAACAAAGCGAACGGTGAAAAAATTGTAATTGGCACCTTCACCGACCGAGCTGAATTGCCAGAGGTGGCTGCACTGTTACAGCAACAACTTGAAGCGGCTGGATTCAACGTCGAGCTCGATATTCGAGAGTACGCTCAGATTGAAAACGATGCCCTAGCGGGCAAATTTGATGCCTTTATCCTCTCCCGGGCGACGGTTCTCGATTCTGGTGATCCTGTTGCTTATATGATGAGTGATTTTGGCTGTAAAGGGTCGTTCAACTTAGGGCAGTTTTGCTCCGAAGACGTAGATAACGCGTTAACCTACGCTGACTTACAACCCTTAGGGCCAAAACGTCAACAAGCGATTATTGCCGCGGAACAAAAGATTCTTAATCACTATGCAGCAATCCCTCTGCTTCATGAGCGCGTGATTCAAGGTGAAAGTGCAAGAGTCACCAACGTCATTCGAGACCCAAGTGAACGTCGCCTTATCGATGCAACAACGAAGGTAGACTAACTCGATGTTGTCTGTTGATCCCCCCGAACGAATTGTCACGGCCATAATGCCTTGGCTATCGAGAATTGCCGCACTGATTGTCGTCGTAATTCTCGTTGGCCTAATGCCAGATATTGCCGGCATTGACCCAAGCCAATCCATTCTTAGAGCGCGTTCTGGTCAGCAACATATGCTCACACCAGAAGCTTTGGCTTCAATACGAATGGATCTACAACTCGACCGCTCTGCCACCGAACGACTTATGGACTGGTTACACGGTATGTTACAGGGCGATCTAGGTCGTTCGTGGATCGATGGTGCTCCCGTTATTGAAGGTATTCAACAGACACTCTCCACCTCTTTGCTATTAATGTCGATAGCATTGGGTTTAACTTTTCTGTTGTGCCTTATCGGTTTACTACAGACGTTACATCGTTGGAAACATGGCCAGTTGGCACAAACGCACAACAGCTTAAGTACCGCTCTGATCTCTCTTCCAGAATATGTCGTGGCATCCATTTTGATTCTCATTTTTTCAATTTGGTTAGGGTGGCTCCCCCCTTATGGGTGGCAAGGATGGCAAGATGTATGGCTGCCAAGTTTGGCGCTAGCGCTCCCTGCAAGCGGTTTATTTAGTCGCTTGCTGCGCGATAGCTTACAACGTGTGCTCAACGAACCTTGGGTTGTCACTTGGTTAAGTGCCAATGTCAGCGCCAATCAGATCCTTCGATTCGCAATCAAGCGAGCGATAAGCAGTTTAATTCCACAGATTGCTATGATCATGATTGGTTTAACCGGAGGAGCGGTCGCGGTTGAACAGATTTTCTCCATTCCAGGTATCGGTAGGCTCATCCTTGGCGCAGCAAAAGCGCAGGACTTACCCATGCTGCAAGGGGGTCTACTGATTTTATTGCTGATCTCTATTTCTATTAGCAGTATTAGCCTATTCGTTCAGAAGTGGTTACTTGGGCACAGTTTGAAAAGTGGCAAATTGATTAGCAGTCATTCATCGCTGACGTTCACATCAAGCACACGAAAACGCATGGTGGCTATCTCAATATTCACATTGTTATTGGTCATCATCATCTGGTCTGCCGTTCGTGACCCCTATACCAGCCAATTTGTTAGACTCGCCTCGCCAAGCTTTGACGCGCCGCTCGGGGCTGATGGGATTGGTCGGGACTTATTGGCACGCATTGGTGCGGGAATGTTATCGACATTCCAAGCTGGAATTATCGCGACAATGTTAAGCTTGCTGACTGGACTTATTCTTGGCTTCAACACTCGCTTTAGCCAAGGGCTGATCGAGGTCACCAAAGGTATTCCCTATATCATCGCCGGCTTGCTAGTCGCGGGGCTCACCAGCATGAGTCCGAATAGTGCGATGATTGCGATCGTATTCGTCTCTTGGGCCCCACTTGCTGCGCATTGCTCAAGCCTTATTGTAGAAGCAAAAGCTCAACCATATACACACTTAGCCCCTATCTGGGGAACCAGCCGGTTAAGGCTCCTCAGATACTACCTATTACCATACGTATTACCGCCGTTATTAAAACACGCACTGATGCGACTGCCAGTGATCACTCTCAGCCTGACCTCACTTAGCTTTATTGGATTAGGTGCCAAACCACCGTCTCCAGAGTGGGGGTTAATGATCGCTGAAAACCTACCCTATATTGAAAGAGCCCCTCTCGCGGTTATGGGACCGATTTTGGGTCTCGTGTTAATGGGAGTAGCCATTAATTTATTGTTTGATGATTAAAGTCGATGATTGGAATGCATGCTATTTAACGAGGTGCATGAATGTCGCTCACTAATCACTAATCACTAATCACTAATCACTAATCACTAAATGAAAGACCATACCGCCGTAGTCTATGCATAAAACGCATAGACTACTTCACATAATATCATTTGAGTCCCTCTCAACCTCTCATTACACTGCGCGCTCTTTTTTATCATCATTGAAATTTACTATTGAGCGCTATGTTTTCACAATCCGTTTTGGCTCAGCTGCTAAGGATGGTCGTATTACTGACTATTACCTTAGTTACCGTACATCATTCCCCTGCATTATTGGAGCTTCTTGCTAAGCAAGCCATTAACTCCGGCTGCCATCAGCAAAATCCAACGGGTGAACCTCATCATTCACACCAATCAACCCACCACCATCATTAGAGCCTAATTGTTATGAGTATTTTTCGATTTCCTATTTTAGTTTGGCTTGGGATTGGCATTTTAATTACTAGCCTAGGTATCCGTCAGTCATTTGGTATTTTTATGATGCCCATTTCTGACCACTTCCAAACTGGACGTGAATTCTTTAGCTTTGCTATTGCGTTGCAAAACCTAATGTTTGGTGTGTTTCAGCCTTTTGTTGGCATGGCTGCCGATAAGTGGGGTTCGAAGCGCATTATCTTAATGGGGGCTGTCGCGTACGCTGCCGGCTTATATCTGACGTCCGTTGCCACCATTCCTTCGCAACTCTACTTTTCGTTAGGCGCGTTAGTCGGACTTGGGTTAAGCGCCACCAGCTACGTTATTGTACTTGGTGCAGTAGCGAAGGTCGTGCCTGCACAGCATGCTGCCAAAGCCTTCGGGCTCACAACAGCAGCCGGTTCATTTGGTATGTTTGCCATGATCCCCGGTGCACAAATGATGCTAGAAACCATCGGCTGGCAAGGTGCTCTGCAAGTTTTTGCTATGCTTTGTGCTCTAATGATTGCGTTTGCTTTGTTTATGAAATCCAATAAATCGAGCCATGTTGTCTCGGCAAATCAAGCTGAAGAGCCAGAGCAAACACTCAAGCAAGCATTAAGCGAAGCGTTTGCCAACAAGAGCTATTGGTTAATTCATGCTGGCTTTTTTGTGTGCGGCTTCCACGTGATGTTTATTGCCACGCATCTTCCAAGCTATCTGGCTGATAAAAATTTACCCGCGAGTAGCGCAGCGTTAGCGCTCGCTTACGTCGGTATTTTTAATATCTTTGGTTCTTATTTTTGGGGTGTGATGGGGGATCGTTTCAGTAAGCGACATGTCATGTCAGCACTGTATTTGGTTCGCACTGTCGTTATTGCATGCTTTGTAACACTACCCGTGACTGAAAGTACCGCGGCTATTTTTGGTGGGGCCATTGGTTTTTGTTGGTTAGGAACCGTGCCACTCACATCCGGTCTTGTTCGTCAGATCTTTGGCGCACGTTACCTCTCTACTTTATATGGGCTTGTATTTTTCACTCATCAAGTTGGCAGCTTTCTCGGCGCATGGGCCGGAGGGCGTATCTACGACTATTACGGATCGTATGAACCCATTTGGTGGTCGACTGTGGTATTGGCTTTTATAGCCGCGCTCATTCATTTCCCAATTAATGATAAACCGCTCAGAGCACCGACTGCCCTTGCCGTCACCTAGGTATTCCTTCGCTCTGCCTTCAAAAAAGGTGGGGCGAACTTTACTCACTCGGCTGCTGCCAATGAATATGTTAATTAACGATTCAAAACCAATTAAGTCCTGACGCCAATCACCATTCAAACCATCAAGTGAATAGCCGTTCTCGTCTCCTCAACCTGTCGTGTCGAGTTGTGAATATAACCATTCGGAGAACACCCTAAACTTAGCTCGATGCTGCATCCCTTGTGGGCAAACTAGGTCATACCCTTTCCCCGACTCCACTCGGTCAAAGGGCGCAATCAATTTACCCTGTTCTATTAGTGGCCTAACAAACTCGTAGCGCCCTAACGCCACTCCCATTGAACAGCACGCCGCATCAATCGCAAGTCGGTTATCGCTATATAAGTCATAAGCCCGCATGCAATCAATAGCCAAATGACTTTTCTGCAACCAATAAACCCAAGCGCCATTATCACCACTATGAATAAAACGAACGTCTTCGAGCCGCTCTACTACACCAACAAGCCCTAATTCACGAGCGTAACTCGGCGAACACACTGGTGTGCGAACCCCATCAAGAAAACGTTCACTATGATGATTTGGGTATTGTCCTTCACTATAAAATATTGCCACATCATAAGGATCGAATTGAAACTCTGCCTGATTTTGCTTTGTTTGCAATTTGATACTCAACTGAGGATACAGATCTCGAAACGAATGGAGCCGAGGCATAAGCCACGCTGAAGCAAAATAGGGGGATGTGGCAATGTAAATTTCTCCGGTTAGTTCTCCATGTTGAATATCACTCAGCTCATTAAAAATCAGCTCGAACGACGTGTTCAGCATCGCTAATACTCGCTCTCCTTCTGGCGTGAGGGTCAACTTGCGTGTTTGACGCACAAATAGCGAAAAGTTGAGCTGCTTTTCTAACTTTTTTATTCGGTGGCTAATTCCACCCTGCGTGAGAAATAGCTCATCGGCGGCACGCGTAAAACTGAGATGCTTAGCCGCAATACTGAAAGTATGCAGTAATGATAGCTGCTGCTGACGATTTGAAATTGACATTACACATTAACTCCAGTAATCCATTGGGTGTAGTTATGAGTTTGTAGAGTATATTCGATTGCATTTAGATTAAAGCAAGTAATCCAACCCGTCTAGTGAGCACCAGAGCAAAACAAATTCTAAAAAGTGATAGGCGGGAAAAGCCGAACACATCCAACAGTGTTCACCTTTTTCATGTGTTAAAAAAACACACAGGTAGATAAATACAATGAAGCTTATTCTCAATGCCGACGATTTTGGTTTAACGGAAACCGTCAACAACGCCATCGTTGATTGTTTTAGGTCTGGGATCGTCAGATCTACTACGATCATGATGAATCAACCCGGTACGCAACATGCCGTGGATTTATATCATCAGGGGTTGATTCGCGAAGTGGGGTTACATTTCACTGTTACAGCAGGAAAACCAATTTTAGACGCGAAACAGGTATCAACATTGGTTGATGAGCAAGGGGATTTCCTAGAACGGCGTGAGTTATATCGTAAGACCGACATCTGCTCAGAACAAGTCTACAAAGAGATTCAAGCGCAATACCAAGCAGCACTCAATGCGGGTTTGGCTATCAACCACCTCGATACTCATCACTTCGGCGGTATCTTTCCTCGCTTAAAAGCAGCGTTTACGCGCTTTGCAAACGACGTTAATTTGCCGGTAAGACGTACTGACAGCATCATTGCGGGACAAGACGTATTGAAGGTCACTACAACCGATGCGTTTGATGTTGGTTTTTATAACGATGGAGCAAACCTTGAACACCTCAAAGCAATGCTTATCAGCTATCAACATAAAGTGCCTAACGGTATTGTGGAGTTCATGTGCCATCCAGCAAAGGAAGTCACAACTGAACTCAAGCGGCTGTCCGGTTACACGGATAAACGCGTTGCCGAATTCAACATCTTGACTTCTATCGAATTAAACGATTGGCTAGCCGCTAACAATATCGAATGTATTGGGTTTGATATGCTGTCTTCCCGTTAAGCAGATTCAACTAAAGCAAGTCGTATCCGCTCAGTAATAGCAATAAACTCTTTTGTCATAACAATAAGCTCTTTTGTAACAGCAATAAGCCTCTCATGAAAAGGGGCATATTACGCTTTAGTATTTAACCTAATAGTTCTAAACAAAAGCATGCCCGTGCCCTTTGCCGTTATAGAGGTCACCGCCACCATACAATAATTGAGTTCTTTGCCCCCATGCTATCGGGTAACCATTTAACAGACCAATATGAGCATCTTCCCTATCCAGCATGGTTTGGCTTTGTAAACGTGCAGAATAATCATTCTGAGCATAACCCAAGCACGCCCCTACTATAGAGGCACTTCAATACCCTACACCCACTTTTTGCCAGTGCCTTGTCGTCTGATCTTTGTCTTCTGCTAGATATATCAAAGCGATCAGTAAACCTGCCGATCAACCCCAATTGACCCACTGCATTCATACAGACAAAAAAAAGCCCCTCATCAAGAGGGGCAAAAGTTCCATCGCTTATAGTTATAGTGATTATATTTACCAGTTTTCTGTCCTAGCTGCTCTGCACATCTCGAGCAAAACTAAGTAAAGCTCAACTCCATACTTAGCCAAAGTCACCGTTTACGTAACCTTGAGTACGATCGTCGCTTGGATTCGAGAAAATCACCTTAGTGTCGTTGTGCTCAACCAGCTCACCCATCAAGAAAAACGCCGTGCGATCTGAGATACGACGAGCTTGTTGCATGGAGTGCGTCACGATAACAATGGTGTAATCTTTTTTAAGTTCTTCCATTAATTCTTCGATTTTGTGTGTCGCGATTGGATCCAGTGCCGATGTAGGTTCATCCATCAAGATGACATCCGGCTCCATCGCAATGGTGCGTGCGATACACAAACGTTGTTGTTGGCCACCAGAAAGACCAAAGGCGTGAGATTTAAGACGATCTTTTACTTCATCCCAAAGCGCTGCGCTACGTAAAGAACGTTCAACAACCATGTCGATGTGCTTCTTGTCTTTAATACCTTGTGCGCGTAGGCCAAATGCCACATTTTCGTAAATGCTCATTGGGAACGGGTTTGGCTTTTGAAATACCATCCCTACTCGAATACGCAGGTCAGAGACATCGATGTTGCCATAAATGTCTGTGCCATCCATCTCAAGTAAGCCGTTTATTTTTACGCCTTCAATCAGGTCGTTCATGCGGTTTAGACAACGCAGCAGTGTTGATTTACCACAACCCGATGGGCCAATTAACGCCGTGACTTGACGAGTTGGGATTGGCAGGTTGATCGATTTAAGCGCTTGGTTCTCACCATAAAATAGGTTTAGGTTTTCAATATTAAATTTGTTCATTATCTATAATCTCTAAATTCTTAATGTCGTTTACTTGCAGCGTACGCTCTTTGTATTCTGGCGACGCTGCGATACGTAGCCACTCATCGCTCACGAGAGTGTATTAGTAAGTCGCCGTATTAAAACGACTGGCAATAATCTTAGTCACCATGTTGATCAACAACACCAATACGATGAGAACTGTCGCCGTACCGTACGCTTGGTTCCATTCTTCAATGGTAAACAGCTCGGTCGTTAGTTTGTATAAGTGAACCGTTAAGGTACGTCCCGAATCCAACAGCGAGTCAGGGATACGTGCCACCATACCTGCTGTTAAGAATACCGGCGCCGATTCGCCAATGACACGACCAATACTAAGAATGACCGACGTTAAGATACCTGGCATTGCACTTGGTAAAATCAAGCGCCAGATAGTATAGATTTTTGAAGCGCCCAAACCATAAGAACCCTCACGGTAAGTTTGAGGTACCGACATCAATGCTTCTTCTGTGGTACGAATAATAACTGGCAGAATCAAGATACTCAGCGTTAGTGCACCTGAAAGAATCGAGAACCCAAGACCTAATATAGCAACGAAGAAGGTCATACCGAACAAACCGAAGATAATCGATGGAATACCCGCCAATGATTCGGTACAGAAACGGATAACCTTAACGAGTTTGCTGCCTACCTGTGCGTATTCCGTCAAGTAGATGGCCGTCATGATCCCCAGTGGTGCCGCCACAGAAATAGAGGCGATAACCATGTAGATCGTCGAGATGATCATCGGGAAAATACCGTGTTCATCACCAGTACGAGTGTAATCGTCGGTAATAAAGCTCCAGCTCACATGTTGAAGACCATTAGATAAAATGTACCAAATAATCCAAAACAAAAATCCAACAGTCAGGGCTGCAGACGCCCAAACAAATACACTCAGCAACGTATCTTTATTTTTACGTGCTTGTTTTAGTTTTACAGTATCCATAATCGTTACTTCGCTTTTTCACGGTTCAAGTAGAGTAGTGCAGCATTGAGCATCATAATGAAGACCAATAACACCACGCCTGTAGCGTACAATGCGTTTGCGTGAATGCCACTTGCATAGGACATTTCAATCGCGATGTTCGCTGTTAGCGTACGAGCAGAATCTAAAATACCTTCCGGCATCGCTGGCGCGTTACCCATAACCATGATGATAGCCATGGTCTCACCGAGTGCACGACCAATACCAAGAATGACACCGGTCATAATGCCTGAACGCGCGGCAGGTAGAAGTAACTTAAAGATCGTAAAAATTTTCGAAGCGCCTAATGCCAACGAGCCTTCTTTATAAGCACGCGGTACGGCACGAATCGATGTTTCAGAAACCGTGATAACCGTAGGCAAAATCATGATACCCAAAACAATGATACCCGCCAGAATAGTGTTGCCTGCCGGTACCTCGAAGATTTGTTGGATAAGAGGAACGATGATCACTAATCCAAAAAATCCGTAGACCACTGACGGAATACCCGCAAGTAGCTCAACGGCTGGACGAATAATATTGGCGACACGCTTAGGGGCAATCTCTGCAATGAAGATGGCAGTTAACACACCAATCGGTACACCAACCACTACCGCACCAAGGGTTGATACGACAGAAGCAACAATCATGGTTGCAACACCGTATAGTGCAGGTGGTAGCCAGTTTTGGCCTAGAACAATTCCAGAAACACCCACTGCTTGAAATGCAGGGATACTTTCTCGAACAATAAAATATGCGATAACGGCAAGAGAAAGGATGCCGATGACTGCACTCGATAAAAATAAGCCGTGGAAAATACGTTCTTTCCAATCAACTTTCTTTTTGGCCTTCAGGCTACGAGATGCAGCTTGAGCCGCTTGGTCGCTCATAAGCTTCTCACTATTTGTTGCGATGGTCATAATTAAACTTCTATTTGTCGATAATTCGAAAGATAGAGAAAAGGCCCAGCCCCAAAATGTGGGCTGAGCAATATTTATTCTTTACTTACAGATTAGTTTACTGAGATGTAACCTTTCTGTTCAACAAGTGCTTGTGCGTCGTCAGCAAGCATCCAGTCTAGGAACTTTTGAGTTTCAGCAGAAGGTTGACCTTCTTTGTAAAGTACAAGGAAAGGACGAGCTACTTTATAAGAGCCATTTTTCACATTGTCTACAGATGCAGGAGTACCATCAATTTCTAGCGCGTGTACCGATTGGTCAACCGTACCTAGAGAGATGTAGCCAATTGCGTATGGGTTGCTTGCTACCATTGTTTTTAGTGCGCCGTTACCATTAGCAACTTGAGCACGTTGAGAGATAGCTGTTACTTTCATACCACTGATAGTTTGTTTAAGGCTCATGATATCTTCAAATGCACCACGAGTACCTGACGCTGTATCACGAGTGATAGCAACGATTGGCTTGTCAGCACCGCCAACATCTTTCCAGTTTGTTACGTCACCTTTATAGATAGCCGTTACTTGCTCAGCTGTTAGGCCTTTAAGGTCATTAGCTGGGTTAACCACTACCGCGATGCCGTCACGAGCAACAACTTCTTCAACTAGCGTTGACTCTTTTTCTTCTGCTTTAAGGTCGCGAGAAGACATGCCTAGGTCAGCTGAACCGTTTTTCGCTGCTTTAACGCCTGCTGAAGAACCAGGTCCTTGGACTTCGATGAAAACGTTTGAATGTTGCTTCATGTATGTTTCTGAGAAAACTTCCATCAGTGGCGTTACGCTGCTAGAACCTACCGCAGAGATAGTTTCTTTAGCTGAAGCTGGAGTCACTGCGAGTGCGCCTAGTAGTGCGATAGCACCGATAACTGTCTTTTTCATCACAATTTCCTTTAATGGCTTGATTGCCTGTTTCATTTGAACGAGGTCAAGATTAGAGGCTAAATATGACAGTTGTGTTTCACTAAGTTGAAAGGTGTATGACAGCGACATTTTTTTTACGCTCGTCAAGAAACAACCATATCCATTAAATTCATATAGTTAGTTGATTTATTGATGTTTCTATCGTCAAAATCGCCCGTAATTATCCTATGACAGTGTCATATTTCTTTTGTGACACCCTACCTGATTGCTCGTTTTTTCATCATTCATACCATTGCGAGACCATTTCATCGTATGCAATATGCTTTACCTTTACCTTTACCTTTACCTTTACCTTTACCTTTACCTTTACCTTTACCTTTACCTTTACCTTTACCTTTAGAGCAATCTCGGATTTACAACAGAGCCGAACTTTGACGGAAATCAATAATCGCTGCAATTTATTCTGTTGGCGGCTTTTGAATAGACCTGAATAAAATTCCCACTTATTTGTCGGAAAGGACAGGATACATTTGCAACCAGACAGGTGAGTACTTGCCACATGAATATTGATGCAAAAATAATTGACTCCTATTCCTACAAATTTTCATTCATATTTTTGGTCGATAAGTATCTACTGCATTATGTGAACAAGGACTGAGTTAATTTTATTGACTACTCATAGAATAACCCTATAAACATTTCTTACTTAAGTAAGACTGCTTTCTATAAATTATATTATTGGTTTCAACGTGGTAATTGAATTAACTTAATATATTCGACTGGTATTCAACTTGGTGGTCATCAAGTTGAATAAGGAGAAAGCTATGACTACACAAACAATGCCCGACAAGTCAAAAAAACAAGGGTTCTTTTCTAATTTTAAATTTCCATCTGCCTATACGATTCTTTTTATTTTAATTGCACTTGTTGCAATGATGACTTGGATTATTCCAGCTGGGCAATACGACCGAGTAATGAATGATGACTTAGGTCGTGAAGTGCCTGTAACCGGTACATACCAATCGGTAGAAAGTAACCCTCAAGGTGTGGTAGACGTTTTACTCGCCCCTATTGATGGCTTCTACGACCACAATACCTATGAAGCTGCTGCCATTGATGTCTCACTATTTATATTAGTTATTGGTGGATTCCTTGGCCTAGTGACCAAAACAGGTGCTATTGATGCGGGTATCGAACGCGTCACTGCAAGGCTTCACGGCCGCGAAGAGTTAATGATACCGATACTTATGGCATTATTTGCCGCCGGCGGTACCGTATATGGCATGGCCGAAGAGTCTCTTCCTTTCTATACGCTACTGGTCCCGGTCATGATGGCAGCTCGCTTTGACCCACTCGTCGCAGCGGCAACGGTATTACTCGGAGCAGGCATCGGTGTATTAGGATCGACCATTAACCCATTCGCCACGGTTATCGCTGCAAACGCGTCTGGTATTCCGTTTACCGACGGCATTATGCTGCGCGTATTCATGCTTGTTGCTGGTTGGGGCATTTGTGTGGCTTATGTGATGCGCTATGCTCGCATGGTAAAAAAAGACCAAACCAAATCCATTGTTTATGATAAATACGAAGAAAACAAAGCACATTTCCTAGGCAATCAAAATGGTGAAAAACTCGAATTCACCATGACGCGTAAAGTCATTTTAGCCATATTTGGCGGTTCATTTGCCGTGATGATCTACGGAGTATCCGTTGCAGGCTGGTGGATGGCAGAGATTTCCGCCATGTTCTTAGCTGCCACTATTCTTGTAGGGCTTGTGGCAAGAATGAGCGAGGAAGACTTCACGAACAGCTTCATTGATGGCGCACGAGATTTACTTGGCGTAGCACTTATCATAGGTATTGCGCGTGGTATCGTCGTCGTGATGGACCGAGGTATGATCACTGATACCATTCTAAACTCTGCGGAGCATATGGTGACAGGCCTGTCTTCCGTTGTTTTCATTAATGTGATGTTCTTTTTGGAAATATTGCTGTCATTCTTAGTCCCTTCTACCTCTGGTTTAGCCGTACTCACCATGCCAATTATGGCACCACTTGCCGACTTTGCTGGCGTAGGACGTGAGCTTGTCATCACTGCGTACCAATCTGCATCCGGGTTAGTGAACCTCATTACACCAACATCCGCGGTGGTGATGGGAGGCCTTGCTATAGCCAAAGTACCTTATGTTCGATGGGTAAAATGGGTCGCACCACTATTAGGTATCTTGACCGTATTCTGTGTTGTTGTACTCAGCGTAGGCGCACTGATCGCTTAAGCATATAAAGAAAATCGCGAGATATAATCGTTAACACCAAGAGCATCGCTTACGAGCGGTGCTCTCTTTTAAGTAATAACGCCCCCTTAAAACCTTCCCTGGTGTGAGCCTGACACATTCAAATCCGTATTGGATACTTCCAACCATTCATGAACCACAGCCCGATCTAAAGCTCACTCTCATGTCTTGTGTTTCCTTCTGTTATTACTCTTCGCTGATTGGTTACGGTGATCGGCTGCGGTGAATGCACGATGCTATCGGATGAATGCTATCAACTCAGCACCCACTAACCTTGTCGCTTCATCCCTCAGGCCATTAATAATGAAGTTTTGGCTTATCTCCATCTGACCCAAACGTGCTCATTTCTCACTCTCACTCTCACTCTCACTAAGAGGTACCATTTTGGGCAAAATTTAGGCGGAACATCGTTAGGAATTAGCGGTTCTGATTCAATCCATGCTCTTTCGCATTATCTCGCCTTGCTTCCACACTTCAAAACCACCCTAATAAAGCCATTGTTATTTAGATAGATTACTTTATATATTGGTAGTTAATTAGATTTAATAATGCTAGAGTATATTTTACTCAGCGATTAGACTGTAATAACTGTGATGGTGATAACAAGTTTGTGATACTAATTTGTTATCACATGATTAATTTCCCTTCAAAACGGTATAGATAGCATCACTGAGTGCATAATTACTCTATTCGTTAATAATCCACGCCTTTGACTCTTGCATTAAATTCTCTACACCACCAGATAAACCAACTCTCCACTAATTAATAGTGAATAATATTCCTACTTATTAGCCAATAAATTTTGGCAAGCATTAAATCGTCATGAATACCTATTGTTAATTACTCCTCGCCATCAACCACAAACGAATAAAATATATTTGTGAGCCTCATCAAATAAATACCCGCGGTGAAGAGTAATATTAATTTCACCACGAGAAAGCTAATAATAAAACCATACCCTAATAATGATGACTCTGTGAGATTCGAGTCGATCATATAAGAAGAGAGATAACATCATGAATACACTTTATGTCGGTTCAGAAGTTGGTCAACTACGTCGCGTTCTTATCCATCGCCCAAGACGCGCTCTTACTCACTTAACGCCTTCGAATTGTCACGACCTATTATTTGACGATGTATTGTCTGTCGAACGAGCGGGTGAAGAGCATGATGTGTTTGCCCAGACATTACGAGATCAAGGTGTTGAGGTTCTATTGCTAACTAACTTATTGGCAGAAACCTTATCCGTTCCAGAGGCGAAAGAATGGCTGCTGAATACGCAAATCTCAAACTATCGATACGGCCCAACATTTGCTAATGATGTTCGCTGCTACCTTGGTGACATACCAAACCTAGAGCTGGCAAAAATACTCACAGGTGGTCTGTCATTTGGTGAAATGCAAATGCAATCCTCTTCAATATTGCAGTCCATGCACAAACCTACTGATTTTATTATCGATCCATTGCCTAATCATTTATTCACTCGCGATACTTCTTGCTGGGTTTACGGTGGGGTTTCAATCAACCCAATGGCTAAAGTAGCCCGTCAGAGAGAAACAAACCATGTAAGAGCCATTTACCGTTGGCACCCTACCTTTGCCGGTCAAGATTTTGTGAAATACTTCGGGGATGAAGAGAAGTCATACGACCGCTCTACCATTGAAGGTGGTGATGTTCTCGTCATCGGAAAAGGGGCGGTATTAATCGGTATGTCTGAAAGAACCACACCGCAAGGGGTTGAGCAACTTGCATCGGGATTATTCAAACATGGTCAAGCGAAACAAATCATCGCCCTTGAACTACCAAAAGATCGGTCATGCATGCATTTAGATACGGTGATGACTCATATGCGTGAAGATACGTTCTCCGTTTATCCAAATGTGATTCCTGACGATGTGAAATGTTGGAGCCTAACCGGCGACGAATCTGGCTTTGTCAAAGCGAAGCAGCAAGACTCGTATATCCATACGATAGAGAAAGCCTTACACGTAGACAAACTCAACCTGATCACGACAGGTGGTGACAACTTCGAAGCAGAGCGCGAACAATGGAATGACGCAAACAACGTATTGACCGTTAAGCCAGGTGTCGTCATCGGTTACGAACGTAACACTTATACCAATGAAAAATATGACAAAGCCGGCATTACTGTCTTACCTATTCCAGGCGACGAGTTAGGACGTGGACGTGGCGGTGCTCGCTGCATGAGTTGCCCGATAGAGCGAGATGGCATCTAACTCAGCCGTTGATTGATGGCCACCATAATTGATAAGCACACCGGCATTTATAGTGGCGACATCAGTCACCGACTCGCATTAATATTGAACGGGCAAAGCACCGCTTTGCCCCTGTAATAGGAAAACAAATCATGACAAAACAAACCATCGTCGTTGCTCTTGGTGGAAATGCATTGCTTCGCCGAGGCGAGCCTTTAGAAGCCGATGTTCAACGTCATAATATTGAAATCGCAGTGGCGACTATTTCTAAAATTGCTCAAGAATATAATGTTGTCTTAGTCCATGGTAACGGTCCACAAGTCGGTTTATTAGCGCTGCAGGGGCTGGAGTACAAAAAAGTTAACCCCTATCCACTTGACGTTTTAGGCAGTGAAACACAAGGCATGATCGGCTACATGCTGATGCAAGAATTCAAAAATCAAATGCCATCCGTCAATGTGACTTGTATGTTGACACAAATGACCGTTGATCCTAACGATCCGGCATTTGCTAATCCAACCAAACCCATCGGGCCGATTTACAGTAAAGAAGAAGCCTGCGAATTAGCAGAGAAGTTTCATTGGACGGTCAAACCTGATGGCGATTTTTATCGACGTGTTGTTCCTAGTCCTCAACCAACGGGCATCATCGAACACGACGCAATTACCAAACTTGTTGATGAAGGTCATTTGGTCATTTGTACTGGCGGCGGCGGTATTCCGGTCAAAAAAGAAAACGGCAAACTAATCGGCGTTGAAGCAGTGATTGATAAAGACATGTCTGCGGCGTATCTAGCAAAACAGCTCAATGCCGATGCCTTACTTATTCTTACCGATGCCGACGCCGTGTATCTAGATTGGGGAAAACCCACTCAACATGCCCTGCGCTCAACAACCATTAGTGAACTGGCTAAACACCAATTTGACGAAGGTTCTATGGGTCCAAAAATCGACGCTTCTTGTGAATTCATTAAACAAGGTGGGAAAGTGGTCGGCATTGGGTCTCTTGAGCAAGGTATTAAGATACTGGAAGGGACCGCTGGCACCAATATCGTCAAAGGCTAAATACGTATATTCGCAAAAAAATACTCGATAGCGTTCAACTTACTCAATGCGTAACTGAACTCGATCAACACATAGATATTATCGGTCGCCTGCCATCACGACTTCGCTTGATTCGGTCATTGGCATCGCGACAACTCAAAAAGGAAATCATCATGGCTTTTAATCTTCGTAATCGTAACTTCCTTAAACTATTAGACTTTACTCCACGTGAAATTCAGCATTTTCTTGATCTTTCCGCCGAGCTCAAAAAAGCCAAATACAATGGCTACGAACAGCCTCGCCTCAAAGGGAAAAACATCGCGCTTATCTTTGAGAAAAGCTCAACTCGCACCCGCTGTGCCTTTGAGGTTGCCGCCTTTGATCAAGGAGCGCGAGTGTCTTACTTAGGCCCATCAGGCTCTCAGATTGGCCACAAAGAGTCCATGAAAGATACCGCCCGTGTATTGGGAAGAATGTACGATGGCATCGAATATCGTGGTTTCGGGCAAGACATCGTCGAAGATCTTGGTGCCTACGCGGGTGTGCCAGTCTGGAATGGACTCACTGACGAATTCCACCCAACGCAAATTCTGGCCGATTTCTTGACCATGATGGAACACGGCCGCGGTAAGCAATTGCATGAAATCAAATTTGCATACCTAGGTGATGCACGCAATAACATGGGCAACTCACTGATGGTTGGTGCAGCGAAAATGGGCATGGACATTCGCTTGGTCGCACCTAAACAATTCTGGCCAGAAGAGACGCTGGTTGCACAATGCCAGGACATCGCAACGAAAACCGGCGCAAAAATCACCCTAACAGATGATGTCAACGAAGGTGTTCAAGGCTGCGACTTCCTTTACACCGACGTCTGGGTATCAATGGGAGAAGCAAAAGAAGCATGGGCAGAGCGCATCAATTTAATGCTTCCTTATCAGGTCAACATGGCAATGCTTAAAGCAACTGGCAACCCACATGTGAAATTTATGCATTGCCTACCTGCTTTCCATGGTGAAGATACGGCAGTAGGGAAATCGCTTGCTGAGGAATACCCAATCCTTGCTCAAGGCTGCGAAGTGACCGACGAGGTGGTGGAATCTGAGCATTCCATTGTCTTTGATGAAGCTGAAAACCGAATGCACACCATCAAAGCAGTCATGGTGGCAACATTAGGTGACTAACCTAAACAGCAACTGACGCCGTTGTCACAAAAGTACCGAGCC
Organism: Vibrio sp. E150_011; assembly: GCF_053544015.1. Lineage (NCBI taxonomy): Bacteria > Pseudomonadati > Pseudomonadota > Gammaproteobacteria > Vibrionales > Vibrionaceae > Vibrio > Vibrio sp. E150_011. Next base: position 418,149 of record NZ_JBHFOL010000001.1, read on the forward strand.
TTATTGATACTAGTTTATGAATAAGGCTCGCATAATATTTCAATAATAACCCTGAACATTGAGATTATTATTTAAGCTACAAAAGGTATCACTGGCGTTAATTCCTTCTCCAATTAATCTTACAACAATGGATAATTATCCATTTTCTGGATAGTTTTTCAGAACTATTGATTGGAGATAAATTAGCATTATAATTTGTCTCCAATGACTAAGGAGAAAACATGGCTTACCCGTTCAACATCCAACACCACTCTCGATTAATTAATCAAATAGGCCGTTGTTTTTCTTTTTATTACCGCCCTTAAGCCTCCTATTTTATGGAGGCTTTTTTGTATCTAACGAGTAACGAGTGTTTGGCTCGTTGTTTTTGGGTGTAACTCGTCACTTATACAAAACAAACTATTTCTACTTATCGATTACTTGCACTTAACTGACCACTAGAGAGCATCGCATTATGTCGCATTCACTGTTCAACAAGCACATCATTTCTATCCCTGAGCTGAGCCGCACTGAGCTAGAACTCATCGTCAACACGGCGACTCGATTAAAAGCAGAACCTAACCCTGAGTTATTGAAAAACAAAGTGGTCGCGAGTTGCTTTTTCGAACCGTCGACTCGTACTCGCTTATCTTTTGAAACGGCAGTGCAGCGACTTGGCGGCACCGTTATTGGTTTCGATAATGGTGGCAATACCTCACTCGCAAAAAAAGGGGAAACACTGGCAGATTCAGTCCAGGTCATTGCGTCGTACGTGGACGCCTTTGTTATGCGTCACCCTCAAGAAGGCGCAGCCCGTTTGGCGTCAGAGTTTTCGAATAATACCCCTGTCATCAATGGCGGTGACGGTGCGAACCAGCATCCAACACAAACCTTGTTGGATCTTTTTTCTATCTATGAAACACAGGGCACACTCGATAACCTCAATGTCGCCTTTGTCGGCGATCTCAAATACGGCCGAACGGTTCATTCATTGACGCAAGCCCTTGCTAAATTTAACAATATTCGTTTTTTCTTCATTGCACCCGACGCCCTCTCAATGCCCGATTATATTTGCGAAGAGCTATCGAGCGCCGACATCGCCTACAGCCTTCATGCCAGTATTGACGAGGTTGTCCCAGAGCTTGATGTGCTCTATATGACTCGAGTACAAAAAGAGCGCTTTGATGAATCTGAATACGCACACATTAAATCGGCCTTTGTTCTTAATGCCGATATGTTGACACAAGCACGCCCGAACCTGCGAGTCCTTCACCCTCTCCCTCGAGTAGACGAGATCACTACCGACGTCGACAAAACGCCTCATGCTTACTACTTTGAGCAAGCTGAAAATGGCGTTTATGCACGTGAAGCCTTGCTTGCACTCGTGCTCTCTGAGTCGGTTTAACATCGCCTGTTTAAGGTCAATATTGATAACAATTTAAGAGGAAGGCAACATGAACAAGCAAACCAAACTTCAAGTAGAAGCGATTAAAAATGGTTCCGTCATCGATCATATCCCAGCCAATATCGGTATAAAAATTCTAAAGCTATTCAAAATGCATAAGAGCGAACAGCGTGTCACGATCGGGTTAAACCTCCCCTCCTCTGCACTCGGCGCAAAAGATATCATCAAAATAGAAAACATTTACCTCACCGAAGACCAAGCCAATCAGCTCGCGCTTTATGCACCGCAGGCAACCGTTAATCAGATTGAAGAGTACAAAGTGATCAATAAATTATCACTTGAATTGCCAAAATCAATTATTTCTATCTTCCAATGCCCTAATAGTAACTGCATATCGCATGGCGAGCCTGTAGAGAGTAATTTCCACGTTATTAATAAGAAAAGTAGTATCCAGTTAAAATGCCATTATTGTGCAAAAGTATTCTCACGAAATATCGTAACTGAAATTAAATAATAGGCGACACGTTATAAACAAAGAATATCACGACAGAAATATTTGGATATTTATTCTTCTCACTGAATAAATATCCATTCACTACTGACTAAAATAGAATATCAATAGTGTTAACTCACCGTCACTTATTAATAACCATTAAGTGGTAGAATATGGCTCTATTCTCACTCCAAGGGTTCGGAGTGTGTCGCGACAAGGAAGGTATCGTTCATTCCATCATGAAAGGAGTAGTCATGAACGAGACTCTTGAATTATCAATCATCGAAGCCGATGACAAAACACTCACAGCAGCATGCAAGAAACTGCTCCAGCAACAGAGCTTTACGACACAAAACAAATTGCGAGAAGCCTTAGTCAATATCGGATTTTCGGGAATAAGCCAATCTACGGTGTCTCGATTACTGTCGCAGCTTGGTGTTATCAAGGTGCAAAATGCTTGTGGGAAGAAAGCGTACTGTTTGACGGTAGAAAATGCACCAGTGCGGGTTGAGTCATCGATCTCTTCTCAAATTGAATTTATAACGCATAACCAAGCTGTTGTTGTCGTCAAAACTCACCCTGGAAGCGCACAACTTATCGCACGGCTCGTGGATATTGATCCACACAGTGAGATATTAGGTACGGTAGGAGGGAATGATACGGTGTTGGTTATCCCTAAAAGCATCGCTGAAATCGACAAATGCGAGCGCATCGTTCGAATTCGATTAGGGGTACTCTAAATCGACATAAAAAAAAGCCTCTAACGAGGCTTTTTTTTATTATTCGGTTTCAGCGGTTGGCTTAGGCTTTTTCTTCGGGATAAAGACCGTATCACCCACTGCGACATTCTGGTAGAACGCCTTATCACGCTTAACTGGCTTCTTAGTGCCCGTTTGTTTCTTCTTCTTCTGAGCAGGTTTTGCTGCGGTATTCTTAGCAAACGCAGGCTTACGAGGTTTCAAGCCTTTAAATTTGCCTTTAAGGCCATCTAACTCAGAGAAAGTAATATCTTGTTGTAGGAACGACTCAACGCGCTTTAGGCTGTCCCAGTCTTTTGGACCGACAAGCGAAATAGCGTCACCTTTGTTGCCCGCACGACCGGTACGTCCGACACGGTGAACATATTCTTCAGTATGCTTTGGCATATCAAAGTTAATCACGTGCGTGACCGTATTGATATCAATACCACGAGATGCGACATCGGTCGTCACGAGGATCTTAAAGACATGACGTTCAAACTGACTCATGATGTTATTACGCTGGGTTTGATTCAAACTGCCACTCAGCGCCACTACTTTTAATTTTTTCTCATTAAGCCAAGCGGCTAAACGCTCGGTATCAGCACGCGTCGCCGTGAAGATCATGACTTGTGTGTAATCGGCTTCTTGCAATACACGCTCAAGAATCGCTTCTTTATGATCTAAGTGATCGCACAAGTAGAATTTTTGAGTAATGTCTTTATGCTCTTCATTCGATACGCCAACAGAAATGCGTTTCGGCTCATTGAGCAATTCATTCGCTACGTCATTCATTTCAGTGTGATCAAGTGTCGCCGAAAACATGAGAGTCTGACGACGACGGTGTTTCGCTGCACGATGAATTCGCATCAATTCAGGAGCAAAACCCAGATCTAACATACGGTCAGCTTCATCCAAAATAAGCGTTTCTAGGCCATCAAGGAACAAAGAGCGATGCTCTAAGTGATCCGCTAGACGTCCTGGCGTTGCCACGATGAACTTAGGGTAGCGGCTGAGTGCTTTTACTTGATCGTTAAAGTTCTCACCACCTAGGATAAGCGTCGCATCGTACGTCAAACCACCAAGCATTGCTCTAAGCTCACTATAGACTTGCTTCGCCAACTCACGCGTTGGCGCCAAAATGACGGCACGTGGGTCTTTAGCAGAGAAAGATTTACTTTTTAGTGATTTGTGAAGCATAGGCAGTACAAATGCCAGAGTCTTACCTGAACCCGTTTTCGAAGAGGCAATCAGATCCTTACCCGCAATGGCGACTGGGATCGCTTGCTTCTGGATATCTGTCGCTTTTTTGAAGTCGTAGTGCTTCAAATTCTTCAATAAACGGTTATCAAGACCAAGATCTTTAAATTGCAATGGTTGTACTCCTAACGAGGTGGAACGAACTAAAAAATAAGGGGCGCATAATACATGATATTTGTCATCGTCACCAGCATAGTGCATAGCAACTAAAAAACCTAAATTTCGACGGATGTTGTAGTCTAATTCTTATGCAAAGATGCGAACATAAGCTTTTTTTTCAGAAAAGCTAATGAAACAATAAGTTAACGCGACACCTGTTATATATCGTGATTTAGATCACATTAACACGGTGCTAATTAATCTCATAATTAAGACAGCCAAAATTTAACGATAAAATCGCGTAATTTTTTGGTTTTTCTGACTTTTAAATAGTTTGCGTTCTTAAAATAAGGCACTAAACTGAAAATTAGCCTTATTGCCTAGATGTAGCAGGGCTGTTTGAAATAATAATATCCTCAAGGAGCTTTATAATGAATAAAATGATAATTGCAGCAACAGCAGCGTCGGTTCTACTACTAGCAGGTTGTGCATCTGGTCCAGATGAAGCAGAAATGGCTAAAATGGATGATCTAAACAACCAAGTAAGCCAACTAAGCACTGATGTACAAGCGCTTAAAGACGAAGTACAAATGGGTAACAAAAACGCAATGGCTGCACAAGAAGAAGCAGCACGCGCGAATGAGCGTATTGATAACATCGCTCAGTCTTACACTAAGTAAGCAGCACAAGATAAATGAAAAAACACCCGCTAAGCGGGTGTTTTTTTATGGATGCTGATACGCGTTATTCTAGCGTTTCCATCGGCGGTATTACTTCTACAGGTACACCGTTTTGTGCTAACACAACGGCCTTAGCCACTCGGTCAGAGACACCATACTCTTCGATCCACCATTCAAGCTCCTGCGGTATCGTCATCGCCTTTTTTGTGCCATCACTGCGAGTTAACGGCTCGTGAGCCTCAATGAATACACTTCTGTCAGGCTCCAACGCGACTTTAATCGGCTCGTCAATCACGCGCACTTGTAACCCAACCTTGGCCTGATGAAACAACCAATCGATATCTTTAGGGTCCATGCGAATACAGCCTGCGCTCACCCGTAAGCCAATACCAAAGTCTTTGTTGGTACCATGGATAAGATACGTCCCGGTACCATAAGCTAAACGCATCGCATAGTCCCCCAGCGGGTTTTCAGGACCTGCAGGTACGACTTTAGGTAACTCGACACCTTTTTCTAAATAATCTTTCCTGATTGAATTTGGCGGCGTCCAAGTTGGATTCTCTCTAAGCTGACTGATCTTGGTCGTCATTTCTGGTGTATCTTGTCCAATACGCCCGATACCAACCGGAAAAATATGCACAATATTCTTCTCAGGTTCAAAGTAATACAACCTTAACTCTGCAAGGTTAATGACGATGCCTTTGTGCTCAACCTGAGGCAATATGGTTTGACTTGGAATGGTCAACACATAGTCTTGTGGCGGCAAAAACGGGTCGACCCCCTTGTTGGCTGCCATTAAAGACAAAAAACCGACATCGTAGTGCTTCGCGATGTCTGACATTGTCTCACCTTCAACGACACTATGATAATTGATGGTCCCGACAAGGTTACTACCATCTTCCGGTAGCTCATATGTCGCCGCATTTACCCACTGCGAGAAGCCTAGGCAAGCCGCTAAAATCGTCCTACGATACATCAATGTTGATCCTTTGCTTCTTTATATACGCTTAAGGTTATCTCTCTTTGTGTCTTGTGATCAACTATAGGTTCCGGATAATCTAAACTTTGAAACGATGCCCACTTCCAAGGTTGATGGATATAACGATTGGGCACGTCCGATAATTCAGGGATCCATTGACGAACAAATTCACCATGGGCATCAAAGCGCTCTCCTTGACTAATCGGGTTGAAAATTCGGAAATAGGGCTGACCATCGCACCCTGTTGACGCGCACCATTGCCAACCGCCATTGTTGGAAGCCAAATCGCCATCAATAAGCTTTGACATAAAGTAAGCCTCTCCTTGGCGCCAGTCGATGTGAAGATCTTTCACTAAAAAACTGGCGACAACCATTCGCAATCGATTATGCATCCAGCCCGTGGCATTGAGCTGTCGCATCGCAGCGTCAACAATCGGGTAACCGGTTTGGCCAGTCGACCAGCAAGAGAAGTAATCCTGACTTCCTTGCCAAACGAGGTTTTTTTCCCAGGGCAGATACCCCTCGTGCCGACTGAGCTTGGGCTCAAAGTGGAGTAAATGTTGATAAAACTCTCGCCAGATAAGCTCACTTAGCCAGATCTCAGCCCCCGCGGAAAGCGCCTCGCCTTTCGCATCGTAATAAAGACGTGCGACACACTGTCTAACGGATAAAGCCCCAATCGCGAGATAAGGACTCAACTGACTGGTCCCGTCTATTGAAGGAAAATCCCTGTCGTTATGATAGTCAGCGACCCTATCGTGGCAATATTCTCTTAGTCTTTGAATGATGTCATCCGTCTCTATAGGCCAATCCTGGCTGCTGACACGTGGGTAACTAAACGGACGAGTTGGTGCAAACTGATGTGGCAACGGGATATCGACAGCCACTGATATCGCCGGTTTTTGAATTAGAGGTAGCGTAAACTGCGATTTCCAAGCGTTTTTAAATGGGGTAAACACTTTGAAGTTCTTCCCCTGTTTATTTAAAACCGTACCTGGACGCAAAACACATTTGTCATCAAATGTTATTAATTTTTTACTTATGCTTTTTAAACGAGCGGCCAAATCTAAGGTTCTTTGTATCTCGTTGACTTCATGATCTAAATTCATGAATACACTGTCGATATCCAACTCTTTGACCGTATTGATTATCCAATCATTGGCAGTATCGAAATCTTCGCACTCGTGATAAAGCAGAGGAATATTCAAAGCGTCGAGCTCCCTGCTCAACACCGTTAAGCGGCGATACACTAGATCGGCTTGAATGGGCGCGAGATCATGTTGCTGCCACTGTTGAGGCGTCGCAATATACAAACCGACAACCGGGGTTTCCCCATCGATGGCGTTGATAAGTGCCGTGTTATCTACGGTTCTCAGATCACGATTAAACAGCACGAGTTTCTTCATCTTAGTTTCTCTTAATTTGGCTTAAAGGTGATCAGATTAAAAGGTCAATGACTGGCGACACATGGATCTGGGTATCGCGATATTCACGTTGTTCTCGTATCACGGCCAGATGCTTTTCCGACAACGATTTCTCAGCAAACACGTGAACGTGCTGGAAGTTCATCATTATCTCGTCATTGAATAAAGCAGCGATCTCATCCACGCCATCTAAAAATGTCACCGCAATACCCTGTTCAACTAAATTGGCGTAATAAAACCATGCAAACACATTCCCAACGCTGTCCATGTTGATGAGCAAGCATTTGCTTGTTAACGATTTCTTCGATTCAGCTTGAATCATCAACATTAATCGGTTTATCAACGTTGTCCGAAATAGAGCAAGCTGCAAAGAACGCAGCCCTGCTTTAACAAAATCGATCGCGGACAGTACGGGCAACACAAATTGTGTTTCTACAACCGCTAACGGGTATTCTTTCAAAACATAACTAATGATTCGGTCTGTTTTACTGCCATCTAAAAGACTCAACGCTTCGAGTACATGCTCCACTTCGTCAAGTTGAACCGATGTGGTTTGCTCCGTCAGTAACGTATTGGAATCGATCAGTGATTTCACCTTGCCAATGGAAACCCCTTTCGCCAACCAACCTTGTACGCATTTTATCTTTTCGATATCACTTTGCGTGTAGAGTCGGTGACCTTTATCCGTACGCTCTGGCTGGATTAAGTTGTAACGCCTTTGCCAAGCTCTTAGCGTCACTGGTTTTATGCCAGTAATATCAGCCACTTCCCGAATCGCATAGCATGTTTCTTTAGAGGCCATAACGTAACCGCATTTCTTCTGGGTGCGGCTGTAGAAAGCGCTGTTGCGCTAGGTAATCATCTGGGTAGGCCCTGAGGTAATGCTTGATCAATGTGAGCGGCGAAAGTAACGGTAAGACACCAGTGCGATAGTCATCAATCACTTGTGATAGCTCACGCTTCTCATCTGCGTTCAAAGACCGTTTAAAATACCCTTGAATATGCATCAGCACATTGGTCACATTCTTTCTACTTGCCCTGTGTTTCAAGCCGTCCATCAACCCCTGACGGTATTGCTGATAAAAATCACTGGGCTCAAGTTCATTTTGGTGCGCGACTAAACGCCCTAATGATTTATAGGCACTCGGGTTATGCGCCATAAGTGTTAACTTGTAACGAGAATGGAAATCAACAATTTTCCCTGGTGTGGGTGCGCCCTGCATGGATTGATAAAAATCATTTAATCCAAAGACGCGAGAAATAAAGTTCTCCTTCAACACCGGATCATTGAGTCTTCCATCTTCCTCAACAGGTAACCAAGGCATTTTCTTCATCAAGTGCTCTGTGTATAGACCCACGCCATTTGTTTTGGCGTGACCGACGGTATACACCTTTACCCTTTCCATGCCACAACTTGGAGATTTAGCGCAAACGATGTAGCCACACATTTCAGTGTCTTCTAACTCTGCCACCTTTTGATGAGTATAAGTCAGCATTCCGTCGGTATAGTCTTTCGTAGCGTCCTTAGTTTCAACCAAGCTGATGCGCTCTTCATTAGACATAAGACGTATGGTTGGCCTTGGTACAGGTAACCCCATCCCAACTTCTGGACACACCGATACAAATGAAAAATAGTCCCTTAGTTCCTTATTCACATAGGTACTTTGTTTATGCCCCGAATCGTATCGTACTTTTTCTCCCAATAAACAAGAACTGATACCCAGCGTGATTGGTTGCTCATCCATTTGCGGTTCCTCGTTGTACAAAAAATGGTTATGTATAAGGAATAGCACAACCTGATAAGTGATACAAAAAAATAATCTGTACAATATTACGAGCGACTCAGCCACAAGTTCACTCTTCAGAAAAATTATTGATGTGTGCAAACCATTCTGCAGTAAATCGATTGCTTAATAACTTTCAACACATTTAGTTATCATTGTGTGGCTATCTGGTATTTTCACGAAAAAATGTGATTTAAATCGCATGTAAGCCTTTAAAAGGCGGGTAGTATTCGTTTTAACAAAGAACGAAGCGTTCAACAGAATTAGTTAAAATATTAGGAGCAATACGATGGCTACCCCTCATATCAACGCAAACCCGGGTGATTTTGCTGAAACAGTCCTGATGCCAGGTGATCCACTTCGCGCTCAATATATCGCTGATACGTTTTTAGACAACGTAGAAAAAGTGTGCGATGTTCGTAACATGTTCGGTTACACCGGTACCTACAAAGGACAACGCGTTTCTGTGATGGGTCACGGTATGGGTATTCCGTCTTGCTGCATCTACGTCCATGAACTTATCAAAGATTTTGGCGTTAAAAATGTAATTCGAGTAGGGAGTTGTGGTGCAGTACGCGATGACGTCAACTTAATGGACGTCGTTATCGGTATGGGAGCTTCTACAGACTCTAAGGTTAACCGTATCCGTTTTAACGATCATGACTTCGCTGCGATTGCTGATTTTGGTTTATTAGAAGAAGCCGTCAAGCAAGCTCGCGGACAAAATGTTCCGGTTAAAGTCGGTAATATTTTCTCAGCAGACCTTTTCTATACGCCAGAAGCCGATATTTTCGACAAGATGAAACATCTAGGTATTTTGGGGGTTGATATGGAAGCGGCCGGTATCTACGGCGTAGCGGCTGATTTAGGCGCGAAAGCGTTGACGATTCTGACCGTGTCAGATCACATCATCCGTGGCGAGAAACTGAGCTCAGAAGACCGTCAAAAATCGTTCAACGATATGATGACTGTCGCGCTAGAAACCGCGATCAATATTTAAGTTTACGAAGCCAGTTCAATGCCTGAAGTTGAACTGGCTTTTTAACAAACCATAGGGGGTGAACGTGTCAGAAGGCAAGTTGCCGCAGGCCGCAAATGGGTTACAGCTCAATTTTTGTAAAACATTGGCGTGTGATAATTTTGGACAAAGTGATGCAAGTTTGTATATTTTGCAGCACAGTAATCCCAAGCGACCTGCGATGGTGTGCCGTGAATGTGGTGCGTTTCCCCCCCTACTTAACAACCAAGAGGTCCTCTCCGAGCTAAAGCGATTGCAATTGGCTCATGATGATGGACTCCCTTGCTGCAAGGATGCGCAATGTGAGCACTTTGGCATGTCCGTTTATACCCATAAGGAGCGTTATCATGCCTTTGGGTTTAGTGGCGATCGTCAGCGTTATCGATGTAAGCAATGCCAAGGCACATTTGTCGATAAATGGTCGGGCACGAATAAAAAGACCTTGATACAAGAAGCATTACTCGCACTTTTATTTACTGGTTATTCCGTCAGAGAGATTTGCCGAAAGCTCGACATTAACCCCAAAACGTTTTACGACAATATCGACCAAATTGCGAGTCGATGTCGTAGGAAACTTGCCAACATTGATGCTCGCTGGCTGAACCATGCCAGTCATTATGAGCTTGCCTCAAACTATCAAAGTCTCCAAAAGAGCAGTAACAACGGGGTATTTTGGTTTGTCACTTGTGAAGCCAATTCGGGCTATGTGCTATGCCAACACACCAATTACACCGCGCAAACCAAATCCAGTAGTAATCTTGATCATGATGCTTATCAGCCGAATTCACAGTTCTTGCCGAGTAGCTATCAGGCTGAAAATTATTCGGAGAACAAAAGCTTTACTGGGAATGACACAACAAAAGAACACAGCGGTTTCAGCCTCAAAGAGCGAATCGATATTAATTATCAAAATATTCTCGCCAGAAGTAATGTCGAAGACCCCCTTGGTAATTTCTCTACCTTTAACTATCCAAATACTGGGACATTAATTCGAGCGCCGTACACCTCTTACGCACATTATCTACTCATCTCTGAGATGATTGGTGACCAAAAGCCACTCACTATTTATATGCCCCAAGATCCCCTTTTGCGCTCGGCAGCCCTAACCGTCTACCTTGAACGTATCCATCAAAACAATATCGACCTAATGTATGTGTTGCAAGACCCTCACTGGGACAACAGCGGTCAATCAAAAACGACGGATATAGCACTAATGGGTTGGTGGCGGGACCGATGGACCATTGCTCATCAAGACAATGGAGCCAGCAAGGGACTCTGTTACCTATCGGGGAATGATTCTTTCGCTAGTAACGCCGACGTTTTCAGTCATGATAGCCATAACGATAGCTGGTTAAAGACGGCATCTATTCAAAGTGCATTATTTTATCAAAATCGATTCCAATTACTGTTTGAAAGCTTTATTAACGAGCCAAGGCGAAAATTACGCCCCAACGGCATTATGCCTTTACTCGACATATTCCGAGCTTGGCATAACCTATGTTATCAAGATAAACAGGGGCTCACCGCGGCTCAACGATTAAACATTTGCCAAACCCCAATGACGCTAAAACAGCTACTTGAGTAATAATAAAATTCTGACGTCATCGACTATAGAAAAAATAAAGAAATCCCTAATAGGGCGAATAACGTACCTATCACACTTCGGCGGCTAACCCGCTCTCCCCTTACTGCATAAATAATAAGTATAAATAGTGGACTGGTTGCGATAAGTGTCTGCGCCACTGCTGGGTTGGCGTGTTTTAACGCAATTTGCTGCAACCACAATGCCAGAAATGTTCCGACAAATATTGCCCCAAGCAGCCACGTCCATTGTCGTCGAGACATCGTTTTGCTGCAGGCTAGGATACTAGAAAAAGGTTTTTTCTCTATAAAAGGGATAAATATCACAACAGCCAGCACCCCAATAGTCAGTCGAATAAACGCCCCAAGCAGTGGGGGTAAATCACCTTGTACTAACGCGTAATGGGAAATCACGACCCCAGATGCTTGGCATATACTTGCCACCAGCCCAAAACCAATACCCGCCATATCATTTGCACGGTCTGCCTGAGTGGGTTGAAATACGACGAAAGCAACAGCAACGGTTGTAATCACTACCCCAAGCCAACTTTGTAGTTGCAATGTCACTCCTAAAAAAAGCAGCATTAGCACACCAGAAAGTGGCGGTGCAAGTGACTCTAATAATAAGGTTTTATTCGCGCCAATCCGTTTTAACGCCGCAAAATACGCACTGTCGCCAATCGCAATACCAACGACACCAGAAATCCCCAGCACCCATAAATATTGAGGCTCGATACTCAATGTTGGTGCAGGCATAAGTGGCAAGACCATTGCCATCATTAGCGACGCGATCACACCTTTGATAATATTTAGCTGCAAAGCAGAAAAGTGGTGACTGAACTGACTATAAATCCACGTCGCCAATGCCCAGACTATTGCGGCTCCAATCGCCGATAACTCCCCCACAAACATTAACTACATCCTTAATTTATTATCACAAACCTATTGATTAACTTACTCATATAACAAATACTTAACCTAACACTGTGCGCCATTCTGGCTAACATCACCTTCAAACAAGGATGAATTATGTTTCTTGATTACTTTGCATTAGGGCTACTGGTTTTTGTAGCACTTGTGATCTTTTACGGAATAATTGTTATTCACGACATCCCTTATGAAATATCAAAAGAGCGAGATCATCCACATCAGGATGCCATACATGTCGCGGGTTGGGTAAGTTTATTCACACTTCATACCATTTGGCCATTTTTATGGATTTGGGCAACATTGTGGCGCAAAGAACGCGGCTGGGGCTTTCATAAGCTCGAAGAAGAGCAGCATGACCTTCATCACCGTTTAGAAAAGCTGGTCGATCAAGTAACGAATATGGAACAAGAAATTAAGTACCTTAAGGGTAAACAAGTCGTGCAACACGCTCAATCTGTGGAAGAGGAGAAGTAATTCATGGATTTATTACTCATATTAACGTACGCCGCACTATGTATTGCCGTATTCAAAATCTTTAAGATTCCATTGAATAAATGGACCGTCCCTACTGCCGTGCTCGGCGGTGTCGTCCTTATTGGTACACTCATTTTATTAATGAACTATAACCACCCTTTTACTCAAGTCGGTGGTCAGTTCTATAGCACAACACCCATTGTTTCTAGCGTTCGAGGTAAGGTCGTTGAAGTCGATGTGGTAGCAAATCAGCAGATGAAAAAGGGAGACGTCATGTTTAAAATTGACTCAATTCCTTACGAAGCTGCGGTGATTAAAGCGAAAGCAGCACTGGCTGACGCGAACCAAGACGTTCTGCAGCTAGAAAGTAATTACAAAGCGGCGCAATCCGATACCATCAAAGCAGTCGCAGAACGCGATAAAGCTCTACGTGAATTTGAACGTTATCAAACGGGCTTTAAGAAAGGTGCCTTTACCGAGCAACAAGTGGATACTCGTCGTCAAACTTACAAAGCAAACCAAGCCTCACTTGAGGCATTTGAGGCCAAAGAAGAAAGCGCAAGACTCGCCTTTGAATCGCAAATTTTTGGAGAGAACACCACCGTAGCTCAGCTAAAAGCAGACCTTATTCAAGCCGAGTTTAACCTTCGCGAGACCGTGGTACTTGCTCCCACTGACGGCTATGTCACTCAGTTGGCATTAAGACCCGGAATGATGGCGGTACCATTACCACTCGTGCCTTTAATGACGTTTGTCCATACCGAAGAGAATTTTTTCGTTGGCGCCTTTAGACAAAATTCACTGCAAAGGCTTAAGCCAGGTTTTGAAGCCGAATTTTTGTTCAGAGCATTACCAGGTAAAGTGTTTAAAGGTAAAATAGTCGAGGTACTCCCAACCATCGCGGAAGGACAAATCAGTGCCAGTGGTACATTAAGAAATTCGCAGACCTTCAACACATCTGGTCGAGCGATGGTCAAAGTGGTCATCGATGATGATATGAGCCAATATATTCTGCCTACTGGTGCCAACGCTGAGATTGCGATTTATTCAGATAGCTTCAAACATGTATCTATCATGCGTAAAGTGCTGATCAGAATGAAGAGTTGGCAAAACTATCTTTATTTAGATCACTAACACATAACCATCTCTCACTCAGTAAGCAAAATGGCAACCTTTCGGGTTGCCATTTTTAATCATTTGGTTGGACTTGCATGTGCAATATCGGCAACGTACCCCTCACACCTTTTAAAACTCCCTCCTAAAGTCAAAGTCAAAGTCAAAGTCAAATAAATATGACAACGATCCTATTGTATTCAATTTTTATAAAAAGGCTTTTTAAAAATAGTGAACAGTGTTAAGTTACATGAATATAACAATCGTAAGCAAAGGAATATCAATGGATAAATCCACACAACCTGAAGCGGTATCTTCAGTGTTAAAAGTGTTCAATATATTAGAGTCTCTCGGTGACCAAAAAGAGATTGGTGTATCTGATTTATCTCAGCGATTGATGATGTCTAAAGCCACAACTTATCGTTTTTTGCAGACCATGAAAGGCTTAGGTTATGTCTCACAACAAGGCGAAGCTGATAGGTATTCATTAACATTAAAAATGTTTGAATTAGGGTCTAAGTCTCTGGAGTGGGTTGATTTAGTTGAACTTGCAGAAAAGGAAATGCGAGTCATTTCTGAAGAAACTAACGAGACAATCCACCTTGGCGCTTTAGATCATGGCTCCATCATTTACATCCATAAAATTGATTCCAGCCATGCGCTACGAATGCATTCAAGAGTCGGTCGCCGTAACCCTTTACACACTACGGCAATCGGGAAAGTCCTGCTTGCTGAACGTGATAACGAATCCATACGTGATGCCCTTGCCGATGTAGAGTTTGTTAAAAGTACGCCCAATACGTTAGAAAATATTGAGCAGTTGATCGATGAGCTAGCGCTTGTTAAACAACAGCACTTTGGCGAAGACAATGAAGAGCAAGAACCAGGGCTTCGCTGCATCGCCGCACCTGTGTATGACCGATTTGGTACCGTGGTGGCTGGGGTGTCAATCTCCTTCCCCACGATTCGCTTCGACGAAGATAAGAAAGAACGTTATGTGCACTTATTGCACGTAGCAGGAAAAAACATCTCCGAACACCTCGGTTTCAAAAATTACCCAATGACACTTTAATCGACACCTATGAACTTTAACCGACACCTGATAACGGTAGCCTTGGTTAGAGCTTGAAGATAAAGACATAGTCGCCAAGTTACGCCATCTTCGCTGATGGATAACCTCAGTAAAAGCAGCCGAATTTCTATGGTTTCTTTTACTGAGGGCTGCTTATCAATGACCAATAGTGCACGAATTTATTGGTACAGCCTGTTAGCTAGACATAAAAAAAGAGACACCATTTATCAATGGTATCTCTCTAGCGGGCTCAAATAAGTGTTAAAAACTAGTCGAGAATTGCACGCACGAAGGCTTCAATATCTTTATCTTGGCAATGTTCAAAAAAGCACTGCTGGAATCGCGCGCCACTCACTGCCGTTTTAACAAGTTCAGGATCAATCGCTTTCAATGTATCCAAATAGTTTTCTTTGATAACCGCAGCTTTAACATCGTTCAATAGGCTTGCATTTCGCTGTTGTGGTTCCGCACGTTCAAGTGGGTAACCCATACCACGCTCACCGGTTGTGAAGGCTTTTTCAAAGATATAGCGAACGTTAAGCTCCGCGCCCCAACCGTAACCTTTAGCAAAAGCTAAAGCCAACGCGTTGCCATTATTGATTTGATTGAATAGGAAAGCGTCAGAAGGATCTAAACAGTACCCGCATACAACGCCAGGATGGATATTTAGCGACATCATCGCGCCTTGACCAGTTCCACAACCCGTCACGACAAAATCGACGGCTTTAGAATTGATCAAAACACTCGCCATAATGCCTAAATGAATATACGTTAAGTGGTGGTCATTCTCATCACACATACCCACATTAAAGACCTGATCATCTTGCGTACGCGCAACACTCTCGAGTTCATTAAGAACAACGGCATTCTTACCTGCTTGGCTGTTTTCCATCATTAGCGCGATTTTCATTGGTTTCTCCAAAATTGTCTTGCCACAGAAATTAGTAGTATCACTGAAAGATTAATAAACGTTCTAAAGCTATAAGAAGATGAAAGCCATAGACGTTATAAAAATGGTAAAAGCTATCAGAGGATTAACTAGCGAGCTAGCCATCCTCCATCAACCGCTATGGTATAGCCGTTGACATAATCGGATGCTTTAGAAGCAAGAAAAACACATGGGCCTGCGATGTCTTCTGGCGTTCCCCACCGTTCGGCTGGTATACGAGCAAGAATATCCTGATTTCGTTTTTCATCAGCTTGCAAAGCAGCGGTGTTGTTCGTCGCCATATACCCAGGGGCGATAGCATTAACGTTAATACCGTGCTTTGCCCATTCATTGGCCATCAAACGCGTAATCCCCGTCACGCCACTTTTCGATGCCGTATAAGAAGGCACACGAATACCGCCCTGAAAGGACAACATAGAAGCGATATTAATGATCTTGCCACCTTCTCCTTGGCTTATAAACTGCTTAGCCACGGCTTGAGAAAGAAAGAACACGGTCTTGACGTTTACATCCATAACGTCATCCCAATCTTGTTCAGTAAAATCGAGGGCGTCGTTGCGACGAATAATGCCAGCATTGTTGACTAGAATATCGATACGACCGAACCGATTCACGGCTTGCTCCACGATAGAGGACAACTCATCATTCTTCATGAGATTCGCACGAACATCGAGATAATACTGTCCGGTCGCTTCCACTTTTTCTTGAGTTTCAGCAGCATCACTCCGATTAACGCCAACAACATGACAGCCTGCGCTGGCAAGCGCGACGGCCATTCCTTGTCCGAGCCCTGTATTGCAACCCGTCACAATGGCAACCTTGCCCTTTAAACTAAATGAATCGAGAATCATATTGTCGGTCTTCCACACATCGATAAAGTATTAATGTATTACTATTTAAGTTATTCATAGCACCTTAACGTGACAATGAGAGAAAATCAATTAAGTGAAATGATGTTTTAAAATTATTTTGACCAAGTTCAAAGATAAATGCGGCCCTTTGAATCCTAATCACTAGTTCAGTCATCTCAACAGGCTATGTTTTACCATCTACCGTTGGGTGATAACGTGTCGATAAACACGTCTATAAGCGGGTTACTCGGACAAGCTGGTTACTGAGCGAACAAGCGTGGCAGGAAAACAGTAGCGAACTGGTTTAATTCATCTTTATAAAAAAAATGGCAACCACTGGCTGCCATTGACATATTCATTTTTCAAACCGAGTATCTTAACTCCATTTCAACATTCGTACTTCATTTCCCTCTGTCGGGTTTCGTGGAATGTTCAATGACAACACGAGCGATACCAACGCCATCGCGGCGCCAATATAGAAAACACTGGAGGGAGAAACCAACCAAATCACACCAAACGTGACGGGGATAACCACCGCTGCAATATGATTGATCGTAAATGACACGCCAGCCGTCGAAGCCATATCAGCAGGGTCAGCAATTTTTTGGAAATACGTTTTGATTGCCAGCGCCAACGCAAAAAATAGATGGTCGACAACATACAATGCCGCGGCCCATTCTGCAGTTTGTACCAAGCCATAACCCACAAAGACAAAGATCAAGCCAACGTATTCGAACATGAGAGCCTTACGCTCACCAACAATGCCAATAAATCGACCTATTTTTTTAGCAAACAAGAAGTTAAACAGATAGTTAATGAGAAATAGTAACGTGATATCAGCGACACTGTAACCAAACTTTTCAACCATCAAAAAGCCCGCGAATACCGTAAAAATCTGGCGTCGTGCACCACTCATAAAGGTCAATGCGTAATAAAGCCAATATCGTTTACGCAACACCAATTTTTTGTTTTGCTGGGTTTCGGTTTTAAATTGTGGAAATGCAAAGGCGATGACAAGGACCAACACAAAGCCTATACCACCAGAAATTCCGTACACCCAAATATAATCAAGTTTAAATATCTCCAGCATGACCCACAATGAAGCGTAAGTTAGGAGTGACGCGAGCGCACCTATCGAGATAAGCTTACCCAGCATTTCAGGCGCTTCTTCTTTGCTTAACCATTGCAGCGATAACGACTGTTTTAACGTCTCAAAATAATGAAATCCCGTCGACATAATGAATGTGGTAATGAGCAATCCTGCCACCGACGGAAACAAGCCAGTAATCGCCGTGCCTAATGTCAGCATAAGCAAAGACAACACCATAAACTTCTGTTCACGGATAAACAGCAACACAAAGACGACAGTAAACGCGAGAAAGCCAGGGATCTCTCGCACGCTTTGCAACAGCCCGATATCCGCACCATCAAAATTGGCTTTTTCTATCACAAAGTTATTAAGTAACGCCATCCAGCTAGAGAATGCGATAGGAACAATAATAGAAATGATAATGAGGAAATTTTGAGGCGTTCGCCAATCATTTTCTTTATGGCTAGATAACATGATTTTTTTCCTGAAGTGCTGATACTATTGGTCTGAGGTGTTAACTATCTAGGGTGCTATAGGACTAAGGTGCTATAGATCTAAGATACTATTATTTTAAATTGGCTCGTTTTGTTATGGTGATTTTTGTTACGAGCCTGTGTGGAGTCTAATACGTTGCAAAATATAAATACAATAAAACTCGCGACTTTTAACCTGTGTAATTTCGCAGAACCGCCCTTTGCGTATTATGAAATGGATAATATTTACACAACGCAACATTGGGCTCAAAAAACAAAGTGGCTGAAAAAAACGCTCAGCTTACTCAATGCAGACATCATCGCATTTCAGGAAGTGTTTTCAACCGACGCTTTGCGAGCGCTAATGAATGAACTTGGCTATCAGTATTTTTACTTCAACCAGGATAGTCACCTTGAGGCGGGTTATATCTATTCTGAACCTTCCGTTGCTTTCGCTTCTCGCCTACCATTAACACCACAACCCAACCCATGTTTCGCCGAAGGTTGGCCTGGAGAGTTCAGCCGCCCTCCATTGCATGTCACACTTAGTATCAACGAAAAACAAAAAATTGATCTGTATAACGTGCACTTAAAATCCCAACGACCAGCATCATCTATCCTAGATCCGATGCTTGAATCACCAGTGGAACAATGGCTCAATGAACTGCATGCCTCAACCGCATCAACCCAATTACGACAAATGGAAGTGCTTAGCCTCCACAACACGATTGTCACACACAAACAAGCCACCAAGAATCCCGCGATACTACTTGGGGATTTTAACAACAACCTTGATGCCGCCGAATTCCATCCCCTTCACTCACAAAGTTTAAGACGCCAGCCGCAATCGGCCAATGCCATATTGCCTTATACGCTGCTAGACAGCTGGACGTTATTTCAACAGCGACAAACCCAACCCGCTAACGTATCGCCTGTTACCCACTATTATGGATCTCAAGGCAATAGACTCGACCACATCTTATTGTCTCCTGAGTTTGACATCAGCTATACACATGCGCAGTTTGAGCTTCTCGACTATCACGTAGAGAACAAGCACATTATTGACCCACGATTTGGTGTAGACGACATCAGTTCTGATCATGCCGTTGTCTCCGTCACCATCAAACTGCGGAACTAAACGCGAATGCCAACCCTGACACGACGATAATCCCCCGAATATTCAGCAAGGTAACACTTGCATCATCGCTTTAATTCAATTAGTTATAGAGGCATAACTTCCAGATTTAGGACGCGAGCATGAACATACTTATCCGGCCATCAGAACAAGCAGATGCAGAAGGCTTGACTCAGTTGTACTCTCAACCGAAAGCACAACGCGAGACCCTTCAGCTGCCCTTCCCATCTCTCTCATTGTGGGAAGAGCGCCTGGCAAACATACCGGTTGGAACATACAGTTTTGTTGCGGAATTAGATGGGAAAATTGTCGGTAATATTGGCCTTCAACACTCTCAGCGACCTCGCACTGCACACTGCGCCAGTTTTGGCATCGGAGTCCATGACGATTTTCACGGCATGGGCATCGGCAGTCGCTTGCTCGAAACCGTGTTAGAGCTCACCGATAACTGGCTAAATGTTCAGCGTGTCCAAATCGAAGTGAATGCCGATAACAAGGCTGCCATCGCCCTCTATACCAAATATGGGTTTGAGATCGAGGGCGAAGCACTCTGCTCGGTGCTTCGCGATGGTGAGTTCATTTCGACCTATTACATGGCACGGCTAAAGGACCAGCTTTGACCGTTAATGTACAGCTGTCGGGGGGACAATATAGCTTGATCGGAAATGTGCCTTTTCAACCCATCCCTATTATGCCGCCATCCTCGTGCCGACGAGGATCGCCAAAAGCGTGTGACTCTCTTAAATAGAAATGAATGACAGCAGAATAGGCTCACAACGCGCTTATGAAGATCCCCCTTTTTCAAGGGGATGACGGTTAGTTTTTATTTGTGGGAGCAGTAGCATGCCAGACGTCATTGTGCGCTAACGAAGACTGAGCTTATTCGATTCTGGACAAACGCCACCCTTTATCAGCAACCAGAACATCCAACAATTCGTCATTCCGTTGAAGAAAGCAATCTACCGACAACGCTTACTGAACAACAACATTATCATATGTTGGCTAGCTTAGTTTTGCCCCTTTATGCGTTTGAGTGTAGTCTCATTCTCTGTTCGTGTAACACATTTTGGTTAACTAAAACTAATAGCACTATACCGATGTTAGTATGGCAAGCAGTGGCGGATAGTTGGAATAATGGATCCTATATTGTTCGCTAACACTTCATTGAAACAAGGGAAATTATGTCTTACGATAAACTATTTAAAATGCCGAAACCAGTAAGTATTACAGGACGTTCGTCGAGCATAACTAATTCTTTTATTAACGGGATTATTCCAACAGTAAAACCCTCTGCAACTGAAGTACAAGAAGCGTTAGCGACACTGGGAATGACAGATAAAACAATCTGTTGCTCGTATTGCGGAGATAAATTCACTGAGTGGGATCACTTGAGACCATTAGTAATGGACAAAAAGCCTACGGGTTATATTTCTGAGATTCACAATTTAGTTCCAGCTTGCGGAAAATGTAATCAATCAAAGGGAAATAAATCTTGGGATACATGGATGCTTAGCGATGCGCCTTTGTCCCCAAAAACTCGTGATGTTATCGACATATCGGAAAGAATGTCAGCTTTGGCTCGTTATGAAAGTTGGCATGAACCAACAAACATGGATTTTGAAGAAATTGTTGGAACTGATATTTGGAATAAACACTGGGATAATTGGGCGAAAGTTCAGAGAATCATGAAAGAATCTCAAGTGTTAGCGTCTGAGATAAACGAAAAAGTAGCAGATGCATACAATGCGTCATAATTGGGCTGGTTTACTGGTTTACTGGTTTTGCCTCATTGTGAGTTTCGACAGGTAGATCACTAATGTAACCCAAAAGATAATTGACTTGGTTTTTCTCAAGCAT
This sequence comes from Vibrio sp. E150_011, assembly GCF_053544015.1. Lineage (NCBI taxonomy): Bacteria > Pseudomonadati > Pseudomonadota > Gammaproteobacteria > Vibrionales > Vibrionaceae > Vibrio > Vibrio sp. E150_011. Next base: position 439,532 of record NZ_JBHFOL010000001.1, read on the forward strand.
GTAACCTGTCTGTGCACTTGTAAAATTAAGCACTTAGGAGTGGTCATGACAGCGCATAAAGGAATCTTTGAACTGACTTCTACCAAGATGATTTCATGGCTTTTCGGGGTGGTAATCTTCTTAGCTACTATTTTGATTTCAGTTTCAGCTATTTCTAATTACTCGCTTTGTCTAACTCCTGATGGGTTCGAGAATTTTATTCAACTCTACAATGTACCAATTAAGTTAGCAGCAGCTTATGGAGCTATTCTGGGCTTAATCTCATTAAATCACAGGTCAATACAAACAAAAGAGCAACTTGATAGAACAAGTACACAGATAGAGCTGATTCAAGCTCAGAACCTTTTTACAAATTACTATAAACATCGAGAAGAATTCGTGAAGTACAGTGACAAAATCGCTGGAGCCTTAGAGTGCAAACCTATCGATACAGCAGCATTCGTACATAACAATTTATTCCCCAATGCTAAAGATGGTGATTATGCTCCTTATGACATTGCTAACACTGATCTTTTCGACCGTTTAGCTAAGATAATAAAAGAGTGTCAAACCTGTATTGATGAAGGGAAGTTCAATATAGTGAATGACTCTTTGTTCCAACTTTCACTAAGTAGAAGTTTTAACGACCTTGAAATACTCACTGGTACAAGAAGAAGTAAAAACTGGAAGTTTAACGACACAATCTCTTCATTCAATTTCGAAAACAGCGTTCACTCGATGGCATCTATTTTCTTCTTACTACTAAGTGACTATTGGGTAATGACAAGGTTCGAAAAGGACATTCAAACTAACGAGACACGTGAGGTAGTGTGGGCTTTGGGTGACTTTAAAGATAACTTCGAGTGTAATGATGATTCAGATGTTAGTACGCAAATAAAGCCTTATCTAGAAAATATAACAAGAGCTATTTCCAGACTAAAAACTTAGCCTAAGACCTCAATGCAGAGATAAGTCCTGCCGTGGGTGTGCAAGCTTTGCAATACTCTAAATAATTCGTAGAAAACTAATTTAGCAAAATCACTAACTCATATATGTCCAGAAATGTGCCCGTTCGGTTTTCATGAACGCAGAATAGGTTCTGGCATGTTACTGCACCCACAAATAAAACTAACCGTCATCCCCTTGAATAAGGGGATCTCATTCAGCGCGTAGCGAACTCGATGTACTTAACTTAATCGAATTTTTCAATTGTCTACGCGCTTTGTGAGATCCTCACTTTCGTGAGGATGACGAATGTTGTTAGTTGGAGGAAAAAGGGAACTAAATTGTTTATGTCCAAAAACGTGCCAGTTCGGTTTTCATCAGCGCAGAATAAATTCCGGCATATGACTACCTTCACAAATAAAAACTAACCGTCATCCCCTTGAAAAAGGGGATCTTCATCAGCGCGTTGTGAACCTATTCTGGTGTCATTCATTTCGATCTAAGTAAGTCACACGCTGATGAAGATCCTCGTCTGCACGTGGATGACGGCCTAAGGTACTTGCGGGTAAGTAACGGTGGCTTCTGGAGACAATGCGACCGCTAGAGACGTTATGCTTGCCTCTTATGGCATCATTGTCTAAACGTATTATTCATGCCGTGATTAACAACCTCCTAGCAAAACACTGCACCTTATCTTCGCTTCAATTTTTGGATAAGCTTCACAACACAATACTCACCTTGTGGCATATTTGTATAATTCACATACCCTCTCGCCAGTAGAAAGCAAAACCATCGTATAAATTTATTAGTATCTAGATTTTCAATTAGTTGCTATACCGTTAAAAGAACACAATCAACATAGATTGAACTCGATAACAAGTAAGGACAGGTGATGAAAAATAATACAACGAGAGCGCTAATCGGCTTAGGTGCCATGGTCATCGCACATGCATCATTCGCCTCCGATTGGGGGTATCACGGAGATCATGGGGTTGAGTCATGGGGAGCGCTCAGCGCAACATGTTCGGAAGGGAAAAATCAAAGCCCAATCGACATCAATGACACCGTCTTGGTCGATGCGCAATTACCAAATCTCGCGATCAAGTATTCAGGGCATGTGTCTGAGGTCATCAACAATGGCCACACCATCCAAGCTAACGTGACAGGTGACAACACGCTACAAATAGATGGTGACACGTTTACCCTTAAACAATTTCACTTCCATACCCCGTCCGAAAACACATTGAATGGTAAAACCTCTCCGTTGGAAGCACACTTTGTTCATGCTAATAGTCACGACGAATTAGCCGTCATCAGTGTTTTTTATCAAGCTGGCCTCAGAGAGGAAAGCGCGTTGCAACACGTATTATCAGACCTTCCTAGTAACGGTGAAGCGGTTCAACCAGATACACAAATTTCACTGAATTCACTGTTGCCGCGCCTTCGTTCGTACTACCGGTTTAGTGGTTCTCTAACAACACCTCCCTGCAGCGAAGGTGTTCGATGGTTTGTTCTAAAAGATAAACAAACCGTCGGTCAGCAAGAACTTGAGGTTTTGCAAGGTGCGATGGGCAATAACGCTCGACCAACCCAACCTGCTCATGCGCGCAAAGTACTTCAATAACGCGATACCACGTTCTTCAACAAAACGATGCCGCGCTATTCACTAAATTTACACATGGTTCATCAACCCCGATGATGAGCCATGTTACAGAGAATAACGAGGCTCTGCCGCGACTTTGCAACCAGCACGTGGTTACCGATGAAGACTCTAGCGCCGATAAAGTCTTTCAATTCAATGCGTTCCGCCCGTGATATAAACTCATCCGCTAACCCTTATTATTTTCTAAATTCTCACTAAAAGCCATCACAATACCCTTACTTTATTTGAGGTGTATTCCAAAAACGTTATTTGTATGATATTTGTTCAAGGCGTTTTGAAGCAATTCAAAGTTTACCGTACGAATAACGTGTAATCTATTCGTTAACAAGAATGAAATTATGTTACGACATTGATAATCAAGCCATGATCGACCTTATAGAGTATTTATCAGTACGACTGGCTTTAACGTTAAGGAAGACAAGAATGACACGCGAAGGGAAAGGGTGAGCCATGAGGCAATGTGAGATTAATGTGTACGATATGCGAGATGAGCGGCAAGCGATAGTACTGAATATTCGCTTTTCTGATACGACTAAAGCAGACTTTTTGTGGAGTAATATGCCTACCTCAAACAGCCATCATTACATCTCCCATTTGGTGGTATCTGGGAACGTAGTCGCAAAGAAATACATTACTGAGGACGATTTAAGTGAAATGAATCGCACAACCCATTGTCAAACCGCGATGACGTCCTAAGTAGCAATGCTAATTGCGTCCCTACTTAGGACTGTATCTTCATGGCGTTAATGCACGACATAACTTATGTATTGCACGAATTAGGTATTGTACGACTTATGTAAAAGGCGAGTAATGCACTATACGAGTACAGTCACTAGGCTTTCTTTTACCCCTTCAACAACGTCTTTCGCTATCAGAAGCTTACCTTTTTCATTGTCGCTGGCTGCCGACGTTACCATTAAGTCTTTCATCGTTTCACCACCAAAACCTACCATTGTTGGATTCTCTGATGGCACGCTAACGACCTGTTTAACCTCACCCTCTGGTGAAATTTGAACGACCGATTGACCCGCGTACATAGCGACCCAGTAGTTACCACTAACATCGACACTCGCGCCATCAGGACGGCCTTCATAACCGTCAAGATCACAATGCAATGCTTGCTCACCGTATTCGCCTGTTTCCGGATTGTAACGGTGTTTGTAAACCTTGCTGGAACCCGTATCAGCCCAATATAACCACTGACCATCCGGCGAGAACGCAAGACCATTACAGGTCCATGCAAACATCGGTAACGCTTCAATGGTGCCATCTAAATTTAGCTGATGAAATTGACCTTGATCGCCGACTTTGGCTCCGTTACGCGTACCCGCAACAAAGCGACCACCGGGTGCACCGCGACCATCGTTGTATCGCATACGTGGGAATTCAGACACCAATGGCGCTAACGATTTTTTTTCACTGCCCCAAGCTTCAACGAGGTACATCCCCGACTTTAAGGCAACAGTGAAGCCTTGCTCTCCATGCAATGCAAAACAACCTATCGGTTCTTCGAACTCTAGCTTTTCATTTTGACCATCTTTGTTTCGCCATAACTCACCATCGCAGATATTCACCCACATCCAAGAGTGAGTACGCCAGTCCCAACGAGGGCACTCGGCAAGATCAAAATCTAGGTCTACAAATTTTTCGAATTGAATACTTGGTTGCACGCCAGTGTCCTTTGTTTTGATGTTTATTTAAAGATTCAACGAATGTTGTACGAATCATTTTTATCTGCTCTTTTTAACAAAAAGTCTCGAACTGAGCTAGCGTCATTTGAACTATTCGATAAAAACTCTTCAATTCCATCGCATGGCACCCAATAATATCTCGTCTTAATTATTGCTGCAGAGAATCACATTACGTCACGCTATCGTTTATTCGTTTAAACGGCGTCATCGCATGCGCTAGGTTATCAGGATGGAGGTAGGTGGTATTAGATGGTAACGCAAACTTGGCACCATGCTCGAGAATAACGGTGTTGATATCCATTAACAGCTTCTGTTGAATATTGAGGAATGTTTCCCGATCAGATGTATCAATATGCGCGAAGACTTCGATATCCATACTGTAGTCGCTAAACGCTGAAAAATGAACACGTAAAGGTGTGCTCAGCACGGAGTCATTTCCCGCCAAACACTCTTTTATTCCTCTCGTGATCTGCACCATATCTTCCATTGGTGTCTCATATCGTAAGCCTAGTGTCACTAAAAATGGATACCTATCGCGGCGGCTAAAGTTGATGATCTCCATTTTAGCCAAGTCCCCATTTGCCATGGTAATTTGAGTGCGATCCTTCGCTCTGATACGTGTCGATCGCACCCCAATCTGCTCAACAACCCCAGAAACCTTGCCTACCGCGCAAAAATCGCCAACAGACAAGGAGCGGTCCATAAATAAAATGACACCCCCAATCAGATTTTCCATGGTGGGACGAATCGCTAACGCAATCGCCATCCCTCCAAGGCTCAAGCCTGTCACAATGCCATAAACAGGGACACCTAAACGATGTAATCCAAACCCCAACACCGCTACTGCACACAAACTACCAATTATTGTTCCAGAGATTTGCGCCAAGCTTCTTCGTAACCCATTATGACTTTTATCCCGTCCAATCAACCATTGGCATATCGAGGCACCAAGCATGTAAGCAACTTGTGCAACTAACGGCCAAAGTAGTAATTCACCCGTGATATTAAGCAAACTCATCACACTACCAGTAAGATTTAGCTGATCATCAGCAAGCCAGATATAAGTAAATAATCCCGCTGCCATCAATACAGGTTTGACGATCGCCCGTCTTAGTCGCCGGTACACAAGAAACGCGTATCCGGCGAGCAATATCGTCAACACAGTAATGGCTAACCACTGCCATAGCGCTTGATCACCAAATTCAGACATGAATACCTTAGGTAACCCCTCAATATGATGAAACCATGCTGGCGGTATCAACCGACCCGCGCTAAGTGAATAATACTCATAATAATCTAATGCCGTTGCATCGTTAGCTGGAAGGTGCTTCACAAGTGAATAATAATCAAACAAACGATCAACCGTCACTTTGGAAAATAAAAACTGTCCCGTCTCTGAACGAACAATCTCAATACTTGAGTTAGGAATACGCCAGCTAGTCAAGTTGTGGTCGTCTGGTATCGCGTCGACGTCAAACGGAGGAAGACGGTCTAATACCTCTTTAAGTAACATCACTGATTCAATACCAATTCTTTGATGATAAGAAGCTGGAATATCCGATAAATCAAAGGCTTGAGTGGCTTTATTAAACAATCCATAAACTCGCTGCTTTTCTTCAGTCGTGACCCCTGTCTCATCCGCAAGTGCATGACTCAACGCAGAATTAGCCTGAGCGACAATGGTTGTAAAACTCTCGTATGTCGCCCGAGGGGAGTGAGTGTCAGGTGGCGATAGTGGAAATGAATCTAACGCCTTCGCTTGAAACGTGGAAAGCGCAATAATAAATAGAAACAACCATCGGCATTGCTTCATCTGAGAACCCTTCGTTATCTATATTTCAGTCAAACTAGTAGAAATTCCTCATATTTCTGTTTATTTTCCTCGTTCAACACTCACTGCCAGTGAAACTAAGTAGGGGTTTGCGACCCCGTCAGCTTCACACATCAAATGCACAGCACCTAGCTAGAATGCGATCGCTTTCTAGCTTTAGCTTTCTAACGTTAGGCGTTATATAGTGACGCCAGACCTTTATTACTTGCGAGCATTACTTTATGTCTATCAAAACATTGAACTCAACCATTGTTTATCAAAACTCGTGGATGACGGTAAGAGAAGATCAAATCGAACGAGAAAGTGGCGCCACCGGCATTTATGGGGTCGTTGATAAACCTGACTGCGCTGTCATTATTGCCATCGACGGCGCTCGAATCCACTTGGTCCAGCAATACCGCTATTCCGTAGGTTGTCGTTACTGGGAACTGCCGCAAGGTGCTTGGGAATCCAACCCTGAAGCCGACCCATTAGAACTGGCAAAAGGAGAGCTGCAAGAAGAAACGGGATTGATCGCTGGTAATATGACTTATGTGGGTCAACAGCTTATTGCTTATGGTTTTCTCAATCAAACCTGTCATATCTACCTTGCCACGGAGCTTAGCCAATCCGCTCGTAACCTTGATGTCGAAGAAGAAGACTTAATCACCAAATCCTTTTCCATTGAGGAATTTGAAACAATGATCATCGAGGGTGAGATTCAGGATATTGTGACAACAGGGGCTTGGGGATTAGCAAAACTGAAGGGCTTAATACACCACGTTACAAATAAGTAGATCAAAGCCATCCACAAGACCAAAGACTCATGAATCAATCATGCAATAAAATGAATTTTTATTCAGTTAATGTGATATATATCGAATTGTTGTTCTTTTTTTTACCCGTTGCCCAATAATGAACGACACTTATCCTCAACACCGCTCACCGCTAAACAGGTGACTTTATTAAGGATATTCCGAACATGGATCAGTTAACGCTTCAAGAACACCTTATCGATACGCTAAAACTATTAGAAAAATATCGACATCGCATCTGTCGAACCGAAGATGCTTACGACTTAGAGGTCAGCGTACGAAAGCTCACTGACCAGCTAATGAGTTTACAACAGTTGAAGACCCCTAAAGGCTCAAACTCAGACTTAACAAGCGCGCTTGATCGATTAAATAAAATCAAAGGTCATGCCAATGAATCATTAGACTTGGGGTTTGAACTTGAGGGTGCGACACGACTGGTTCATCACTCTAACCTAGCCTATTTAGCTCTAACCAAGGTCACACTAGGTGAAATCAGCCTTCGTTAACCATTTATTTTGTAATAACAAACTATCGTGGACTAACTCGCGGCTGCGGACTAACTCTCTAGTAAGGAATAACGATCTATTGCGGTCTAATAATCCAGTTTATTAAGGCTTAAATTTACAATGTAAAACCTTTACGCTCTGTGCTTTTGATAAACAAATGTTTATCAAAAGCCATTTTTATTTAGCAACCGTCGCAATCCTTTTTTCTTGGGTGATAATCCATCAAGTTACCATTCGCGTCGAATGACAACTGACAGCACTGTTCTAAGACGTTACGCAGGTCAACGCGTCCTCTTTGAATTCGGGATTTTAGTGTCGAGTAACTGATCCCCATCTCTTTTGCCATCTCTTTTTGAGATTTCCCTTCCAAGTCAACCGATGTCAATAAGGCTGCGGAAGTACTCGGCAAGGAGCGGATCAATGGTTCCATGCATTGCGCCAACTGCTCTTTTGCACTTTCTTCATCTTGATCAAACCATAACGTCTCCCCTTCCAAGATTGCGCTTCGACCATTGCGTCGATACAAATCAATCACAGAGCGATTTGCTATCTGAAATAGCCATGCTTTAATGCTTTCGGGGTTTTCGAGCTTATCAAGATTTTGGTGCGTCTTTATTAATACCTCTTGCAGTACATCATCAACATCATCAGGGTCTGATAACTTACTCAGCAAGAATCGCTGTAAACCGGCCTGATACTCGGCCCATATCTTTTCAATCATGATTATCACTCAACTAGAATCAGTTAGTTTATTCCTAAACCTTGAGAGCGCGCTCTACGCACACCATCGATCGCCAAAATCACCAATGCGGCCATTACTAATAAGTAGGTAGGTAAATCGGCCGTGGCCACTCGCTCGCCCAACATCAGCCCGACCAAAAACACGAGCGCGGGCTCTACGTAACCTAATAATCCGAAGACAGACATAGACAATGATTGCGAGGCATACAAAAACAACAGCATGGGTACAGAGCCTGTTATTGCTAAGCCAATGTAATAACCTATTATCGATAAGTCTAGCTCACGGAGCGCCTCGAAAGGCTGCAAGTAAAACATAGCACCGATAGCAAACGGCAACAAAAAGACATTATCAAGCGTGAATCCTACGTCACTTTGGATATTCAGTGTGCGTCTATGAACAAAGTAGACTGGGTACCCCAATGCGATCAATAAAACAATCCACGACAATCCATCAGCCATTGCATATGCATACGCGACACCCGCTGTTGCCACTAGGCATGCGAGCGTTTGCAGAGGTGACAATTGGTCGCCATAAACAAATCGCCCTACTAGGACCAAAACTAAAGGTAGAGAAAAATACCCAAGAGCAACCGAGAGTGTCTCTCCATTCAGTGGCGCCCAAACAAAAATCCAATATTGAGGCCCCACCAGCAGCGCTGACAGTAGATAACGATGCCATCGATGAGCCTGTTTAAATGCTTGCCAAAACAATCGAATCCTACCACTCATCATTAAGACAAGTATCATCAGAAGAGCACTCCAGATGACTCGTTGAATCGCAATCCAATGCCCCTCGCCACCGGTTATCGACCAATTATCCAATTGAGGTTGAAACTGAACGTAAACAGGCATCAAAGCAAATAAGCAGGAAGCAAAAACAGAAGCAACAACGCCTTTTGTCGATTCAGACAGGCTTAAAAAACGGGTTATCATCGCAGTACTTACTATAAGATGTTAAGAACTTCGGACATTAACGTATTTCATACTGCTTGGACATGGTTTTACCCACATTTTTTGATTTTTTCCTCTTTAATTCTGGCGCTTTCGCCACTAAATAAACAGAAGCAGAGGCGAGGCAGAATCCAAGAAGACCAAATTGGTCGAAAGACTCTCCGAACAGAAGCCACGCCTGCAGTGCTGCAACCGGTGGAACTAGGTAAAATACAGAAGCGACTTTGGAGGATTCTCCATGCTCCACCATATACAACAGCAACAGTACAGCGATGCCCGACAGCACGACCACTAACCACACCATGGTCAAGGAAAATTCCCACGTCCAATCCACCTGCCTCGTTTCTGTCATCAAAGCAACAGGAATGAAAAGAGTCGCCGCAGCCACGTATTGCGCCATCGCACCGCCAAGTAAATCGACGCCCCGACAAAATCGTTTTTGGTACAACGTACCTAAGGTAATACCGAAAAGCGCGGCAAACACAAAAATAAACGCCGCCAGCTTTTCACTCCCCTCTTGCCAATGGATATTACCGACCAGTACACAGCCAATACCAATAAAACCAATGATCAAGCCCAGCCATTGTGAACTTTTCAATACTTGTTGTGAAAAAATCGTCACCAATAGCGCCGTCAATAATGGTTGAGTTCCAACCAATAGTGCACTTAATCCCGCAGGCATACCGTATTGAATGGCTTCATACGTACCACCAAGATAGAGCCCATGAATCAATATCCCTACGACGCAAGAGTGGAGTAACGCCTTGCCCGTTGGTATCGACCGTTTCAGGACGAACATCAGTATTAAAAATAACACGACGTTCCCCAACATACGGATCGTCAATAGCGTTGCTGGCTCGGCATAAACCAAGCCAATTTTTGCGCCAACAAAACCCGATGCCCAGAGAAGAACAAATATAAAAGGAATGCATCGTTTCAACATGATATTACCTAGCCAATCTTTCCATGATGATGCTAAATTATCAGGGTACAAAAATTACCGAAAGATACAGATTATTGTTATTTAATGGGTACAGATAACCTGAGCTTTAAAACGATCAACGGAGTGAGCATGCCGGCCATCAATACTAAAAAAATATCTCGATTTAGAGCCGTTGAGGAATACATTGAAAAATTGGTACAAAACGGTGCGTTAAGCTCAGGTGATAAACTCCCTTCTATTCGAGCAACCAGTATCAAGTTAGGGGTGGCTAAGAATACGGTCATCCGGGCGTATCAAGAGCTAGAAGCCACAGGAAGAGTGGCGGCGCAGGATCGTTCTGGTTTTATCGTGCAACCTGCTTTTATTCGTCACTGCACTCCATTAGTCACGCCAATGCCCACCGAGACTGTTCCAACGACGGTGGACCTCCTTTCAATGACAAAAGAGATTCTCGGTCAAGCTAGAGAATCTCTATCAATGCCCGCTGGCTCTGCGCATCCCAACATTGAAGGACCAGCGATCAGCAGTTTATACGCCGAAATCGGACGCCACAGCCGTGCCCAATCGCATATACCGAGCCATTATCAACTGCCTCCAGGCAACAAGAAACTTCTCAAGCAGATTGCTAACATTTCCATCGACCAAGGCATCGATCCGAGCGGCGAATCCATCTTCGTCACCAATGGCTCCCAGCAAGCTATCAGCCAAGCACTGCGCGCAGTCACTGTGCCTGGCGACACGGTTGCGGTCGAGTCACCGTGTTATTTTGGTATCTTATTGATGTTGGAGTCTTTGGGGTTAAAAGCCTTAGAAATCCCAAGTTCAGTGGAATCGGGCATGCACATTCCGTCATTGCAGTCCGCACTACAGCAATGGCCTGTCGCCGCGATTGTCGTTACCCCAAATTTCACCAATCCAACCGGTGCATTTATGCCATTGGAGGCCCGTCAACAATTGCTTCAAAGCAGTGAGAATATACCTATCATAGAAGATGACGTGTTTGGCGCATTATGCCATGACAACTCGGTCCCTTCGCTTAAACAATTGGATACCCAACACCGCGTGATTTATTGCACGTCGCTATCAAAAACGCTCGATTCCCGTATCCGAATCGGTTGGCTCATCGCTGGGCAATACAGCCAACAGATTGAACGCTCACTCATTAGTGACAATATGGGGAGTCAAAATCTCATTCAGTCTGCTGTCGGTGAGTTCCTATCTACTGGAAAATACAAGCAACACGTCAGACGAATGAACCGCCATTATCAAGATAATCTAACAAAATTCATTGCCCTACTCCGAGAACAACTAAACAACCACTTTAATGGTGAATATTCAATTGCGACCCCATCAGGTTCATTTTTGTGCTGGTTGACACTGCCCTCTCATTTAGATTGTGACCGTATTTATCAGCAATGTTTGGCGCAAGGCATATCCGTTTTACCAGGCAGCTTATTTGGTTCGAAAGGACAATTTAATCACTGCTTACGTTTTAGCGTGGCGAATTTTAACGACAATAACGCATGGAAAACAGGGATCACAACATTGGTAGAAATCATTGAGTGTTGCCGAAAATCACCAGATGATTAAACCTACCTAATATCAAGTTAGAAGCCATTCACTATTCGAATACCCAATAGTTGAACATTAATACTATTTAGCAATAATAGACCCAACACTGACTTTTGGACGAGAAGTCACGGTTTATAATGCTTAATAAGTGCAAGGAGTGCTGTCCCTCTTCAACTATAGAAATCGCTATCAATGAAAATTTCAAATACTTTATCGGTCACTTCGTTATTGGTCGTCTCCGCTTGTACGACCTCAATCACAAACGCAAGCATGATGGATTCGTTTATTGACCCAGAGGACGGACGCCTTGACGCTAGCCAATTCATTCTCGATAACGCCGCCGGTTTCCTACCAGTGCCACTCACGATTACCGACCCTGCGGTAGGGTTTGGTGGCGGGGCTGCATTGTTATTTTTCCATGAATCAGAAGAGCGCAAAGAGAAACGTCTATCAGGGGAACATGTGGGTGATATCCCAGCGAGTGTTTCCGGTGTCATGGCCTTAGGTACCACTAACGGCACCAATATGTACGGCGGGTTTCATTCTGGCAATTGGCTCAACGATAAAGTGAGATATCTCGGTGGTTTATTTGGCGCAAAGTTCAACCTAAAGTATTACGCCCCAGAAATGGCACCGATGGATCTGAGTATCCAAGGCACCTATTTCTTCCAAGATCTTGATGTCCGATTGGGTGACACTGACTTCTTTGTTGGTGGTAGCTATAGCTATATGTCTTCTGATATTACCTTGGCGAACAACAGTGATCTCTCCGACAGCAGTACAGACGGACGACTCGGATGGCGAATCTCTTATGACAGCCGCAATAACCAGTTTGCGCCTCGTGAGGGTACCAAGGCTCAGTTTCAGGTTGATCATCACCGCAAAGCATTTGGCGGAAGTTCGAATTACGAGAAATATCATGCTTACGTGCACAACTACCGTCGACTATCTCAGAAATGGGGGCTAGGTTTAAGAGCAGATGCTAAGTCTGTTTCCGAAGGACTGGGCGTTCCGGAGTCTATTTACGCTAAACCGTTTGTGGACATGCGTGGTATCGCAGCGATGCGCTATCAAGCCGACAACACGGCATTAGGCGAGGTTGAACTGAGTTACGATGTTGATGAACGATGGACGGTTTTGGCATTCGCTGGTGCCGGTACCGCCTTTGACCATGATCAGAGTATCCGTGATGCTAAGGTACACTATACTCGTGGCGGCGGATTCCGTTACTTGCTTGCCCGACAACTGGGTTTACGCATGGGTATTGATGTTGCTAAAGGCCCAGAAGAGTGGACCACGTACATCCAATTTGGCGGCGCTTGGTAGAGTGCATCGTGCCCTAGACTGAGCCACAGTGCTAGGGCACAGCCATTCAACGCTTATCGTATTCTTCATTCCTATTTTTGGTTACTGCAGGTCTACTCATCCAGTATACCGACACAATCACGAGCACCATGCCGACGCCATGGAAAATTGTAAATTGCTCGCCAAGAACCATCACCGCTGCGACAGCGGTAATAACGGGTCCAATATTAGCCGTGAGACTGAATTCGGTTGCACTCAATCTCGCCATTGCCCCTGCCATTAGGTAAGACGGAATCACGGTGCAGAACAAGCCTAAGGCGATACCTAAAGCCACCAGCTCAGGACTCCATTGCGTGGTATCCGCTTGAGATAATTGCAAGTGAATCAATATGGCCACTCCTGCACTACCCATCCCGATACTAGTAAAAGCGTTGCTTCCTAATGTCGTAATCACCGGCTTGCTCAAAATTAGATAACAAGCAAACGTTATTGCCGAGCACACCGCGAGTGCACTGCCTACCCATACCTCATTACCGAATGAAGATACATCATGAGCCACAATTAACACGATTCCGCTGTATCCAATCACGACGGCGGTGACGATATTTTTAGACGGTTTTTTCTTTAAAAACACCCAAGAGATAAGCACCACAAAGCTTGGAAATAAAAACAATAGCAAACGCTCTAACTGAGCGGAGATAGTGTTCAACGCTTCAATATCCAGATAACTGGCACAATAGTATCCCAACACACCTAAGGCAGCGGCTTTCCAACCTTCTTTTTTCACTCGCGCTCTTTGATCATTCGAGCGACACAATAAAATCAATATCAACAGATAAAACGGCAAGGAACTAATGGCACGTAACGACATGATAGAAGTCGTATCGCCGCCATATTGAAAGGCAATTTTAATGAGGATTGGTTTAAGCGAAAATAATGTCGCACCCAGCAGCGCAAGAAAAATTCCAGTTAATATACGAGATCTGGATTTAGCCGGAACCATGGCCTTAGAGCGGCTGATCGCACCTGAACTAGTATGTGCAGTTGAGTTGATGCCAGTGCTTGAGCGATGGCTACCGTCAATCGGCTTGCTGGTTATCGTCATTCTCGTCTCCCTTTTACTTTTATTGGGCTACGAGAAATTAATAAGGTTGGCTTGCCTCACTACGTTACTCGTAGCCAGGCACAGTGTTACCTACCGGGCTACAGGTATAAGCAGAATGAGCCAGAGGTAAGTCACACGAATTATCATTTGATTCTCCATAAATGAACATTACCTACACTACGGGCAAAAGCGGGATTATGCAACGGTGTTTATTTCCGATTGTCCCATGCCTAATCCAATATTACGCCTCACTATCCTTGTCGTTCTCCGTTGCCCTGCAATTTTCTATCAACCCTCTTAGGTAGTTGCATAACCATTGAATCGCATGATCATTGATACTGGCCTTGTTCCACACCAAACTGTATCCCAACTTTCCATACTCAAACGGCGCAGGTTTCACGACCAGTCCTTTGGCTTGCATCGCAACATCTGCCCATCGCTTAGAGCAAGTAAATAGCAGCTCCGATTGTCGACACAAAATCGCCGCAGACCCAAAATCTGGTAGCATCACTTTCACATCACGAGCGCGGTGCGTTTGACGAAGCGCTTGCTCAAAATAAGGGCGATTCAGCTCAGAGTCGGTAATGCCAACATGTTGGCTATTCAAGTAGGCTTCAATTGTCAACGGCTGATCAGCCAAAGGATGGTCTGGGGACATTAGACAAACAAAGTCATCTTCAAGGATGGGTTCCCACACCAAATCCTTCATATTCGTTGGGGGCTGACTCACATCATGAGGCAGAATAATAAAATCTACTTGCCCACTCATTAATGCATCAAAGCCATATTTGGCTTTGGTTAAAATATTCAGCTTGGCGTTAGGGATGCAGTCATTCGTCAAGTGAGCGAGGGGCTGGGCAAACAGCTCAAAGGTACTTTCACGCATTGACAACGAAAAACGCCCTTCAAACCGTTGCGGCTCGAAATTCGTTTTATTCAGCAAACCGTTCATACTGGCCAACATTGAATGCACCAATGGGGCAATCTTTAATGCGTACCTGGTCGGGGTAAGCTGAGTGCCATCGCGATAGAACAGCTCATCACTCAAAATCTCGCGCAATTGAGCAATGGTTTTGCTCACGCTTGATGGAGTTACCAATAAAACATCGGCAGATTTCGTCACACTGTTGGTATCTAACATCACGTGCAGCGCTGTCAAATGTTTAAAGCTAATTCGAGAGAGTCTTTCAAAATCCATGTTCTAGCCTGCCAAATTTTCAGTCAATCGATCACAAAGCCGTTTAAGCTCGAGAGCATCATCCAAGGATAATTTAGCTTTGCACCCAATAGCCGAAGGCACAGCTAAGGCTTGATCTTTGAGGGCCCAGCCTTGATCGGTAAGGGAGATAAGTCTCGCACGCTCATCGATTTCACTTCGTTTACGCAATATTAAACCCTTGTGCTCTAAACGTTTCAGCAACGGGGTCAACGTACCAGAGTCGATTCGCAAGTCCTGACTGATATTTTTGACATTCATCGGCGATTTTTTCCACAACACCAACATCGACATGTACTGTAAATACGTCAAGTCCAACGCATCAAGTATCGGGCGATAGGCTCTGATTAATGCATTGCTCGCACTGTAAAGAGCAAAGCATACCTGCTTGTCTAGATCCAAATTATCTGGGTTATTGTTATCCATTATCGTGAGCCAATGAAAATTAAGTTGTGCACAATATACTTGCATTCATATTGATTTGGCAATATAGTTTGTGCACAACCTAGTTGATGACAATCCAAATAAGAACAGCGACACTTGATACGACGTCACTAGATTCAAAATAAAAATTCAATCGAACTCCGATAAGAACAAAGGGAAACATCTTTATGAGCGCTTTATATACGACTTCTGCAACCGCACTAGCAGGCCGAAACGGACAAGTAAAAACGGACGATGGCATGCTGGATCTCGCTTTGTCTTACCCAAAACAATTAGGCGGAACGGGTGAAGCAACTAACCCAGAACAGCTATTTGCCGCAGGTTATTCCGCTTGTTTTTCAAATGCTATTTTGCACATTGCTCAACAGCAAAAAATCGCATTGCATGAAGCTCCAACTAAAGCGACCGTCGCACTGAAAGCAAACGACCAAGGCGGGTTTGTATTAGATGTGGCACTGGAAGTGACATTGGATATGGAAACATCGGCTGCTGTAGAGTTAGTACGAGTTGCCCATCAAGTTTGCCCATACTCCAACGCGTTACGCGGTAATGTCGATGTAAAAGTGACCGCTAACGAGCAGTTACTATAGGTTACTTATCGACGAACAAAGCAACGCAATATAGCTAGACCACTACTCTCTATAAAAAAGCGCATCCACTCAATTGGATGCGCTTATTGCTTGTAGGTGTCGCTATATATTTTCAACTGCGAGAGACATACCAACGGTTAACCGTATTAACGTTCTCTAGCGGTATCGCGATTTATTTCGGCATTAAAACAGTATCAATAACATGAATAACGCCGTTACTGGCTTCAACATCTGTTGCCACAACCTGCGCGTTATTGACCATGACTTTCCCGTCTACCACGCTTATCGCTACCGCTTCTCCTTGTACGGTGTCTGCACTCGTCAGCGCTACCACATCTGATGCCATGACTTTACCAGGGACAACATGATAGGTGAGAATCGCGACAAGCTTGTCTTTGTTTTCCGGCTTGAGCAGCATATCAATAGTGCCGTCAGGGAGTTTGGCAAACGCGGCATCCGTAGGAGCAAAGACCGTGAAAGGCCCCTTTCCTTTCAGCGTTTCCACCAGACCCGCCGCTTTAACTGCCGCCACCAAGGTAGTAAATGAGCCATTTTCTGCCGCCACATCAACGATGTCTTTCTTCATCCCGTGATGGTTTGCATGCGCCCCACTCATAAATGCAAAAGAGGCCATCATTAGAGTAAAAAGTGCTGTCATTCGCTTAAACATGTTGTCTTCCTTTTCTATCGTGTTGTTGAGTTTTCATTGCATGCTTACGCGAGATAAAAACAAGTCGATCAGAGTCGTTGATAATTTATCCTCACCGTCGGGATGACTAATTACCCCAAACTCACTCAGTACAACACACTACAGGCATTTCACAGGACAAAACGTTGCATTCGAATTGTTGACGAGTAACCACAACATCAGTAACCGTTATCCTGATACACCTTTCTTCTTAAGCGGTTGCACTTTATTTACTGTCAAAAATTAGCAGACAAATACACGCTATAACGTTACCAACCAATAAGAATTTCGTCACATTAGCGATCTTGATCAAGAAAAAACACAAAATTCACTGAAAAGTAATAGCCGACTCGAAAAACTTATTTTATAATGCGAATTAATGTTTCAGCACACACAAAATTTTCTATTAGGGGAAGACCATGAGACTTATTCCATTACAAAAAGCAGATCAAGTAGGTAAATGGGCAGCACGTCATATCGCTGAGCGCATTAACGCTTTCAAACCAACAGCAGACAAGCCATTTGTTCTTGGTTTACCTACTGGTGGCACGCCTCTATCAACTTATAAAGCATTGATTGCGCTTTATAATGCTGGCGAAGTGAGCTTCAAACACGTTGTGACCTTCAACATGGATGAGTACGTAGGAATCGATCCTAATCACCCAGAGTCATACCGTTCTTTCATGTACAACAACTTCTTCAACCACGTTGATGTACAAGAAGAAAACATTAACCTTCTTAACGGTCAAGCTGACGATATCGATGCGCACTGTGCGGCTTACGAAGAAAAAATGCGTTCATATGGTAAAATCAACCTATTCATGGGTGGCGTTGGCATCGATGGGCATATCGCGTTCAATGAACCAGGTTCTTCACTTGCTTCACGTACTCGTATCAAAACACTGACTGAAGATACTCGTATCGCAAACTCTCGTTTCTTCGACAACGATATCAGCCAGGTACCTAAGTACGCATTGACAATCGGCGTAGCGACTCTGCTTGATGCCGAAGAAGTGATGATCCTAACGCTTGGTCATAACAAAGCGGTTGCTCTGCAAATGGCAGTTGAAGGCTCTGTAAACCACATGTGGACAGTAACGGCACTTCAAATGCACCGTAAAGCCATCATCGTTGCAGATGAAGCGGCGCAACAAGAATTGAAAGTGAAGACAGTGAAATACTTCAACGAACTTGAAGTAGAAAACATCAAAGGTCTTTAATCACTTTTTGATACGGAGCTGAGGAACTTTTCCATCACTCCGTGTCTAAAAAAGTGCCACGTATTTAAAGGCGTGGTATGCGATGGAAACGCTCTGTATTCCAAAGCTCCGTAAATGTCGGGCTTACATGCCAAGCTAAGCCCGACACTCTTCCCGCTGTTACCCCCTCAACGACATAACCTCTTTTACTACTTTATCGACACTGAATCATCATGTTAACGCGAGTCATCGCAAACAAACTTTCACAGCGCTTGAAAACCGCGCGCCAGATTGCGAAACTTAACGTATCAACCTATTCCAATTGCCGACCATGACCCCAAAACAATTACTCAAATCCCTATTTGGTTATGATGATTTTCGTCATCAACAAGAAGCGATCATCGATGCATTAGTCTCAGGGCAAGATGTCATGACACTGATGCCAACCGGTGGCGGTAAATCGCTGTGTTATCAAATTCCGGCTATCCTTCGTGACGGTGTGGGGGTCGTCGTATCTCCGCTGATCGCACTGATGCAAGATCAAGTCGAGGCACTGCATCAGATTGGTGTGAAGGCAGCATACTTAAATTCATCCCTTAGCCCCTACGATCAACAAGCGGTTGAACAACAGGTGCGGATGGGTGAGATACAAATTTTATACGTCGCGCCAGAAAGATTACTTTTAGAGCGAACACTATCGCTTTTAGAACAAACTCATATTTCGTTGTTTGCCATCGATGAGGCGCACTGTGTCAGTCAATGGGGGCATGATTTCAGACCCGAGTATCAAAAGCTTAGTGTTCTAAAGGCACGTTTCCCAGCGGTTCCGCGAATCGCACTCACGGCAACAGCAGACCACCGCACTCGTGACGAGATCATTGAGCAGCTTGCCCTGCAAGATGCCCGCCTATTTGTACACAGTTTCGATAGACCAAACATCCAATACCAAGTCTCTGATTTGAGTAATGCCAAGCAAGAACTGTGGTCTTTAATTGAAACACATCATGCTAATGATGCTGGGGTCATCTATTGCCTCTCACGTAAAAAAGTGGAGGAAACAGCAAAATGGTTGAGTGATTTAGGCAAACAAGCGCTGCCTTATCACGCCGGCATGTCTAATGAACAACGAGCGCTTAATCAGCAACGCTTTTTGCGGGAAGATGGCATTATTATTGTCGCCACCATCGCATTCGGCATGGGGATAGATAAACCTGACGTTCGTTTTGTTGCTCACTTAAGCCTACCCAAAAGTATTGAAGCTTATTATCAAGAAACTGGACGTGCTGGGCGTGATGGTCTGCCAGCCAATGCCTGGATGGCGTTTGGTATGCAAGATATGGTGTTACAGCGCCAAATGGTACAAAACTCTGACGCATCAGAACAATTTAAATTTACCTCTATCCAAAAGCTCAACTCACTACTGGGCTACTGTGATCTCGCCACTTGTCGTCGACAATCCCTACTCGCCTATTTTGGCGAAACCCTAGAAGAGCCTTGTGGAAATTGTGACAACTGCCTGTCGCCACCAGACACTTGGGATGGCTTACAGGCAACACAAAAGGCGCTTTCTACAGTATTTAGAACCGAGCAACGCTTTGGCGCAAGTTATCTTATCAATATTCTTCTGGGCAAAAGTGATCAAAGAATTGAACAAAATCAACACAACACCTTGTCAACATTTGGTATTGGCACAGAGCTAAATGCGAAGCAATGGCAAGGTGTCTTTAGGCAGCTACTCGCGATGAATTTACTTGAGGTGCACGGTCAGCATGGCAGCCTACGGTTAACCGAAACCTGCCGTCCTTTTCTAAAAGGCCAGCAACCCATTCAGCTAAGAACGCTGCGAAGCGCATCTGCAAGTAAAAAGACGGCAAAAAAACACACGCGTTCAGGTTTATCACTTGCTGACACTAAGCAATTTAACGCCCTAAAAGAGGTGCGAGCAATGCTGGCATCCGAGCAACAAATCCCTGCGTATATGATTTGTCACGATGCGACATTAGAAGCCTTAGCGACGGAACGCCCTCTCGCATTGAGTGAGCTCACTCATATTTCAGGTTTTGGCGAGACAAAAATCAACAAGTACGGTCAACAGTTTATCTCTGTTATCACGCCTAAAACTGATGATGAGCCAGCACTTAGCGACACTGAGTTAGTGACATTAACAATGCTCAAGGAAGGCTCAAGTGCTGACGACATTGCTCAAACGCGTAATATTAAAATTGCGACGGTACTCGCCCATTTGGCCGTCGCGATTGAAACAGGTGCATGTAAACTCGAGCAGGTTATCGAATTACCCGATTCAGAGATGAACGCCATCAAAGAGCAAGCAATCACACTCAACACGCTTACAGAAAGAAAACTGAAGCCGCTCCATGAGCACTTCGAACAAAAGTATGACTACGCGGTATTAAAATGTGTATTAGCCCAAATGATTGCTGAATCACCAACGGCAAAGCCAGTCACGACGAATTAATAGTAACTGCGAAATAATCCATAGCAGTGAAATATCTTAACGCAGTGAAAGAACCTAGCGTGGCAAAATAAAGAGTACGCACCTATCAATACTAAGGCCGGTCACGCGGCCTTAGTATTGCGAAAGCCACTCAACAACACTTCCCCTGCATTATCGTCTAAGAAAACCCGCTTCCTTTCTCTATCTAGTCCACCTTTGGTGATAAACTTTGGAAAACTTTAGAGGATTTGTTTGTGTGGGCTGATAACTTACGTGTGTTTTCTGTATTCGCTGTTGTTTTATTGCACGTCGCTTCAGGCTTTGTCAGTGATATAGACATCATGAACCCGCTATATGGAAGCGGCAGTTGGTGGGCTGGCAACCTTTACGCGTCAATCACTATGTGGTGCATTCCCTTATTTGTGATGATTAGCGGATATTTTTTACTCAATAAAACTGAATCCAATGTCGTTTTTTTCAAAAAAAGAATCCGTAAAATTCTCATTCCGCTCGTGTTTTGGTCTTTATTTTATTCTCTTTGGGTACTAATAAAGTTCTACATGCGAGGCGATATGTCCATCGCGTATTTTACCGTTGCAAAAGGGTGGGCGCTCGGAGAGCCGTATTACCATCTTTGGTATCTTTTCATGATTCCATTCTTGTACCTGGTAACGCCACTCCTAAGAGTGATTATAAATTCGATCACAAGAAAAGAGTTCTTTCTTTTTATCAGCGTCAGCTTTGCTTTAGCCATGCTGTCTTCGCTTGCAAACATTGTTCTATTGTATTTTGATTTGAGTGCCAAAGTGAGCCTTTTCACCAATGACTTCTTAAATTACATAGGCTACTTTTGCTTAGGTGGATACATCGCAAAATATGACGTAAAGCCTAATAAAAATAGATGCTTAGCAATTTTTATTGCTGGCTTATTTTTAACGGCACTTGGTAGCTACTTTGTCACACATCTTTATTTCTATTCATATTTGAGTATCAATGTCGTTGCGGTATCTATTGCGTGTTTCTTCTTAGTTAAAGAGCATTTCAACTATGACCTGAAATTGAGTCAACTCACTCAATTGAGCTTTGGCATCTATCTGATTCATCCACTGTTTATTAAACTAATATCTTCTCAAGGCGAGGGATGGCTACTCGACAAAATGGACGTATCTGTTTACATACCTTTAGTGGCACTGTTGGCTTTTTTTCTCTCGTATCTATGCGCATTTCTGTTCAGTAAAGTCCGTTATTTGCGTCGGTGCATCTAGGCTCGGTCACAAGTAGACTACACCAAAAAAGCCGGTGGTCTGACAATCTCGTTCCTTATTCTCTAAGACGTTTAAAGCTGCATACTCTATGGTCATCTTGTTTAACCTGACACTCATTAATCAGCTTTTCTTTCAATTCAAAACGCGCACGGCGCAAGCGAGCCTTGGCAGCAGGAAGACTCAAACCATTCTTTTCAGCATATTCTCTTTGCGTGAGGCCATTTAAGTCACACGCCTCAATAATGTGTCTATCTGGTGGTGTTAGCTCAGGCAGAAGGCGCGGTAGGCAAGTTTGCAGCTGAGTCATGACAGGTAACACCGTATCGGGAGCCGCAAGATCCCCAATATCTTCATTATTAATTTTACGACGAAAACGATCAATAAGGTGATTTTTGGTTACCCTAAACAACCACGATTGACTGTCTTCCAGAGTACAAAAACGCTCACTATTGGACATTGCCTTTAAGAAAACATCTTGCATGATGTCTTCAGTATCATACTGACTTTGAGTCTGTTTCATTAACCAGCCATAAAGCATTGGCTCTGTTTCTTGCCATGCCTTCATTAAACATTTCATCGGCCCCCCCCCTTAGTAAGACACCGCCCTACCATTTAGCTAGGCAGTACGATGCTTACTCTGAATAAATAAATCAGCATTAATAACCATTGCGATTAGATTGTTTTAAGCCAGTATTTCTCGCACTTTTTCAACACTAGGCACTGAACCCGTATGCCTTACGACACCATCGATACCAATCCCAGGTGTACTCACAATACCGGCCTCCATAATCGCCTGTAAACTCGTCACTTTTTGCACGTCAACCTGCTGACCAAGATCATTAGCGACTTGCGCAATACGCTGCGCGGTTATTGTGCAATTTTTACAACCAGAACCATAAACTTGTACAATTTTCATTATAACCTCCGTTAAACTCATTTAGTAATAGGCATTGAACAGCCATCCTGTGATAGAAATAGCGATAAACAGGTACCCCACGATCACCACGAGTAATCGATATTGCATGACCTGCTTTAGCATAATAAATTCAGGCACACTTACGGCTACGGCCCCCATACAAAAAGCCAATGTGGTACCCAGCGGCATGCCTTTATCAATCAATGACGCCATAATAGGAACAACGCCCGATGCGTTGGTGTAGATAGGAATGGCACTTAATGTCGCTAGGGGCACTGTCCACCATTGACCATTGGCGAGGTTTTGTTCAAACCATTGCGCGGGCACAAATCCATGTATAAATGCACCTAAACCAACGCCAATAATCACCCACTTCCAGATACGCTTCACAATGCTGCTCGTTTCATTTACTGCAAAGTCGTGGCGAGTCTTATAAGTCATCACTGCGACGTCAAGCTCAGGCGATGTGGTCTCTCCCGGATGCTCATCTTGTTGATACGCTTTCGCCAGAAACGGTTGTAGCCATCGATGGGCTCGACACATATCCAACACGTAACCCGCCAACACCCCTAATACCATACCGATCGCGACGTACATTAGCGTAAATTTAATGCCGAGGATGCTGCCAAGCATGATAACGACGACTTCATTGATAAGCGGTGACGTAATAAGAAACGCAATAGTGACACCAATCGGGATACGCGCTGAAACAAACCCCATAAACAGAGGAATGGAGCTACAAGAACAAAATGGGGTGACGGCGCCAAAAAACGAACCAAGTAAATACCCAACACCACGATGCTGCCCTTTTAAATAGTCACGTACTTTTTCTACACTTAGACTCGCACGTAGATAGGAGATGACATAGATAAGGCATACCAAAAGCACCAGTATTTTGCTGGTATCTTCAATAAAAAAATGGACTCCGGCCCAGAGAGGGACATCAGGTTTTAGTCCGAAAAGAGTGTACGTAAACCAATCCGCTAATTTGGTGAACACTTCAAACATCGTTTTGCCTTCAAAATAGTCATCACTACAGACAACACGTTTGAATCTCCCAAAGGATACATTATTTCTAAGTTTTTCTTGGTGGGTTACGATCAGGGATATTACGACAGGAGATCGGTCGATTTATCGGGAGAAGGAAACATAGAATGTAGAACCGTCAGAATATGACAAGACCAATCACCGTATTTACAATCATCCTCACTTAGCAAACTATCATTGCCTTTGAAAAAACATTGCCGTATAGTCGCCACGTCAATAATGTAAGAGGATGTTAACAACCGTGTCAATTACGCCGCCTTAACCGCTCCATCCCCCATAGCTCTCATTGCTAATCTAAGCACAATACTAATCTCTAGTATCTTGCTCACTCTTTGCGCTTGTTAATTATTTGCCTTTTTTAGGCTACTTTTCCGCGCCAAAATTTTATCAAAAGAAGCACAAGATGCACTCCAGATCTTCCTCTGGTGCGTTTTCCTGTGCAAAAATTGAGAATTCAATGTTAAAAAACTTCAAACTTGATTGGATGTCTAACGTCCGTGGCGACTTACTCGCAGGCATCGTTGTTGCCCTAGCGTTAATCCCAGAAGCCATCGCTTTTTCCATTATTGCTGGTGTTGACCCTAAAATTGGGCTTTATGCTTCCTTTAGTATTTCCGTTGTTATCGCCTTTACTGGCGCGCGCTCTGGAATGATATCCGCAGCGACAGGGGCAATGGCCCTATTAATGGTGACGCTAGTCAAAGAACATGGCCTAGAGTACTTGCTTGCTGTCACTGTATTGACTGGCGTGCTGCAGATCGTGGCGGGTTACTTAAAACTCGGTAGCTTAATGCGCTTCGTCTCCCGCTCCGTGGTCACCGGTTTCGTGAATGCCTTGGCCATTTTGATTTTCATGGCTCAATTACCTGAGCTAACTCACGTCACCTGGCATGTCTACGCGATGACGACCGCAGGTCTTGGTATTATTTACCTTTTCCCTTACGTGCCTATCATTGGCAAAGTCATTCCATCCCCGTTAATCTGTATTATCACTTTAACGGTGGTCACCATCGCTTTTGGTATTGATGTACGTACTGTCGGTGACATGGGCAACTTACCTGACACCTTGCCTATCTTCCTTTGGCCAGATGTCCCTCTAAATCTAGAAACATTATTGATTATCTTCCCATATGCGATCGCACTTTCTGTGGTCGGTTTGTTGGAATCAATGATGACTGCCACTATTGTCGATGATCTCACTGATACGAGCAGCGACAAGAACCAAGAATGTAAAGGCCAAGGCATTGCTAATATTTTTACTGGTTTCCTAGGCGGGATGGCCGGATGTGCCATGATTGGTCAATCCATGATCAACATAAAATCAGGAGGACGCGGACGGTTATCGACCCTATCAGCCGGTGTATTTTTATTAATCATGGTCGTTTTCCTCGGCCCATGGCTAAAACAAATCCCAATGGCAGCGCTTGTCGCCGTCATGATCATGGTCGCTATTGGCACCTTCTCATGGCGCTCAGTTACCGATCTAAAAAAACACCCTCTATCAACCAATATTGTTATGTTGTCGACAGTTTGTATTGTCGTTGCAACACATAATCTAGCCATTGGTGTTCTTGTCGGCGTATTACTCGCATCCTTGTTTTTTGCCAATAAAATCAGCCGAATGATGGTAATAAAAAATCATAAGACTGAAGATACAGTTCGAGAATATAAGGTTATTGGGCAAATATTTTTTGCTTCTTCCGATAAGTTTATTGAGTCCTTTGACTTTAAGGAAGTGATACAAACCGTCACCATCGATCTATCAGCCGCTCACTTTTGGGATGTCACCTCAGTATCGGCATTAGATAAGGTTGTCGTGAAGTTTCGCCGTGAAGGAACTCACGTCAATCTCATTGGTATGAATCAAGCCACCACGACTATCGTCGACAAATTTGGTGTGCACGATAAACCAGAAGAAGTTGAAAAATTACTGGCTGGACATTAGAGGAGACAAAAATGAAAAACGTAATTGCTTGTATTAATGGAATTAGTCCTACTCTCTCGACCT
This sequence comes from Vibrio sp. E150_011, assembly GCF_053544015.1. Classification (NCBI taxonomy): domain Bacteria; kingdom Pseudomonadati; phylum Pseudomonadota; class Gammaproteobacteria; order Vibrionales; family Vibrionaceae; genus Vibrio; species Vibrio sp. E150_011. The sequence continues at coordinate 465,386 of NZ_JBHFOL010000001.1, forward strand.
GCAAAGCCAGCGCTTGGGTCGCGAAAACCATTGATGCACCACTAATTCTGTTTAACGCCATTGATAAAACGACACGCCCCGTTCCCAGCGAACTATCGGGGCAAATAGGCTTAGGCAGCCAAGAGGAACTGCTCGCAGAACTGGCGGAACTTGACGAAGCTCGCAGCAAGATAATGCTTAGACATAGCAATAAATTACTTGAAGATGCGACAGCATGGGCGTCCAATGAAGGTGTGGTTAATGTCAGTAAACTACAACGTCACGGCAGTCTCTTAGACAATCTCTTGGATCTAGAAGACGAGCTTCGAGTCCTTGTCATTGCTAAATCTGAGCAAGAGAATGAGAATGTTAGCGCCATCGGCTCTCAGCTCGAAAGCGTGATTCGCTCAATCAAAGCTCATATCTTAGTGGTCAGCAACAAATTTCAACGTCCAGATTCGTACCTTATTGCTTTTGACGGCAGTCCAATTAGTGAAAAGATCATTGCAAAAGCCATCAGTACACCCTTGCTCAAAGGGCTAGATTGTCATTTAGTCATGGTTGATGATTCAGGCAAAAAAAGCGCGGCGTTTGAACAAGCGCTCAGCGAACTGCAACGAGTCGGGATTAACGTACAAGAAGCGATACTCGAAGGCCCCATAGACCAAGCACTCCTCGATTATCAGCAACAACACCAGGTCGGTATGATGGTGATGGGTGCTTACGGGCACACTAAACTCAGGCAGTTTTTTGTTGGGAGCAATACAACGCAAGTACTGGCAAACAGTCGGGTGCCTTTGCTGTTAATTCGTTAGTTCATCGATGAGTTCAAGGGTTGGTTATGATGACGGTGATAGTTTTATGCTTCCCCGTCAGCATAACAACAACAGTTCGGTGACAAATACACAGACTCTTATCAATATAAACAAGCTAATCGAATATACCGCTATCTATGAGCTATATGTATAAACAGCTAACACCACCAAAGATGAAAACTTAGTTTGTAACTTTGACGCGACGTATACCCCTTTAGTCGAGTTCTCCCCATTACGGGAAATCGCTATGATCTCAGCGTTACTATCAAGTACCCAAATCCTAAAAAACAACCAGAAACTCAGCCCTCTGGTTTTGATTACTATCTTTGTATTTCGCAGCGCTCTCCCGCTGCGTTTTTTTTATCACTCTTGTCGATCACTAGATACTGTTCTGTTCTCGTTACCCTCTAGGTATGCACTCTTCTTACATCGTACTACTCATTTAGGTAACACGGAGAATCTTAAACGACTCACAACCATTAAAATTCGCAAACTGTTGCAGCTCTGCTTCTAATGCCGACATGAATTTATCCATTTTTCGTAATTTAGCTTCAACGAATAAATGACGAACTTCTAGCGTCATCGTGGTTCGATTGGCCTTACAATCCATCCTCGCCACCAGCTCACCATTCCACAACACGGGTAAACAAAAATAACCAAACTGTCTTTTTGCTTCTGGCACATAGCACTCGAGTAGATAATCAAAATCAAACAACGCTTTCGTTCGCTTTCGTTGAATTAATGCATTATCAAATGGCGACAGTATCGCCGCTTTCGAGCGTGAAAGTGGGTATTTTAGCCGCTCTAACGCCTCAGGAAACATCACGTACTGATCACCTTTGATGTTTACGCTGACCAACCTTCTGTCTTCAAGCATCTCGTTGATGACCACATTTACGACTGGCTTTATTCCTTTCAACAGGTATGTCATTTCCGATAACCGCCCAATGCCATTCGCCGTTAGGTATTGGGTGAGTAAGAACTGGGCATACTCTCGGTCAGTCGGTACTCGAGTATCAATAGCTGAAGGAAGCACGCGCTCGGTAAGGTCATACACCTTATGAAAATTACGGCGCTCCGTAATCATTAAATCCCCCTGCATAAACAAGCATTCCAGTGCCCGCTTTGCCGGTTTAGTGCCCCAGCCTTTATTTTTATAACCACTGCCTTCAAAATCTTTTGCTAGCAATGGCCCCTCAGTTTTGATTCTGCTGTGAACTTGATCCATTAACGCTACGTCACTTTGGTACCAATGACGTTGACTGCCATTCTTAAATGCCCGCTTACGAAATAGAGTGAATCGATAATCTTTCATTGGTAAGTATGCGGCCGCATGAGCCCAATACTCGAAGATTTTTCGCTCGTGGGTAAGCTGGTCTAGATGAGTAGGTTGATAGCCTCTATTTCGGGACCACAACGTATGATGGTGCGCACGTTGTACTACAGAGATCGTATCGATCTGAATATACCCGAGCTGCTCGATCACCGTCAGTGTGGCTTCACTTGCTTTGTTTTCTTTACGTGCTTTACTTCGCTGCGATTTTGCTGGTAATAACTGGGACAGGAGTACGAGTTTTTTTGCCTCTGACGGTGACAGTGTTTGTAAATTGGTCAATTGAGCTCCTCATACTGCTTTAGCTGGCGATGCATTACTCTTCGGCTAAACATCGCCCAGTCGTTAAGAAATGGACCCAATCATCTCTGTGTCGAGCACTGGCTGCTTTTGCCGCCTCACCAACATCATAGGGTACTTTATAAAATTCGGGCTGCCACGAGCCATCAAAGCTTTGAGCCACTACTGTATATGACGCCATCGCAGAATACGTTTCCATTCGATGTGGCAAAGGCGCATCGTCTTCATAAGCTGGCAGGCCCACACTTCCTGGATTAATAACCATCTGCCCTGTTGAAAGTTGTACACTCCGAGGTATATGAGTATGACCGCACAACACAATAGGTGCGCTCACATGACCTAATAATTCAATAATATTTTTATCTTCTCTAACCTTGGCACACCCAGAACTGACCTCTTCAAGAAGATAGACCAAATCATCAGAAGGGGTACCATGGCAAGCATAAATATCATCATTAATGTGGCAGTCGAAAGGAAGTTGGCGCATCCACTCTAAGGGCTCTTCCCCCAGTTCTTGCAAAATAAACTGCATGGTTGGGTTGGACTCTATTTCAGCGTGAGTAGCTTGGTAGATTTGTCTATCTTGATTACCGCAGATCGTGACGGCATTCAACGATTGCAAAAAGTCATAGGTGGCTCTTGGCGCGATGGGACCATATAGAATATCCCCCAAGTTGATAAAATCGCTCACGCCTTTTGATTTAGCATGAGCGACTACCGCCTTAAGAGCGTGTACATTACTATGGATATCCGACATGACGGCGATTTTTTTCAACACGTGATCCTTGTGTTATTAAACAATGGTTAATAGACAATGTTAAAGGCAAGAGTTGTCGTTCGCTTAGCCTTCATCTGAATGACTAAATAGACGGCTCACTTTATGCCCACACGCAAAACTGACCACCGCAATGGTCACAAATGTCATCGCAGCATAAGCATATCCAACAAACGTTGAGACACCAAATCCCCACACAAAACTAAACACAAGTCCATGAAAAGCTTCAGGGATCCACTGATAGATAGAGAACTTCGAACCTTCTACAATAAATAAGACACTCAAAAATAAAGCAATCAAGGCAAAAAGCGCACCAACAATATTATGACGATTCATAGTCACATGACACCCATTAAAATCTATGTTTAGGCACACAGTCTACTCTCACAAAACCTATTGCTCAAAAACAACTTAACACGCGCAATAAATATTCTAGCAACGGCTTTGCCGTCAATCTGAACATCAATTGATGACAAAATACAATTAGCGCCATTAATCTCTTGGTTTGCACTCGTGAACCTGAGACAATCCCACTTGGAATTCCAATATCAACGGTTCATTATGAAACTTTTAGTTCGCAACCTCGCGCGCACAACCACTGAACATGAAATCCGTGTTCTATTTTCAGCTCATGGCTCGGTCGGTGAATGTACACTCGTACTTGACCAAGAAACGGGCCAATCGAAGGGCTTTGCATTTGTTGACATGCCGAATGACGACGAGGCGAAAGTAGCCATTTCTACTTTGAACCTGACTGACGTTGCTAAGAGCAAGATTCGAGTTAAGCGCGCTGAAGGTTAATTTTCACGCACGGTAAGCAAGTCTCGAAATACGCACCTCAAAGCACGTTAAAAAAGCCAGTCATTCACATGAACTGGCTTTTTTAATCGCCCATGGCCATTAAAATGAGGCATTTATGACGACAGTGTTTTCGTCATAAAGTAGCGCTCGCTAGTGGATATAGGGTGTTGACGTAAGGTCATTTCTACCTGATACCCATGACGCTCATAAAACGGCCTTGCTTGAAAACTAAATGTATCGAGAAGACTGGAGTGACAGTTATGCTCTAATGCAAACTGCTCAGCTTGGCGAAGTAACTCGCTACCAATACCCTGTCCTTTAGATTGGCTATCTACCCACAGGAACTTAATACTCAGCCACTGCCCTAAGATCTCGCCAGTGAGTCCACCTGACTTTGTGCCGTCAGCGTAATAAGTGAAGCAAGCAAAATCGGTAAAAAACACCTCTCCTAGCTTTGATAAATTGTGTTGTATCACCCCGTCACGGATATCTTCCACATCTTGCGCGGATGGGTTAGTCGTGATCGTAATATCCATAAGTATTCCTTCTGCAACCAACTTAGCTGCCGCTTTAAAAACGTGAATCTCACTATACTGCACGTTTTTCTATGAACAAACTCAGGCACTATTATTTCAGAGAATTGTTTGGCGACCTATTCGGTGTTCGAAAGTGATATGCGATAAAAGATTCGTTAAAAACATACATCCTCTACCATGGCTGCAAACCAAGCTGCAAACAAAGCTCGTAATTAATGATTTACTTATTTTTTATCTGCACACACTAGGATTTGCTTCGTCTTAGCATCCATCAAGCAATCGGTTGAGTTGCCAGACTTATCTGTCCGTTGAATTTCTACCATGGCGCCTGCACTTGTTACTAAGTGACGTGCCTCCAGAGGGGTATCTTTATGCTTAATGCTCGATGTTTTTAGAGTAGAAAGGGGCTTATTCACAGGCGAACTTGCTGCATACACGTCAATAAATGGTGTACTCACTATCAATACCGTCAGCATCCACACACTGTACTTTGATCGCCGACGCACGAATAAGCCGTTTTTCATGACGTGATAGCAGAAGGCGTTACCTAATGATATAAGTAAATAACATCTCGATAAGTGAGATACTCGCAATAGAGGGGCTGGGCTGTGCGGAGCCCGATAACGTTCAAAGGTGTCAGACATAATTTCGCTCTGGGTTGCCGTTTGAAGTCCTTTAATCGTTTGTCTCCGTGACCAAACAGACCGTAACATTCTCTACCAATAAAGCAAAAACACGAACTATCGATAAATAGCATACGTTCCCGTCATAAAGGCTTGACGATTTATTCAGAAACCCTACGGTGGACACCTTTGTGCTAACTAAAAAGACGGTCAACATTGGATTGATTTTGGTAATCAGCACACTCCATTATGATTCTCACAGGCAGCACGGTATTCATCAAAATTCCACATGCGATATTTAACTGACACTGCGTCTTAAGGTGTTGAAAAAACTATCCTTATACAGGCTCAAACAAACGTCGTGATGATGGTAGAAGCTCATCAACCTTTATTCGCTCAGCATCGATAAGTAGGTAGCCTTTACCTCCAGCCGCATTTTCTATACGTGTGATAACGACTTGCCCTTTAAACCCAATACTCACCAAGCGAGCAATAAGTTGCTCAGGGGCTTGTTCAAATACCACACTCAGAAAAGGTAAGTGCTCATCAGACACGGTCCCTGTCTGATTAAAAATATCCATCGCCTTCGCTAGGTGTTCACTATCAGTAAATTCGATAATTTCGACAATCTGTTCAAACAACATTCGCTTTCAATTCCATTTTATTCAAATAGTTACGTTATAGTCATAGATGGTAACCCATTATGCACATAAGGTTAAATGCATTACGGAAATATACTCGAGCGACACTTACAAACCCTACGCTCGTTATAAAACACTCCGCCTCACAACACCTTCACTCTACTACCACCATTATCAATATTTTCTAAAAACTGATTCATTAATAGTGATTATTATCAATTTTTTGTCCTTTGCTACACTGCGCTGGTCAACTCAACATCTAGCTTAGGAACACTTATGCATTACGAAGGTAAAATTTATCGTCCTTGGATCGAAGCAGAGAGTATTCTCATCCAAACCACACTCGGATGTAGCAATAACCAATGCACCTTCTGCACGATGTTTGACGATAAAAGGTTTAAAGTTCGCGATATTAAGGACATTTTTCTTGATATTGAAGAAGCCAGAACCCTCTACCCATACGTTGAATCCATCTTTCTGATCGACGGGAACGTCATGGCGATCAGAACCGAAATGCTGATTGCTATCCTTGATAAGATCAAAACAACGTTTCCAGAGATTAAAAACATTTCGTTATATTCAGGATTTAACGACTTTCGCCGCAAAAGTTTATCGGAATTAAAAGAAATTCATTCTGCTGGCATAACAATGGCTTACTCAGGGCTCGAATCTGGAGACCCAACCGTATTGAAGCGCATCAAAAAGAAGATGACGCGTGAACATGCAATTGAAGGTATGGCGCTGGCCAGAGACGCTAACATCAAAGTACTTGCTTCATTTATCTTTGGATTAGGCGGTAAAGAACGCTCAGTAGAACACGCTGTAAATACGACAAGCTTGCTGAATATTATGCAGCCAGATGCCATCGCTCCCATGGCCTTAGCCATACAACCTGGATCTGAGCTTGAAAGAGAAGTCGCGCGTGGTGAGTTTACTTTACCGACGCCTTTACAAATTCTAGAAGAAGAAAAATATCTACTAGAAAACATGAATGGGTTTGATTGTTATTATTGGGGTGACCACGGCAACAATATCTCCCCCATGCGTGGCATGTTGCCGGCGGCACGTGATACCTTTCTAGGTCGCATCAATCAGAATATTGCGATGAATCCTATCACCAAAGAAAATGTCATTCAGACCTTTGCCTGGTAGCGGATGGTCACATTAGCAGTCCACCTGCCAGATAACCGATACCACTCATAATCGATATCATTAGCCTATCGATTATGAGTAACAATAAAAGCCCCGAGCAAATCAATGAGCGGGGCTAGATTTTTCTTTTATTTCTTACCGTTAGTGCTTAGTTGCTCAACCGCACTTTCCACATCACTATTTATACCAATAACCAGACAAATCGGCATTTGAGGGCGTTATATACAAGACATCCCCTTGTTGATTTAATGTATGACCTTCCACCATACTCATTGTCGCTTTAGCAAAGCACGCGCCAGCTTGAAATTGGATCTCGGTTCCACTCATTACACTGGCTTCTTGCGTGCAGTGGCCTAATTCCAAATGAATAACTTCTGCATTACGGCTCAGTGTCATCACTGAGCCTAAACGGTTCTCAAAATGGCCATCCAAATCAGCGATGGGCAGTACATTGGGGTCCAACGCACGCCCCGTAAACACTGAGAGTAAGGCAAATTGTTTTCTAATTTTAAATGACATAGTACTCCTTCACTACGCCACCTAAAATAATCGTTAAATATGACAGAAACATGAACTTCTGTAAGCAATTATGACACTTCGAAGCGCCCTACAAGCTGGTCGAGTCTTGAGATCGCATTTTGCATTAATGCGGTACGGCGTGCCAATTGTTGTGATTGTCCTTGAAGTGAGTCTGTCGAGTGAGCGGCTTTTTCAGCGGTTGTCGCATTGCTCGCACTCATGCTGGCCAGATCAGTAATCACTTCAAAGAGTGAGTTCACAGAGCTCTGAAGGTGATCATTTTTTGGGGAAGCGTCAACAATTTGGGAGCGACTCTCTACATTCGATATGCCTTGTCGCATCGTTCCTACGGCTTTTTCTGACTGCTGACGTAACTTATCCATCAACTGCCCAATATCTTGTGCCGCATGGGCGGTTCTGTTCGCTAACACTCGAACCTCATCCGCCACAACAGAAAACCCTCGACCATGCTCTCCCGCTCGCGCTGCTTCAATCGCCGCATTTAACGCCAGTAAATTGGTTTGTGCCGTAATATCCGTAATAAGGGTGACGATATCGCCAATCTTTTCCATTTCAGTATTCACATCGTTCACACTAATCGCCGACGATTGGACTATCGATTTAATGGACTCGGCGTTGTCTCTGGCTTTCTCATATTCATTTTGCGCATGTTCAACCGAGTCTTGCATCAGACCGTGCATTTCGTGCGCATTATCATTAGCAGATTGTATTTCATGCCCTTGCTTACCCGATAAATCGAGTAGTTGAGCAATAGAATGTGCCGTTTCATCACTTGAATTCGACAATCGCTGACTGCAACGAAACATCGACTCGGAGACCTTATTCACCTCGCGACTGGCATAAACGAGCTCCGATACCACGGTCTCAAGGTTATCAATGAAACTGTTGGTCCAACGCCCTAGATCTCCGGTCTCATCCGATTTAAATTTTGTCGCATCAAGCCGCTGCGTTAAGTTACCATCCCCTTCCGCCAATACCTTCATCACACCGGTCATCTGCTCTAAGCTTCTTGCCAATGGTTTGGCGGTCAACTGTTGAAACAATACTGTCATCAACATTGCAAACACCAAAGAAACACCAGCACTCAGTGCTGCAGACCAAGACAAGAAGTGTTGAAGTATTAAAGGCAGCGAAGTGATAAGAAGTGCAGACATAAAGAACCGAGACGTTAATCGTCTGGAAAGCGAACGATGTCGATGCACTTCTTCTAAATCAGACTCACACATCATTCCCCACCTATCGGGAGAGCCCGCTAGCGTAAACGTCACGCCTTTTCCTATCACCGGGATATGTCGGTAATCGGAATACCCCGGATACGCCACATACACATTACTACCATGCCGAATCGTTTCTCTCACTCCAGGATGAAGCTGGTTGGTTGCGGGGTCATTAAACATAACTTCGAATTCAGTATGGTGCTTGATTTTCACCGTGCCCCATTCCGTCGAAATGCCTTGTTTCAGGTTCTCTCCGTGGGAAAAGGTATTATCTTCAAATCGTGAACGAGAAAGTGCCGTACCCTGAGGAATAGAGGCATCGAATTTGGCATCAACCATAAAAAGATAATTATCACCCGATTCACTGTAAATATGCCCAGCTTCACGTTGGATTATGTCGCCAAGCACATCGTTCGGTACTCGGCCACATAATATACGTTGTTCACCATCATTGGTCAGTAAAGGCTGGTAGAACATGAGCGTAACCGCATCATGAAACTTAGACGATGAGGGACCTATTTTCAGTGTTAAGGCGTCCACATATGGACCATGTAAAAAGTTTTTTTGTCGACCTAATTCCAGCGCTTTTCTTTCGGTAACGCGGGTATTTATATGTGCTCGATACGTTGAGTGACTAACACTATCTGCCGCATCAACAATAAAAAGCTCGGAAAAGTCTCGACCACGTTCCAGCAATAACCCCAACGCTTCTGAATATTCATTGTCTGGTTTGGAAGACAGATAAAAAGCCGCATCCTCTAGAAAACGCCATTGATTCTTCGCCCACGTAGTAAGAAGCTTTACCCGCGTCTCGGCAATACTTTCAAACGTCTTTTCTAATTCAACAATTCGATTCCGGTTCGCAAAACACGATGCCTTCATTGCTATTTTTCCGGCTTGTCCAAACCACGGCAACCAATGCTTTTCTGAATGAGTCAGATCCATCTCAAATCCTTTTGATTCTATTTTATTGATTACATAGCAATTTTTATACCTGTTCATAAAAATAGAGAATAACTAGAAAAGAGAGGTGGTCTAAGTCATTAACGGCATAACGACGGTTACACGGAGGAAAATTGCACCAAAGTAGTTCATATAGGGCACCATTCTGTCATTGTCGATGATACCACTCGTTATGGCATATACTTACTTATCTATAAGAAGAATGGAGTTCTTTGATTTTCTCAAATAAAGAGCCAAGGCTATTTTTGATAATATAAGACATTGTGGTTTCTTCTATGTCTCACTTCTCGTAACAACCAACTAGCTACCATGTAAAAAACCCACATCTATTAATCTTAATTAATTAGAAGACTCGGCAACAAAACAAAGGAAATCGCAATAAGCAATATATTATTTTAATTATTTTTCACTCACGAGATATACGACACAAAATCGCACAAAACCGTATAAAATCATGCATATGACACGCATCAATCATAGATATTTAATATGTAGTTATTTATAGTTTTGCCGCAAGTCTGGCTTATATAAACACTTGCTTACAATTATAATTAATGAAAAACAGGATGTTAAACATGACCAATATCTGGTTGTCTAAAAAAACATTGCTGGCAACAGCAATTTCTACAGTGGTACTAAGTGGATGTGGTGGGGATTCTTCCGAGACTTCATCATTGCCTAACAGTGGTTCGTTTACCGTCACCGCAATTGACGGTTATTTACAAAATGCGATTGTCAGTGTGGACACTAATAATAATGGTATTTGTGATTTAGTACTGATAAATCAAACTGACTTAAACGGTCAATTAAACATAGACAGCAAATACCAAGAAAATCAAATTTGTGTCAGCGCTGTGATGAACCAGACTATTGATTCATCTCGTGGCCCTGTTGCTAAGGCATTTGATTTAAAGGCTCCGCAAGGTTCGACTGTAATTACGCCTTTAACTGACCTCGTGGTTCAAAAAGTACAAGCGGGTACACCCCTTGACGAGGCAAAACTGCAAGTTGTCGCAAGCCTCACGGATGCAGGCTTGGTTGTTTCAGCTGAAGATGTCTTCGGTGACTATGTGAAACAAAGTAACAAACACCTTGAAGTTATCGGCGAAACTCTCGTTGATCACGCGCAAGGTGATAATGGCTTAGATATAGCGAAAGAAGTCGCTGGTTCCATCAAAGATAAAACATCCGATGAGCTTACTGATTACCAACCGAATATCGATTCTGACGGTCAAGGTAGCATTATTGTTACCCCGAACCATCGACCAAATAACCTTAAAGAACAATCGAATGTGGCTATTGAACTCGGTCAAATGACCAATTCAATTGATCTCACGACTTGGTTCAATGATAAAGATGGCGATCAAATTACCTATAGTATTCAATCCAATGATCAGGGCCCTGTATTAAGCATCATCGGAGATGGTAGTAGTATCATATCCACGGAAGCGACGGTCGCCGGTACCTTTACGTACTATGTATTTGCAACAGATGTTAATGGCGCTAAATCGCGCCCAGCTAAACTAATAGTAACAGTGACGTCTCCTGATCTTCCACCAACAGTAAACGATGATGCTCAATTGGCATTGCAGAAGGTATTCGATACTAATGAATTGATGCAGGGTATTGAATTTGATACGAGCTACACCGTTGACACCTTATTTAACGATGATGGCGAAAGTGACGTTACCCTATCAGCAAGAACCAATGCACCAGGGCTTATTGTCACCGCTCATCCCGGAGAGCAACGAATTACGCTGGCTGGGACACCAAGTAAAGCAGGCGCATACACCGTATCAATATCTGCAAAAGATGCCATAAACGCCGATATAGCAGAAGCAGTGTTCAATATCATCGTCGCCGAATCTAATATTGAAGTCCCCCATATATTAGAAGGACAAGTACTATACAAAATTGAAACTGATGAGTTCTATAAAGAGGTTTACTGTCAATCCATTAAACTAGAAGACGGTAAAATATGGTTTATTGACGACAGTGAAGCCACTCAACCTATCGACCCATTAAGCGCCTGTGCCGAACCTAGCATTGAAATTGGTCAATACACGACCGATGGTGAGACAATTTCCGGCACTTATATTAACGATGACAGCGCCACCTCAACACTAAGCATCAAAGCCGATCTAGTCGATGAGCAATCGGACGATAGTTCGTTATCATCCCGTTATGTTGTCAGTGTCAGCGATACTTCTGCTACCATTACCGAGCGTTCAAATGATATCTGGTATACGTCTAAATCAGACGCAGAGAAACACTTGGACTCAAAAGGCAATAATCAAGATTTCGTTTATTACTACCCAATGAAGAATGGTGGGTACAACATTGGGAAGGTGGGGATAGAGCTACAATCTGATGATGCTGACTTATATTTCGAAAGTGGTACCGTTAATTGGACGTGTAATGACGTATTAAGCACCTTTAAAACCTTTGCTTTATACAATGGCAATAAAGAGTTAGTTGCCAAATCAACGGAATGCTACGACATCAACTCAACACCATACCCAACAGAAAAAGCGGGCGATCTAGGTATTGATTTTGATTTTAACACCCCCCTCAACAAGGATGAACGTTACACTATTGCGGCGGTCCGTACAGACAGCACCTCAACGATTAGCTTCGGGGCTTCAATGCTATACACTGACAATTCCCTCAGTGCATGTTCGACAGGCGATAGCGGTTGGAATGACAATTTAGACCAGCCTGAATCCCTCCATACAGAAAACAGTTACATAAATGCTCTCGAAAGCTGTGGGCAAAGCGCTAATAGTTTAAGTATTGCTGATTTGTTCTCGGAGCAAAACCGCACCGTTAAGCTGCGTCGTATCGACCAAAACCCTAAAGAAACGGAATATATGCAGCTGTACCAAGAAGCCTATCAAGGTGACAATATGTACCTAGCGCTAGATGATGGAACCATTCGTACAAGTTGGTCACATAATGCCTCTTACGGTACGCTAGAATACTCGGTAGTCGAAGATACATTTAAGTTTGACGAAAGGTTAGCGATTACTGCCTATGACCCAGTTACAGGACTTGTTGCACTTAAAGGCTTCACTAAAATGACCGACTGGGACGACCTTGGCTTAGGTACGAAAGCTCAAGGTTACGGTAGTGTGTTCTCTGGTGTTTATGAAGTGACATTTAACAACCATTAAACCGGTTATTGGTTAATTAGTTAATTAGTTAATTACGGCAGAAAAGAATATTGTTCCTCTGTTCTGCCGTATTTCCCCGCCAAACATTATCGACGGTAGCTACAACAAAAAGTACTCACACAGTCTCTCTTCAATCCCAAAGAAACCAACCACGATGACAAAAAGGATCGCCAGTACCGAGACTAGAGTGTAAAGAACCTTATCATTGGGAACGCTATTAAGGGCTCGATATGTCAACCACGTCATGTTAGTCACTTCATTTGAAATTCATCGTGACCAAATAATACCAGCGGTATATGACAATGTGGTTGATGGTTACTGTTGATGTTTATTTTTGGAAAGCAGCTATCATTACGTGGCATTTCTTTCTGCCACCAACTGTGAGGTGGCTCTCATCCAAATCAAGCAACCTAGATTTCATCCGTCCAATCCAAAGGAATCCAAGCCATGCTCAATCTATTCAGTCATCATTCTTAATCGAGCTTGATTAACTCTTTCCCGAGTTGTTGTGTTTGCTTTAAGTGCTGCTGCAATAACATAAAACATTGGTCTCTGAACCATCGATGCTCAGGGTCGCTTTGATATTTGCTGTGCCAGAGTAAATAGTAGTGATGTTTTGGTTGCGGTAATGGCAACGGTTTAACGACGATGGAATGAGATTGAGCAAGCGAGCCCGCAATATGAAGTGGCGCAGTAACAAAGGCTTGTGATTGCACCACCAATTCACACGCTGATAAGAACGATGGTGTTTTGGCGAGCACGCGTCGCTCTTGCTCATGCAGATCAAACTGCTCACTCACGTATTGCCTCATTTCTTTCATCCCATGAACCAATACATGCTTTGCCAAAAAGTAGATGTCTTGTGTGAGATCAGCATGAGCCAACGGGTGGTCCTTCGACATGATGACCACATAATCATCCTCAATCAATTTCTTACCATGCACGTTATCAGGAAACTGATCGAGCGTGGTCGCCAATATATCAACGTCACCTTCATGCAACATGGTCAGATTTTGAGTTTGCCATAACTCACTATGAAAACTCGCTTCAGGGGCACTATCCATGATCGTACTGCAGATAAGGGGGACAATCGATTCAGAGAAAAATCCCGTGTAAGCCAGCGAAAACCTTCGTGAGCAATCACTTGGGACAAACTCAGAAGGATGATAAAGATCATCAATACTATTAAGCAGCATTGGCAGTTGCTCGAGTAATCGCTCACCTTTGGCACTAATAACAAACTGCTTACCTTCACGAATCAATATCGGGTCGTTAAAAGCCGTACGAATCTGAGATAACGTTCGGCTCATTGCCGATTGTGTCACGTTTAATCGGCTTGCCGCCAACGTGAGGCTTCGCGTTTCCAGTAAGACCAATAAAGGCCGCAACAACTTATAGTTATTCATTATCTCTCCCGCGTGGCAGACTCGCGCCTTACAATGACTTTAACATCCATACATCACAGCCATTGTGGAGCGTGCCTTCTAACGGTTGGGGTAAATGTTCAAAACCCAAATTCTCATACAGTCGAACGGCAGACGTCATGTTTGATAAGGTATCTAAATAGCAACGCTTAAAACCCGCCTGTTGTGCATACTCTAAACACGCATTCGCTAAACGTTTTCCTAATCCTAAACCGCGGGTTTCTTTTAACAAGAACAACTTCTTTAACTCACATGTATTATCATCGACGCCAAATGGAGCAAGGCCGCATCCCCCCACCACTTTTCCGTCCAACAATGCGACCAAATACAGGCTGCGATTGTGCTGAGTGTAATGTTGACTCATACATTCAACCTCGGGGTCAGAGGGACCAAATCCTTCCCCTACCGCGCCATATTCCAATCCAACCGATTTAATCACATCACATAACTTCGCGTCATATTGCGCTTCTACTTTCACAATGCTCATCTTCATCTTGCGTCTCCTTTAAGTGCCTCATCTATCTTACTTATGAAAAATAGCCTAGCGATGAAGGGCAACCTTAACCACAAGCGCGAACGGTCAACGACATCGACGACTCTTGGTTCTTCATTGTGTTTATTTACGTATTCTTCATCGCGTTGGAGACACTATAACGTCCTCAAGCGTTGATTAAAAATCACGTTAAGTGATAGCTTGCATGATTTTTTATCATTTTGGTTTGGATGTTGTCATGTTTAGCCACTGCCATGCTTAGGGTGCTCCTCTTCAGGTTGGTAGTTCAGATATTGTACGCACAAATCATAAAATGCTTGAGCTTGAGGAGAAATCGTCCGGTCAGCCAAACGAAAAATGCCAATTTGACGCTTAAGCGGCGGGTCAATCAATGGAATCCAGATCAATCGAGTTTCGTTGGTGGGAAAGGCCAATTTCGGTAACGTTGTGACCCCAATCCCCAACTCTAAGACAGAAAACAAAGAGGTGATATTTTCAACGGAATACAGCGCTTGTTCACTCAGCGCTCTTGCAGGCGTGGCATCTAACAACGTACACGTCCCATTGCGGATGAAAGGTTGTTCTAGCAGTGTCTGCCATTCAATACCCTCTGGGTTAGCGGCGAGAGGATTGTCTTTTAGACAGACGACCCCTATTTGGTCTGAAATCAAAGGGGTAAAATCAATCGACTCTTGCTCTAGATTCGAAGCGTTGCCAAGGGCGAGATCGACTTCACCGGATAATAATCTCGCCTCCACGCCCGCCGCGTTATCATCAATTAAACTGACTTCGACGTGAGGATACTGCTCGCAAAATGCCCCCAGCACACTAGGGATTAACTTAGCAGCCACCGATGGGACGCTGGCAATTCTTACTCTTCCTTGCTGACCAGCGGCGGCGGCGCGGAGATCATTGTCCAACGCACTATAGACATTAAGAAATTTACGTATCTTAGGTAAGCAGATTTCACCGAATGGCGTTAGGGTCGATTTATTACCGGATTCAAACAAAGGCTGCCCTAAAATTTTCTCCAATTCTTTAACCGATGTCGACAGCCCAGCTTGCGAACGATTCGCTCGATGAGAAGCGGCTCTAAACCCGCCTTCTTCGACCACCATCACAAAATGACTCAATTGTTGGAGCTTAATACGCATGGGGTCAGTTCCTCATCAGCCCTTTATTCACCTTGCTCAGCGCATGGTGATAAGTTTTTATTATCAAATGCACGATATTTACCGTTAGATTTATCATATATCAAAGGGCAGTATTTAACCATCTTGAAACATAGCCGTTACAAAGTAGGATTTATACGTGGACATTCAAACAAAGAAACAGCCTGTAAAAACTGCACTTTTTGCCTCGAAAGCCCCCCTAGAATGGGCAGTAGTCAACAACGGCACTCTCTATACTGCTCAGATCCCAATTGATGCAACAGGCGCGGTTGTCGAAGGTGGTATCGAAGCACAAACTCGCCAAACCTTTGCCAATCTCGCACATACTTTAGAGTGCGCAGGCGAATCCTTAGATTCTGTTTTGCAGGTACTTATTTATGTTACTGACCGCGACTACCTAAAAACGGTTAATGCTGTCTATGCAGAGCAATTTACCGCGCCATACCCGAACCGAGCCGCCATTGTTGTGGCTGGGCTAGCACGAGAAGAAATGCTGGTTGAGTTTGTGGTTTACGCCGCTGTCTCTGAAGGCTAGCACTCGAGCCCTTTATGGTTCGAATTCTTTTAAGACACTATTTATAAGGTAAGTCGCACTCCACTCTTGATGTTTATGGCGGCTTTTCTTCATTACTTTCAACATTAACGATCGTTGCCAGACTCATAGGCAACCAACTCGTGATAAGGACTCAATGATGACTCAACATACACTTCCTACAGAAAACGCGCTCTACATTGCCGGAGAATGGCAGTCAGGGATCAGCACCGTCGCCAATATTAACCCATCGGATATTACTGAAAACTTGGGGCAGTTTGCTCAAGCCAGCGAAGCACAGGTTGAGCAAGCCATTTCTGCGGCAAAACAAGCGCAACCAGAATGGGAAAAAACACCTATTGAACGTAAGCAAGCCGTATTGCAAGCGATTGGCGACGAGTTAATTGCTCGTTGCGATGAGCTCGGTACGCTACTTTCAAAAGAAGAAGGTAAGCCCTTCATGGAAGGTCGTGGCGAGATCTATCGTGCGGGCCAATTCTTTCAATATTTTGCAGCCGAAGTGCTCAGACAAATTGGCGACAGCGCCGATTCAGTCCGCCCGGGCGTTTCTGTCGAAGTCACGCGTGAAGCCGTCGGCGTTATCGCAATTATTTCACCTTGGAACTTCCCTACTGCGACGGCGGCTTGGAAGATTGCACCAGCCCTTGCCTTTGGTAACAGTATCATTTGGAAACCAGCGAACCTCACCCCTGCGAGCGCAGTAGCGTTGACAGAGATCATCCACCGCCAAGGTATCCCTGCGGGCACCTTTAACCTGGTTTTGGGCAATGGCTCTCAAGTCGGTAATACCCTCATTAACTCACCACATATCAACGGCGTGAGTTTCACTGGCTCAGTCGATACCGGTCGCAAGGTAGCGGCGGCTACCGCGCCAAACTTTGTCCGTTGTCAACTAGAGATGGGCAGTAAGAATGCACTCGTCATTGCTGACGATGCCGATATTCAGATTGCAGTAGAAGCCACCATCGCAGGGTCATTCTCTGGTGCAGGTCAAAAATGTACGGCCTCATCACGCTTAGTGGTCATGGATGGTATCCACGACGCCTATGTCGAAGCGCTCATTAAACGAATGGGCGAACTCAAAGTCGGCCACGCCCTTCAAGAAGGCATATTCATGGGACCCGTCGTAGACGGCAACCAATTAGACGCTAACTTCTCTTGGATTGACAAAGCACGTGACTGCGGCGCTGAACTGGCCTTTGGCGGGGAGCGTTTAAATCTAGAACATGAAGGGCACTACATGTCTCCCACCTTGTTCTTAAACACTAAAAATAGCTGGGAAGTCAACCAAGAAGAGGTCTTCGCCCCAATGGCAAGTGTGATAAGAGTAGCCGATCTCGATGAAGCCATTGCGACGACAAATGATACTCGCTTCGGCCTTACTGGCGGCATTATTACACAAAGCCTACGCAGCAGTGCATTGTTCAAGCAACAAGCTCAAACCGGCTGTGTCATGGTGAACTTGCCAACCGCAGGTACCGATTATCACGTCCCATTTGGTGGTCGAAAAGAATCCAGTTTTGGGCCGCGTGAACAAGGCCAATACGCCAAAGAGTTCTATACCGTCGTCAAAACCGCCTATCAACGCCCTTACTAAGAACCGATATACAGAGCCTTGTTAGGCAAGGCTCTTAACGCTCAGTAATAAAAACTTGCGCTAAGAAACTATTAGAAAAACGAGCGCTAAGAAAAAACCACGACAAAAAATCGACGATGAATCAGTGAGAGTGAGGAATGGCTATGTACCAACAAAGGATTGTTATTGATGGATTGCAGTACTGCAATTGGGATCGTGAGTATTTTCAAACGCTGCAAAGCAGTGGTATCACAGCGGTTCACGCCACCATGGTCTATCACGAAAATGCCCGTGAAACATTGACTCGCTTTGCTGAATGGAATTTACGATTTGAGCAAAATGCGGATCTCATCATGCCCGTGCATTCGATGGCCGATATTGAGTTGGCAAAAGCACAAGGAAAAGTGGGCATCTTCTTCGGTGCACAAAATTGCTCCCCAATTGAAGATGAAATCGGCCTAATCGAAGTCATGCGTCAGCAAGGCTTACTTATTATGCAGCTG
The DNA here is from genome assembly GCF_053544015.1 of Vibrio sp. E150_011. Classification (NCBI taxonomy): domain Bacteria; kingdom Pseudomonadati; phylum Pseudomonadota; class Gammaproteobacteria; order Vibrionales; family Vibrionaceae; genus Vibrio; species Vibrio sp. E150_011. Next base: position 483,955 of record NZ_JBHFOL010000001.1, read on the forward strand.
ACTTACAACAACCAAAGCCTATTGGCGACGGGCTGCTATGAGAGTCACGACAGTGGTGTGACACGCTTTGGTAAACAAGCTATCGAAGAAATGAATCGTGTCGGCATGATCGTTGATATGTCGCATAGCGCCGAGCGTTCAACACTAGAAGCCATTGACCTCTCTTCTCGACCAATTTGTATTAGCCATGCTAACCCAACTTTTGCTTTCGATGCGCTTCGCAACAAATCCAACGATGTCATCAAAGCACTCACCGCTCGTGGCGGTTTGATTGGGTTCAGTTTATACCCTTTTCATCTGCCTAATGGCAGCCAATGTTCACTGGATGATTTCTGCCACATGGTGGCCTCTACGGCCGACATGGTCGGAATCGAGCATCTAGGAATAGGCAGTGACCTGTGCTTAAACCAACCCCAAGAAGTCTTAGAGTGGATGCGAAACGGGCGTTGGTCCAAAGCCATGGACTATGGCGAAGGGTCTGCGAGTAACTCAGGATGGCCTGACGCCCTGCCTTGGTTTTGTGGCAGCGCAGGCATGGAAAACATTTACAACGGATTAATACGCCATGGATTCAATGAGTCTGAGGCAGGAAAAATACTGGGTGAGAATTGGTTCAACTTCTTACAACAAGGATTAGAGCCTATTTCGTAAAGCCGTAGCCCAAACATGGAACAGCCCGCTCAATACAAAAACAATAGAGCTGGTGTTAAATACAACTCTTGTCGTGAGCCATTTCGGTCATAACAAAGAAACCTCTGGAGTCAGAGTATGTCAAATCTAACCAACAACGTGAAAGCTTCAACGATCAAAGCTTCAAAGTTGCAGCCCGCAGAAATGTCTTCTGCCAGTGCGTCAGGCGGTCCATCAAAGACCGATAGCAGCATAGGAAGCACATACGAAAACCTCGGGTTAAGCAATCCAGCGTTTTGGTACAGCGGTGGATTCATCGGGCTATTTGTCGCACTGGCCTTGTACGATGCAGAGCTGCTATCGACAATGGTTAACACCGGATTCTCGTGGTCCGTTAATGTCTTTGGCCCTTACTGGCAACTCTTGCTACTTCTGACTTTTCTTATTGGTCTTGCGCTTGCCGCAGGGCGAACAGGCAAAGTCATTCTTGGCGGGGTCACCACACCTGAGATGGACACCTTTCGCTGGGTCGCCATCATATTCTGTACCTTACTCGCCGGGGGCGGCGTATTTTGGGCGGCGGCAGAACCTATCGCCCACTATGTCAGCCCTCCTCCTTTATATGGCGCGCAAGAAAGTACTTACCAAGGTGCGGTGAATGCACTATCGCAGTCCTTTATGCACTGGGGATTCTTAGCTTGGGCAATCGTGGGTAGCTTAACCTCAATTGTTGTGATGCACCTTCATTACGATAAAGGTTTGCCTCTTAAGCCTCGCATTCTGTTGTATCCAGTTTTAGGTGAGCGCGCGCTAAAGGGCCACACCGGTGCGCTGATTGATGCCTGTTGCATCATCGCAGTCGCGGCAGGAACGATTGGTCCCATCGGTTTCTTAGGCTTGCAGATCAGTTACGCACTCAATGCTTTGTTTGATATCCCCGACGGCTTCACTACCCAGCTCATTATTGTTAGTTTTGCCATTGTTTTGTACACCTTGTCAGCGTTAAGTGGTCTGAATCGCGGCATGCAGATGCTCAGTCGCTATAACGTGATTCTCGCCGTTGCCCTGATGATCTACATTCTGATTTTCGGACCTACGGATTTCATCATTAACGGTTACATTCAAGGTGTGGGCAGCATGCTCGACAACTTCTTACCAATGGCAACCTATCGTGGTGATGAAGGATGGCTAAGTTGGTGGACCGTGTTCTTCTGGGGTTGGTTCCTAGGGTATGGCCCTATGATGGCGATCTTCATTGCACGTATCTCTCGAGGTCGAAGCATTCGCCAGCTAGTCTCTATCATCAGTATCGTCGCACCGCTTGTCACCTGTTTTTGGTTCACCATCGTAGGTGGCTCTGGATTGGCATTTGAGATTGCCGCCCCAGGTAGCGTCAGTAAAGCGTTTGAAGGATTCAACTTACCTGGGGCGCTCCTTGCCATGACGCAGCAGCTGCCGTTTCCGATGCTGACATCTATCTTATTTTTGATTCTCACTACGATCTTTATTGTGACGACCGGTGACTCGATGACCTACACCATCAGCGTGGTGATCAGTGGTGAAACCGAACCTAATGCCGTCATACGAACATTTTGGGGTGTGATGATGGGGGTGACAGCGTTAATTCTGATTTCCCTTGGTTCCGGCGGCATCTCCGCGTTGCAATCATTCATTGTTATCACAGCGGTCCCCGTTTCATTAATTCTGTTGCCGTCCCTATGGAATGCGCCACAGATTGCGATGAAGCTCGCCAAGGAACAAGGCTTGTAACACCAGCACGCAAAAAAGCAAACCGTCAAACAAATGAATATACATTTGAGACGCGAAACATGCGCTTGAAACACGCACTTGAAACATAGGTAGGGCGAGGTCACTCGCCCTAACACGAACATCAACCAATACTATAATTAAAATGGTGGTGAGCAAAATGGATGCACATCCTTCAACTTACACGACTACCCTACACACCGCTCGCTCGGCTAACATCGTCATGGCGCCAGAAAGATTGGGTGCAATGCACCAAAATCGAATCAGCTTCGTTCGCACTATGATTCGAAAAATGGCTCAGCAACAATGGAAAGTATCCAAACACGATTGGCAACTTTCGCCTCAAGGCTTTGGTCACGTCATCTATAAACTGACAACGCCTAATCATTGCTATCACTTGGTCGTTTTTTGCGATGAGATTGCCGATGAAGATCGCAACGATCGCGTCATTGCCGAACGCTGGGATGTGACTTTTGCACTTATTTCAGGTGACGTTGACGTTCACTTACTTGAGCAGCTTCGCGCAAATGTCCCTTTACAAGAAGCCGGTCGAAATCCCAACAACGTTCTGGTATTGGCTCGTGCTAACAAAAGTGTTCGCGTGTTCGATCACATCGTGAGTCATTTGGCTCAAGGGAATCAGCCTTGCCCGCAAGAATTAGCAGAAGTAGGTTATATTCTTAGGACTACCGCAGTATATGGCAACGGTAAATTTGGTATTGCCGATTTTAAATTGCTTGAACAAAACGCGGATTTTAGTCAATCGTTCAGTGCTCAAATGTGTGCGGTGTACCTGCTTCGTGAATTTAGTTTGGACTGGGTTAATTACCTCGCTAACCAGCTGGGTGGACCCCGATCTGCTACCTTGCATCGAGAGCTGCAACGCTACCTAGGCGTCGGTAATGCAACAGGTCTCGGGATGGCCCCCTACTTGATAAACCACCCAACCATTGTTGACCGTTGGATGACCACTCGTGAACAGGCCTTGGCTGAGGTTTTACAAAGCCTAACCAGTAAAGAAAAGCTAGCTAGGTTACAACCGCTAATAGCCAAAGCAACATTGCACCTACAGCAAGTAGTGACCATCAATGACACACAGCGCCAATACAATAGTGAAGCTATTGAACACCTCAAACAATTTGATCGTCACCTCAATACGTGGGTTGACCATCAAACGACATGGGCACAGCTGCTCAAACAGGCACCGCAAATAGCACTAGAGGCGGAAGAAGTGGTTTTGTCATGTTTGATGGAGATATACCCTGATCTTGTCGATGTCTATCAAGATAAAATGAATAGCGACGAAACCTTGTTTCTGCCAAGCGGAAAAAAGATACAGGATCTATTAGCGGTACTCAATACCTCCTATCAATGGGCCATTAACGTTGATTTCAGTCAGCCAGAAAATCAATACTGGTTTTGGTATCGTTCACAAGACAAAGAAGAGCCAAGGTTAGGCATTCGTGGCGTAGAAAATGGGGAAGAGAAGGAGCTCCCTCTCGATATTGCCCGTCAGGTTAATCGCCTTTATCACGCCTTATGTGACCATCAACCAGACCTGTCCTTAGCGGAGTTTCTGGTGCTTCACCCCCAACACAGAGCCATTGCACGACGCGTTTGGACATTGGGTCATAAACAGATGGGTGATATTCAAATGAATGTCTTACATCGAGATGCACTTCCCATGCACCTGCTACGCTGCAAGCTTGCCGTGTTTGGTGCAACTAAATTTGATCCTCGCTCAGACCGCTGGGTGCGCGTGACCTTTTTCCAAGGCGCGCCATTGCTCGACGAAATTCACAATCAAACGTATCAAGATGACTGGATATTCCCGTTACTGCCAAGCCATGAGCAACTGCAAAACAACGGATCGATACAAGGAGGAAATGCGCTATGATCGTCTCTCACAATGAACTTGTCGCCGCCGTCAACAAGGCGTTTCTCGGTATGCGCCGCTCATGTGGAGAGGCTGACGTCATCGCTAACATGGTCGCAGATTTACAAATGGTGGGATTACATGGTGTCCGCCACTTCAATAATGCGAGCGCCTATATTGATCATGACCAAGATTGCCCCGCGGATATCACGCAGACCGCACAAGGGCTCATCACCGCAGACTTGCACCGCTGCAGCGTAGCCTGCCACCTTCCCGTCATCATAGACTACGCGATTGAGAAAATGATTGGCTCGAAAACGATGAAAATAGAGCTAACGCACTGCCACAACCGCTGGCTGGCCTACAGCGAACTAGTCAAACTAGCCGCAAAAGGGATCGCGTGTTCGGCCAAGTGGACCAATGGCAGCAGTCCTAAACATACCATGTACATCCTCAATCGAGGGTGTGTTGCCCCAGAATTGTTTTTATCCGATGTATTAGCCACCGATCTGCTCGATTGTCACAGCATGACCATCGAATTATCAGTGCAAGATTTTGATGTGCAGGCGTTATCAGACGGGTACAGCGTTCATATCGACGCCAACGAACTGTCTCAAGCGCAACACAATGCCTGGCACAACGGCATAACGGTAGACGATCAGGAGTGGCTGCAGTTAAAACAAACGGCCACGGCAATATTGGTGGAAAACAGTGAGCAATCGATAAAGGGCGCGGGTGAAGTCGCGTGATCTTAATAGTTCACAAGGTTACACATTTCGAACTTTCTAAACAGAAGCCTTAATCTTATGGCTTATGGCTTATGGCTTATGGCTTAGCTTTAAGCATTCCCCAGTTATATTACCCGTCAAAAACACGTAATTAACTGGGGACATAGCTATATAGACAAAGATTACCTAGTCACTTGCAAAGCCAAACGCATCTAACTCACTTTTTGTTAAGTAATGCATCCCATTTGGCGGCGCTGCCTCTAGTGTAAAAAAGTAAAACCCTGCAGGGTCAGGTAATCCCATCTCTTTGTAATAAGTAATATATGGCGTATGTTCTCGATCCGTTTTAGATAGCTCACCACCTGACACACCCTCATCATCGGCCCATGAATGCACACCAATTTTAGCACCTACCTCGATGCGTCGCTTAACCCCAGATAAGAATAAATCCGTCCCACCCGATGCGATGTGACCATTGGAGCCAATGGACGTATTTAAACCGAGCTTGCGTATCAAATACGCGAGCTTTAAATTGGTTTCATCATCAATGGAACCTGGTAAATCGACGAAATCTAGAGTGTTAATCTGTTGGTTATATTTAATAAACTGCTCAAAGGCACCTAATGAACCATCACAAATTACGCCATTAAGCTGTGCGACATCACCATAAGCAGAAAAGGTTAGCGGTCGGTCACCCTCTAAGGACTCCGAGCAGACTGAGACCACATTGTTATGACGATTCGCTTGATAGGATTCGAACACTTTATTGCAATCACTGTCAGTCATCAGTAGTGAGCACTGGACCAAAGCATCATTGTCATCATCACTAATGAATAATGTCTTGTCCTTGTAGACATATTCCACCCCTTCATATTCAAAATGCTTATCAGCGGCACACGCGGTAACAACACTCGAAAGTACTGCAACCAGTAGTATTTTTTTCATTTGAAACCCTTTCTTCCTTTCATCTGCCATGACAAAAAACCCATACACACGATTTTATGACTGTCCCTAGTAAAGCGTTGTATTCATCGCTTCAAGAACCGTTTATATCGAGAAATACATTATCAAGGTAATAGAGCTACATCTGTAAGGGTTTGTCTTTATTATTTATTCTTAAGTACGGATAAGATCATTAGCCAGAATGGCACAGTCCATTATTATGATTCACGCTATATAGGTTATAGGTTATAGGTTATAGGCAATTCAAAGCACTCATTTAAGTATTAAAATTTGTCACAGGATGGCAACCGAAAAACGAGGTGGCGACAGGCGTAATAAATATAGGTATTGCTAGGGGATTGTTGGCGCTAACGACCGGTGGTTACTTGCTTGATTCCTTGATTAATTACCAACCCTAGAGGCTTACCAAGGCTGGTATTCATCGATATTTTTACGAACATGAACCACAACAACCAGTAGGTGTATCATGCTTAATTTTTTTCTCTATACTGTTGTTTTCTTTTGATTCTTCACTCGATTTAACTTGCTTAGGTTCAGTCGATTTCGTTTCTTTATTTTGAAAATTTTTTTTAATTGATAGCGTCATGTTTCATTCCAAATTGGTATTGATAATGGGCTCACAATACCAGAGTAAAATAGTCAAGTATTGATCTTGCACATGTTTTCCGTGCTATTTCTTTTCTCTTATGAGCTCCCTACTCACGAACTGTCTACAGATTCAAACGTTTACTCATGTAAGCGTTTGAATCTAATGATGGTTTCAATAAATCGCTCTTCTTTCCTTTTTCTGACCTCCTCCTATTTGCGTTTCCCAATGCTTGTCAGCCGGCAAGCCTTGAATAGAAATCAGCGATGAGTATACGTCGCTCATCCCCCTATTCACTGGGCGTTATTTCTAAGCATTATTGATTAATAGTGGTGCAACGTAATAACAAGGCGAAAAGAATATCGCTTTATATCCTCTCACACACGAACACCCTCATTTTCAATTTCTTTTTAACGCCATCACTCACCACACGTTTACTCTTGCACACATGCAATTATGAAGTGGAATTCAAGATATTTATCGAAAACAAGGTCATGAATATACTCTCCCTCATCAACACGGCACTGCGCCCAACTTTAATTTAAAAGAGAGAAACACAATTGAGCATTCTGTGGCTTGATGAGAATAACCTCGTTGAACGCTACGTTGTCGATTATCCGCCATGACCAAACCAGCGAGTCAGGTTCGGTGTTCACTCGAATTACACCTTATGTACAATTGTCTGAAACACCAGCTTATTGTCAAACCGGTCCATCAGTCATGGGCGCCCATGACCCAATCATGACAACATGGAGCGAAGAGCCTACAGGAAACGGCGCAATCACTCACCGTCCATCAGAAGTGGTTAACCGAGGCTTGTTTGGTTTCATCCCTGGTTATGGTCACGAAGACATCATGCTACGCTAAGCAAACCGCCTTCATCGCTCAGTAAACCATCTTTATCGCTCAACAAATTACGTTCAGCATTTAGACAGGTGAGTTTCGTTCCTCACAATACAAAACGAAACCATCATGAGTAACCCAAAAGGCGAGATAAAAATAGAAGCTTATTTTTATCTCGCCTCGATACTATTCGACTATTTGGTTAAGTATACGGGAAAACGTTAGGCATAAACTCACTGAAATACTAATAAGGTCTGAAATTAACTTCATCTAGTAAACTCTTACTATTCTACATCCTTGACTTAACCACATCGTCACCAGCCTAAAAGATCAATTGGTATTTTTACAATCGCTTTCTTTACTTGCATCGGCTGCTCACTTGCACATAATGGACGATGGACTTGGTTAGGGTAAAACAAAGCAAAATCCCCATTTTGTAACGATACAAATTGTTCTTGTTCGACCGTATCAAAAAACATCACATCACTTTCCAACTCCATAATACCTTTATATTTAGTCTCTAAATGGTTGCTAAACCCAATTATTTCATTGCCTTCCAAAACAATCTGTATATCAGCGTAGCATTTATGAATCTCTGCTTTGCGCGCACTTTTTTCCTGTGTTTCAGCTTCTGCCAAGACAACAAACACGCCTTCTGTTCCTAATTCATACCTGCCTAAAGGATTGTGCTTAGAGACTTCTATTGCGCTTGTTATCAAAGTTTTAATCTCAGGTTTGACATACGGAAGTAGGTCAAGATTGTTTACATTACCGAATAACATATTTTATCTCGAATAAAAATAGGGGTTCGAAAGAACCCCTCTATTTGACTGACTCTTATAATTTAATGACTCTAAAAGTTTTGATGGAAAGCAACATTATTCTTCAAGTTAATAATTTGCTTCAACACTACATCTTCTGGTGCATCACGTTTATATTTTGTTGAATCTTTTGTATCCATGAACAGGCTAAACACCTCATAACCATGATTTTTAGCTGCTTGGTAAAAATACTCCAAATCACTATTCTTGGAAAAAGAGTTAGTAACGGCAATATTATCGACATTATCTCTCATCAGCTGTAACACTGATTCCCTACAATATTCATCAGCATGAATCTTTAACTTTTCATCATATTTATTTTTGCCATAGCTCGCATAGTAATCCCAGCACGAAACGACGTTATTACTAATCGTGTTGGCAAATTCCGTTTTACCAGTACCGAATGGGCCACGAACAATATATAAAAATTTCATTGATTATTACTCCGGAAAATTATCTTACGCTACTACAGGCTCTTTTTCTTGTTCTGCTATTTTTTTTGGTGAACTAAGAGTAAACATCGCTAATACCGTCGCTGCGGCTGCAAATACTCCAAAATAGATATAACTCATTGGGAAACCATATGTATCATACATTGTGCCCATTACTGGTGCCGCAATCGCTGTCATTAAGTTATTAATAACTTGAAATCCGAACATGTAAGTAAAAGAGTTGACTTTTTTATCAAACTGTTCAGCAATATAAGCAAAAACAGACACAATAAGTAATGGGTTAACGATACCAAATAATAGTTTAGCTATCACAGCAAGGTATAGATTCTTTTCGCCAAGACCAGCAAAACCTATCATCAACAAGAACGATGTGATACCAACAGCAGTAAGAAGCAAGCTTCCTTTCGCTCCAATCTTCTTAATAATGAATGGCACGCTAGCACTGACAGCGAACAAGAAAATAGCGGTAATCCCGTCCATATTTGAACTGAACGTAATACCTTCTTCTTGCGTTGGAAAGAAGCTAATAAAATAGCGAGTAAACTGTGTCATCGACGTCCAAAAAACAACCGAAATGGTGCCAGCGTAAGTCATAAACGCCCACATCTTCTTATTTTTCAGTAATTTAATGACATCTTCTTTTCTGATTTTTTCAGCTGACAATACTTCATTATCCACTTCATCCAAGTGACTGACTCGCAATGAGAAAGCAAAGAACAACATAAGCAATGCGGCAATACTGCACGCAACAAAGATAAGATCTGGATTAATGTTATAAAGATAACCAGCAAGAATAGCGGATGCACCCCAAGCTGCAATACCAAAACCATTCACTAAGCCAAAGTCATTATTATGGCAACGGGCAAATCGGTCTGAATAAGAAGCTATGACACCACTACCTGCTTGGAATAACATGCCTAAATAGATTGAACCCACAATGATCCCTGGCACAAACGTGGCTTCATTACTTAATAGTGGCCCGTAAACATAGATATAGAACGGACCAATCAACACACTTAGAACAGCAATAAAATAAAGTAAGTGTTTCTTAAGACCTAATTTATCCATGATGTAACCCATGGCAGGCTTAAATAAAACCGCAATACCGGTTTGCAACCCAAACAGCACACCAATTTGCGAGCCATCAATGCCAACGCTATCGTTCAGCCACACTGCAAATAGTGAACCTGAGCTCAAAGACCAAAAAAAGTTATAAAAAAAGTACATAAGGCAGACTTTGCCCATAGCCACTCTATTCGAATCGGTTTTCATATTTACTCCGTTATATACCTAAACAGTCATTACTTTGACATGCCTAAAAATTTCTAATAGTGATATTACAGCGTGATAGATGAGCAGACAGTGACAGGTGTAACACTTTGCAATATTGGATGACATTTATATCAAATCTGGTCAACCAAAGACAAGAATATAAGAATTCTATTTATAAAAAAAGATGTAGAACCAAGGAAAGTAAAGGATGGAGGCAATTGCAATAGGGTATTAACCAATATATTAAGACAGAGTAAATAAGTGCCAATAGATATAATTAGTTTCAAACAAAAAAAGGCGAGCAATGATCATCAAAGCTCGCCTTGTCGCAAATAATAACGAATTCTAGCTAGTCAGAAACTCGTATACCCCCCCTGCGACAGGAATTCCTTTCTCTAAGCAATCTGATTTGTAATCCATTTGAGGATCATTTGGCGCAAGCACTTTGTCCACACCTGGCGCAGGTGTTACTTCTCTTAGTTCACATACCATTGTCGCCATAGAGCGAGCAAACAACGGTGTACCCAACCTTTCAGGGTTTATTACAATTACCAGACTTGCTAACTCGCGCATTTTGTCGTAATCGCTGTACATTCCAATGATGTTGTTACCGTAATTGGCTCCCATCAAAATTCCAGTCAGCGCATCGATCGCCAATGCAATACCGGAACCCTTATGACCACCAAAAGGCAGTAAATTCTCCACTTTATGTGGATCGGTCGTTTCGTTGCCATCGGCATCGATGGCAACGCCTAGCGGAATTTGATCGCCCGTTTCTTTTGCATGTAGCAACTTACCAAACGCTGTCGCACTGGTCGCCATATCGATAATCATTGGATGGCTTCCCTCGACAGGAAACCCAAACGCGATTGGGTTTGTTCCCAAGAACCGTCCGACTCCACCATGGGGAGCCATGCAAGCATCGGTTTGAGTCATACCTATGCCGATCATCCCAGATTCAGTTGCCATGTTCATAAAATAAGAAAGTGCACCACAGTGAGACGCTTTCTTAATACTGACAAATCCAAGTCCAGTATCACTTGCCATTTCAATAGCATGTTTCGTTGCCGCGACAAGAGCAGGATGCCCCAAACCATCATCAGCATCTAATATTCCAACAGAAGGTGATATGGGCTCGAAACGATGTTCAGTAGCAGCATTAAGGCCGCCAGCCAACACTCGCTGACAGTAATGTTCGACTCGCATAACACCGTGAGAATGAACACCCGTTAGGTCAGCGTATATCAATACATCAGCCACACACTCCGCATCGAGTACTGAAAACCCTGCTTCGACAAGCTTTTGAGTCGCCATGTTTCTCAGCACTTCTTCCTTCACCCTAACTGTTGTCATATATGCCTCTTAAAACCGTGTATTAAATCGTGTTATTCACTAACAAGCCGTGTTTATCATCATATCAACAGTGCAAATGACACCATGGTTAACCAATGAGCGTTATTTATAATTGATAGTTTGATGAATTTCAGTGATCACAATCACATGGCTCACCAAATCACTATAATTGGACAACCAGTTGATCGATTTTTGTTCGTGATATGTCTGTTATTGTACTTATTTGCGCTCTTATTATTGTAATTGAAGTGGCTTATAATCATTATGCATGCCGAAAAATCAGGCTAACAACAACCAACATACCAATAAAGGCGGACTATCGTGACGATTATTGTCCGTTAGTGAAAATTACGTGCGCCTTGTCACGCTACTTGTCTCTCTTACTTACTACATATTGCACCAAACTTAAAATTGGTTTACCTTTGCCGCAGATTCAATATTATTCTCAGAGGTAGATATGGACAATTCAGGGAAAAAACTCAGCCTCGCTAGTCGTCGCGCGATCGAGTTGGGTTATGATAAAAAAGGCCCGGAGTGGATGGTTGAGTTCGATGTCATCGATCTCAAAGGCGATTTCGAGTTCGAAGACGGTGTCATTAGAAGAGATCCAACAGCGGTCATTCAAGTCGACAATACCTACCATTGTTGGTACACGAAAGGGGAAGGTGAAACACTCGGGTTTACCGGGGATATCAACGCTAAAGTGTTCCCCTGGGATCTTACCGAGGTATGGCATGCCAGCTCAGAAGATGGCATCACCTGGAAGGAAGAAGGACCCGCGATTCAAGCCGGCTCACCCGGCGAATATGATGATCGTGCCGTCTTTACACCGGAAGTCCTTGCCCATGAAGGCCGGTACTACCTTGTTTACCAAACGGTTAGATCGCCTTACACCAACCGCCAATATGAAGAAATCGCAATGGCATGGGCAGACAGCCCATTTGGACCTTGGACCAAAACCGAGGCACCTATTTTAAGCCCTTCGAAAGACGGCGAGTGGAGTGGTGAAGAAGACAATCGATTTATCGTGAAATCAAAAGGCAGCTTTGATAGCCATAAGGTCCACGATCCATGTTTAATGTTCTTCGACAATAAGTTCTACCTTTACTACAAGGGTGAAACAATGGGCGAAGAAATGAACATGGGGGGTCGTGAGATCAAGCATGGTGTAGCCATTGCTGACCATATCTTAGGTCCATACATCAAATCTGAGTACAATCCGATATCCAATAGTGGTCATGAAGTGGCGGTGTGGCACTACAACGGAGGTATCGCATCTTTAATCACAACAGATGGCCCTGAAAAGAATACCATTCAATGGGCAAAAGATGGCATAAACTTCGAAATCATGTCCTATATAAAAGGGGCACCCGAAGCATTGGGTATCTTCCGCTCTGAAGAGTCAGGCTCGACGCTCGAACCGGGTTTAGAGTGGGGACTGTGCCATAAGTATGACCCATCTTGGAACTGGAACTTCATCTGTCGATACCGTATCAAGCGACAAGTACTGGACATCGGCACCTTCCAAAACAGCAACTAATTGGACGTGAACTCACCACGTATCATCTCTGCACGTTAGAGATGATACGTCGCCCTATTTTAATCAACACAAAGTCTCATCACGTAAACGGTTAGTTTAACGAGAATAACGATACGACATAAGGCTTTTAGAATGCCAAGAAATGACGTTTTATTTAATGATAAATGGCAGTTCCTATTGAAGGACACGCCCGATTTCTTTGCAGATGATTGGCAACCCATACAGCTCCCTCACGATTGGAGTATTACCTTTCCTTTTTCACCAGACTTAGAAGGTGCCACGGCTTATCTTCCCGGCGGCATTGGTTGGTATAAAAAACAATTTTCGAACCCAACAATTCATCTGCACCAAAAAGCTTTTCTGATGTTTGATGGTATCTATAACCATTCACAAATATGGTTAAACGGTACTCACCTCCATACTCAGCGCTACGGATACGCTCCATTTATCATCGACATCACCCGACATCTTGAAAAAGACAACGAGTTGTTAATCAAGGTCGACCGAACACGACACGTCGATAGCCGTTGGTATACCGGTTCCGGGATTTACCGTGACGTACACCTTGTCATAACCGATCAGTCTCACGTCGGTTTATGGCAAAACAAACTTAGTACACCCAACGTACAACCCAACCACGCAGAGATTCATCAAGATATCACCCTCGATTTTTCTACACGGCATCAATCAAAAGCCATGACGTTGGTTTCTAAAGTGCTCGCGTCAAACAAAGGGCCGTCTATCTCAACCTCTCGACATGATGCTAAAATCGACAGCAAAAACGAAAAATTCCACCTAGTTTTACCCATTAACAACCCAAGGCTTTGGGACACAGAAGACCCGTTTTATTATACGGTCGTGACCGAACTCTTCATTGACGGTACCTTAGTTGATATTACCGAAGAGCGCTGCGGCATCAAAAGCATCCACTTTGATGCCGATAGCGGCTTTTCTCTCAATCATCGACCAATGAAAATCCAAGGTGTTTGTCTACATCACGATGGGGGCATTGTCGGAGCCGCGGTGCCTAGGGAAGTGTGGCACAGAAGGTTAACCACCCTAAAGTGTGGTGGTGTTAACGCCATTAGGATTGCTCACAATCCAGCTTCAACAGTTCTTTTGGATCTCTGTGACGAACTTGGAATTTTGGTACAAGATGAATTTTTCGACGAATGGGATTACCCCAAAGACAAACGTCAAAATATGGGCGAACAGCACGCGGATTTTGTTTCTCGAGGTTCTTACGAGTATTTTCAAGAAGATGCTGAAAAAGACCTTCGGAATACATTACTTTGCCATCATAATCACCCATCGATATTTATGTGGAGCATTGGCAACGAAATAGAATGGACGTATCCAAGAAATGTCCAAGCCACGGGTTTTTTTGATGCGAAATGGGATGGTAATTATTTTTGGAACCTTCCCCCAAACTCCCCATCTAAAATTGCACAACAACTGAAAACGCTACCAAAACCTCAGTATGATATTGGTGAAACCGCTCAAAAACTTGCTCAATGGGTAAAAGCGCTTGACCCACATCGCCCAGTAACAGCCAACTGCATCTTGCCGTCAGCCAGCTATCTTTCTGGTTATGCTGATGCACTTGATGTGATTGGATACAGTTATCGACGCATCATTTATGATTATGGTCATGAACATTACCCTCACCTTCCCATTATCGGTAATGAAAATCTACCACAATGGCACGAATGGAAAGCCGTCATTGAACGTCCGTTTATCTCCGGGGTTTTTCTGTGGACAGGCATCAATTACCTGGGAGAATCACACAACCAGTGGCCAACAAAAACAACCAACAGCGGATTACTCGATACAGCGGGTTTTAAAAAACCGAATTACTTCTTATTCCAGTCTCTGTGGACAGAAACCCCAATAACAAAAATCTATACCTATCGTGCTAAAGGCAATCACTTAAGTATCGACAAAACAAATTACTTAGCCTTTGAAGATGATCCCCGAGCATGGGAGCAACGCTTATGGTCTTGGCACGACGTCGAGCATCATTGGAATTACGAAGAAGACGAATGGGTCATTGTTGAGGTTATTTCTAATTGTCCTAGTGTGGAGCTTTGGATTAACGACATCTCGTATGGTGTTCGTTATTTAAAAGACCAGAATGATCGATTAATGCGCTGGGCGGTGCCTTTTTCCACTGGATTAATTGAAGCGAGAGGTCAAAGAAATAATCACGGTGAATGCAATGATGTCATTGCAACAGCGCAACAAGCGCATGCATTAATAATTTCACAAGACCTGACTTCCGACTGCGCTAATGTGAAACATTTTGTCGTGTCAATAGTCGACGAAAATAATGCACCTATCACACACCAAGATACAAGTTTTACACTTGACCAGATGATAAACCTAGATTGGTTAGGCAGTGACAACGGTAATGTGGCTCATTCTGCTAGTTTTAGCCAGAAACAATGTCGTACCTATCAAGGGAAAAGTTTGTTGATGGTGCGGGTTAAAAACCCAAACGCGAATTACTCACTATCCATTCGACATCCACATCTTGGGCGTTTTACTTATCATTGTTAACACATCAACAAAAGCCACTCATTAAATGGTATGCGGAAAAGTTGACACCTCACATGCTTAAACATCAATACTCATCCACCAACTTTTCCGTACCTCATCAACACTCTGAATTCATGCACAATTATTAATGCACGTACGGCTGCCGTCCGTCGATATCACAGCCGTATTGGCTGAAAATGGTTCTCCTGTTTTAGTGACAGTTGAATAAATCGGATTGACTTGTCTACATCACCATTGGTATTGGCGCATCAATATCAAGACATAAAGCGTTATTAATCAACAACTTGATATATTCCTTTTTTGAACAATACTCTTACTACAATAAAAATGTTTCGCAGTGGCCTTAAAGACTCAGATAAATTGTTGATCAACATAACCTGAATTTTTCGTGGTTCACCCACGAACCTTTTGGGCAATGGGTCAAAAATAGAAAAGGAGTGACACAATGAGACTAGCATGGATACTTGCTATTTTGATTCTAAGCGGATGTTCAACGTCTCCCGATATGGCAGCTAATGGGGATACGTGGAAACAGTATGGATACGATCAATCTATTGTCGGACTCTATCCGATTCCCAATGAACAAATCGAGGCGTTGTCAAACGCAAACCGAGAAGCTTATAAAGAAGGCTACAATTTAGGACGCACAGACTACTGCAACTACGCCCCTGTGATAAGAAGAAAATATATGGATGACAGTTACGGGAGGATCTGCTCAAAGTATCAAAAGCTATGATGAATACAACTAAACAGGTGTCATTCGTAATAAGTAACAACTAACCTTAGATAGCGGTTGCTTATACACCACCAACTAATGATTGTTAGCTGGTACCTATTTATTAGTCCTGATCTAACACGAGTTAATGCTCAGAAACCATAAAAAAAACCACCCTATGAGACTATCAAATCAAAGGGCGGTTTTTATCTAATATGTTTACTCTGTCTAGCTTGTTAAGAACGCATACACGCCTTTCGCTACAGGAATACCTTCCACTTCACATTTTGCTTTATATGCCACTTGTGGATCGTTAGGAGCCAATACTTTCTCAGTGCCAGGAACTGGCGCTACTGAACGTAATTCTGACACCATCGCCGCCATCGTCACGGCAAATAAAGCATTGCCTAATTTTTCAGGGTTAATCACAATAACCAAACTCGCCAATTTACGCATCTTGTCGTAATCACCATACATACGAACAACGTGGTTGCTGAAGTTTCCACCCATCAATACACCAGTCAACGCGTCAATTGCTAACGCAATACCAGAGCCTTTGTGACCACCGAACGTCAATAAGTTCTCAACCTTATGAGGATCGGTCGTGATGTTACCCTCAACATCGATTGCCAAGCCTTCATCAATTGACTGGTTGGTCTCTTTAGCATGCAGTAATTTACCAAACGCTGTTGCACTGGTCGCCATGTCTACGATCATCGGTGTACCACCTTCAACAGGAAAACCGAACGCAATCGGGTTAGTCCCTAAAAAGCGTTCAGCACCACCATGAGGTGCAACACAGGTGTCCGTTTGCGTCATTGCGATCGCAATCATTCCTTGACTCGTTGCTTGCTCCATAAAGTAAGAAAGTGCACCACAGTGTGACGTGTTTTTCACGCTTACAAAACCAAGGCCGGTTTCTTTCGCAAGTTCAATACCGTGATTCGTTGCGGCAATCAGCCCCGAATGACCCATACCGTCATCTGAATCTAAAATTGCTACAGATGGTGATACCTGTTCGATGGTAAAGTTCGCGTTAGGATTTAGACCACCAGCCTCAAGTCGTTGACAATAATGCTCGACACGCATCACACCATGCGAATGAACACCGGTAATATCAGCATGGACCAACACATCGGTTACTTCTTTTGCTGTTTTATCATCCAATCCTGCGCCTAGTAGTTTATTAAGAGCAAGCGATTTGAGTTCTTCTGAATTTACATTAACCGTTGACATACCACTTCCTCTTAAAAATTGATCACACCTTTGACTAACTCTTTATTTTCTACGACATCCTGTTTGTAACTATTGCCAAAGGTGTAGAAGTCATAATCTTGGTTTTTCATAATATCTTGAGAAATCGCACCCGAAGCCATTAATTCAATGACACGCTCAAAATCGATACGAGTTGCATTTCGGCTACTCAATAGTGTGGTTTCTTTTTTGTGGAATGTTGGATCATCTAAAACCAAGTCACCGATATAAAGGCCGATGAAAACAATTTTTCCGCCATGACGAATCAAATCAACACTGCGAGACATAGAACCTTTATTACCAGTCGCATCCATCAATACACACGCAAGTTCTCCGCCAAACGCTTTCTTTAGATTACTAACGTAATCATCAAGCAATGGGTTTAGAGCTTGAACACCGAGCTTTGTAGCAACTTGTTCACGTCGTCCCGCATCAACATCAACCACGACCACGTTAGCCCCTTCCGCTTTTGCAATCGCGGCTGCCGCCAAACCAATTGGACCAGCGCCAACGACGACAACATTATTGCGAGCGTTGATATCTGCACGACGTACCGCATGGGCACTGATCGCAAAACACTCAACAAGGGCACCTTCGGAGTTACTGACATTCTCTGGTAACTCAACTAAGTTATCTTCATAAACTGCCAAGTATTCAGAAAAACCACCGTCGCGATGAACGCCGTAAAGTGACACGTTCTCACAGCAATTTGTTTTATTCTCATGACATGCAGAGCACGTTCCACAAGGAACACAAGGGATCACTGAATATCGCTTACCTGTCATAGCAGACTGACAGGCTTCACCTGTTTTTTCAGCGGTTCCACAAATTTCATGCCCCAATACTCGTGGGTATGAGAAAAAAGGCTGTCTACCCGCATAAGCATGGATATCCGTTCCACAAATACCGACAGAATTAATTTTAAGCAGTACTTGGTTATCTAGAATTGATGGAATATCACGTTCAATATATTCAATGCTGTTTGGCTCATGGCAAATGAGTGTTTTCATAGTTGGTTTCCTTAATTCTTGGCAATAGAATCAATGACGGCACTGATTCCTTTAGATTCGATAGACGTAAACGCCGCAATCACTTGATTGTAAAATTCTGGGTTATCTAACTTATGTGTACCGAAGATTTTTTCAATTGAAAGCAATGCATTAGCCTTTTCTACAGAAGTGACATCGGCTAAAGCGATCTCTTTATAGATGGGCTCAAGTGGGTCAAAAATTGTGTCACCGTTGGCCACTTGGTTGAGGGTGTAATGCATCCACCCAGCGATAGCAACCGGTAAACAAACACTCTCGACACCGCGACGCTGCAGTGTCATAAATGGGTCAATTGAGCGCTGAGGTAGCTTTTGAGAACCATCCATCGCGATTTGACCCGTTTTGTGTTTTATATTGGTATTACTAAAACGATGAATCAGAAGGTTCGCGTAATTTTCAAGGTTGACTTCAAGCCCTTCCTGTAGCGATTTAGCTTGCTCTTGAGTCATCAAACGAAGCGTCGCTTTTTTCAACGCCACATCTTGCATACATTGATAAATATACTCATGTCCAACTAAGCTACCGTTATAGGCAAGGAATGAGTGGCTGCCGTTTAGCATTCGAAGCTTCATCTCTTCATAAGGCAAAACATCACCAACAAACATGGCACCAGCAAGGTCCCAGTCAGGACGACCAGCGACAAAGTTATCTTCAACGACCCACTGCCTGAAATCTTCACACACAATGCCACATGGATCTCTATAACCGGTTTCCTGTTCAATGACATCAAATTGATCTTCAGTCATCGCTGGCACAATTCGGTCAACCATTGTGCTAGGGAAAGTCACATGCTCTTCGATCCAGTGAGCGAGCAAAGGATCCAGAGCTTTTGCAAACGACAGCACCGCATCTTTTGTCAGTAAGCCATTCTCTGGAATGTTGTCACACGACAGCACACTGAATGGTGTTAATCCGAGGTTACGACGCTGACGTAATGCTTCGGTAATACAACCAATTGCAGATATCGGTGAGCGTGGATTGGCTAAGTCATGCTGAATCAATTCGTTGCTCAAATCCAAGCGGCCAGATTGAGGATCGGTGCAGTACCCTTTTTCTGTTATCGTCAAAGACACGATTTTGATCTGAGCTTCAGTCATTTTTGCTATCGCTCGTTCAATACCATCAACAGGAGTATGAATTGACTCCGAGATCGTTCTAATCAACCGGCTATGGGTATCGCTTGCAGACTTCTCAATAACCGTAAACTGCCCATTTTGCTGTTGAAGATTGCGAATTAGGTCCTCTGGACCAAATAGGTTAATTTCACAAATCCCCCACAACTTACCTGTTGCCTGGTTTGTAAGGTCGTTATAAACCGCCTGATGACCTCGATGGAATGCTCCAAAACCAAGGTGCACAATATCCGTGTGTAGTGCTGCTCTATCATAATCTGTTTGTGACGAGTATTTAGCGTCCAAAATTCTGTCTGTTGATGTCATATTCCAAGCCCGATTGATTGACCATTATATTGAAAATCGGCTTAATCCTGCCGTGTTGAGCCAATTATAGACACAAACACAAAACCAATACAAGACATTGGATAACCAATTTAGCCAGCAACAAGTGATTAGGTTAACAGTTTTAAGTTATAAAACAGTAGAAATAAACAACCAAAGCCTTATAAAACAAAGCCAAAAGCTAATTGACATACAAATAACAAAAGTGTGATCTTTGACTTTAAAACACCTCATCAATTGGTTGACCACAAAAGCATCGACCTTTAATATACATGCAAGTTCAACCAATTTTAGTGGATATGGGTATTTTACCTTTTATCTTCAACCTAAAATCAATTTACGAGTATTAAAATGCAAGATATTAGTCCAAAATATCCAGAAATCTTAAGCTTTGGTGAACCAATGTTTGAGTTTAGCCAACTAAAAGACGCGAAGAGCGGAGAAGGTGATTTTTTAAGTGGCTTTGGTGGTGATGCCTCTAATTTCGCCATTGCGGCCGCAAGGCAAGGTGCAAACGTCGGAATGTTGACTCATCTCGGGGATGATGAGTTTGGCAAACGTTTTTTAGATTTGTGGGAGCAGGAACAAGTCTGCTACAGCCAAGTTAAATCTAACGCCGATGCTCATACCGGCGTCTACTTTATTACCCATGATAAAAATGGGCATCACTTCTCTTTTATGAGAAAAAACTCTGCCGCTTCACTAATTACACCAGCACGTTTACCAATTGATGCAATTCGTCATGCAAAGTTACTGCACACAACAGCCATCACTCAAGCAATCAGTGCGACTAGCTGTGATGCGGTATTTCATGCTATCGACACTGCTAATGCTAATGATACGTTAGTGTCTTTTGACACCAACTTGCGTCTAAAGCTTTGGTCTCTAAAACGAGCGAAAGCCATTATTGAAGAAACGATTTCAAACGTCGATATCTGCTTTCCCAGCGTAGACGAAGCTCAACTGCTTACGGGGCTAGAGCAACCCAACGACATCATAGACCACTACCTTAAGCTTGGCGCTAAAGTCGTAGTACTTAAGCAAGGTGGTGACGGCGCCACCGTTGCAAATGAACATACTCGCCATCATATCAAGCCACATAAAGTAATACCGGTCGACGCGACTGCAGCCGGCGACTCTTTTGCCGGTTCATTTTGCACCCACTACGTTAACGGACTTAGTCTAAAAGATTGCCTAGCTCACGCGAATGCCACTGCCTCAATTACCATCACTGGTTATGGCGCAGTTGCTCCACTACCAACCCTTGCGCAAGTAAAATCTCGCATGGTAGGCAATTAATCTTAAGGAATTATTATGTCACTATTGAATAATCAATTAGCGCTTTATAAAGTCATTCCCGTTATCGCTATTGATCGTGCAGAAGATATTTTGCCTCTGGGTGAACAGCTTGTCGCTAATGGCTTACCTGTTGCAGAAATTACCTTCCGATCAGATGCTGCAGAAGAGGCTGTCCGACTACTTCGCCATGCTTACCCAGACATGTTGATTGGTGCAGGCACCATCCTGAACGAAAATCAAATAATTGCGGCAAAAAAAGCAGGCGCTGATTTTATCGTTTCACCAGGATTGAATCCAAATACGGTCAATGCTTGTTTAAGACACGATATAGATATCATTCCTGGAGTGAACAACCCATCTTTGGTTGAACAAGCAATAGAGTTAGGCGTCACAACCTTGAAGTTTTTTCCAGCAGAAGCATCCGGTGGATTGAACATGCTCAAATCTTTACTTGGTCCTTATCAACAGATTAAAGTGATGCCTACGGGGGGTATTAACCCAAATAATGTTCATGATTACCTTGCGTTGCCAGCCGTACTTGCTTGCGGTGGTACTTGGATGGTTGACAAAAAACTGATTAACGAAGGCAACTGGGCTGAAATTGGCCGATTGATTCGCGAAGTTGTTAAGTCTGTCGCTTAGGCGAAAATATGAGATTGAGATCATTATGAATACCACAATTAAGAATATTGAAACAAAGTTATTTAAGATCCCTTTAGCAGAGATTCTCTCTGATGCCAAACATGGCGATCATGACCACTTTGAATTGATCACGACGACCGTGACACTTGAAGATGGTAGTCAGGGGACCGGTTACACCTATACTGGGGGCAAAGGTGGATTCTCTATCAAAGCCATGTTGGAACACGATATCCAACCCGCAATATTAGGTAAAGACGCATCAAAAATTGATGAAATCTACGATTTTATGGAATGGCACATTCACTATGTGGGTCGCGGTGGTATCTCAAGTTTTGCGATGTCATGTGTGGATATTGCCCTTTGGGATTTGAAAGGTAAACGTGAAAACCAACCTCTTTGGAAAATGGCTGGCGGCAAAAATAATACTTGCTTAGCTTATTGTGGTGGTATCGATCTTCAGTTCCCACTAGAAAAACTGCTAAACAATATTAAAGGCTACCTTGAAAATGGCTTTAACGCCGTCAAGATAAAGATTGGCCGTGAGAACATGCAAGAAGATATCGACCGTATCAAGGCCGTTCGTGAATTTATCGGCC
Organism: Vibrio sp. E150_011; assembly: GCF_053544015.1. Lineage (NCBI taxonomy): Bacteria > Pseudomonadati > Pseudomonadota > Gammaproteobacteria > Vibrionales > Vibrionaceae > Vibrio > Vibrio sp. E150_011. The sequence continues at coordinate 506,357 of NZ_JBHFOL010000001.1, forward strand.
CAGACGTGACATTCATGATTGACGCCAATTATTCGTTATCCGTAGAGCAAGCGATAAAGCTATCTAAAGCCGTTGAGCAATACGACATCACGTGGTTCGAAGAACCGACCATTCCTGATAACTATCTTGGTTATGCAGAAATTGCTAATAACACATCCATTCCACTCGCTATGGGTGAAAACCTTCACACCATTCATGAGTTCGGTTATGCAATGGATCAAGCGCAACTTGGTTTTGTTCAACCTGATGCGTCTAATTGTGGCGGAATCACGGGTTGGCTTCAAGCTGCTAATTTGGCGACAAAACATGGTATTCCAGTATGTACTCATGGCATGCAAGAGCTTCACGTCAGCTTAGTCTCAGCCTTTGATAGCGGATGGTTAGAAGTACACAGTTTCCCTATTGATGAATATACCAAACGTCCACTAGTCGTTGACAACCACCGCGCTGTTGCATCTGATGCTCCAGGTATCGGTGTCGAGTTCGACTGGGAAAAGTTTGCGCAATATCAAGTTTAATTCCTTTTAGAGTATAGGTTGTTCACTAGCCTTTAGAGCCTTTGCCCCTCACTCTATCGAGGGGCTTTTTTATCAATAACATTATTTCTTCGTAACGTTATTTCTTCGGTTTCCCTTTTTAGCTGACATACACCCTGCCTGAAATGACATCAACAAATTAAACCTTAAACGCACCAAATTCCGTTCTCATATTGCTACGTATTACACGATATCGTGAAGTGCAGCAGATTCCATTGATGACAGGTTGTGGGCCAATCCGTGAAGCGATGAAGAAACGAAAAAAGTGGCGCGAAGCGCCACTTAATGAAAGGAACATGATCAATCCACAATATTACACATTAAAGCGACCAATATTACTGGTTAGGTTGTGGTTCACACCTTGAAGCTCTACCACTTTGATGTTTACATCTGCCGCACTGCCCGACAAAGACGAAGACAATTGATTCAAATCGTCAATATTGATTGCAATAGTTTTCGTCACTTCGCTTTGTTGCTTGGTCGCTACCGCCACTTCGGAGTTCATGCTATTGATTGCCTCGATGTCCGCCGATATTTTCTGTAAATTCGTTGACAACGTCATCGCCGCAGCCGTCACCTCGTGTGATGATACTAGGCTGACACTCATGGATTCCGCCGCACGCTTGGCGTTAGACTGCAAGCTCGATACGATGGTTTCGATCTCTGTGGTTGAGTTCTGGGTTTTCTGCGCCAATGCTCTCACTTCGTCGGCCACGACCGCAAAACCACGCCCTTGGTCGCCCGCTCTCGCAGCTTCAATCGCCGCGTTCAACGCTAATAAGTTGGTTTGCTCTGCAATACTTAAGATTACTTCGACCACCGAGCCAATATCAGACGAAGACTGAATCAAAGCATCAATTCGTTGTGACGTTTCACTGATCTGGTCTGAAAGGCTTGTCGCGAGTGTTCCGTTCTGATCCACTAAGCGCCCGCCCTCTTCAACACAGTCAATAGCCTCTTGTGTCTTCGCTAGGGTCGCTTCAGCGTTACGATACACATCTTCTGCCGTGACACTCACTTCTTCAAGTGATGTCGCCGCCGTCTGCATTGATGTTTGCTGTGCTTGAGCGTCATCTTGTGACTGCTTGGCCACAGCTGTCAGCGAGTTCGAAATATTACCAATATGCATGCTAATGTTCGCCACTCCCCCTATCATATCCATCAGATTGTCCATCAGGTGGTTGAAGTTTTTTGTCAATCGACCAATTTCATTATCACTCTTAATAGCAATACGCTGCGACAAGTCAGCATCCCCAGTCGATAGACGATAGAGTGACGTCGTGACATCGTCGATCGGTCGAATGATCAGGGAACGCATGAAAAAATACACGCTGATAATGACCAACACAAGCACCAACACAATACCAAACATCATCAAGAACATTTCATTTTTCATGTTGGTACCAATAACGGCTGGATCAAACTGAAAAGTAATGGTCCCAATTGTCGTATCACCACGAACAACCGCATGTTCAGTATAGGCGAGGCTATTTAGTGGTGTTCCGGAGTTTGCTATCGCTTTGCCTCTTTGATCTACCACCACCACAGAACGTAAAATTTCGGAATTAATCAATGCCTCTGTAATGGTTTGAGCTTGTTCAAAATCATATGCAAAAATCGCTTCTACCAATGCAGCATCAGCTAAACCAATGGTTGATTCTAGATCCTGAGCGTACGCTGTCTCTAGCCGGTCTTTCACTGTAAAATAACTGGCACCGCCACCAATTAATATCCCAATCAAGCCAACCACAATAAGGAAAATTGAGAGCGTTTTACTTAAACTATTATTCATTTTCTCGACCTTACTTTAATGGTTAATATCTAGCCAGAGTTCTTTTCTATTAATAGGCGCATCTTTCGGTAAGTATGGGTTATCTATATTAATTACTGTACGCTCTGTGATACCACTAGATTTAAACGTATTTTTAATTAACTCTGAATTATAAAAAACCTCATCAAAGCTTCCGTCTTTTATTGCTATTTCCAATCCATCATTAAGTTTATTATATAGTTCGTCATTCTGTTTAGATACATAAAAGTACATCGCAGATGGGTAAACCAGAAGAATATTCTTTTCAACTGTTAGCTCTAGTTCATACTGGTCACGAACAACACCATGTGATTCATGAACACCAAGAGGCAGGTAATCAAAGCGAGCTCCTTCAACCATATGGAAAAGACTTTCCGCCTTAACTGGTTTAATAACCTCTATATTTGCATCCTCAAGAATCTTAGTATCTGACCAGAATCGTCCTAACCCAGCTTTCATTCTTCTTAAGTCATTTAAGTTATTCACATCTGAAAATTTATACTGACTATTTTTTTCAATCACAAAGGTTCGATACCCTGCAAGGCCCTTAAAGATAGGTATTTTAATGGCTTGCAACTGATTTTGTAAATCTTGAGAAGCACCGGCCCATATTAAGTCGATATTTCCATTACGCACCTCTTCGACCAGTCTTGCATCCGATAAATATTCCGTTGCATGGCTAATATTTTGTGATGCAGAGTTTTTTTGTAATGCGAGTTCGACTAGCTCCAAAATAAGAGTATCTCTCCCAGGAAAGACCATCGGTGTTTTTATTTCCGCATATAAATTGAATGGGAATAAAATAATGATTAGCACTATCACTAATCTATTTTTATAGTAATTTACGTTCATGTAACGCACCGCTTATTTTTATTACTTCTGAAAAAATGCGATTTAAGATGCCAATGCTAGATTGACTTGTGAACTATCGTGCGAAGGGGAGACAGTCGAATGACTGTCTCCGTATTACTTATTTTCTGCGGCGCAATAATGCTAGAGCAGACACAATCAGTAAACCAAAGCTACCAAAGCTTCCTCCTTCACCGATAATCTCTGGGTAATCAGGATCAGGATTGCCTGGATTCGGTGGTATTGTCCCGTCTTCAAGTTCAGCGACACGAATATTATCAAAGTAAATTGACACCTCACTTGCCGGAGCATCAGTCAACATTAATTGGATACCACCAACAGCGGCCTTAGTAAAATCAGGCCCTGCCGAATCGCTATTCAAATCAATATCGATGGTTTGAATATCTGTGCCAGTAGCGAGCGTACCATAGCCATAAAGGTTATAGCTTTCTGTCCAGTCGGTGTCTTTTGAAATCAATTTAACGGTAACATTAAGCGCTTGATCAGACGTATTAATCGCATCGACTTTAAAAGTATCTTGGTCACTCCAACTCCAATCCCCCCAAAGCGTTGTGCCTTGTAACGCATCATCAAAAACTATGTGCCAAGACTGGCCATCTCCATCCGTTGAATAATCACCAGAAACTAGGTTACTCGGAGACGGCGCACCACTATCTACGATGTCGCCAATCGTGTATTCGGCAAAAGATTCAACGACGACTTCTTCAGGTGCCGGTTCAACAGGCTCGTCTTTACCGTCATCAACTCGAATATTGTCAAAATAAACATCAACAGTACTTCCTGGGTCCGTACCTAACATAACTTGGATGCCACCAACGCCAGTTTTAGAGAAATTCTCCCCTGCAGTCGCTGAATTAAGATCGATCTCGACAGTTTGCGCTTGATCACTCGACGCTAACGTTGCCCCCCCATATAAGTTATAGCTATCAGTCCAATCCGTATTCATCGCAATCAGCTTGATCGTGACCTGTTGCTCTGAACCTGTATCGTTTAGGACGTCGATTTTAAACGTTTCTTCGTTACTCCAATCCCATTCACCCCAAATGGTGTTACCTTGATACGATGAAGTGAAACTAATTTGCCATGAACGGTCATCGCCATCGCTTGAATAGCTATCAGACACAATATTAGTAACGACTGAATCACTGTCGACGGTAGCACCGACTACCATGTTTTCACCTGAAAATGATTCCACGATTGTTTCAGCAGCAAACGCACTGCTCGATAGCCCAATTAGAGAAGCTAGCAGACTAACCTTAAATATGTTCATTGTTATCATCCTTTATAAAAAGGGTCGATGACTTATCCACCACCGACCTAATTGCACGTTACTTCCCGAATCTCTTGTTATAAAGATCCGCATTGAACTGCTTCGCTGCGTCGATAAGCTCAACATAGGGCTCATCGGCAATCGTCACAAAACCAACGTTGTAATTTTCGCCATCCCAAGCCCGACCGCTTGCTGGGGAGTCTAAGTACTGGAACCAATGTGCACCAACAAAATACGGGTCATTTACTATGCTATCCATGTACTTAGTGTACATTTCAGCCCGCTCTTTTTGATTAGAAACCGACACGATGCCACCGTGGAACAAACCAGTATCAGTTGCACCAAAGTGGAACTCACCAATCACACTTGGTTTGTCTAACTCTGGAAGCAATTTTTTCCAGTGTGCTTTTTTGCCGTCATTTAAATCATTGGCGTACAAGTTATAACTCATCACATCCACGTACTTTGCAGCACCACGAGCTATCTCTGGCGTCACGCCCCAATCAGCAAAGCGAGCGCCGAGGTAGAGGTGATTAGGTAATACACGCTTGACTTCACTACGAACGACCGAAAAGTATTGCTCAGATAACATTTGCAGCATGTCTGAATAATCAGCTTTCATTCCTGCAGTCAACGCTGAACGATGGTCAAAAGACTGGTCAAAGGCATCCCAAGAGGCAACATTACTACCCCATGCTGAATTGAGCTTTGCGATGGTTTTGTACTTTGCTTTTAAATGATCTGCGAATGCTTTTTTCGCTGGACTTTCTTTTGTATCGTAAGCCAACGCATTAACAATCAAACCGTAATGGTTTGCTTCGTTCATGACATTACCCCAGCTAATTTCGTTATCAACAAAGACACCGACTAGCCATTGATCATCATTTTTTACTCGAGAGGCGACCTCATTAGCCATGTCTCGGGCACTATTTTTAAACTCAGGGTCAAATGGGTCATGAATCGGTCCCCAGTAATCGTTACCTGTACTGATTCGTTTATGGTCGCCAAAGATCCAACCGTGCGCTTCATACGCCACTCGCTCTGACCCAAAGTACATTGGGTCAATCCAGTTGCCCAATGTGGTGAAGCCCCAATCGACCATGCGATCAAGCGTTACATCTTTCCAGATCTTCATCGCTTGTTCCTGGTCGGTATCATACTTACGCATCAAGTTCGCACGATAGAAGCTGAACACTTCCCCTTTTTTTAGAGCGCCAGAGTGTACATATCCCGCATAATCATAGTTAACAGCAAGTGGATCGTTATCCTCTGGTAACCATTCAAACATCGAGTTTCTTAGCTCAGAAGTCACTTCACGACCTTCTTTCGTTTTGATGTCTGCGTAGTCGACACCAGTAATGGTCACCGTGTCATCCATTCGAACGTTATCAAGTCCGGTCATGAAGAACATACAGCCCTCCGGATCAACCATCGTCCATTTCCCATCCACTTTTTCAGTACGGAAAAATCCTGTTGCTTCCAAGCGAGGACCATCTTTCCAGCCACCAAATTTACAGCGATCAGCCATTGGTTCAACGTTACCCAGTTGGGCTAGAGCTTCTTGACCAGCCTTTTTTAGTTCTTCATCTGAGTGGATTTTTTCTTCCCAATCATCGCCGGTAAACTGACCGTACTGGTCAACAATATTTGTATAGCGCGACGTATCCGCATCTAGATTTGGCACCAATCGAATTGAATCGACAACGATTTTCGCATCCTTTGTGGGGTTTTGAAGGTACAGCTGAACATTATCGATATTAGATACGTCTAGACCTGTTTCTCCCCACCCGTAACTGATGGCTTGTGCATCATAAGATAGCTTTGGTGGTTCACTTCGCATACCAGAAACCATACTGCCTTCTAGTTCTCGAAGCGTCATATAATACGTCGATTTCTTACCCGGTAGGACCGTCATATAGCTTGACATACTGTCAGTTACACCATCTGCTGTACCACCCCAGTTTGCGTTTTCCGCCTGGTCGACACGCACAAACATTTGAACCGGCTCATCTGTTGGGTTTTCAATATCAAATGCTAGATTGAAATCACCTTTATCAGACCAATCCCAAGGCGTTGCTGGCATAAATGTAACATTTGGATAGGCGTTGCTGGCGGAGAATTTGACCTCGAGCCCCTTACCGTCTGCCGTATCAATAATACGAGTCTGAGTCGCACTACTGCGCTCTGCGCTGACAAATGTCTCTTCACCGTCTTCAAAACTAGTAATCGCCGCGACCGTTGGTACAGGACCTGCTTCCACCACTTTTTCTTCAGCTGCAACAAAATCACCGGTTGCATTCACTAGCTCAAGATTATCCAAAATAATACTCTGAGCATCAGCTGGACCTTGCACAAAAACTTGAAGTTCAGCGAGCTTTCTTAGATTGAGGTTATCACCATTCCAATATCCCTCTAGCTTACGGACGCCACCGTTAAACAGCATTTCAATCGTTCGAGTTTCACCCGGGGCGATATTAACCGCATAATTCAGCTGATTCGTTTCAGCCCCCATTTGACCGACATTATCAACCAGCTTAAAAATCACATTAGCTGGAGTATCTAGCGGATTCGTAACATCTACTTTTAAACTGCCTTTTGAATTCCAGTTCCACTCACCAGATGAAGGGAAAAACTTAACATTGGGCCAGTATTTATACTTGTTCGCATCCGATACCGCATCAAAGTCAATGTGTAACGCCTTGCTGCCAGCCGTCACGCCGGCTTCGTTGGAAACGTTCGTTTTTGCATGTTCTGCTTTAACAGAATTGAAGAAACTATCCGACTCAAAATCAGGGAAGGCAGCTACGACTGCTGCACTATTGTCACCGTTGCTGACATCAGACGTTGGCGTTGACTTACAACCGTATCCAGCAATTAAAACCGTTGATAGCAACACCGCTATTTTCGTTTTATTTGTATTCATCGTTAAAATCCTAAAAAGAAAGAGGTGATGGCAACCTAAAACGGTTGCCACTCAGGAGAATTACCACCAGGTTTCAAACATCAGACCAAAAGTTGTCGCATTCTTCTTACCTAATTCGGTAATGTACGGGTTGTAACCAGCTTGCCAGTCGCTGTAACCATTGTCATAGCTTTGAAATGCCAAAGTATTTGTATCAAGCTGACCGTAAGTTACAAATAAACGAATTGTTGGACGGTCCCAGTAACCGCTGCCTAAATGAATATCCTGGGCGAGCGTCACTTTTGCAGAAGAGTTGCTACCATCCGTACCGCTAAGGCTGCCCAATGAATTCACTTCAAAGTCCATTTGGTCGTAAGCCATTTCTAGTTTGGTAGAAAACTTGTTATTCCATTTGTAAGTACCTCGAACCACGGCTTGATTCCACGTAGTTTTGTCGTAAGGTAGATCCCAGTTAATCGCAAGATCTTGGACATCATCCCCATAAGACGCCGTCTCATGAGAAACCAAGTACTCTAAACGAATCGAATCAGTAATCTCTTGCATACCATCAAAGAAGCCACCCACTTGGTAACTAGGTCGATGTAGCCAAGATTGCGTCATTGAAGTACTTGTTTTGCTACTGTAACGAACAAGAAGTCGATTAAAATCAGCCCACTCTCCTTGTTTAACCGAGAAACCCACTTGGTATGAATCAGGATTATCTTCACGCGCTGAGCGAGAATACTCTCCACCTGAAATATGAGACTTCATATCAGAATCAGAACCAAAGTAGCGGCCGTAGTTCACAAACACATCACTTTTCACGTTGTCAGTAATTGGCATACTGTGCAATTTCGCATGAAATGAAACGTTTCCACCGCTGTAACCTTGGACTGAATCAGACTTACATTGACCTGCCGTGTCTTTTTCACAAAACTCGTGTGTGGTGCCACCGAAGCCATCTTTTACAGCCCCGAGGTCCAACATACCGAAACCGACATCATAGTTGTCGACACCACCTCCGATGCCATCTTGGTTAACATGTTGGTATGTGTTCAGTGACGCTTCGTAACGTCCATAGTAACGTTTACCCATCCAAACCGCGGCATTAGGGTTAGAGTCAAAAATACCTGTACCATGGACCCACCACTCATCAAGATATACATAATTTGATGGCGGCTTTGAAGGGTCATTGTAATCACTTGCACCGGTAAACAAATTGACATGTGTGACCCAATTCATGTCGTTTTGGCTCACCCCATAATCTAGATGAAGCTCAGCTTGACTGCCTTGATTGCCCAGTTTGCCTGTCGGTTTATATGGATTACCCGCAGTTTGGATAATATTGACGCCATTATGTGCACGCTCTGCCTCTTTACTAACAAGTTGATCTTCTGTCACACCTACAACGGCTCGGCCGTAGCCTGAAAATTTAAAACCATCTAAATGAGTGGCATCAGCCGCCACTGCAGGTGCACAAACACTACTTACCGCCGCAGCAACAAGAGAAAGTGAAAGAAATTTCCTTTTCATTTTTATTTACCCGTGAAGTCGTTAATTAATCGGTTTACTTTTAAAGAAACTAATAAAATTTATGGTTAAACAGCCCCCGACTCTGCTTAACCAATACTCAATTCATGTTGATGAGTTTAAATATTGGTAACCCAATTTAACGTGATAGAAGTAGCATTTCGCTTTTAGAGTTTATTTTTGATGTGAAAATTTGATCACAAACGTCTTTTTGTCACTCTAACTTGCACAAAATGCACCACAAGTCACAAAACTATCAATAAAAATAAATGTGCGAAATTGTGTAATTAACTGAAATAAAAAGAATTTAATAATAATTTCATTACAAAACACGAACAATAGCCACATTAGTTCCAGCTACACTCAAAAGGTGTAACAAAACATGTAACTCAATAGACCAAAAAGAAATAGTCTACCGGATGGATGGTAAATGAATGGATAATTGAACAAAGAGACAAACTAGAGACAAAAAAAGCCAGCCATTGATTAAACAACGGTACTGGCTTTACACGGTTGATTTTTAAAATATTAGTTAAAGTTTACATAAAACGTTTTCTTCTCCAAATATTGTTCAAAACCATATTTACCATCCTCACCACCAGTACCGCTTAATTTGTACCCATTGTGGAAGCCTTGGTGTTGCTCACCATGACCACGGTTGATATAAATCTCACCAGATTCTAACTCAGACAACAACTGGTTGACATATTTCATGTTATTTGTACAAATCATCGCGGCAAGACCATAATCACTGTCGTTCGCGTAACCAATAACTTCTTCGAACGTGTCAAATTGAATAACCGGCAAGATTGGACCAAACGCTTCTTCATGCACAATCGTCATCGCTTGCGTCACATCGGTAAGTACTGTTGGCTGGAACCAAAAACCTTTTTCAAAGTCGGTACCTTGAACTCTGTGTCCTCCGAACGCTAGCGTGGCGCCCTCAGCGATTGCTTGCGTAACGAGTTCTTCCATGTGCGCTAATTCGCGCGCATTTACTTTAGGCCCCATATCACTCAACGGGTCCATTGGATCACCAACTTTTATTGCCGCCACTTTTTCCATAAATATACGCATGAACTCATCATAAACCCCACTATGTACGTACATACGCTCATTACAGGTACATACTTGTCCACAGTTATCAAAACGTGAATGCAACGCAGCAGCAGCAGCTTGTTCAAGATCAGCGTCTTCCATTACGATAAAAGGAGCTTTCCCCCCAAGTTCGAGCTGAACATGTGCCATATTATTCGCAGACGCTTTAATAATGGATTGTCCAGCAGGAGTGCTGCCTGTCATCGAGACCATATTGGTTAGTCGATGTCCAACAAGGGCATTGCCTAACGTTCTTCCCCCCCCTGTCACAATGTTGAGTACTCCAGCGGGAATGCCAGCTTGCTCTGCCAGGTAACCCAACTCGAGTGTCGCCAATGGCGTTTCAGACGTTGGCTTAACCACTATCGTATTACCTGCGATAAGTGCAGGCCCAATTTTCCGCCCAGCCAATGCCAGCGGAAAGTTCCAAGCCGTAATCGCAACGACCACACCACGAGGCACCTTGTGGATCATAATTTGTTCATTTTCATTGTCGGATTGGACAATATCCCCGTCCATTTGTCTGGCCCAGTCACAAGCGTACTCGATAAAGGTACTGGTAACTTCAACCTCTCCCAATGCTACACGATGGAGCTTTCCTTGTTCTTTAACTAAAAGCTCAGCTAAGTTTTCTTTGTTCTCTCTAATCAATTGAGCAAACTTGCGCATGGTGTCAGCTCTTTGTTTAGCGGGAATCTTTGCCCATGACTTCTGCGCTTGTTTCGCCACCTCGAGTATACGATCCGCATCGCTCTCATCCGCATTTTGGATTTCAGCTATCACAGCTTCCGTCGACGGATTAATCACTTGCTCAACCTGGTTATTTTTTGCACTAACCCACTCACCACCCACATACATTTGATAACGCTTCATCGCAATCTCACTTTTTAATTAAATACAAAAAATTGGTTGAACAAAAGATAACAGTCTAAATGCCAACTCTAAATAACCTACGTCACATTCCCAAGAAACAATCGATAAAACCACAACATCTTAACGAAATAGATGTTAAAAAACAAAATAGGTTGATCTATTTCAACTATTGGAAAATTTAAATACACATTTGGCAAACCAAAAGATCGTGATCACAGACCAGTTTAAAAAAAAGAATTACTTTACGCAGCGAAACCTCTTTGACAATTAAAGGAAAACAAATGTCATTAACCAAAATAGGCTATAGCTTCTTAGCATTGGCTATAGCAACCGCTGTAGGGTGCAAAAGTAGCTCAAACGACAGTGAAGTCCCGCCCGGGGGCCAAAATCCTTCCGTTTCATTGCCCGCCACAACTGAAGTAGGCAAAGATATTAACGTCGCTCTCGACATCACATCGCCTGACTCACTTCAAGCATTTGATTTAAATGTGACGATAGATTCAGCCTACGCCTCTATCTCCGTGCTTCAAGGCAGCCACATTCTTTTAGATCAGGTTGATATCCCAAGCTCTGGCGAGCACTCTTTACGCTTGATTACTCAACTCAATGATGTAGCGACTCAAAATGATGATGGTACAGTATTTACAATAGCCGTCAGAACAGGGGCTGTGAGAGTCAACTCAATGACAGCTTCTCCACTTGGCGACGTGACTCTGCCTCAATTTACAGACGCATCAGAAGAGGTGGGATTAGAAACAGAAGTCACGTACAAATATGGCGGACCGTCAATTGGGGATATTGCCGGCAACGGATTCTATGATGCTATTCTCAACAACCATAACTACATCGCACCACAAGTGGTGACTAACTTTTCTGGAGCCACTGTCGATGTAGACCCTATTTTCCCATACGCCCAAGACTACCACGGTACTGCGTTGGGGGATTTCACGAACGACGGTAATCTTGACTTAATGCTGGCAATGGGGGGAGCAAACGGCACGAGCCCTTCTTCTTACATTCTATTTAAAAATGAAGGCGGCAAGTTTGTTGAGGTAGAAAATAATGGCGGTATTAACACCCCCGCACGTGGGCGCTCACCGCGCTGGGTCGATCTCAATAACAACGGTCTATTAGATCTCGTTCTGGTTAATGCTACAACCCCAAATTACGATGGCCCTGTTCAACTGTTCTATCGCAATAATGGCGATGGGACTTTCGAACAAGTTCGCATTCCAAGCATCGAGATGACACAGTCTGAACGAGTGCTCGTTCTTGATTTTGACAACGACGGCAAACAAGACCTGTTACTGTTTTCACCGCTATCATTGTGGAAGAATAATGGTGATTTCACATTCACTAACGTTTCCAGCGAGCGATTACCAGAAAGTGCTCAAAACCTGTTTCAAATTCAGGCTGCCGCAGAGGTCGATTTAAATAACGATGGATTATTTGATATCTACTTATCCCGTGGCCTCCCTGAATATCAAATGTCTCGTAAATCTTATGATTTCAACCCGACAACGACAAAGTTCGACGTGCGTGATGACGGGGAAAAAGGAACAACACTGATTGATATTACAACAGATGACGGCGCAACACTGACGCTCAAGGATCTCGACCTGGTTTATCGTCAGTATGATGATGGTTATCCCATTTACCTCGGTGACTCGAAAGAGAAAAAGTGGGTTTTCGCCACAGGCTTCCAGGATAGTCAACTTCACCCAGACATGAAAGACGCTCCTCATCATCTCGATATAAAGCCTGAAGATGCCAACGGTTTCCCGGATGTCCGCGACCAAAATGGTATTTATATCGGGCACACAGGTAACGGAAAATGGAAAGCCGAATGGGTACGAAATCAAGATGTTTATTGGAACGTCTCGTTCTCGCTTGAAAATGTCACCGGCATTGAGACAGAATGGCAGCCGACCAATCGTAACGTTAGCGACGTACTACTTATTAACCAAGGCGATAAATTTGTCGACGCATCGCAAGAGTGGAATGTACCGATTGGCGGTAATCACTGGGGAGTCACTTTCGGAGACTTCAACAATAGTGGCTGGAATGATATTTTCATTCACCGCTACGGTTTCTTAAAAGAGCGCATTTCTGACTTACTGCTGGTCAACAATGGTAAAGGACAGTTTGAAACCACGACCATTCACGGCGCGCATGATGTTAATGATCCTGGTCATGGTGATATGGGACAAGCATTTGATTTTAATCGTAACGGTCAAATCGATTTGCTTAATGGTAGTAATGAAGAAGGCAAATGGTACTTGTACAAAAACACTACCGCCAATGAAGGTAACTACCTTAATGTTGACGTCGGTTACAGTCCATTTGCAAATATTGACCCGTTAGGTGCTCGTATTGTCTTAGAAACTGCATCTGGCACCACACCGTCTCATCGAGTGGGCTCTCGTGGTGAAGCCTTTTCTCAAGGTGTAATGAACCTAACGCATTTTGGCCTAGGCATTAGCGAACAAGTGGATAAAGCCACTATTATTTGGCGAAATGGTGAAACGGTAACCTTTATTGACCCAACCCTAAATGACACACTGGAATCCGATAACGGTATTGCCCCAGTGCCAACAGCCATTTCACTAGAGCGCACGGAGAAAAAATTACGCGTTGATGAAGTGTATTCTTTGGAGCCTGAATTCACACCGTTGAACGCAGAGTCAGCAGTGACGTATTCCAGTAGCAATAGCGTTGTTGCTAGTGTTGACAACAACGGAATCATTACCGCACATGCAAATGGAGATGCAACGATTACGGTAACTTCGTCAACGGCAGAAGGAGTAAGTGAGAGCATTCTTATTTTGGTTGGTGCATTTGATCCTGTTTACGTCACGGATATCACGCTAGAACATGACGGCAGTCAACTGTATGTTGGTCAAAGCATCCAACTGAACACGACACTAGAGTCTAGCGACGCAACAGAAAAGCCTGATGACGAATCTGTAACTTGGACCACGTCTAACTCCGCAGTCGCTACGGTTTCAGAACTAGGCGAAGTATCAGGAACAGGCACAGGTAGCGTGACAGTTACTGCGACAGCAAATGGCAGTGAAACTCCAAACACCATTCAAGATTCTGTGACTATGGATGTTGAAGACTATGTCGCGATTGCCATTAAATTGGACAACGATTGGAAATACAAAACTCGCGCCAACCCAATCAACAAACCAATGGAAGTGACATTTGACTATAACGCTGGCTCTAATAATGTCACACCCGACGGTGTGAAAATTTATCTACGCCGTCTTCAGCAACCAAGCTGGGCTCTTATTACCGACTACGCAGGCAAAGGAACAGGCGTGCAATACGATATCGTGCCAGACACCATTGGAGGGGAAAAAGGCACTGTAACCTACTCACTGGATCTACCGTCTTATCAACTTGATGGGCTAGTCCCAACTAAAGATCTGCCTACTAATGAGTTCTACTACTTATTTTTAGAGTTTAGTAATGATCAAGGAGAGAGGAAGGATTGGGGAACTCAGCCAGTCTGTATTACCTCAGCTGGTGATGAAAACCCTTGCTAAAGAACCGTCAAACTAATAACACTACGCCCCTCATTTGAGGGGCTTTTTTATGTATTCATTTTCTTTATCGAATTGGTGACAGAATATCCCTTAGCACCACTGTAAACTTATAAAAAATCGCCTTTCATAACCATCAAACGAAAAAAAACCCGCTATCAGCGGGTCTTTGTAACATCGATTAGCCTCAGCTGTTTTCAATGTCCAAATCGAGAGCAAAGAAAAGATCATCAAGCTCTTCATCAACGCCTTCTGATGAAGCAATTTTTAAGAGCTCAACCTTACTGTTCTCAATATGCTGCCAGACTGCTTGCTTCGCTTCTTCTGCCGAACGCTTTTGCAGCGCCATCAGGATACGCTTATGATCGTTGATCCACTGCGTCTGCAGTCGCTCTTCATGTAAATATTTATGGTTCAGCTCTCGCCATAATGGGTTTTTAATACGAACTGTATTCCACATTTCGGCGGCTTGGCGAATAAGTACGCGGTTTTGTGTCGACTCTGAAATCAAGTGGTGAAACTGTTCATCAAGCTGTTCAAACTTTTCACTGTTCCCGTTGATTTCACTTTCTTGCTGATTAAGTACTTTTTTTAGCTCTCTCAATTCATTGAATTTTATCTGCGTTGCTGCAAAACCAGCTATGCTACTTTCAATAATCTGCCTTGCTTGTAGGAGCTCGAACGGACCAATATCGCTCTTCGGAATAAAGGCACTATTAGAAGCTTTATCAGGAGAATCAATAAAATAGATACCAGCCCCTTGCCGAACAATCACTAAGCCTTTCAACTCAAGCATGATAATCGCTTCGCGGATAGTCGCTCTACTTGTTTCAAAGCGATCACTTAATTCACGTTCGGAGGGCAAACGCTCACCAGCCTTGAAAACTCCAGAGTGAAGCAATTCTTCAATTTGCAGCCCGATATCATAGTACCGTCTTTTAGTATTACTTGATTCAATCATTATTTTTCCGGGGTTGTCAGGTTGATTCGGTCAACCTATTTTAAGTTAATGTAACCAATTTTACCACTAGTTGCACACGTTTGTATTATGCCACTGTCACGAATCTACTGATAGTGTCATTTACCCCCTGTATTGATATAATATTTGTGATAAGTGCCCAACAAAACATCACTCCTTCATAAACAATCGAAAAATACGTTAACCAAATCACATATACGTTAACCAATAAAATCATTTGGTTTTCCACTATGTAGATTTAAGTTATATTAATCATATATTATTTGAATTCGCCTAGGGTCCTTATGTCTACTTTATACAGCAATCTATACATCGATGGTCAGTGGTTACAGGCCTCTGACTCAGAAACCATTCAGGTCATTAACCCAAGTAACGAAGACATCGTGGGTTACGCACCAAAAGCAACGCGAGAAGATGCGCAGAAAGCGCTGATATCTAGTGAGAGAGCTTCTAAAGCTTGGGCGAAACTTCCTGCTCAAACACGTGCACAATATGTCTCTAAATTGGCAGATAAGTTAGAACAAAACTCAGAATCATTTGCCATTTTGTTAACCACAGAGCAAGGCAAAACGTTGTCTGATGCTCGCGGCGAAGTTGCAGGTTCTGTCGGCTTTCTTCGCTATGCGGCAGAATCAGCTCGACGTATCGAAGGTGAAATATTTACCAGCGAAAATCAAGACGAACAAATTTGGATTCAGCGTGTACCATTTGGGGTGACCGTAGGATTACTCGCGTGGAACTACCCACTCGCTCTCGCCGCAAGAAAGCTTGGTAATGCGCTTGTCACTGGCAATACCATGGTTGTAATGCCCCCAGCAGATACACCCCTTGCAGTATTGGAGTTTTCTAAGCTCATCGCAGAATGTGATTTTCCAAAAGGTGTCGTCAATATTATTTCTGGTGAAGGTGGCATCGTCGGTGACGAGTTGGTTCGCAATCCGATCACCAAACTGGTCACATTAACAGGTAGTTCTGAAGTAGGTTCCATTCTATATCGTTCTGCATCAGAAAACATTACAGCCCTTAATCTGGAACTCGGTGGCAAAGCACCCTTCATTGTCCTCGACGACGTTGATGTTGATCATGTCGTTGAAATTGCCGTTAAGTCCGGATTTGGTAACTGTGGGCAAATTTGTACATCAAACGAGCGAATGTATATCCATGAGGCTATTTACGATGAGTTTATGGCTAAATTCATTGCTAAAACCAAAGAACTCATCGTGGGTAATCCCCTCGAAAGCACAACCGATATAGGTCCCAAAGTCAACTCAAGAGAAATCGAAAACCTCACTCGCATGGTCAAGCGCGCTCAAGAACAAGGTGCTGTAATCGAGTTAGGCGGCGGTAAACCAGAAGGTTCCGAATTCGATAAAGGTTTCTGGTTCGCACCCACTATTATTACGAATGTAACTAATGATATGGATATCATGAAACAAGAGACTTTTGGTCCAATCGTATCTGCTATGCCCGTGAGTAGTTTCGAGCAAGCTTTAGAGTATGCGAATGATATCGACCTCGGTCTTTCAGGTTATGTTTACACGAACGATATGCGTAAAATCATGCAGGCAGTGCATGAACTTGAAGTGGGTGAAATCTATGTTAATCGTCCTAACGGCGAGCTGTTTAATGGATTCCACACAGGTTTCAAACGCTCTGGTATTGGTGGAGAGGATGGTAAGCACGGTCTAGAAGGGTATCTGCAAAAGAAAACCGTGTATGTCAATTATCAATAATTTGATAAATGGTAATTAAGATAAACCGTAGAAAAAGCATCGCTATAGCGATGCTTTTTCTACTTAAGGCCTGATGCAAATACCACCGTCTTGACCCGCAAACAGTCCAAATAGATACGGGCTGCTGCTCAATGACCAGTACACTCATTATTTTCGTTGCGCTATTCGCTTAGGATGATGTTGCTAACCCACTTCTATTCATTCCGACTAAAAGTAAATTGAGATTATGCGTGGGGTCCTGCGATTCTTAGGTAGGTACTCGTTAATCCAACGCAACGGCTCCTAGCGGCCGTACTCGCATCCCTTCCGTTGTTGTCTGTATTTTGCACTATCCCAGCCAATCGTATTAGATATGACCACCAGTGTCGTGAAATGAGCGCATTCTTTAACTAAGAAAACAGCCGCAATGGTGTTTTTTTGGTCAAACTTGAATTGGTTGATAAAAACATATAAAAATACATAATTGATCGACCAATTGTGATCAATTTAGCAGATTTTGGATTACCTTTGCCTCACTATTGGTTTAACTTTCTTTAGTGGGTAATACGCAATGAACCAACATACTAAAAATGCCATTCGATACGCGATGATTGTCGCTCTGGGTGGGTTTGTCTTCGGCCTTGATGCCGCGATCATATCGGGAACCATTCGCTATATTAGTATGGAGTTTGGGTTGTCAAATTTACAGGTTGGTACGGTGGTAAGTGCACCGAGCCTTGGCGCAATCATCGCCTTATGTTTTGCCGGCAAAATAGCCGACACTTGGGGAAGAAAAAACACCCTTATCCTGATAGCAGGACTCTATATTTTTTCCGCAATAGGTTCCGCATTATCAACGAGTTATGAGATGCTTGTCGCCGCTCGTTTTATTGGTGGTCTTGCCTTCAGTTCTCTATCTTTGGCCTCCATGTACATTGGTGAAGTCGCCCCTTCTCGATTACGAGGTAAATTGGTGTCATGTAACCAATTCAATATCGTCATTGGTTTATCCATGGCTTATTTTATTAACTACTACCTTGTCATCAATCTTAATGAGAACATCTACTTACTTTCATCAGAGGGTATTTGGAGAACCATGCTAGCGTCAGAACTGGTTCCTGCAATCCTATGGTTTGGGTTATTGTTTACCGTCCCAGAATCACCTCGTTGGTTAATCACCAGAGGTAAAGTTAAGGAAGCAAAAGAGGTACTGAGCAAGCAGTATGCACCTGAAGAATTAATGGATACAGTAAAAGAGGTCAACGCTACGATGCAAGAAGATAAGCAGCCAGCCTTTAGTCATCAACTTAAAAATCTCATTACATCGAAGTATCGCACCGCATTGGTGATTGGCGTGACGATCGCTATCGTTCAAGGCATCACAGGCATGAATGCCATCCTATTCTATGCACCGACAGTTTTCGAACAGGTAGGATTTGGTGGTAACGCGGCATTCCAACAAGCGATATATATTGGTTTAACGAGCGTCATTTTTACCATCTTTGCGATTATGTTCATAGACAAATTGGGACGCCGTCCACTATTACTTATCGGCCTGACTTGCGCTGTTCTTAGCCATCTTACATGCTGGTATGGCTTTAACAGTGCCAAGTTTGAGCTCACAGATACCAACATTGAACAACTGTCTGAAACCATCGACGTTGCGCCACTTGAGTCATTCAAAGGATTAGTTTTTAATAGTGATGTCGAATTTAAAGATGCTTTGTCAACGGTCTACTCTCCAATTGAATTGGTGAAATATGAAGCGAGTATTATTGAGAAAGCGATCATCGTTAATTCCTATTTAGTCTTATTTGGCATTCTTGGTTTTATTGCCGCGTTTCATATCTCAATTGGTCCAATTATGTGGGTGCTCTTTTCTGAGATATTCCCTAATTCGGTTCGCAGCGCTGCCATACCGATCTCAGCCATCGTCACTAGTATTGCTAGTTACTTGATTCAGCAGTTCTTCCCTTGGCAACTGGCTAATTTAGGGGCTGCTAACACATTCTTAATGTACGCCATATTTAGCGGTATCGGTTTAGCACTGATCACCAAGCTATTGCCAGAAACAAAGGACAAATCCATTGAACAAATTGAAGTTCTATTGTCAGCCAATTCAAATCCCAAAAGAGCATATAAAGAAAATCTAACATCCTAGAGTATTAAGGCTGTTCCAATTGGTTCAGCCGTTACTTTATCTGCACAAATCACCAAGTAGGTCACAATAATGGCGAGAATAGCATTTCATATTGGGTTGCCAGTTGAATACAATTGGTTGATCACAAAACTCATTGGTTGAAATGTGTAAGCTTATCCAAAGTATAAAGACATACATTAAAGGGATTGGAAACAATGAAACGTACTTTTTTACTAACAGTAATTACGACTGCGCTTGTCGGTTGTGGCGGAGGCTCAAGCGATGGTCCGACAAATCCAGGTGGGCAAAATGGTGTCGCACCTCCTCAGTCTGGACCTGATAGCTCAACGATAGTAACGGATGTTTCTAGACTCGGTTATGCTTCTGTTAGCCAAGAACCATCTGACGTCCATAATCTAGCGGTGCCTGCAGATGCAGGCATCAACCAGACATGGCAAGAGCAGACGGATATGTCCGATGATTTCCAGTACCAATTTGATGCCACATCAGAGCGAAAAGATTTCGGAGATGGCCGTTGGTACAATTTTTATCATTCTAGCTGGGACGGTCCAGGCTCAACCTATTGGCAGCACGATCACGTTACGGTAAAAAATGGTAAAGCCGAGTTTCACGTATCTCGAAGCGACAGAACAGATAAACAAGATAAACCGGGTGTGAACGCGGCGTGTATTTCGTCAAACCAACAAGTTCAATTTCCCGTTTTTGTAGAAGCGAGTGTCAGTATGTCCGATATTTCTCTGGCTGCTGCAGTGTGGTTATTAAGCCCAGATGATACCCAAGAAATCGATATTCTTGAATCGTATGCAGGCGGCGGAAACGGGAATACCTACTTTTCGAAATTTATTCATCTAAGCCATCACTCTTTCATTCGAGAGCCTTTCACTGATTATCAACCTCGCGATAAAAATAGCTGGTGGCAAGGTTCAAACGACGACCATCATATGGGAGGGCATGAGACTTGGGGAGAATATACTTGGAACAATGGTAACCGCCAATACGTACAAATCGGCGTGAATTGGATCAACCCTTATCATTTCGAGTACTACATTAATGGTGAATTGGTTCGAGTGCTTTATAACAATGCATTTGCCACTAAGATGTACTCCGGTAGCGCGTCAACATGGTATTACAGTTATCCAAAAGTCGATAGTAACAACGACCTAATGAGTGACAATACAGGTTACCAAGCGGTCGAAATTTATGAACAAAATAGTGATGATTTTAATTTCAGCTACCTTAAAAAAGCCAGCGAGCGTTCTCCAGCATCTGTTATTGACCCTTATGACTATCAAAATGGAAAAGGGTTCTTCAAACCAATGGATATCATCATAAACAATGAATTCCAAAGTTGGTGGGAGCATGATCCAACAGATGCTGAACTGGCAGATAATTCAGGTAAGAATGTCATGCTTGTCGATTGGGTACGTGTCTTCAAACCCGTTGCGCAATAACACCCAAATTCTCTACATTGCCAAAGCTTAGTTAACTCATTAGCAAGCTTTGGCATTTTTTTATGATTGATACTAGGGATTCAATTTCAATGAAAAAAAACACCCTCATTATTACGTCGATCGCAATAGGTTTAGCCGGTTGTGCATCAACAAGCACCAAACCTACATTAACGGGTTATGAGCGCGTCATTTCAGCCCAACCCGGCCCAGACAGTACAACCGAACTAACGGCCGCGTCGAAAGGCGGCTACAAGGCAATCGGGCTCGACCCAACTGCAGTTGATTACTTGTTACTTGATGTTCCTGCATCAGCGGGAGAGCAACAACAATGGCAAGCACAAACTCATATCTCAGATGACTTCAAGTACACATTTGAACCTACGACTGAGCGCGCTGATTTTGGCGAAGGTAAATGGTACAACTTTTATCATAATGCGTGGGACGGCCCTGGCGCCACCTACTGGAAACACGATCACATTGGTGTCCAAGACGGCAATCTAGAATTCTACCTATCACGGAATCCGAGCACGGAAAAACAAGGAAAGCCAGGAGTCAATGCTGGTTGTATCACCTCTAATACTCAGGTCGAGTATCCTGTCTTTGTTGAAGCCAGTGTGAGTCTTGCTGATATTTCACTCGCAACGGCAGTATGGTTACTCAGCCCTGATGACACGCAAGAGATTGATATTCTCGAAGCGTATCCCGGCAAAGACAACAATAATGGCCATTTCTCGCAGTATATTCATCTTAGCCACCACTCATTCATCCGTGACCCATTTACAGATTATCAACCTCGAGACACAAACAGTTGGTGGCTTGGCGATCGTGAAGGGCACGCAAGTTGGGGGGATTACACTTGGAACAATGGCGATCGCCAATACATTCAAATTGGTGTGAACTGGGTTAACCCTTTCCACTTTGAATATTATATTAATGGCGAACTCGTTCGTGTTGTCTACAACAATGCCTTTGCTACAAAAATGTTCAATCGTGGCGAGTGGACGTGGACTTACAGCTACCCGAAAGTTAACGGCAACAAGAAACTATCTGACGATGGTAAAGGCTATCAAGCAGTTGATATTTATAAAAAAGAGCAAGGCGAGTTTAACTTTTCTTATTTAAAGCAAGCAAGTGAACGCTCACCAACATCTGTTATTGATCCCTACAATTATCAAGATGGTAAAGGGTTCAATAAGCCAATGGATATCATTATTAATAATGAGCTGCAAAGTTGGTGGACGTCAAACCCGACTGACAAAGAGCTGGCTGACACTTCTGGCCGCAACACCATGTTAGTCGACTGGATACGCGTTTTTAAACCCGTCAAAAAATAGTCACAACGTACTATCTGCAGGTTCCTGATTAGTGACCTGCAGATAAGAGCGACGAAATGCAATCGGCGTCACTCCTGATTTTGATAACTTAAACTGTCGATGAAAGAACGACATATTCTGATAACCACACTGATCAGCAATTTGTTCTACCGTTAGACGAGTCGATATCAATAGGCTGCACGCCTGACTTATCCGATATTCATTGAGAAATTGAGTAAACGTTTTTTCAAAGGTTCGCGTAAAGAACTTACTAAAAGAAACGGGCGTCATATTGGTCAATGTTGCCATATTCTGTGCCGTTATTTTTTGTGCGTAATGTTGGCTGACATAATCCAAAATGGCAATGATTCGTTTGTCCGCAGCCATGGAGGGTGTCATCATCATGCCTTCCCCTAATGGCATGATGTCTGTTTGCATACTTAGATCATGTAATAAATCAATGAACCCTAACATACGTTTGAATGGACTTTTTAATTGCAAACCAATCATACGCTCACCAAAGACGTCAGAATGGCGAAACGATAACCCAGCTTTACACCCTTCAAACATAGACTTGATACTTGTGAATTCTGGCTTTTCGAGCCAATTATCACCAAGAAAACGATTATCCCACTGAACAAATATCGACTTTACACCACTCTTTGTACCAATATTACTCTTCCAGCAGTGAGGAACGTTTGGCGCAACCAGCGCCAGTTCGTTGGCAACGAAATGACGAATGGTGTTACCTGTGTATGCCGACCCCGTCCCCTCAATAATATAATTAAGCTCCCACTGTGGATGGTAATGCCAAGGAAAGGTAAAGCTCGTCTTTTCGTAACGATTAAAATACAAAAACTGCTGTTCAGTGTTCGGCACATGTTCAAGTATCGGTCTCATTATAATCCTTGGAAATATGGTCAGGTTCTTATTTTCCAACTAAAATCTTGCTAAAACAATACAGCGTACAAAATAGTACATACACTACGCCATGTTGCGCATAATTTAAGCGACAACCCCTAAAACGGTCTCCACTCTCGTTTATAATACTTGGTTTAAGCTGTAAAAAGACCAACATGTGTAACAAATAGGTAAGAGTAATAAATAAAGCCCGACCTTGAAATCAAGGTCGGGCTTTTCGCCTAACACTTCTGATAGTTTAAGACGATGTCTGTATCAACAGGCTTTGTGATTCACAATTATCATGTTTATTCCGCCACAAAGTTAAGCGGATAAATCTCATGGTTATGCATAGTGCCATCACTCGCGGTAAATGTCGCTCGAAGCGAGTAAAAGTGTCCTTCTAGCAACTCATTGGTCGGAACAACACCCTCAAGAGGAATAGTAAAACTGGCGTTCCCAGACTCGGTATCAATCGCCTCGGCTTCCACTAAGACAATGTCACGTTGAGGTAACCATTTACGTTGGAAATGACGCAGCCAAATTCGCAGCCCTCCTTCATCAGCCGAAATAACTTTATTGTCAGTGCCCGCATGGTAATTAACCTTAACCGTCATATTTTCCTTAATCACAATAGGCTGCCGAGCGTATGCGTCACTGCTTATAATACTCACAAAGCCCTCTATATTTGGCTCAACTGTCAGTTTTATCACACTGCCAATGGTGTCACTCACCTTAGATTGTACGGTAATGGTAACGTCACCCGCGCTGAGGGCATTGACGAGGCCATCATCCGTCACTGTCGCAATCGCTTCATCACTACTCGACCAATTCAATGTCCCATCATCAGGCTGAGTCGGATGAATCGCAACGTCAAGCATCATGGTTTCCCCAGCGACCATCGATGCTTGGTCTGTTGATAGCTCCACTAATTGTAGTGGGTTAGGGTACCAATCCACTAATTCAAACGTGCGCTTAGCACTGAGTTCCGCCACCTTACTTGAGGCTGAGACCGTCGCAGATTGACCAACTTGCCCAACGGCAGAGACCACACCCGCCTGATTGACAACCAGGACATCATTATTACTGCTTGACCATACTACAGATGCATCAGACTTTGACGGCAACGAACTTAATCCAAGCGCAATTTCTGTGTTCTCACGAATGTGTTCAAACTCGGATTCAATCACTAGTGACTCAGGATCTAATTTGTCGGTGTAGTACTGTTGATTCACCGCTTTGTTACGAAACGCTACAGACTCGCCGTTTCTCCAAGTCACCACAATAGACTCAATTTCTTCAGCATCACCGACCCCAAAATGCACGATATTCAACAAACTTTGAGAGAAAATTTCGCCGGCAGACCCAACTCGCTTGCGCCACTCTCCATCAGCGGTTTTCACAGTGACCGTCGCAGCAATGGGATCAATGTTATCTTTTGGTGAGTAGCCAACTCTAACCGAAGCATAATTGCCAATGCCTTCTGTTTGGTTACTGTAGAGATACCACTCACCAAACTCGCTGCCACTTAAAATGTCAGTTCGACCATTCATATCAAAGTCAAATGCTTGTCCCATATCGCCATAACCAGGACCGCCAACATCAGACGCACCATGCATAGTGACGGCTTCAAATCGACCATTATTGTTGAGCAACATTAGGTCTGAAATACGATGGTTAACATTACCCCAACGATAAACGAGAAGGTCTTGTTGGCCGTTGTTATTAAAATCACCTGTGGTCACTCCTTGCGCATTGCCACCACGAGGGATCTGCCATTCTTCCGACACATCAACGAATTTATCGCCATCATTTCTAATCAAAAAATCTCTACGATTTCGATTTTCTGGCGTAAAATCTAAATTGTAAGATGTGACTCCTGTAAGATTAAATTTGTACGCCCAAAATATGTCCCCTTTGCGAACTAGCGCTGCTTTCCATTGCCCGTTTCCTATATGTCCGAAATAGACGCCACTCTTATTTATGTCATCAGGCCAGCCCTGTGCATCGTCGGCAGAAAATTCAAACTCGCCACCTGAAGGGACTGCCGTCGCGTTTTTATCTTTACCTAAGAATATCGGATAGTCTTTATGACGAAACCCATTTTGTCCTAGGAAATAATAGTTATCCAATTTTAATGTTCCATCAGCGGTAAATTGCCACTGCTCTTTTCCAAAATACGGGCGTGGTTTAATGGAGAACTGTTTAGTTTCTGGATCAAAATCAACCGAAGGCGATTCTCCTCGACCATGCTCAAACTCATTACCGCGGGCAAAATACAAATCTGTTCTACCGTTGTTATCAATGTCTAAATCAACCACCGCTGAAATTTGTTTCGCATCGCGAAGGGCTTTAGGAAACTGAGAGGTAATATTCGTAAAAGTAAAATCCCCATTTCCTAACCACACTGACATGGTATCCCGGTGACCATAGAGAATGATGTCATCAATACCGTCGTTATTTAAGTCCGTAATCAATGCGCGCTCTGGCGTTTCATTTTCAATACCTTCAACCGAACGCAGTTTAAACTTACCATCTCCCATATTTTCATAAAAATGATGTTGTGGTGTTTCTTTGTACAACCCTCTCTCATTAATCATGACAAAGTCTAGCTTGCCGTCTTTGTTAAAGTCTCCCCACTTAGAGCCTCGGCCTCGAGCACCACGTTCAATACCGACATCACCCGTGTAAAGCACAAATTCACCATTATTATTATGATAAAAGTTATTTCTCGATGGGTTTCTACCGTTACCGCCACCTTGTGCCAAAATTAGATCTAAATCACCATCATTATCGTAATCTGCGAATGACGTTCCGTGTAAATCATGCATATACCAACGAGAAAGATCCGTATGATGTTTTGTTACAGTTCCATCACCATTGTTCCAATACAGTTTGCTGCTTTCTTCATTATGATTATTAACGACAAAGTCGTAGTAACCATTATTATTAATATCTGCAACGGACGGCCCTCCATATTTAAGCGAATTAACTTTATCAAGCCCAGCCTTCACTGATATATCCTCATAACGAGGAATAATTAAATCATCAACTTTTTCTAGAGTTAAATTATGAACCACCAATGATGATGTTAACGATTTTACGGTTAACGCTACTCGATCTAAATCAGAAAACTTCACTAATGCAGATAGCGTTTGTTTGCCTTTTGATGGCACATTCATATTATCAACAATCAAATAACCATTAGCGTAAACGCTGACGGTTGCATAATCTCCTAGATTATCCAGTTCTAATACAAGGCGTTTAACGGTACTATCTATCGTTTCTTTAAATACAACCGGAACCGCTGGTTTAACGACAACTGGTGTACTGCTTGCTAACGATGTTGTAGACAATGTGCAAAAACAACCAATTAAAGATAACGCTAGTAAATCCTTTTTGTATCCTTTCATCGTTCTTCCCTAATGCTAATAATTATTTCACATCATTTACCCTATATGTCATAAAATACAGGCTATGAATTTACATTGATACTTCTGGCCAAAATACAATTATCATTAATGATTATAAACAGCGTCACGGTGAACATCGTGAACAACAAAAAATACAATCAACTCAAGTATTTGGTAATTAACGTGAGTGATTGATATATCTTTTATAACCGGAAAATAATTAATAATAAAATCATACTGCTAACGTTAAAAAACATATAAGACGCATACTATCAGCCAATCAATATAAAACTTATCACGGAGATATAGTGAGTTATATAATACGATAATAAACTAAACATCAATCATCATTGCCAAGTCACGTATTATTGACAACGTAATACCACCAAAATAATCATTGACTAACTGTACGTTTCACTCAATATCTTATCTAATTTTGACCGCTGTTTAGTTGTACCATTAATCGTCGCCAAACCTTCAGATTTCACCCACTGCCAACTAAATCGTCCCTGCGCTAACCCCCATAATATGTCCATTTCTGTGATTAACATCGGCAATGTACGCTCCGGGTTGTATTCAATAATTGTAGACGTACTCGTCACATCAATGGTCGACATGTGACCGTCGATAGGCTGTCGAAAATGAAAAATGGCTGGTTCGGCGGACTTTTTATGTAATGAGTTCAAAAACAAGTACATGGCCATACTGTCATTACTTGGTTCTTCAATCTTTCCTTGAGTGCGTCCGACTTTAATATAATGGCCAACGGTATAAGACAATTCTTCAGTGAGGTTGTCAGTGGCAAGATCATGAAATGCACAGGCAAACAATGACGGTGAAAGCATTGTATTGATTAATAAAAAAACGACAATTTTTCTATAAAATGCCATGGGCTCTCTCCGAGTTAAGGGCTGATAAATGAATATCAGCCCTTGTGATTACCTGAAACAATCTTTATTTTTGATAACGACGCTTATACATCTGGCTATGCAGTCTTTGGGCAGCTTCAACCATTGGCTCATAAGGAACATCCGCAGTAGACACGAAACCAACGTTGTAGTTCTCGCCGTCAAACGAACGGCCCGCAATAGGAGAGTCGATATATTGGAACCAATGTGCCCCAACGAAATATGGATTATCGATAACGGTATGCATATAACTCTCATACATCTCGCTACGTTCTTGTTGGTTTGCCGCGCAGACTAACCCCGGATGATAAAAACCGACATCTTTTGAGCCGATATGATATTCACCAATGATGCTTGGCATATCAATCTCTGGCAAGAATTTCCATGGTTCAGGATGCAGTCCTTCTTTGTAATAGTTATAACTAATAACGTCACAATGTTTCGCTGCTGCACGCACCACGTCTGGTGTCATTCCCCAGTCTGCGAATCGCACACCAAGATACAAATGATTTGGCAATTGTGCTTTTAATTCTTCATTTACAACGCGGAAATACTCGGAAGCAAACACTTCAAGCAACATACCGTAGTCTTCTAGTTGCGCTTCGTTATGCTCTAGCCCTTTAACGCCTGATCCCAGCGTGTCCCATGAAGCAATACTGGTGCCCCAACGGGCATTTAATTCGTCTATCGTGGTGTATTTTGCTCTCAGTGTGTCAACAAATACTAACTTGGTTGGGCAGTCCGCCATATCACGGCCTAAGGTATGAATTGCAATACCGTGGTGACCCTCGATGGTACCCATTCGGCCCCAACTTTTTTCATTGTCTATAAAGATGCCAACACACCATGGCGTCTCTTTGATCTCTTCACGTACTTGCGTCACTGTAGCGCGAGCACGCTCTCTAAAGACCGGATCAAATGGATCAGGCAGTGCGGCCCAGAAGTCATCACCGCTACTTACGGTTTTAAAGTCACCAATAATCCAACCATTCGCAAAAAAGGGTATTTTCTCGTTGCTGTAGAACTCTGGATTAGTCCAGTTGCCCAGAGACGTAAAGCCCCAGTTCAACATTCGATCGAGCGTGACTTCACGCCATTTCTCTAAATAGTCTAGACCATACTTACGCTGTAAGTTTGCCGCATAAAAGCTGAACGTTTCGCCACGTTCGACAGGCCCTTCAAACAACTCACGCATGTAAGCATAATGTTCACCAAGTGGTTCTTCATAACTTGGCAACCATTGAAATATGTCACGCCTTGCTTTGTTGGCAACATGCGCACTTTCTTTAGCGGCAAATGGTACGGTGACTTTCTCTTTCGAATCTTCTGGTGTGACATCATCGGAGGTACGAGATTCCACTTTATTATGGTCGTAATCAACACCTGTAATAGTGTAAGCATTAGCTAAGCGAATGATATCAATGCCCGTTGCGAAATAGGGGTAACCTTCCGGATCAACGAGCGACCATTTACCATCTATTTTCTCAGTTCTAAAAAATCCGGTCGCTTCCTGACGTTTACCACCGATGTATCCACCGAATTTACCTCTATCCGGCATCGCGCCTTCTTTAAGCTGTTGCAATTCACGACTCGTACGCGCAAGTAAATCTTCATCAGACGTTACTTTTTCAGAATAAGACGCATCACGGTTTTGACCATATTGGTCTATCACACCTTCTAAAAAGGTTGGGTTTGGCTCTGGGTTTAACATCAAGCGAAAATTGTCGAAGACTAGATCGTGATCAATCAAAGTGCCATGGATGCTCAGTTCAATTTTTACGATGCTCGTCAAATCCACATTCATTAATCCCCACATCCATGTGGCGTAAGTAAACGGAGTATCAAACGATGCCGGATTAGAACGTAAGCCAGAATCAAAGTTAGTTTTTCCTCTTAGAAACTCCCCTTTTAATTCAACTAAGTAGGTATCATTTGTTTGAGATGGAATTGTGGCACAACGGCTATGCATCTGCCCTTTATGATCAAACAAATTGATAAAAAGCTGTGTTGAACGTTGACCGATATTGGTAGCATCAAAAGCAAAACTAAACGCTGGCAACAAACTCCAGTCCCACACTTCGCCGTCGCTTGGCTCAAGGACAATCGACGTATAAAAGTTCTCTTTACTGTGGGTATGAATTTTTAACGCATAGTTTCCAGCAGTAATGCCTTCACCGCTTGATACAATATGCGCCTCAATGTTTTCAAACGAAAATTGGCTTGGAATATTTGCTTCAGTGAAGTCAAATAGCGAAATTGACGTATCATGTTCAGAAAACGTCACGGCGTCCTTTGCTAATACTGACATATTGATAATTACCTCAAAACTGGCAGCACCAAAACAAGCACACTGCACTCAATAAATTTGTCAACCAATCTAACCTAACATAACAAACCAATCCTTGATCCGCATCGCAAAAGCCATTTAATTTCTAAATAATCAAAACAACTGAGCCTACGCATGGTATCAACGCGACCAAAATGTAATGAAAAAACACGTAAACATGGCGTTTTTTTGGACTAGATCAAATATCCACCTCAAACTTTACTGCTTTCAGTCGTGGCAGTCACAATTCAACGAGCAAAAAAGGTTTACCTGTAGATCTTTTGGTTGAACTTTAATTCAATGTCAGAAGACCAATATTGAATATTCAATAACATACTGGACCAAGGAGTCCCTCTTGAAACTTCAAAGATCTGCTCTATCTATTTTGATTGCTAGTACACTAGTTGGCGGCTTAGTTCATACGCCCCATGTGGAAGCACAAGCAACCCAGACCATCCAAAACACCTTAAACACGGCGGAAGAACTTGATCTTACGTCCAACGAAATCATGGCAAAGATGCAACCAAGCCATGTCACCTTTGGAAAAAAAGAAAACACTCTCACTGTTGAGTTTGATGCCATAAGCGAAAGCGAAGCCAATTCAAAATGGCCAGGACTAAAGGTTTTCGCTCCAAATGAGACCTGGGACTGGAACACACAAGGCGGGTTCTCAATGGAGGTAGAAAACCCAACCGATACCCCTTTGCACTTCGAAATAAAACTTGCCGACACCGTGGGTATCATGGGCGCGGCCGATCATCAACTTGACCTTGCTGTCGATTTAAAACCCAATGAGAAGCGTACCGTCGAGTTTTATTTCAGTGGTTCAGCCATGAAGATGCCTGGTTATCGAGGGGGAGAAGAGCTCAACTTACGTCAATTGTATGAGATGACCCTCTACACAGTGGGACCTGCGGAAAAACAAACGTTGCTAATTCACAACGTCGATTTTCTTGAAGGAACCGGGGATTTGGTACAATCAGAAGTTCGAGAAACAAAAGTGATCGATGCACCCATTGATATTATCGCACCAGTCATTTCATTCAGTGATACTAATCTAGACATGATCGAGCGTCATACAGGCTCTGACATTCGTATTGTAGATCACAATGGCAAGCAATCACTGGAAATTCATTATGGTACGGATGAAGATTACCCAACCGTCAAGATAGCTCAAGATAAACCCTGGGACTGGAGTCAATACGAAGACATCACTCTAGGCTTCGATCTCAAATATACCGGTGATACCCCCATCCAGCTCTATGTGCGGGTGGATGATGAAGTCGATGTCAAGCTGGGTGGTAAAGCAGACGGCGTCAAACACAGTCGTACAGGGTACGTACAACTATCACCCAATGATGAAGGGACATATTATTTTACCCTGAAAAATTTAGACCAAACGTTTGATGCGGGTATGAGAGGGTTGCCTCCAAGAAAAGCGTATCAGGCACAGCAAATGGGGTTTGGGTGGGGTGTGGATGAGTTAGACACCAGTAACATTGTCAGTATTCAACTGTTTCAAATGAACCCACAAAACGAAGCAACGCTAGAAATATCGGCGGTGTCTTTACTGCCTAATCTCGCCGCTGACTCCACTCGTTTTGAAAACCTGATTGACCAATATGGCCAATACAAAGAAGAAAATTGGCATGAAAAAGTCACCGATGACAAGCAACTTGCACAACAAGCAAAGAAAGACATCAACCTCGTAAAAAGTGCCAGCTTAATGCCAGACAGATCAAAATTTGGCGGTTGGAAGGAAGGTCCAAAACTCAATGCGACGGGTTACTTTCGCACTGAAAAAGTGAAAGGTAAATGGGCACTTGTTGATCCTGAAGGCTACCTTTATTTTGCAACAGGTCTCGACAACATTAGGTTAGATGATACGTATACGACAACGGGCGTTGGCTTTACCAAAATTGACAAACCAGATACGGCTAACTACCGGCCAAGTGAGATTTCTGGTGTTCCGTATCTAGACCAAAAAGGTGAGAAGACTGAGCTTTCTGATTTGCGACGCAATATGTTCAGTTGGCTACCCGACTACAATGATTCCTTAGCCCAGTCTTATCAATACAGCAAAATGATCCATGATGGCCCTCTTGATCACGGCGAAGTTTTCTCATTCTACGGTGCAAACTTACAACGTAAATTCGCCCCTGAATCCTTTAATGAAGCACTGGCGAGTTGGCGAGAGGTTGTATTATCTCGAATGATGGATTGGGGCTTTACTTCATTAGGAAACTGGTCTGATACCGGATACTACAGCAATACGAAAGTCCCCTACACTGCCCATGGTTGGATCGTAGGCAATCACCAAACAATAAAAACGGGTAACGACTACTGGGGGGCCATGCACGACCCATTTGATCCAGAGTTTAGAAACTCAGTAAAAACAATGGCGAAAGGTGTGGCTCAAGATGTCGTTGATTCCCCTTGGTGTATTGGTATTTTTGTTGATAATGAGCTCACATGGGGCAACATGCAACTTGATGCTAATCACTACTCTCTTGCCATCGGAGCCTTGCGTTTAGACGCAAAAAATAGCTTCGCAAAATCCGCCTATGTCGACGCGTTGAAAAGTGAATATGGTGACATTAGTGCTCTCAATACTGCGTGGGGTGAGCAACTCGCATCATGGGATGAACTCTCAGACGGGTACCAATTCTCTGGTGAATACACGGATGCGCTCAAAGCTGATTTTTCCATGTTCTTAACGTTACACGCCAACGAGTTCTTCAAGATTGTTAGTGAAGAAGTAAAGCAAGAATTACCCAATCATCTTTACCTTGGCTCTCGCTTTGCGGATTGGGGCGTAACACCAGAAGCAACAAAAGCAGCAGCACCGTATGTAGATGTAATGTCTTATAACCTATATGCCTATGATCTTCAGTCAAAAGGAGACTGGAGTCGACTAGAAGAACTGGATAAACCAAGCTTTATTGGTGAATTTGCCTTTGGAGCGATGGATAGTGGCATGTTCCATCCAGGACCAATCAGTGGCGAATCCCAAAAATGGCGCGGTGATATGTTCAAGCATTACATGCAAAGTGTTGTCGATAACCCCTATTTTGTTGGAGCGCACTGGTTCCAATACTTGGACTCCCCTGTCACTGGACGTGCTTGGGATGGCGAAAACTACAATAACGGTTTTGTGACGGTCACTGATACGCCATACCAAGACTTGGTTGACGCCGCTAAAGTGTTTCATGCTTCGCTGTATGAAAGTCGTTATGGAGACTTAAAATAGAAAAATAGTTCTGACGTTAACCTTTATAACAACAGCAATATGTTCCACTGCTGTTAACTAAAACATGGCTGCGGTTAGGGTGAATAACAAACTTAACCGCACGCTTGTGCATTATATAAGCCGTGCATATCCCCCCCCCTCCTTTTTGGGCGGCTTCGTGACATTTTATGGTGTCCAATTCAACAAGCCCTACTGATTTTTTCGGCAATTCAAAATACCCATTCTTAAAATAACGGCCCCAATCAATTCATTTGAATTGATACAAAGTTTCGCCCCACATTAACTGCATCGTTGATATAAACCTCTCATCATGTAAATGAGCTTTATGGATAAAAGAAGAATGTGCAAATCAAAAACGGGACTTGTAGCGATTTAAAAACCATGATCAAGTTCTAAATTTCCGAAATCAAAACCAATAAAACACCATAACGGGAAAAATAGTACACACCAAATCAAATTGAGTATTTAGCCCATCACATAAATAACTCGTAGTCTGATACCAATAACAAACACTCTTATTAATGGAGCAATCAAATGACATTTGATGTTTTGGTTTCAGGTTTAAATGTTATCGACCTGCTTGTGACACTGCCTGAGCAGTATACCCAAGGAAACAAGCACGAAGTCGACAACATCATAATTCAAGGGGGAGCACCTGCTGGCAACGGTGCATGTGGTATGGCTACTTTAGGGCTAAGTACTGCCTTTTTAGGTTACCTTGGCGAAAATGCACAAAGTAACATTGCTCGTAATGAACTAAAGCGATGCGGCGTTGATACCAGCTTGATGCTGTCTGAACCATCAATGGTACCCGCGACAGCGCTAGTTCAAGTCGATGCCAAATCTGGTGAAAGAACGGTTTTCTATACCACAAATGGATACCGTGCTCTTAGTAAAGCAGATATCGACCCTTTATGGCTTGATAACACAAAGCTGTTGTATGTCGATGGTTATGACGTCGATGGCAACATCGCCTTGTTGGAGTTAGCTAAACTTAAAGGTATTCCCTCTGTTATCGATATGGAAGCAGGTAACCTTACCCAGCTAAAAACGATGCTCAAGCTTGGCAGCCACGTCATTCTGCCACTGGAAGCTGCTCAGTTCATATCCAAAGAACAAGACCCAGAAAACTGCCTACGAACCCTGAGTAAACTCACCGATGCACTTCTAATAGTCACTGATGGCGCTAATGGTAGCTGGGGTCTACAACAGGGCGAAATCCACTACCAACCATGTTTTGAGGTGGCCGTGGTTGATACCACTGGTTGCGGTGACGCCTATCATGCCGCTTATGCGTACAGCCTACTTCAAGGCGACGCCTTACCGGAAAGAATGATCTTCGCTTCAGCATTTGCCGCTATCGTCGCGACCTATTTTGGTGGAAGAACCTATTTCCCATCCCCTTCAGACGTTAAATCGTTTATCAAAAACTATTAATCACAGGTGAACTCCATGACCATTAATTTTCCGCTCCGTTCTGGAATACTTGAACAAGAAATGAAATCACTTATTACCCCTAAAGCGACCTGCAGCGATATACCTGTTGGGTTTATCGGTATTGGTTTCGAGCTACATTTTGACTGGGCGAAAGCCAAAGAATCTTATAAACAAGCAGTATCGGACGTTACTGGCGTCTTTTCGCAGCATAACTCAATGCTTGCAGAAGAGGAGCCAATTCAAACTAAAGAGCAGATGTTAGCTCTGTTAGAAAATTATTACGCTCGAGGCATGAAGGCGCTTATCGTCTATCAAGCATCATACATACAAGGTGACTTGGCTTTGGCATTGGCACTCTGGCTTGCTGATCACAATGTACCGATCTTGAGTTGGTCCCATACAGAAACAACTGGTGGAAGTCTAACCGCTAACCGTTTATGCGGACAAAATTTTTTACTTAATAACCTCTCGTCAATGCAAATTCCATATTCATGGATATTTGAAGAGCCTGGTGCTGAAAGTTTAAACGAATCACTAGGCCGCTTTATTCGTACCACGTCAGCAAAAGCTCGCCTTAAACATGCCAAATTATTGATGGTAGGCGGGATGAGGGTGCCCGGTTTCTATGACTGTGAACTCAACGAAATGTCGATTGCCAAGCACTTTGGTTTATCGATAGAACGAATCGACATGCACACCATTTGGCTCCATGGAGAGGCCAAATATAGTGATGACGTATTGATCCCATTAGTCGATCAGCTAGTAAGCTCGCAAGTCGTTGCAAAGTGCGATGTAAAGCGCGATGAGATGAAAAAGTCAATTAGGCTCGCCCTGGCTATCGCTGACTATGCGAACAAAGAAGGCTACATTGGTGTGGCATTGAAAAACTGGCCGGAACTCTTTGATAATTATGGCATATCTGGCGATGGTGCCGGCTCTTTGGTGCAAGACCTTGGCATCCCAGTAGCGGATGAATCGGACATGGGCGCGTTGCTTACCATGACGGTTTTAAATGAAATCACTATGGGCCAAGGACTACCGACATTAATGGATTTCTCCTTCGTTAATCATGCTGAGAATAAAATTGGTATGTGGCACTGCGGTGGTACATCAACCAAATTGATGCGTGAAGGTTGTCAGCTTGAAATACGTAACCACAGCATATTGGATAATTACGATCCAGAAACATCTTACGGAATGCTGTTCGAATTCCTACAAGAAACAGGGCCTGTCACCATTGCCAAATATCAATATCCTCATGCATCAACCATTTTCTCATTTGAGGGAAACCTTGTCGATTCACCAATGCGCTATAGAGGCTGTTACGGCGAAATCACTCCAACAGAACTTAACTCTAAATCTGTAGCAAGTTCCATCATGAACCACGGTATGGACCATCACTGGATTGTCGCTCGTGGACACCTACTTGAAGACCTCAGAGAGTTCAATTACTGGACTGGCATCAGTGAGTTAGAACCAACAGCGGCAACAACGACAGGCCGAGGTCTGCCAAAGAAACTTGATTATTAATTGCACCAACTAAATTGGAAATGAATTATGTCTACAAACTTAACAGCGCTACTCAACCAATACCGTAAAGAAGCACGATGCCTTGCTGGGTTTAATATCAATGATATCTATGACCTTCATGCCGTTGCACTAGCTGCAAACGAACTCAATCTGCCATTTATGGCGATGACGTACCCTCCTGTTGCAGAGCTAAATGGCACTTACTTGTGCCGTAAAATGGTGGATGGCTTTGAACGAATTGCTAATCAAAAAATCTACTTACATTTAGACCATAGTACTTCTGTTGATCTATGTAAGCGCGCTATTGATGATGGCTACGATTCGGTAATGATCGATGGCTCTCATAGTGATCTTAGAACCAATATCAAAATGACAAGAGAAGTCGTAGATTACGCTCGTAGCGCGGGAGTGTCCGTTGAAGCTGAGATTGGGAAAATCATGGGCCGAGATGTAGTCATTAAGAGTGAGGATGACTACCTCGCTTCCGTCGCTGATGTGGTTGCTCTGTGCGAAGAAGCGGGACCGGATAGCGTTGCAATTGGTATCGGTACCGCTCATGGCTTTACGCCCACCACGCCAAAAATCCATTTTGACCGCTTACAACAGATCGCTAATGCCGTATCTAATCCACTGGTATTACATGGTGGGACAGGTATCGCCGATGAAGATATTCAAAGAGCGATTACCATGGGTATTGCCAAGATTAACATCGGCACGATTGTCCACACCACTTATATGCGAGAAGCCCATGCAAAGATTTCTCAAGATGTCGCTTCCGCTTACCCACCAGCGATCATGAAAGAGGTTATCCCTCACGTTCAAGCTGTCGTTTTAGATCGTCTTAAAGCCGTCAACTCCATCGTATAAAAGCGATTGATTCAGTCCAACAAAACTGTCGATGTCACACAGTTTTGACAACGCGCTTCAATTTCTAAATTCAACCCGCACCACGCAGTGATGTATTGGTGCGGGAAACCTCAATTTTATGATGAATCAAGGAAAAAATTACTATGCACATTCCAAATAAAGCTAAGGTTGCTGTCCTAAAGGACATTAAAACTATCCAATTTATGGAATACCCACTTCCAAGTATTAAAGATGATGAAATTCTAATTCGAATAGAAGGGTGTGGTGTTTGTGGTACCGATGTTCATGAATATCGCAATGACCCATTTGGCATTATGCCTATCGTCCTTGGCCATGAAGGAACCGGCGAAATCGTTCAAATAGGTAGCAAAATCACTAAAGATACAGTAGGTAACGTTGTCGGACTCGGTTCGAAAATTATTACAAGTATCATTCCATGTGGTGAGTGTGAGCCTTGCGTTAGCACACCTGGCCGAACCAATCTCTGCGAAAATATGGGTTGTTATGGGCTTATGGGTGATCAGCCTGAAAACCGATTTAATGGTTGGTTTGGGGAGTATCTCGTACTTAAGTCAGGTTCGACTTTCTTTAACGTGTCAGATTTTGACCTAAAAGAACGTATCCTAATAGAACCTGTTGCTGTAGCGGTTCATGCCGTTGAACGCGCCAAAACAACGCAATTAATTAACTTTGCTTCTACGGTACTTATTCAAGGTGCTGGTCCTATCGGACTCTCCGTGATCGCAGTACTAAAAACTCTCGGAGTGCAAAATATAATTGCGATCGATGGTCAAGAATCCCGCCTGAAATTAGCCAAAGAGTTAGGGGCAACTGAGACGATTAACTTTATGGACTATGACGGTACAGAGGGCATTGTTGAAAAAGTTAAATCACTGACTAATGGTCGTGGAGCAAAATTTGCGTTCCAATGTACCGGTGTTCCTTCAGCTGCCTCTACTGTTCTTAAATTAATTGAACGCGGGGGCGGCCTATGTGAAGTGGGTTTCTTTGTTGATAACGGCGAAACAACCATGAATCCGCACCTGGACATCTGTAACAAAGAGATCACCCTAGTGGGCTCTTGGGCTTATAGTCCCGAAGATTATCCGAACGCAATAGAGTGCATGAAAGGCATCAAGCGTATTGGGCTCCCAATTAAGAAACTTGTCACACACGAATACCCACTATCTGAACTCACAGAAGCAATCGAAACCAATATTCGTATGGAAGGCATCAAGGTGATCACAGTTAACTAAGTGAACAACAAATACCCCCCCAGCTTTTGAGAAAAGAATCAAGCTGCTAGAAATTTAAAAATAATATAGAGAGCTCATTATGATAGTTCCAATTACCTTTGTCCTACTGACCTCCATGGTTGCCATTGGCTCATGGTTAAAAGTTAAAAAAAACACAGAAAAAGAAGATGCGAATTCTTACTTTTTGGCGGGAAGAGGCTTGAGTGGCATAATCATCGCGTCTTCACTTATCTTAACCAATCTTTCTACCGAACAACTAATAGGGCTTAATGCCCAAAGCTATACAGCAAACATGACGCCGATGGCATGGGAAGTCTGTGCTGCTTTAACGCTAGTCTTAGTTGCGCTCTACTTGTTACCTCGATATCTAAGTGGCGGGTTCAGCACCATTCCTGACTTTATCGAAGATCGATATGGGAAAAGTACGATGTACTTATGTACTTTCCTATTCTTGTTTG
Organism: Vibrio sp. E150_011; assembly: GCF_053544015.1. Taxonomy (NCBI): domain Bacteria; kingdom Pseudomonadati; phylum Pseudomonadota; class Gammaproteobacteria; order Vibrionales; family Vibrionaceae; genus Vibrio; species Vibrio sp. E150_011. Next base: position 544,755 of record NZ_JBHFOL010000001.1, read on the forward strand.
GCTATATTTTCAATCTGTTACCTCCAATTCTATACACGGGCTCTGTTGCTTTAAGTGGTATTTTTAATGTACCTGAAGTACTCGAAATTTCATATTGGGGTAGTTTATGGGTAATGGTTTTTGCACTAGGCTTTATTGGGGTTTCCTATGCTGTATTTGGTGGCCTAAAAGCGATTACGTATGCCGATACATTTAACGGAGTTGGGCTACTTATTGGTGGTGTAATTCTTATTCCTTTCTTCGGTTTAGCCGCGCTTGGCCACGGGAGCGCCTTGGATGGATTCCAAGTATTGATGACAGAGCACCCAGAAAAACTTAATGCGATTGGTGGAGATGATGACCCAGTACCTATCTCAACCTTTTTTACGGGTATGCTTATCCTCAACCTTTTTTATTGGGGAACAAATCAATCGATCATTCAACGTGCACTAGGGGCAAGAAATTTAGCAGAAGGTCAAAAAGGCGTTCTTTGGGCTGGACTTGTTAAACTTGCAGGCCCATTTTATTTACTACTGCCGGGTGTTATTGCCTTTGCCTTATTTGGTGATTCATTGCAATCTGGAGAAGCTGCATATCCTGCACTGGTTCGCGAAGTACTACCCGCACCAATGCTTGGGTTCTTTGCAGCAGTATTGTTTGGCGCGGTGCTGAGCTCGTTCAATAATGTGCTTCACAGTACTTCTACCTTGTTTACTTTAAACGTCTATAAGCCACTGATTAACCCTGAGGCGAGTGATACAAAATTAGTTAAGGTAGGTCGTAGGTTCAGTGGGATCATAGGCTTCGGCTCAATTTTTGTTGCCCCATTTATCTATTATGCCCCACAAGGTTTCTTCCAATACTTTCAGACAATTAACAGTTTTTATATGGCACCAATGTGTACCATTATTGTTGTCGGTTTTATTACACGAAGAGTCCCAACAATGGCTGCAAATATCGGAGTTGCGTTCTTTATGATCAGCTATATTCTATCGATGTTTGTGTTTAAATTTGATATCCATTTTCTACATTTGACTGGTGTGCTATTTGTCGCGACAGCTATTCTGATGCTGATTATTGGGGCTCTCTTTCCTAGTGCATCTGAATATCAACCAAAACTGGCGAATGTCGTTCAATTAGAGCATTGGAAGTTTGCAAAACCGATGGCCGCAATTATCTGTGTTGGTGTAGTTATTTTGTACGTCGTCTTTTCACCGCTAGGGATTGCTAAGTAATCCACTGAGCTAACCGTAGAATGAAAAATTGGCATATTCCGATTATTAATGGATATGCCAATTTCAACTTAGATCAGAATGTATCCAGAACATAGACTCAATCACATTCGATAATGCCACTTTAAGCAAGTCGATCCCCCGCTCAGCGTAGCAACAAATTAAACTTCAGCGCGGTCTTCACCGATTTTATGCAAACTAAACTATATTGACAGTCGAACACTATTTCCCATATTGGTTAAAATCAAGGTAGATAGCGCCTTAAGATTTAGCTCTTGAGGCAGGCTTAATTCAAAATTATCAAGTCATCTTCACATCGATAACCACGTGCACAATCACTTATATTACCTTACAATCGCACATCATCACTTACCAAAATAAGCAATAATAAGCGAATGACACAAGACGAACGATTGTTAGAAATTCAAGTATTGCTAGAGAAAAAACGAAAGATCACATTAAATGATCTGTGCCAGCACTTTGAAATTTCAAGAGATTCAGCAAGGCGTGACCTCGTCAAATTAACCCAGTCACCTGGTATTCAAAGGATTCGCGGCGGTGCAATTTCTGCACCAGTCACCCCTCATGCCACCGCTTACCTACAAAAAACCATGAGCCAAGAAAAACGGGATATTGGCCAAGCGGCCGCCAATTTTGTTGATCCTAACGATTTCATTTTAATGGACACAGGCACCACATTATCGGCGATGGCAAGTTACCTACGTGCGCCACTCACCGTGGTCACTAATTCCGTCGATGGTTTGTCAGCGCTGACCAAAGATTCAGACGCCAACATCGGCGTCCACGTATTAGGCGGTGAGTTTAATCCTTTTCATCGAGCAATATTGGGAACGTATGCTATTCAACAGCTTACAAAATATAGAATTAATAAAGCATTTATTGGTGTGTGTGCATTATCGGTACATGGCGTATCGACAACCAGTGATTTGGAAGCCTCGATGAAGCAAGCCATGATCGCTCAAGCGGAGATGACCATACTCGTCTGCGACAGTAACAAGTTTGACCAGCAACACTTTTTTCATGTGTGTGGCTTTGAACAGGTTGATGTCATCATTTGTGATAAAACACCACCTGCCGCCATTGCCAATATCATGTCTGCCAATGATATTGAACTGATCCTCACCACGCCTTCAATCAAGAGCCAGCGAGCATAACCATGACCCCAATTAAAACGGCCATCATTGGCTACGGATTTTCAGCAAAAACGTTTCATATTCCTTTTATTGCTAGCATGCCAGAATTTGAGCTGAGTGCGATCAGCTCCAGCCAAACCGACTCAGTCAACAAGGATTGGCCCGATGTCGCTCACTATCAAAATGCTGATGAGCTTCTGACCCAATCAGATGCTGAACTGGTCATTATTACTGCGCCCAATGATGTGCATTTTAATTTAGCAAAAAAAACATTAGAGAACGGCAAACACGTCATCTTGGAAAAGCCATTTGTCACTCAGGTATCAGACGGTGAAGCATTAATTGAGTTGGCGGTAAAGCAGCAACGTGTCCTAAGTGTCTACCACAACCGTCGCTGGGACGGCGATTTCCTCACGGTTAAAAAACTAATCGAAGAGCAGCGCCTCGGTGACGTTAAGTATATAGAATCACACTTTGACCGTTTTCGTCCTGAGGTCCGACAGCGCTGGCGCGAACAAACCACAAATGGTGGCGGTATTCTCTTCGATCTCGGCTCTCACCTTATTGACCAAGCGTTGGTTCTGTTCGGCCTACCGGATGCAGTAACCGCTCAATGCTTAATGTTGCGTGAAGGCTCATCCAACGTCGACTACTTTAACGTTGTCTTACATTACCCAAACCACATTACGAGCTTACATGGTGATCTTTTTAGTGCCGGACCCAACCCAAGATTTAGTGTAAAAGGAACACAAGGAAGCTATGAAAAAACGGGGTTAGACCCTCAAGAAGCACGTTTGATCGCCGGAGTTTCGCCGCTCAACGAAAATTGGACAGAAGAAGACCCTGAACATTACGGGCATTTGTATCGTGACGATTCTGTCGAAGTCATCACTACCGAACCGGGCCACTATCAAGGGTATTTTGCTGAAATAGCAAACGCTATTCGGAACGGTTCATGCCCACCCGTCAGTGCCAAAGATGCACTTTGGAACATCAAGCTCATTGAGTTGGCGATGGAAAGTAGCCGCCTAGGTAAAACCCTGCCGTTAGACAAAACATCTTTATTAGATGTATTAGACAAATAGACGTTAACGCGGAAATCTAGTGCTCGTTAAATCGTACTAACGATACAAGTTATCGGCCTTAGCTGATTCAACGTGCGCCTTAACGGTGTTTTTCGATCCAATACCTTGGGTCACAAGCACGCTGGTAGCATTCATCCATGCCGTGACACGTTTCTTTTCAGGCTGTTAGCGTCTTTCCTGTACAAATTTCATTCGATCATTCAAAATTAGTCACGACCAACGCCGATTATTCCTCTATAATCAGCGACCGTATTTTTGGTCAGCCGCTGTTTTCTCTTTCTCAAATGAAAGCCATATAAAACCGCCATCTGCTTGTAGGAACAAAGAATGTCATTTTTATCACAAGGTTTTTCACCGGATATTGTGCGCGCACTAACTGAGTGTGGTTACGAAAAACTCACGCCCGTTCAACAACAAGCTATCCCACACGCTCGTCGTGGTCAGGATATCCTTGCACACGCACAAACTGGTACCGGTAAAACCGCTGCATTTTCTTTGCCTATCATTCAGCAGATCGTTGAGCAGCCGAAGCCACGTGGCCGTGCAAAAGTACGTGCGTTAATTCTAGCGCCAACACGTGAGCTTGTTGACCAGATCGCAGCGAACATCGAGAGCTACACAAAATACGTCGACATCTCGGTTGCCGCTGTGTTTGGTGGCGCGAAAATGTCCTCTCAAGAGCGCAAGCTTAGTGCTGGTGTTGATATTCTTGTTGCAACACCAGGCCGCCTAATTGAACACCTTGAGCTAGGCAACGTCAGTTTCGCCCACTTAGAATTTTTAGTCTTTGATGAAGCCGACCGTATGCTGGATATGGGTTTTATCAGTGCGATTCGTACCATCATGAATGGGGTAAGCCGCCATCCGCAAACAATGCTGTTTTCTGCGACCTCATCACCACAAATGAACGCATTAGCACAAGACCTTTTAAAGAAACCGAAACGCATCATCGTGAGTGCTGAAAACTCAACAGCCGACACCGTCGCGCATGTTGTTTATCCAGTAGATGAAACTCGCAAGCGCGAGTTATTGTCCGAGCTCATCGGTAGAAAGAACTGGCAACAAGTGCTGGTTTTTGTGAACTACAAAGAAACCGCTAATGAAGTGGTTAAAGAGCTAAAACTGGATGGCATTAACGCCGTGCTCTGTCATGGTGATAAAGCACAAAGTGCCCGCCGCCGTGCATTAGACGAGTTCAAAACAGGTAAAGCACGCGTAATGGTTGCAACCGAAGTGGCCGCACGTGGATTAGACATTCAAGGTCTACCTCACGTTGTTAACTACGACATGCCTTTCCTAGCTGAAGATTACGTGCATCGTATTGGTCGTACCGGCCGAGCAGGACAACAAGGTCACGCTGTTTCTTTTGTAAGCCGCGAAGAAGAACTAACGCTAGTACAAATTGAAAAGCTGATTCAACAAAGAATCAAGCGTATTCAACTTGCTGGTTATGAACCGGCTAGCCGCGATGCATTGCTAGACAAAATGCACAACAAACCAGCTTATAAAGACCGTCAAAGCCGCAGCAACAACTCAGATGAACAAAGCTCTGCAGAGCGCCGCCTGCGTTTCGCACGTGCAATAAAGAACAAATCAAATAAAACAACGCGTCTTAAATAACTGAAATTATTAATATTGAGTAGCTTAGTCTTGAGTTAATGACTAAGCTATTTGGTATTGAGAATTTCGATTTATATGGCTAAAGATGTTCAGATACCCATTTCAGAGTCAAACTAAGCTACCACTAAAAAATCGGTGATTATATTCTGATGCCAAATAAAATTAACATCAGCCAGACCAATAATCTTATTCCCTTTATTGCTTATTTTGAACAGCATGGCATTGCGTGGCGTGATATCGCAAGTCAACACCACATTCCTCAAGATCTTACGAGTAAATCCGCTTGGGTTCCGACACAACATGCCATGAACTTTCTGATGGCCATGGTCGCATCCACCCAAAAGAAAATTGGCTTGGAAGTTGGCCGTTTAATCTCTATTCAACAAATTTCACCCGAACTTGACCGTTCGCTCTCAAATTATGACGATTTAGCCAGTGCCATTCATCATATAATAGAGGTCATGCCCGAGTTCAGTAGCCATATTGTCCTTTGGGTTGAATGTATTAATGGGCAGTGGTTTCTTTGCCATCGCGGCGCATACCGGCCAACAATGCCCGGCTACGATCAAGCAGAATGGTTTCGCAGTTTTGCTTTACTATCATTTTGCCGTAAATTTAATGGTGCCAGTTGGAAGCCGAATCAAGTGCTCATGAGCTCTCCTGCTCATTTAAACAAAAACCTTCCCAAGAGTTTCGCCCCTGTTAAATTTAGTTTTGGTGAGCCTTATGGTGCCCTGTCAATCGACTTACCTGCCGACTTTATCCCCTTCAATACCCTGTCTACAGGTAAAAATTGGTTAAATAACATCAAAAATCTCATCGATACCTACGCGACGCTTCCTTGGTTCAATATCACTTGGTTTGTCAAACAGATAGACATGTCAGCTCGTTCGTTTCAACGACGATTAACAGAGAACAATACCAGCTTTAGAGCGCTCAGGGACCAGTCTCGCTGCAAAGCAGCCAAATCAATGCTTAACGAGGAGGGGTTGTCACCTAGCGAAACAGCATGGCGTTGTGGATATAATGACCCTTCTAACTTTAATCGTGCTTTTATTGGCTGGACTGGTCAAACACCTGCTAGGTATCAAGCGCTAAACTCCAAATAATTAAGCCATTCTTCTCGTCAGGTATCGTAAACATCCCACGAATCACTCAGTCTAAAAACAGTAGAGAGTGTCAACTCTCTACTTAAAATGACACAAACAGGCCTATTAACTAAATGGTGTGCCTAGCCTGCTCTCAACTACGTGACGTTTTAGATTCATGGTTTGTCCGACGGATCGGTTGCCCCGCCATTGAGTTGAGATCCATTTCTTCATTTTCAATGATCAGTTGACCGTTCACAACAACATGTTTCATACCTGTCGACAATTTAGCCGGTTGAGTGAAGGTCGACTGGTCTTTAAATTCTTGGAAATCAAACACCACGATATCTGCATCTTTACCTACCTGAATCCGGCCTTTGTTACGCATTTGAGGGACAGCATCTTCAATAATTCTACACGCGTTCAGGCTCGTTCGTTCCATAGCATCAAGTAAGGTAATAGCCTTGTAGTCTTTAACGTATTGCTGAACAAAGCGTCCAAAACATCCGACTGACCGCGGGTGAGCAAATGCATCGTTTGGCAATGGCCAAATATCCCCCTCAATGAGTTGCCCTGTGCTGTCCATCCAAGGCATGGCGTCTGAAGCAATCGCGGCACCGGGAAATAAGACCGAGCGCTTCATTTTACGTAAGTCTTCTTTGTTGTCGTCTGGTTTTAAAAAGTGAATCACAACCACTGCGCCTGGATCATTTTTTTGTAGGTCGTCGATTTTTGTCTGCGTTAACGGTTGTCCATTCAGTTCCATATAACTGGCATCGGGCACACCAAATCGACTCTTCCATGTATCCCCGCGAAACATTTCAGCCCCGACGGCACTTGATCCAGCGCCATAAGGGTATGCCTCTGTCGTAATAGCTAAGCCATTATCAATTGCAGATTGAACCAAATCCGCGCAATCATCAATATCTTGAACCGACGTGCTATTTAAATGACAGATATGCATATGCGCGCCCGTACTAGCAGATAGACTGATCAGTTCCTGATAGGCCTCAAAACTGGACTTTGGTTCAACACTATTTACATAACGGACATGGGTATAAGTAGGAACCTCGTATTGCTTCGCAAGCTTAGCCACTTCGTAATATTCTTTATGACCATAACCAGGCGCATAACCCGCATTGACACCAATACCAAGACCACCTTCTTGCAGTCCTTGTTCAACATGTGCAAGGATCTGCTTGAGTTCATCATCTGTCGCTAGGGAGTTTTGCCAGTTCTTTTTAGCAAATGCTTTTTGAAACCAAGTGATCGTCGCGTCAGGTGCTGGCATGTCTTGTTCTTTCGCCATCACCCTTGCGTAAGTCCAGGCCGCCGATGCTCCGTAGTTAATCGGTCTGCCTTCTTGTGCCGTCATTTCGTAAAAACGACCAATGGGAAGAAGCCCAGACTCCATTTCTAATGCTGTCGTCACTCCGTCAAAGGCCTGAGCACGAGCAGCCGGGAGCTGTTGGCCATGTGCATGTAAATCAATAAACCCAGGAGCGACGACTAAACCTCCCGCATCAATCACTTTATTTCCATTGAGCTTGCTCTTGGAAATAGCCGCTATTCGGTGGCCCTTTACACCGATGCTACGTACGGCATCTAACCCAGTTTCAGGGTCTAATACTCGGCCATTTTCGATAACAAGATCAAATGGACCTTGTTCATTTGGTAGCAGTTGGGGCTGTTCTATCAATTGATTACCATCAGCGTATACAACAGATGCGAACGGAATCGCCGCCGCGCCGACAGCCAAGGTCTTCAATGTTCTTCGTTTGTTGTGATCGAGCTCGGTATCTAACATGGATTCATTTCTTAGTTTCGACATTGTCATTGGCCTTCTATTTGTCTTTGGTCGTAACGAACACTCATAAATAAGTTCGCATGCATTCCAGCAGCATCAAACCACCAACGACTCTAGCTTTCTTTGCATTTCATCCATATCTAGCCCCCCTTTAGGGCCGATAAACACCAACCGAGTTACCTTGCTTTCTTGCTCTAACCAAGGATCTCCTACGGTAACTGTTGCGCGTTGCCCCGTGCACTGGAAGATACAGCGATGGTCAGGTCGGTCGGCTAAATTCAATATGCCCTTCATCCTATAGGCATCAATCGAGAACCGTTGCAGTACCGGATACAGTGTTTGTAAAGACAAAGGAAGCTCAGTTTCGAAGCTGAATGTTTCAAAATTGTGCTTGATATGCTGACAGTCAGACCCACACTTTTCATGATGGTGGTCATCCTCCACTGTCATTGGAGATAGGTCTCTTCCCCTGTCAGGAACCTCAAATAAAATCGGCAAATCAACCTGACCAAATTCGATGTCAATCAACTTGGCAAACGGCGCTTGGGAGCGACACCAATCTTTAACTTTTTCTAGCTGTGAGTCATCCACGAGATCCACTTTGTTCACTAAAACAATATCAGCCACTTGAATTTGCTGTTCGGCAAGCGAAGCCATCGATCCTTCTAGTGCCAATACATTTTCAGCATCGATTGTAGTGATGATGGCATTAAGTGGTGAATGTTGCTGGAGTTCAGGATCCTCGAATTGATGAGCGACCTCTTTCGGCTCAGCAATCCCTGACGTTTCAACAATAATATGATCCGGTCGTTGCTCTAACGCGAGCAACCTCATGACAGAAACCACTAACCCCTCAGCAAGATTGCAACAGATACAGCCGTTCTCCAGTGCAATTATGTTGTCATCTTCTGATTTAACAAGCTCTGCATCAACATTAATCGAACCGAAATCGTTAACGATAACCGCGAGGCGCATACCATTAGCATTGGTCAATATATGATTCAGTAGCGTGGTTTTACCCGCTCCTAAAAAGCCAGCAAGGAGGGTCACTGGAATGGGTTTCTTCGTCATGCGTCGTCTCATATGTTATGTGTTCATGAGGCTTACTATAAGAGTTACAAACACCTTATCCTAGGTCATATTGCGCCATTCGACTTTCAGAATTTCATGGCTATATCATCCCTATCATCACGTCGGCGGGTGGGGCTTAGTGGCGTAAAATGACCTTGATGAATTTCACGATTTTGTCTAATTTCGGACACCAATATTCGATTATGTAATAGGCAAAAGTGATGAAAGAAAACGCTGATCTTGAACAAACACAACCGGCTCTCACTAACGAGTCCAGACGCCACATGCTCAAGCAATTAGCAGTAGGTGCCGCAACGTTACCATTTACGTCTGTGCTACATGCTGAGGCTGCCGATTTTTCTAATCAACCAATTACCATATTGCCCAATGAAAATGGTCCTTTTGACCTGGTCATCGAAAATGGTCGCGTGCTTGATCCAGAAACACGCTTAGATGCGATTCGTCATATTGGCATCACGGGCAACCGCATCGCTGCGATCTCTACAGAGCCCTTACAAGGAACGAGCATTATTGATGCACAGGGGTTAGTCGTTGCCCCTGGTTTTATTGATATGCACGCCCACGGACAACAACTGCCCGCGGCACGTGCTCAGGCTTATGATGGAGTAACAACTGCACTAGAAATGGAATCGGGCTTACTGCCAATCGGCAAGTTTTATGACAATGTCGCCCAAGAAGGTCGTCCTATTAACTATGGGGCTTCTGTTGCGTGGACTTACGCTCGTGTCACAGCTAAAGAGCAGGATATGCCTCCTTTTGACGGCACTATCGCATGGTTCCAAAAAGCGTTTTCGAAAAGTAATTGGCAAAATTCGCTTGCCACATCGCAGGAGCTCGATCAGATCCTAACGCTTGTTGAACAAGGGCTGAAAGAAGGAGGGCTGGGGATTGGAGTCAACGCAGGTTATGCACCAGGCTATGGCCACAAAGAATATTATGAGTTAGCAAAACTAGCCAAACGTTATGATGTCCCAACGTTTACGCATGTTCGCTATTTGAACAACTCAGAACCAAAATCAAGCTTTGAAGCTTATCAAGAGCTCATCAGCTTAGCGGCAACAACCGGCGCGCATATGCACATCTGTCATCTAAATAGTACCTCTGTTGGCGACATTGAAGATTGTGCCGACCTCATTCAATCATCGATTGATCGTGGTATACACGTCACCACAGAGGCTTACCCATACGGGGCCGGCTCTTCGGTGGTCGGCGCTGAAGTGTTTCGAGGTGATGACTGGTTAGAACGCTGGGGAGTCCCAAGTGCAAGCTACATGGAAATGAATGGTAAAACGCTAACACAAGACAAAATCACTGATCTTCAAAACAGCGCTCCAGGATCTATTGTCGTCATGCACTTCCTGAAACCTGATGAGAACCCAGACGACCGTAAAAAAATGGACCGTTCTGTATTATTTCCTGGTGCAGCAATCGCTTCCGACGCCATGCCTTGGGCTGACGATCAAGGCAAAGTTATTGAGGGTCACGTATGGCCTCTTCCGGACAATGCTTTTGCCCACCCAAGATCAACGGGTTGCTTCGCTCGCTTCGTCAGTAAATATGTTAATGATTATCAAGCTATTTCACTTATCGAAGCCATGGAAAAAACGAGCTTAAATGCTTGTAGAATTCTAGAAAATTCCATTCCTCAGATGAAAAATAAAGGCCGCGTACAAGTAGGGAAAGATGCTGATTTAGTCATTTTTGATTCTACAGCGTTGCGTGATACGGCGACCTACACCAAGCCAACATCCCTTTCCACCGGCATGGAGTATGTCCTTGTAAACGGCAAACCTATTATCGAGAAAGGTGAAATGCGGTTAGATGTGATGGCGGGTCGACCAATTAGACGAGAGGCCTCTCTGTCACTAATCGATAAAAACGATTAAGCACCAATGTTAGCGACGGTTATGAGAAGGCTAATCAACACTCATAACGTGTCGCGCATTACAGAGCTCAATACTGGCTCTAACACCATTTTAATTCGAGATATTCCATTCATTGGTAATGAGATAAAACTTAACGTTCCGTTTTCAAACAAGTGATTCCATAATGGCAACAACCAATACTCACGACGTCATTCAACCAATCCTAGAATTCGCTGATCACCTGCATCAATCAGGGTGCGCCCCCTATTCAGTGTCAAAATACACCGAGCAATACGCATTAAAGCATGGGGTTGAGGCTACAATTGATGTCACTCCAAGTAAGATTATGGCTATCATTGAGAAGCCGAATCAGAGCGTCGTTATACAGAACAAGACCCCGCCCTCTGTTAACCTAAGACAATTGGTAAGTACATTACGTTCGCTAAAGAACCACTCGCCAATAACGGTGGTGGGTCGTTACTCTTTTTACACTCTTGGCATTGCCAACATCTTACTTCCACCCTGTTATTTAATGCTCGTTGGGAGTACCTATTGTGCGGTGTTATTGTCGGTATTTTTAGGACTAATAGCTTGGGTGATACAATGCCAATTGAGTCATAAAAGCGCTATATTGACCGAGTTCATTGTCGCCCTCATCGCAAGTATTGTTGTCGGTATTGCGTCTGGCTACGCGCCTGATTTACCCGTTTTGGCGCTTTGTATATCATCTGTGGTGCTATTTATCCCTGGTCTCACTATTACCAATGCGCTCGCAAGCTTTTCTGTTAACGATTACCGTTCGGGCATTGAACTTCTTGCACAAAGTGGGTTTGTCATCATGAAGCTTTTTATTGGTATTGTTTTGGGACTTACGATCTCTAGATTGTTTATTTCAACGCCTAATGTCACCAATTATATCAACGAGATCCCTCCAATTACGCAGTTCGTTGCTCTGGTTGGTATTTCTACTGGTATTGGCGTGATTTTTAACGCTGATGCAAAGGATATTGCGATAAGCTTACCTGCAGCAATCATTGGAATGTGGGGACCTCATTGGATTACCCCTGACTGGATCGTTGGAACTTGGATAAGCTCGATGCTCATTACTCTTTACGGGCTACTCGTCGGGAAAATGAGAGGGACTCCGCCCATTGTCTATATTGTTCAAGGCATCATAATTCTAGTGCCTGGCAGCCGAATTATGGTCGGCGCCAGTGAGTCGTTCTTTGAAACATCGGTGCTAGCGACACCCAATATCGGGCTTTCCGCGCTATTGATGTTTTGTTCTATTATGGCGGGTCAGTTGGTTATTTACTCTTTTATGAGTAAATCCTTTTTCCTCAACGTTGATTAGCTACCCTTGATATCGCGCTGGTTATAAATAAGCTAATTACACCCTTTTCAGCAAGCGTGCATATGTAACGCATTGGCACTAATAATAAACGCAATCACCTTATTCCTGTGATCAGGAGGTGATTGCAAATCATGCTAAAGAGTGAATTCTTTAAGTGTACTCAATATGGTGTTCAATGTAGTCTTCATCACTGAACCACGTAACCGTCCCAACATACTGACTCTCAGAAAGCCGAGTATCGATCAATGCGGCATACCGAGCCGTCATCTTAATCCACCCATCTTGATTTTCTAACCCATCGAGCAGTTCATCGGCAAATTGTTGTGCTTGCGCGTCTAATTGCAAACTCATGTAGTGCATTTTTTAATACCTATTTAATGGCATACGTCATCGCAGCTCCAATAAGGCGATGTCGAATGTTGCCAGGCTTGTCGAAGTGACGACAACTAAACGCGCATTATGAGGGGAAAATGTCGAAATGGTTAGTCATTTCATCACTGAATCAGGTTGTTTATTCATTTCTGGTTCGTTGTTGTCTGTAGCGCTGTTCTTCATGCCTATGTTCGCCGACGAACGATTCTCTTTGCCTAGCTATTCGCTTCACCTAACCATGCCACCAGCAATGACAAGCCGCTCGATTGGCGATTTTTAGGCTGAATAAGATGATAACCACTGCCAGAAAATACGGTTTCTTCGCTCACTCTTACCACTCGAGCAAGCTCGAGATCCTGAGCGGCGAGTGTAACGTCCCCAATCGCGATACCAAACCCCTGCAGCGCGGCGTTCATCGCTTGATCAAGTGTAGCAAAATGTTGATTTGACGAATTACTAAGCTGCCTTTTTTGTATATGGCTAAGCCACAACTTCCAATCACTTTGCTCAGTGTTGGCATGAAGCCAGGTATAATGGTGCAGCTTATCCGGCATAATCACATTGCTACTGTTCTCTATTTTGTCTTCTTGCCTAATTTTATCCGCTCGACAAATCGGTGCCAGCTGTTCTTCAAACAATAACTGGCTCATTAACGTCGTTTGTTTGGGGGATTTTCCGTAGGCGATCACAGCGTCAAATGAGTCAAAGTCTGGCTCAAAGACATGTTTAATCGTTGAGGTAAGCTCAACGTCTATATCAGGGTACGCTTGTTGAAAAGTCATGAGCCGTGGTAACAACCACGACGTAATACAACTTGGTGCATTCAACCGAACCTTAGATGGCGAGTCAGATACCTGCGCCAACGCAGATTGCAAATGATGAATAGCGTCTTCTATCAACGGCACGAGTCGCTGACCTTTTGGCGTCAGGCTCAGACCTCTTGCGTGCCGAAAAAACAGTTCACTACCAATATGCGTCTCCAGCGACTGAATCTGCCGACTGATCGCCCCTTGCGTCAAATTCAACTCGTTGGCGGCATGCGTGAAGTTAAGGTGTGTTGCCGTCGCTAGAAAAGACTGCAATGTTTTGGTTGATGGTAGTGGTTTCTTCATACTCGCCTGACACCTTAGACATGAATTATTATCATGACTAGTATGTGTTTATTTCGATTCTTATTTCAACTACATTTTGGTTAACTAATAGACACTAAGGGATATTTACGAATAATCATTCTAAATAATGACCAAAAAATAAATTATTACCCATTATAAATGATTGAATATTTAAAAAAAGGAAAGGACATTGACCGATCTCGTAGCAAGCCTAGTACCTGAGGCGGTAAAAAAACTGATACCATACCAGTCAGCAAGACGCATTGGTGGCAATGGTCGAATCTGGTTAAATGCCAATGAATTGGAGCACTCTCTGCATACTGAACAGCCTAATGAAAGCTACAACCGCTACCCTGATTTTTTGCCTCAAGATATCGCCAGCGCTTATCAAGGCTACGCTAATACTCAAGCTGCGACACTGGCCGTACGCGGCGCAGATGAAGCCATTGATTTATTGATTCGTACATTTTGCCAACCGGGACATGATCAGATTTTAATCTGCTCACCGACCTATGCCATGTATGAATTTTGTGCTGATGCGCTCGCCATCAAAACACTTGATGTACCATTACTTCCTGATTTTAATCTCGATGTTGACAAGATTATCCGCCAGTCACAACACACCAATATTGTGTTTTTATGCTCTCCCAACAACCCAACCGGTAACCTTATCCCAAAAGAGGACATCGTTGCGGTACTGGAGGGGACTCAACAATCGTCATTAGTCGTTGTCGACGAGGCTTATATAGAATTTGAGCTTCAATCTTCTATTGTTGACTTAATCGAATCGTACCCACACCTTGTGGTTATTCGAACCTTATCAAAGGCCTTTGGTTTGGCAGCCGTGCGCTGTGGGTTTATCTTAGCCAGTGACGCAGTCATGACATACGTCGCCAAATTGATTCCCCCTTACCCAATGCCAGACTGTTCAGCCAGCATCGTGCTCGATGCGCTATCACCTAAGGGGCTCAAGACCGTATCGGACGCAACGCAATCACTCATTGAAACTCGTGAATGGTTTCGCCATGCCTTATTGTCATTTGACTTCATCGAACAAATTTTTCCATCCGCGACCAACTTTGTGTTGCTAAAGGTAGAAGAAAACATCGACTTATTTGCCGTTCTTTTAGAAAACGGCATCGTGACAAGAAACCAAAGCCACGAACCCGCTTTATCACAGTGTGTACGAATTACGATCGGCAGCAAAGAAAGCATGATCGAAGTTATTGAAACACTCACTCATTATTCTAAAAGCCGCACAGTACAGGCTCAATAAAAGGACGTTACCATGAAAAAAATCGCACTAAGTTTTGCCTGCATTACCGCTCTCTTATGCACGGCGGTACAAGCTAAGGAAATCAGACTCGCGTCAGATTTTACTTACCCTCCATTCAACTATAAGAACAATGAAGGGACACCTGTTGGTTTTGATATTGAAATTGCAGACGCGCTATGCGAGGAAGCAAAACTCGACTGTACGTGGGTTTCTCAAAGCTGGGACGCGCTCATTCCTAGTCTATTAGCTCGAAAATCAGACGTCATCATGGCCTCAATGAGAATCACTGAAGAGCGAAAGAGCAAAGTACTTTTTACCAATAAGTACTACCAAACACCCGCCCGCTTTGTGGCAGCAAAGAGCGCTGATTTCACCATAGATAAAGCTGGTTTAACCGGTAAGACGATTGGGGTTCAGCAAGGGACAATTCATGATCGCTACGTCACCGACCACTTTGCCGACGTCGCTGATATTAAACGATATTCAGGACAAGATGAGGTGTACCTAGACCTTCAAAATGGGCGTCTTGACACCACATTTGGCAACTCCGATCAACTCGCTTTGGCATTGCTAGAAAAACCGGAAGGTGCATCATTTGAATTCAAAGGCAAAGCCGTCACCGACAAGGCCTACATTGGAGAAGGCACGGCGCTAGCACTCCGATTACAAGACAAAGCGCTTGCTGAGAAATTTAACCAAGCGATTGATACCATTCGTGCCAACGGTACCTACGATAAAATCGCAGCCAAGTACTTCACATTTGATATATACGGTGCTGAGTTATAACGCACGCCACCTATTTAACAGGAAAGTGGAGAGCATGATGCTCTCCACTTTTTATCCAACTATGTCACTGGACTGGCTTAACAAACAAAACCTCTTAAATACCATCGGCAGGAAATTGTACCCCCGTTTGTCGCCTCACTTCTGTTAGCACCTCTGCGGTGATGAGCGACCTTTCGATTGCCGACTTATCCGCGTTCCCTTCTGTTACTTGTTGATGGAAGTGAAGCGCTTCATAGACCATTGTATTCTCATGCTGATCTAACGTTAGGTCTTGGCTGGACCCATCGTTTAATGCCAAAGTGACGGCTTTTCCTTCGGGGAAGTTTTCCAATATCAGGCTTCCCGCCGCTCCTTGAATCTCGCTAGGCAGCTTGGAGTTTGAGGTTTTCGAATGCTGTACAGTCGCGATAAAATCGCCATAATCTAAGCTCACGTGACCGGCACCATCGACGCCCGAGTCAAGCAGTACTGCACGCGCCGACACATGGCGAGGTCGTCCAAACAGGCTCACCATCGCGGCAATGCAATAATACCCAATATCCATGATTGAACCATTTGAGAATGCAGGGTTAAACGTATTCGGTTGTTCCCCATCTAAATAGCGTTGATACCGTGAGGAATATTGGCAATAGTTGAAAAAGGCATGCGTCATTGGCCCTACCCACCCCAAAGCATTGCGAACCACCGCGAAGTTGGGAAGATATTCAGTCTTAAAGGCTTCAAACAAAATCACATTATTTTCTTCGGCGAGACGATATAGCTCTCGTACTTCTTGCACGTTTGACGCCAGTGGTTTCTCACATATAACGTGCTTACCACTTTTCAGCATCATTTTTGATTGCTCAAAATGCAGAGAGTTAGGACTGGCAATATATACCGCATCAATACGCTCGTCTCGAGCTAAATTATTTAAATTATCGTAAGCATGAGGAGCAAGATACTTATCGGCCAGCAGCTGTGCCTTTTCTATATCTCGAGAATACACCCCTACTAATTGGTACACGCCCGATGCTAACGCGGCCTCGACAAAACACTCCGTGATCCAGTTTGACCCTATTGTGGCTAAATTCAACACGCTATCGACTCCTAATCTCGTAAACGATTGATGTTTTTTAATGCCTACTGTACCGCGAGTGCGTGGTTTTAACTGAGGGTGACGTCAACTTCGCCATAACTTTTCGTACGATCAACTAATGATAATTAGCCTATTAACCAAAATCATTACGCTATGGTTGTAATCTCAATTAAGAACGGTAAGGATCATAATACTCAGTAGGTAAACCTCGTTTTTCAACAAAAGGATATTGGTCATGGCCTTATTAATCATTGGATTAATCCTGTTCCTTGGAATCCACTCCATTTCAATCTTTGCACAAGACTCGCGTGATCGGCTTGCCGCCAAAAACACGCTAATGTGGAAAGGCTTCTATTCAATCGTATCCATTGTCGGTATTATCTTAATCGCCAAAGGATATGCGGCCCTTCGTTTTGACCCTGTGATTTTATACTCTTCCCCTTATGGGCTGCGTCATATTACCTACTTGGGAATGCTATTTGCTATGGTGCTATTTGTTGCCCCTTACTTCCCTGGAAGAATTGGTCGCATTACCAAGCATCCTCAGCTTCTTGCCGTAAAAATTTGGGCTATCTGTCACCTGCTTGTGAACGGAACGCTCGCCGATGTCATTCTCTTCAGTTCTTTTTTGATCTGGGCAGTACTTGATATCATCTCAATGAAGAAAAGAGAAAAGAGGGCGATTCCAAGCTTACCGGAGTCTGGATTTAACGATGTCATTGCGATCATTATTGGTATCGCGCTTACTGTCAGCTTTGTGATGTTTTTACATGGGAAATTGATTGGTATGCCGTTGATCGGCTAGCGGGTTTTATCTAAAAATATCGCTTTTATTACTGTTAAAATGAGAGCCAAAGTGACATGTTGGCTCTCATTAGGCAATGACGACTCACAAAGAATCCCGCTTAAAACGGTTACTTATCTTTTACTGCAGCCTTCACTGTACTCTTCAGGTTTTGCATAAACGTCTTAAAGTGCGGCATAAAGTCAGCGAACAAAGGATGCTTGCGATTCATCATCATTACCGGCCCTAATAGGCGTAATGCGACACCCATTTTGGTGGCGGTGGCGTCATCAAGTCCACTACCCTGCTTTAGTTTATCAACCACATTAAATACGTCTTCTCTATCTTCAAATTCAAACTGCAGTGTTTTTCCAACCTCTTGATCGGCAGTCACTTCTTCAATAGTTACGCGGTAGCATGTCTCTTTTTTTGTTTTAATCATCATATTCATTACCTTCTGTTTCTTACATTATTTATACATACTCGTTATTTGGAGGCTAGCCACGCGCTAGCTCTTCAAAAATCGTTCAAGTTTCGGCTTCACCGTGATTGATATCACCGTCATTAGTACCAGTGCGACAGGCAATGCTGCCACTAATCCATTAAACCAAGCCGATAAAAACGCCGAGGGATCTGAAAAACCAATATTGTTAAGTGCGGTGGTAAATGCCATTAAGGATTCCATGACAACCGCCATGCTCATACCAATAGCAAGATTCCTCTTTTTCTCATTAGAATCCGGCATTAGGCGCTCGAATAGCTTAGTCATGACCCCCATAAGGAACATTCCGGCCGGCATTACCGTTACTGCAACGGTAAGAAATGAGCGAAGCCAATCGGAAACGAAAGCATCCGAGTAACCGACGTTGACGTAGGTCATGACTCCTGTCAGTGACCCTCCCATCAACATCATCATCCCTATTACCACAACAACCTTATAACCGAGCGGCGTTTTCGCTGGGCTCAACATTGAAATATCTGAGTGAACAACTGTATTCGTATTCATTATTTCCCTCCAAGGGATGAACAATAAGGTTGATAAAGGCAACCATATTGCAAATGGTTGATACTGTCAACCATATTATTATCAATAGCACATCACTTTAATCAAAGAGGGATTGAGTACGGTTGCGAGTAAAAGAAGAGAAACTGAGCACAAAGGCAGATACAAGACAGGAGGAAGTCACCGCCCACGCGATTCGTTCAAATAGAAATTGGAGGGTTTGCGAAGGCAATTTGGCCAGTCAAGAGCAGCGAATCACTCAAAACTGGCCTAGGAAATCAATGTTCGATGAAGCTACCGCGCGATGGGATAATCGGTATAACCGATATCGTTACCACCAAACAACGTCGCGCCATCTAATTGAGCGAGCTCATTTTTATTTTTCAGGCGCAACACTAAATCTGGGTTAGCGACGAATGGGCGACCAAACGCCACCAAATCGGCATACCCTTTATTTAATACGTCTTCCGCACTTGAGGTGGTGTAACCCCCAGCAACAATAATCGCATTGCTAAACCGTTCACGTAGTTCAACTCGAAATTGCTCAGGGATAACGGGTGCATCATCCCAATCGGCTTCCGACAAATGCAGATAGGCAATATCTCGGTTTTGCAGCTGTGTTGAAGCCTCAAGAATTGTCGGGACAATATCAGGGCAATCCATATCTTTGAATGTAATGAATGGCGCAAGACGAACACCAACCTTGTCGGCACCAATGGCATCAATAACAGCATCAACAACTTCAATAAGAAACCTTACGCGATTCATACGAGAACCACCGTAGTTGTCGGTTCGCTTGTTAGAATTGGTTCGCAAAAATTGGTCGATTAAATAACCATTGCCACCGTGTATTTCCACTCCATCAAAACCCGCTTCAACCGCTCTTTTTGCCGCATTAGCAAAATCACCAATCACGCGATCAATATCAGCCTGCGTCATCTCTCGCGGTGACACACAATCCACCATATCGCCGTTGCCGTGCTCGTCAGAAATCCAAACTTGGGTATCCACAGGCGCAAGCGCTGAAGGCGCAATAGGCAACTGGCCTTTTTGGAAAACCGGATGAGACACTCGGCCCACATGCCAGAGCTGACAAAACATAGCCGCCCCCGCGTCATGGACCGATTTCGTCACCATTTGCCAACCTTTAACCTGTTGATCCGTATAAACACCAGGCGTAAATGAATAGCCCTGCGAATCATCTGAAATCTGAGTTGCTTCAGAGATAATAAGACCAGCCGAGGCTCGTTGTGTGTAATAAGTGGCCATCATTTCGTTTGGAATATTACCGGGTTGACTAGATCGAGCGCGAGTCATTGGTGCCATAACAACACGGTTGTTTAGGTCTAACGTTTTTAATTCTGTTTTTTCAAATAATTTACTCATCATAATCCTCGAACGGCACATAGTTCATCGATGTTTTAAGCCACGTTTTAATCACACTGATGGCTAGAGGGTTCAGTATATTTGTTTTGTTTCAATTGATAATGACTTAAAAACAAAATTGATTATTCAGTAATTCTGAATAATCAAAGCACCACCGACGTTAAGATTATCAAGCCAATAGAATCGCTAACCATTCTGGAAGAACCGCCATTTCCATCAACCCCTCAATTTTTATGAAAACAAATTTAATAAGACATAATAAGGTGTGATGAGTTAACAAATATTCAACATTTGTATTATTTGAATGCAAATATGTGACATAAGCAACCTCACTATCAAAATGACATATGCTACGCTAATTTTAGTATTTATCTGAACCCTATGATACGTACGATAGAAAAATTCATATTTGCTAGTAAGTTACATTCAAGTTTTACCAGGAAATTATTATTTTATTCTGGGTTTGTGTAGTTAAAATGTAATCGATTAGCTTTGAAACGCCAATGTCTATAACAAAAACCAGGAAGGTTTTGTATGATTTTTAAGCTGCATAAATTAACGCCATCACTGCTACTTACTGCTTTAGTATCCACAGGATCCACCGCCGCTCCTTTGCTCATCGAAAGCGCTTCTGATTGGGGCGGCGCTCATAATAGTTATCCGGCATCGAACGCGATCGATGGCAGCACTGATTGGTCGTCACGATGGGCGGCAGAAGGTGTCGTCAACCTCGTGTTGGATCTGGGATCGGTGCAAAAAGTAGAAGATCTCGATATCGCATGGGGCAAGGGTGACACCCAGTCTTATCGATTCGAAATCCGAACACTTGCAGACGAGAGTTCAAGCACTTGGGACAAAGTTTTTTCGGGTAGTAGCAGTGGTACTTCAACTTACTACGAAAACTACGATATTACGGATATTTCTGCCCGCTGGGTTCGTATTAAAATATTCGAGAACACCGCAGGTAGCACTTGGACCAATATTAAAGAAGTGGCAATATTTGGTAACTCGAGCTCAGAGAATACCAACCTAGACCCTAACGTCGCACCTTCTGAAAATTTTGACCTGCTTGACTGGTATTTAAGCATCCCTATCGATGAGGGTGACGGCTACGCGACATCCGTAAAAGAAAATGCGCTCGATGACCGCTATGAAGATGAGTTCTTTTATACTGGTAGCGATGGCGGCATGGTGTTTTATACCCCAGTGAAAGGCGTGACGACATCAAGTGGTACTAAATACGTCCGTACGGAGTTGCGCGAGATGCTTCGCCGTGGTGACACATCAAAATCAACGTCAGGCAAAGAAAACAATTGGGCATTTTCATCTATCCCAACAAGTGACCAAAATGGATGGGGAGGCATTGATGGCCAAATGAATGCCACACTTGCCATCAACCATGTGACAACAACGTCATCAAATGAAGAGCAGGTCGGTCGTATTGTGGTGGGACAAATCCACGCAGAGAAAAACGAACCTATCCGCTTGTATTATCACAAGCTTCCGGGTAACTCCAACGGAGCCGTCTATTTTGCTCATGAGACTTCTAAGGCAAGTGGCGGGGATGAAACTTGGTACAACCTACTCGGTAATATGGTCGATAGCAGTGGTAATTTAGATAGCACCTCTAACCCAAGTTCAGGGATTGCATTGGATGAAACGTTCAGTTATTCCATTACGGTTGAGGGCGATAAGTTGATTGTGGTATTGAGTAAAAACGGCGCTGAAATCGCGGCAAAAGAAGTTAACATGGCTAACAGTGGTTATGACGACGCTGACAACTACATGTACTTTAAAGCCGGTATTTATCTACAAGATAATTCAAGTAGCGATGACGATTATGCCAAGGTGACATTTTATAAACTAGACAACAGTCACGACTAACCGCCTTCTCTAATTCAAAGCCTAGCTATGAAGTGACCCCGTAAAGTTGGACATTTCTGCTAAGCGGCTTTTAAGGCCTGAGTTCGATATTCTATCGGAGTCAGGCCTTTTAGTTTCACTTTTATACGTTTGGTATTGTAGTACTCGATGTACTCTTTGATTTGCTCTATCACAGCATCGGCATCTTCAAAGCTTTGGTTGTGATACATCTCGGTTTTGAGTAAAGCAAAAAAGTTTTCAGCAACAGCATTATCCAAGCAGCTACCTTTTCTCAACATACTTTGCGTTAACCCACTCTCCGCTACCTTTTTTGATAGTGTCGATAGCGATATTGTTTTATGCATAGATGATAGGAAAATTCATTGTTAGAATTATTTTTCACACATTAACGTTCGGTCGTTCTTGATGCTTCATGCTGCTCAACAATGAACGCGATTTCTTCATCATTTAAACAAGATTTACTGACATATTGACGCTGTTTTCCAATATGAAGAATAAACCCTAAATCGCTTTGTTGAAGTTGGTCGATTTCACTCCACGCGATGCTTCGAGTATTTTTACCGCTCTTATAACTCACACCCTTAGAATCAGCCTGAAATACCACCTTACCACCAGAGCTCATACTAAGTGTTTGTCGCCATAACCACCAAGTTCTTTTAAAATAAACACTGAGCGCCTCAATAACACTCAAAACAATAAAAAACCACCCAACGTAACCGCTGGGTAATAACTCAAATGTTAACAAAACTACGCCAAATAGAAGAAAAAGCATGCCTTTTACATAAGCTTTTGGAAATTTAACTGGACGGCTAGTTTGATCATAACACTCGGCAAAAAAGGCTTTGTCGAGGGTGTATTCTGTGGTGAAACCATAATCTTTAGACATAGGTGGCTACTTTAAGGTTTGCTGTGAATGGGTATCCCATGTTGCGATGTCGCAACTCGAGTATTGTAACGCTTCTCAGGACTTTCTTTAACTATTGTGCCCACTCTTGATAAATCAAGAACACTGACAAGATTGACTATCATCATAGCCAATCTGCTATCTAAATGGGTAGCAAATGATGTATATAAATGTAAGCTGAACCCAAAAAATATCAGGCGCACTACCGTGCCATTGACTATTAATAACACGCTGCTGAAGATCCCCTTTTCAAGGGGATGACGGTTATTTTTGTTTGTCATACGAAGTAACACGCCAAAGTCCGCTGTGTGCATACAAGTCCGATTTTTAACAACTCTTAGCTAGTCAACTAACTCGAAGATGAGGAATGTCGGATTTAAGTCATGCTTCTTACCGCCTGACCTGCAAAAATAGAGACACATTCTTGCTTTATATTGTTCAGCAAGAAGATAATTAACTATGCCACTACAAACTAACCTAATAACCACCTGTCCTTAATTGAACATCCACTTTATTCAGGAGTTAGAATCATCATGTGGAAAAAAAGCTTAGCCTTGGTCATCTCATCCATGCTCTACAGCGGGGCATTTGCACAGAGCTTCGAAGCCATTACTCTTGGAAGTAAAGGAGGTATCCAAGATGGTAACCTCACATCTTTCATGTTCAAAAGTGAACATGACAGCAATTACGTTTTGCTAGATGCAGGCACTATTGTCAACGGCCTCATTGTAGCGAATGAGAAAGGAACGTTTGATAATATCGTTGTTCCTGAGAAGTCACCTTACACCAAGGTAGGATACTTACTACGTGAAAAGGTGAAAGGATATTTTGTGAGTCACGCTCACTTGGACCATGTAGCGGGCTTAATTATCTCATCACCTGATGATTCAAATAAACCAATTTATGGGCTTGAAGCAACAAACCAAGCCTTGATGGACAATTACTTTAATTGGTCAGCATGGCCAAACTTTGGTAATGATGGTAGAGGCTACAAACTCAACAAATACAGCTACATCAACCTACCTGAACAACAATGGCTCCCCGTTGCCGATACGTCATTGCAAGTTAAAGCACTTCCATTAAAACATTCTGGCGGACGCTCCACCGCTTTCTTGTTGAAAAATCCACAAGGCGAAGCATTTATCTACTTTGGTGACACTGGACCTGACTTAGTTGAGAAAGGATCCGCCTTAGATAATGTTTGGCAGACAATCGCCCCATACGTAAAAGAAGGTAAATTGAAAGGCATGGTAATCGAAGTGTCGTTTACTAACAGCACTCCTGACAAATCACTATTTGGCCACTTAACTCCAAACTGGCTAATGAAAGAACTTAGCAGACTAGAAGACCTCAGTGGAGAGGGTAGCCTTGAGGGGCTCAATATTGTAGTTAGCCATATAAAATACAGCTTAAGAAAAGGTGAAGACC
The DNA here is from genome assembly GCF_053544015.1 of Vibrio sp. E150_011. Lineage (NCBI taxonomy): Bacteria > Pseudomonadati > Pseudomonadota > Gammaproteobacteria > Vibrionales > Vibrionaceae > Vibrio > Vibrio sp. E150_011. The sequence goes on from NZ_JBHFOL010000001.1 coordinate 569,041, forward strand.
CAAAAACAATCATCCAAACTCAGTTGGATGAAGTTAACAACTTAGGCGTAAATTTCATCTTCCCTACACAAGGTGAAAAAATGCGCTTTTAGTTGAAAACAGCCTTAACAATGAAGGCTACAACTAATTATTCAGAATAAATTCAGTTTGGCTCTCTGGAATATTCCAAAGAGCCGTTTCGTGGCCCGAAAAGTTTTCGAGAATTTCTGAATTAGCTCGAGTTATCTACGCCAAACCTTTGGACCGGGACCTCTTAGCCCGTCACTCTTTAACTCGTCCCAATTAGGGCGTCATCCTTGTGCAGCCAAGGATCGTTCAACGCGTGTAACTCACTTAAATAGAAATGAATGGCACTAGAACAGGTTCACAACGCGCTGATGAAGATCCCCTTTTTCAAGGGGATGACGGTTAGGTTTTATTTGTGGGAGTAGTAAAATGACAGAGTCCATTCTTTACTGATGTCTTTACTAAGCTGGCACGTTTTAAGACAAAAGCTTGTTGGTTATTCCAAACCCTTCTCTCACAATATATTCGTCATCCTCACAAAAGTGAGGATCTCCTACCACGTGTAGATAACTGAAAACCTTCGACTAAGTCACGTATCTTAACTTTGCAACGCGCTGAATGAGATTCCCTTTTCCAAGGGAATGACGGTCTAATTGGGATGATTTGAAGAGCGATAACCGAAGAGCTTTGGTCCAAAAAAGTGTTTCAGTGTACGGAGAATGGCTGTACTCACCACGCAATTTTGTAACGGGGTGAGTAGATTCCTGCCTGCGCAGGAATGATGAATTGCAATGAACACCTATTGGTCGCCATAAATCACAAAGCTCAGAACGGAGTATTTTAAAAAAAACACGCTCAATTATTTACAGGGTCCTGAGTACACGTGAAAACATATAACCCATCAAGCCCTTCATAAAGACCTGGGTTTTTAAATTTTTGTTTTATTACCCTCGAAACCTCACTAACAGCTATCTGGCAACGAACTGCTGAAGAAGACGTCACGATATTAAGGTCTCCGTCTACACCCTGAACCAGATCCACAAAAACGTTTACATTTATAGCACCATGATTCTCTATGTGATCTTGCAGCTGCCCAAGTGACGGCCTTACATCAACTTTACTCACTTTCGTAGCAGTTACAGTATGTAAAGAAAAAAGATACTGCCCACTGACAGACTCACCTGGCCTAAGTTGATACGGCGAAACTTCAACTACCTGCTGCCCAGATTCACCCGAACTCCTAATAATCTTATCGTTCCACTCGTATCGATATTTGGTTCCATTGAGTACGATATCTAACCAAATTTGCGCAACATGTACAGTATTAATTTCTGATGCATTATGCGTCAACACCACGACTGATAGAGACCTTATCTTATGACTCCTATCCGGTTTTGTACCGACCAATGAAGCTCCCATGTCATCCCGCGTTGTTGTATTACCGCCAACTAGCGTATAAACCGACACCCTATCTGGTAACATCATTACCCTAAGCGTCTCACCCTCACCAATAGACCGTATGTAAGGCACCATCGGAAGCAAAAGAGACACTAATGAGATACAAAGAGCCAACAAGGCAATTGGCTCTAACTCTTTCTTAATCTTAAAACCAAAGATCTCCATCACATTCTCAGTCATTCAAACAATTACACTCCGGCAAAAGTGACAAAGAAGTGCATTTGGGCGGCAAGTTGTCACACTCAGGGAGTGACGTAAGCTTTCTACCAGTTCCGTCCCCTCCTCTTTTGACCCCATCTCCACCACCAGTAACCACTATTATTGGCGTTATACCCGTACGCTCGTTTTCACCTGGGCTAACGTGACCATTCAAAACCGAATCTGAAAATGTCCCATTTGAGAGATCGAATGATCGTAAGTAGTCGACAGATGGGGAGAACTCGTGTACCCCATCAATTCGAAGTTCACCATAACCACTCGATACAAAACTAGCAAACCCACCACGGGACTGATTGCGTGAGCGCCCGTACTCCATCAACGGAGACACTCCCTCAAACTCAACAGCAATTGACCCTCCATCAAAGCCCCGAGGCATCATCGCCACTTCTTCACTCGCAGCCGCAACACCAACACCAACCACCATAAACAAAACTAACCCTAACCACCTCCCTAACATTCTGCTCACCTTGTGTTGTTCGGAATATGAAACTAAACATAGTAGACGGACGGTTGTTTTAAAAGCACACCAATAAGGACGACGACAATGAAACGGATAGTCATTTGCTCTGATGGGACATGGAACAAACCTGAGCGAGAACTCAAGAAAGACACACCTCCCAACGTACTCAAATTAGCGAGAGCGGTAAGGCCGATGGATGATAACGGAATCGTACAAACCGTGTTTTATGATTGGGGCGTCGGCTCTTACTACGATCCTGTCGGGGGTGGCGTCACCGGCTCTGGACTGCTGAAGAACATTGAAGATTGCTATCGATTTATCGTCCACAACTACGAACCGGGTGACCAACTGTTTTTCTTTGGCTTTAGTCGCGGCGCTTACACCGTGCGTGCCCTGTCTGGACTTATCAATAATTGTGGTATTCTCAAAAAACAGTACGCCAACCTTATTATTCAGGCCATTAAGCACTACAAAAACACCACAGCTCGCTTTAAACCTTCCAGCCCACTTTCACAGCAATTTAGGCGCGACCACGCTCACGACTCAAGAGAAGTTGCCTTTATTGGTGTTTGGGACACGGTTGGGGCGATGGGCATTCCATTATCCATCGCAGAGCTCTTTAGCACCAAAGAAGGCTTTCACGACAGAATGATTGGCAAGAACGCGATCAAAGCAAGGCACGCACTTGGTATAGATGAGATCCGCGCCGATTTCGAACCGACCATTTGGAAGCCCAATGGACACACCGATTTAGAGCAAGTGTGGTTTTGCGGCGTTCATTCTGATATCGGTGGCGGGTATTTGCTCGACGACAACGGGGAACTGACAGCCTTATTTCCATTAGGCTGGATAGCAGATGAAGCCGCATTATCAGGCCTAGCACTTGAAAACCACTGGATTATTCGACAAGCGAATACCGCACTTCCCCCAATAAACAAATCGTACAAAGCACAATATCGCCTCAGAGGAAAACACTTCAGATCCATCCACCACAACTGCGGTGACACCATTTTGCACGGCTCTGTCGTACAAAGATGGCAACATGACCAGTCCTACCGACCAAAGAACCTAGTCGAATACGCCAACACTCACGTTTGGCCATAAAACAAAAAGGCGAGTTTTCACTCGCCTTTTTCATAAGAATTCAACTATTCTCCTACATCAAGGTAGGATCCAACCGCGGGAAGCTTGTTGTCACTAATAACTTGAGTATGAGAAGTTGAAAGCGTACCTCCACGCCAAGACGTACCCGACGTTCGACTTATACGTACAAACAGATCGCCATCATCCTTCAGCAGATACAGCGCCCTCACCGAAGTACCACCGTCTGGTGCCATAATCACTTAGAAGTGAATAATTCTTTGATGAGGGGAATTTGCTTAATTGTTGTAGTGCAAATTCACATTAACAAGATATAACTGAGTATGTACTCTGAATGATTTTTGGGCAAAAATGCGCTAGAGAAAACAGCAAAAAGGCAGCGAGATCTAGTCTTCGCTGCCTTTCTAGTATGATACTTTATTCCTTAGTATGAGATTTTATTACTCTAGTACAGTATCATTCAAACGTTCGCAGTCAATTATTCAACCGTTACCGCTTTCGCAAGGTTACGAGGTTGGTCGACATCGGTCCCTTTAATCAGTGCTACGTGATAAGACAGCAGCTGCATTGGTACGGTGTAATAGATAGGGGCAATGATGTCGTCAACATGAGGCATCTTGATGATCTTCATGTTTTCGTCGCCTTCAAAACCCGCTTTTTCATCAGCGAAGACATACAATAAACCGCCACGCGCACGCACTTCTTCGATGTTCGATTTCAGTTTCTCTAGAAGCTCATTCGTTGGGGCAACGACAACTACAGGCATATCCGCATCAATCAATGCCAATGGGCCGTGTTTTAGCTCGCCTGCCGCATACGCTTCAGCGTGAATGTATGAGATCTCTTTGAGTTTTAGAGACGCTTCCATCGCGATTGGGTAGAACTCACCGCGACCAAGGAATAAGGTGTGGTGTTTGTCTGCAAAATCAGGCGCCAGTGCTTCAATTTCTTTATCAAACGCGAGCGCTTTTTCAATGTGAGCAGGAAGCGAATGCAGTGACTTCACGATTTCTTCTTCACGCTCTGCACTCATGCGACCTTGTAGGCGACCGATAGACACGACCATCATTAACATCGCAGCCAATTGAGTGGTGAATGCTTTTGTTGATGCTACACCAATCTCCGTTCCTGCACGCGTCATGAAGGCGAAATCAGATTCGCGCACTAGCGACGATCCAGCGACGTTACAGATGGTCATAGCGCCCATGTAACCTTTTTCTTTCGCAAGGCGCAGCGCGGCAAGCGTATCTGCGGTTTCACCTGATTGAGATAGGGTCACCAACAAACTATTTGGACGAACCACGAAGTCACGATAACGGAACTCAGAAGCAATCTCCACGTCACAGCTCACGCCTGCGATAGACTCAAACCAATAGCGAGCCGCCATGCCAGAGTTGTACGAAGTGCCACATGCGATGATTTGAACATGTTCAACTTTCTTCAGAATATCAACGGCATTGATACCAATGCTTTCCGTGACGACCGCTTTGTCAGTCAGGCGACCTTCCATTGTAGAGATAAGCGCTGAAGGCTGTTCAAAGATCTCTTTTTGCATGAAGTGGCGATATTTACCTTTATCACCAGCGTCATGTTCGGCATTGGATTCTGTAATTTCACGTTCGACAGGGTGACCATTTACATCGATAACGGTCACATCACGACGTGTAATCTCGGCAACATCACCTTCTTCTAGGTACATAAAGCGACGAGTCACACTCAATAACGCAAGTTGGTCAGAGGCAAGGAAGTTTTCACCGACACCAAAACCAATCACAATTGGACTACCAGAACGTGCCGCTACGATGCGGCTTGGGTCTTTGCGGTCAACAACGACAGTACCGTAAGCACCGTCTAGTTGAGCGGCTGTTTTTTGCAACGCTTCAACCAATGTTTCTGAGGTGCGACGTTCCCATTCAACCAGGTGAGCGATAACCTCAGTGTCAGTCTGAGAATGAAATACATAACCGCGCTCTTGCAAAACAACTCGTAGCTCTTCGTGGTTTTCGATAATACCGTTATGGACCACAGCAATGTCGCCAGAAACATGTGGGTGCGCGTTCACTTCTGATGGCTCGCCATGTGTAGCCCAACGAGTATGTGCGATACCCGTACCGCCAATAACGTCTTGAGCGTTTACTGCGTCTGCAAGCTCTTGTACTTTACCTAAACGACGTACACGCGTTAGTTCTGAATTTTCGTTCACAACCGCCACACCCGCTGAATCATATCCGCGATACTCAAGTCGGCGTAAGCCTTCAACCAAAATTTCCGCTACGTCGCGCTGTGCTACCGCACCTACGATTCCACACATATTATGTCTCCATCTCTAGTTTTGTTTCCCCTTTGAACGCAAGCAAATCATTAACAAGGGGATAATTTGGGTTAGGCGCAAATAACCTTTACGCCATTAGATTCTATTTGTTGTTTTTGCAAAGCAGTCAAGCCACGATCTGTCACCAGGACATCGATGGCATCCCATGCAAGTTCTAAATTCGGTATCTTTCGACCAATTTTCTCAGATTCAATCATAACAATGACTTCACGTGCGACTTCTGCCATCACGTTACTCAGTCCAATGAGTTCATTAAATGTGGTGGTACCTCGGCTCAAATCAACGCCGTCAGCGCCTATAAACAACTGGTCAAAATCATAAGAGCGTAAAACAGACTCAGCCACTTTGCCTTGGAACGAGTCTGAATGGCTATCCCATGTTCCACCCGTCATTAACAATGTGACTTCGTTTTCGAGTTCGTTGACAGCGTTCGCTAGCGCAAGAGAATTAGTCATGATCACTAAACCCTTTTTGCTGCCCAACCGAGACACGAGTTCACCCGTGGTGCTGCCACAATCAATCACAATCCGATTGTGATCTCGGATAAGATCAACGGCCGCTTTAGCGATGCCTTTTTTATCCGCAACGTCGGCATCAGAGTGATTCATTACCTCATCAACAGCCTCTTGAGGTAATGCGACGGCACCGCCATATCGCCTCAGTAACTGACCGTTATTCTCTAACGAAGTGAGATCCTTTCGAATCGTCACTTCTGAGGTGTCGAACAACTCAGACAGCTCTTCTACACTCACCTGCCCTTTCTCTTGAACAAGCTGAGCAATAGAATGACGTCGAACTTGGGTGTTTCGCTTTCGCATTAGTTTCACTTCAAAACTTATTAACTGCGCAAATTATTTCACAACGAAAGATATTTTTCAAACCACAAACCCAAATAAATCCAATAGAACCTAATTTTGTCGCAATTAGTAGACATAAATAGAGACAGAATCTTTCAATCATTAATTACGAAACGAAACATAATGAGTTTTAGCAAAAAGAAGAGTGGTAGCTGAGTAAGATGAGTAAGATGAGTAAGATGAGTAAGATGAGTAAGATGAGTAAGATGAAACATGAGAAGGCGGCGGGAAACAAGATCAAGGGAGGAAGTAATGGAAAATAACTGACCTCAAAGAATGTCTGGAGATCAGACATTCTTTGAGGTCAGTTATTTTTTGGGGGGGGAAGAACGAAAGAAACAGTGCCCGTTCTCGGCATAGAGCAACCACGATTAAAGTAGCGGGTTATCTCGACAAAGGGTGCTGACCATTTCAGTTACCGCGAGTATCAGAGTTGACTTCACACGCTGGTAATGACGTTCAAGATACATTTTCAACATCACCGCATCCAAGCCTTCCGCCATCTTAGCGTCATACTCTATCGGCATCATCTTCTGTATTGCTGACACTTTGTTCAGCTCGAAAATGACGTCCACCTCGGTAAAACTGACATTGTTTTCTTGATGTTTGGTCCATTCACGAAGCGTCACAAAGATATCAATATCGTCATACACTTGTTTGGAAATCACGCCAAGACCTAGTAACAGTTTCGCGCGAACCAAAATGTCACCGAGCGGGCCATCGCTAGTGAGTAGCGGATCCACCACGTACTTTACTGCATAGTCATCTTTGTGAAAGATGCTATTAATCAGCGCATCGAGCGTATCATCAATCGCGTCGTAAGCAGCCATTAGGCACTCACTCGCGTCTTTCGCTTCAGACAGCGCTTCAAGAAGTTCGGTTTCGTTTGGTGGATGCAGCGGCATAAGTTCTCTTAAAACAAACGGTGCCACCGAAGTGACACCCGTTACTTGAATCATTTAAGCGCTAGATACGCTTGGTGCGCAAGTGTAACAACTTCTGCGTCAACATTCAGCCCAGAATAATGCGCTAATGTTTTTTCGAAGCCTTGTTCTGCAAACATGGCCTGCAATTCTACCGCTTGCGGGTCATCATCATTTGTATAAAGGAACGCGGCGGCGATGCCTTTCAGAAGGTGGCTGTTAGGTAGGCTATATTCTAACGTACCGTTCAGAGGCTTAATCAAGCGGTCTTGAGGGCTCAGTTTACGGATTGGTTGGCGACCAACACGGTCTACTTCATCACGCAAAAACGGATTAGCAAAACGACCAATGATTTTTTGAATATAAGCCGCATGCGCCTCTTTATCGAAACCATAGCGACGAATCAGAACCTCGCCACTTTCTTGCATTGCAGCAGTGACATCAGCGCGAATAGCGTCATCTTCGATAGCATCTTTGATAGTCTCATGACCGGCAAGCACGCCAAGATATGCGGTAATCAAGTGGCCAGTATTGAGTGTAAAGAGCTTACGCTCAACAAATGCCATCAAGTTATCAGTGCATTCCATCCCTTTAATGTTTGGGATTTCTCCAACAAATTGCGTTTGATCCACAATCCACTCACTAAAGGTTTCAACGGTAACAGCAAGTGGATCCGTTTCGCCCGCTTCAGCTGGCGGCACAATACGGTCAACCGCTGAATCCACAAATCCAATGTGCTCAGATGCAAATACTTGTGCATCGGCTGAAAGGTGTTCAAACACCATGTCTTTTAATTGGCTCGTTCCGCGAACCATATTTTCACATGCGATGATATTGAGGGGAGATGTATTGCCTTGTGCAATGCGCTTTTCAATGCCTTGGGCAACAGACTTCGAGATAATTTTTAGCACGGTCGGACCGACTGCCGTGGTCACGATATCGACATTTGCGATTGCATCGATAACATCAGAGCTAGTTGAGTTAATCGCGGTAACGTTAGTAACCGTTTCAACAACGCAATCTTCGCCAACAATTTTTACAGGGAAAGATTGACGCTCAATTAAGCCATTAACAACCGTTTCATTCACATCCGCAAATGTGACATGAATACCCGCATCCGATAGTAATTTACCAATAAAACCACGACCGATATTGCCTGCGCCAAAATGGAGAGCTTTCATAAGACGTTTTCCTAAATAAACACGAAAAAAAGAAAAAGATAAAATCAAAATGAGACCAATGCGGGGGCACTGGTCTCTTTCACTTAGGAGCGATAAATCGGATTATTTACCGTTCAAGATGCGTAGCACGTCAGCGACATCAGTGGTCGATTTCAGCAATTCAACGGCTTCATCATCATCTAGTGAGTTAGTAATGGCGGTAATCACTTGGATATGTTCATCACCTTGCGCAGCGATACCGATAACCATCTTCGCGACGTCATCTTCATCTTCACCCCATTGAACACCGGCAGGGAATTGGCAGAATACGATACCCGTTTGCTTCACAAACTGTTTCGCTTCAATCGTGCCGTGAGGAACCGCAATAGACTCACCTAAATATGTAGATACTAGCTCTTCACGTGCCATCATACCGGCGACGTATTGAGGCTCTACATAGCCAAGTTTGACGAGCTGCTCACCAGCAAACTTGATAACGTCTTCTTTGGACTTCATGTCCATACCCAAGAAGATATTGTCATTTGATAACTTTAGCGTTCCATTATCGCTAGAGCTTGTGTTCGCTGGCGCTTCAGGCTTTTTTGCTGTTTGCGCATCGGCTAGTTCACTAACAAGACCATCGTATAACGCACTGTCTAGGAAGTTATTTAGTGAAATATGATGAGCTGAACCTGCATGCTTACGAGCACGGTCTGTCAGATCTTTATGCGTGATGACAATGTCGACATCTTGCGGCAAGTTGTTAATAGCTAAATTCGTTACTGAGATATCGAGGTTAGCAGCGTCCACCTTCTTGCGAAGTAGACTGGCGCCCATTGCGCTTGAACCCATACCAGCATCACATGCAACAATGATTTTACGAACCGCAGCTAGGTCTAGCTCTGCACCAGCTTGGCCTTTTGAAGACGCTTTCATGTCTTTCATTTGGCTTGCCGCTTTCTCTAGAGAGTCATCTTCGTCATCAGTTTGTGTTTGAGTCTTCATCAGAAGCGCTGCAACAGCAAATGATACGGCTGCAGAAGCGATTACAGAAAGAATCACACCGATAAATGAAGCTTTTGGTGTCATTAGAAGAACAGCAAAGATTGAACCTGGCGATGCTGGAGATACCAGACCTGCATTAAAGACTGTCAGTGTAAATACGCCAGTCATACCACCTGCGATAACCGCAAGAATAAGACGAGGGTTCATTAGAACGTAAGGGAAGTAAATCTCGTGGATACCACCAAAAAAGTGAATGATAGCGGCACCAGGTGCAGACTGCTTCGCATTGCCTTTACCAAAGAACATGTAGGCAAGCAGAAGGCCAAGACCAGGACCAGGGTTTGCTTCAATAAGGAAGAAGATAGATTGACCCATATCTTCTGCTTGTTGAATACCCAGCGGAGAGAAAATACCGTGGTTAATTGCATTATTCAGGAATAGGATTTTCGCAGGTTCAACGAAAATTGAAGTCAGTGGCAGTAGGCCCGCGTTTACAAGGAAGTTTACGCCGCCCGCTAGACCTGTTGACAGCATTTTTACTGCTGGACCAATAACGATAAAAGCAATGATGGCACAAATCATACCAATGATGCCCGCAGAGAAGTTGTTCACCAACATCTCAAAACCGCTCTTAACTTTACCGTCTACCGCAGCGTCAAATTTCTTGATTGCGATGCCGCCTAAAGGACCAACAATCATCGCTCCCATAAACATTGGTATATCAGTACCAACGATCACACCCATTGTGGTAATCGCACCTACCACAGCACCACGGTCGCCTGCCACCATTTTACCACCGGTATAACCGATCAGCAGTGGTAGCATGTAAGTAATCATCGGACCCACCATTGAGCTCAATGTCTCATTTGGGATCCAACCGGTAGGAATGAATAGTGCCGTAATCAATCCCCAAGCAATGAATGCGCCAATGTTTGGCATCACCATGTTGGAGAGGAAACGACCAAAGTTCTGCACTTTGATTTTCGCTTCAGGAGATAACATATAGGGTGTCCTCGTTATTGTAATATTCGCTGATATAATGTGTTCGTTGACAAAAAGTGTTTTTCAAAAGTCCATATAAAAGTAACACAAGATTTCTAAAATGCCTCAATGGGCAGCATTTTGTGATATAGATCACTATACTTATTCCATGATATTTAATTTTTAGTGATGAAGATCACAACATATCGCCGTTTATAAATTACAACTCGTTTTTAATGATAATGATTATCAATAAACAGTGACGAAAATCACTTTTGCCTCATGCATTAACCACTTTTAGTTAGTGATGGGGTTCACACTATTTATAAATAGCATCAATAATCTCGATAAGCACCGATACCTCACCCGTTAAAATCGCACACCAATTAAGCTAAACCACCCCGACATGTAATTTAATTACAGAATTGAATTTGATTTTTCAGCCCATTTATTGCTTAAATTGATCGTCGATTACTGTGTACCTCCTGCGTGAGGCTGTGAGCATTTTGATAATGAGACAAGGATGAGAGATGATTAAGGCGCTATTGTTTGATATGGATGGTTTGATTTTTGACACTGAAGTTTTGTACAAAGTCAGCTGGCAACATGCTGCGAGACAACAAGGTCTTGAGTTAAATGATGATCTCTACCGCACTTTTATTGGTGTGCAAGATTCTGAATGTGAACGGATACTAAGTGAGCATTTTACTCACCTCCTTGATTTAGGAGCTTTCCGTACAGTACGCGATCAACATTTTCATCGCGCACGTTCGCAAGGTGTGACGTTCAAACCTGGGTTTCATGCCGTATTTCAAATGGCCAAACATCAAGGCTTAACCATAGCGTTAGTGACGTCCTCACACCGTCAGGAGGTAGAACGTAACTTTTGTCAGTCCGATTATCTAAAGCAATTCGATCTCATTATTACCGCTGAGGATGTACTTAACGGTAAACCTCAGCCCGATTGCTACCTTATGGCTTGCACACAACTGGGGATCAAGCCATCTCAATGTCTGGTGCTAGAAGATTCAAATAATGGCATGCGAGCGGGGAAAAGCGCTGGATGTATAGCGGCCATGATTCCTGACATGTTGCTTCCTGATAGCGATGTCAAAGCCGAAGCCGACTATTTATTTGAGAGTTTGTACGATGTCTTACCGTTACTATCTTAAGCATCGGTTATCTTAAGCGCTGACTATCTCAAGTACTGACTATCTCAAGTACTGGCTCTCTCAAACATTGATTATCAGAACGCTTTTTGCTTGGATCACTCGTAGTGCCAATCACTCACGGCAGCCCCAACATTACGTCATTACGACATCGCAATATCACATCTGTAGTAACGATTAAAAAAGCCCCCTCGGACTCGAATCGAGGGGGCTTTGCTTTATCACGATGATATCAATTAAGTATACGGCTCACATCATCGTTTGCTCCAAAGACGTAATTGCTATTTGGCAACGTCTTGAATTATTGCTTCTAGCTTATCTAAACCTTCAGCCAGAATTTCAGGTTCTATCGTTAGCGGTGGTAAGAGGCGAATGACATTCGCTTTTACACCACATGATAATAAAATCAGGCCATTTTCTTGCGCCTTCCCAATGACCGCTTTCGTTATATCTTGACCAGGTAAGCCCGTGTTAGGGTCAGTAAATTCAATGGCCATCATCGCGCCAATCGTACGGACTTCGCCAATTGCCGGCACGGTTTCTTTTAGTTTATTGATACGAGAATTTACAATTTCACCGATCCCTTGCGCTTTTACGCATAACTGCTCTTCTTCGATGATCTTAAGCACTTCAAGACCCGCAACACATCCAAGAGGTGAACCTGCATAAGTGCCACCTAAACCACCTGGCAACGCAGAGTCCATGACATGTGCCTTACCGACTAATGCAGAGATTGGAAAACCACCAGCAATCCCTTTGGCTAGCGTCATCATATCCGGTTCAATTCCCAAGTATTCAGTCGCGAACATTTTACCCGTACGAGCGAACCCTGTTTGAATTTCATCAGCAATCAATAAAATACCGTGATCATCACACAGCTTACGCAGCGCTTGTGCGAAGGCTGGCGGTGCTTGATAAAAGCCGCCTTCGCCTTGTACTGGTTCAAAAATGATCGCAGCGACTCGGCTAGGTTCAATATCACAGGCAAACAAATCTTGTAGAGCTTGAAGGCTTTGCTCAATCGACACACCGTGGTACTCATTCGGATACGGTGCGTGATAAATTTCATTGGGGAACGGTCCAAAGCCTGCCTTATAAGGTGCAACCTTGCCCGTTAAACCCATCGTCATATTGGTACGACCGTGGAAGCCACCTTTAAAGGCAATGACTCCACTGCGGCCCGTATGAGCACGAGCAACCTTGACAGCATTCTCTACCGCTTCAGCACCTGTTGTTAAGAAAATCGCTTTTTTCTGAGTATCACCCGGGACAATATCGGTTAGTTTTTCGGCCAACTCCACGAATGACTCATACGGCGTCACCATCGCACAAGTATGCGAGAAATTATCAATCTGTGCCTTCACTGCCTCAGAGATGCGCTTATTCGAGTGGCCAGTATTGGTGACAGCAATGCCCGCAGCAAAGTCAATATACTTGTTACCATCGACATCCCAGACCAAAGCATTATCCGCTTTCGTTACGTAAAGTGGGTACAGCGCACCCATGCCTTGGGCAATGACTTGATTTCTTCTTTGGTGTAATTGTTGATTGTTCATTTTAATTGTCCTTCTTAGTTGCCACCAAAACACAGGTATTTAACGTCCATATATTCGTCGATACCCTGTTTTGCGCCTTCACGCCCAATGCCCGATTGTTTCACGCCACCAAATGGTGCTAACTCTGTAGAGATGATGCCTTCGTTAATTCCCACCATGCCGTACTCGAGCGCTTCCGCGACCTTCCAAACACGATGGATGTTTTGACTATAAAAGTAAGATGCTAGGCCATAGATGGTATCATTCGCCATCTCAATCAGCTCTTCATCCGTCTCAAAACGCACAACCGGTGCAACCGGACCAAAGATCTCTTCTTGGATGATGTCCATACGATGGGTCACATCTTTAAGTACGACAGGTTGCATGAACAAACCATCCAGCTTTTGCAACTCTGACGTAGGGGTCGCACCCTGCTCAATGGCACGGTCAATAAGCGCTTGAATCCCTTGTTTAGCCGATTCACTAATGACAGGGCCCACATTCACGCCTTCATCCAGACCATTTCCTACTTTTAGTTGCTGAACCGCCGCATCAAATTTGGTAACGAATTCATCGTACACCTTGCTATGCACATAAAATCGGTTGGCACACACACATGTCTGTCCTGCGTTACGGAATTTAGAGGCCATCGCCCCTTGGATAGCCGCATCGATGTCTGCATCCTCAAAAACGATGAACGGTGCGTTGCCGCCAAGTTCCATTGACGTGCGTTTGATGTCCTTCGCACTTTGCGCCATCAATACGCTGCCGACTTGCGTTGACCCCGTAAAAGACAGTTTTCGAATGAGCGGGTGCGATGTGAAAATTGCACCGATTTTGCGAGAACTTTCCCCTAATACCACCTGTAATACATCGCGAGGAATACCCGCTTGATACGCTAATTCTACCGTGGCAAATGCCGACAGCGGCGTCGAATCAGACGGCTTTACAATAAAGCTACAACCCGCAGCGAGCGCTGGACCAGCCTTACGGGTGATCATAGCGATAGGGAAGTTCCACGGCGTGATCGCACACGCCACCCCAATCGGTTGCTTGATTGTTACCAATCGCTTATCTGCCGTTGGGCCTGGAATAGTGTCGCCATAGGTGCGTTTAGCTTCTTCAGAAAACCATTCAATAAAGCTGGCGCCATAAAGCACTTCACCTGCGGCTTCGGCCAGAGGCTTGCCTTGCTCAAGCGTCATAATTCTTGCGAGGTCGTCTTTGTTCTCTAGCATCAACTGATACCAGCGATTCAGCATACCAGCACGTGTTTTTGCCGGTAACTTCGCCCATTCTTTTTGGGCGATATGGGACCGCTCAATGGCGTCCATTAAGGTTTGTTCATTAGACACTGGCGCGTGGCCAACAATGTCTCCAGTGGCGGGGTTAGTTACCGCAATAGCCTGCTCTGCTGCAGAAGTCATAAAAGAGAGTAAGCTTTTATTTTGTATTTGCTGCATATTGAATTACCTTCCTTCTGTCTTCCTTAGGCCACATGCTTTTATCGGAAAACACCTATTTATTAAGCAGGGATCTGCTGTGTTATACAGTGAATGTTGCCACCGCCCAGTAGAACTTCTCTGGTAGGTATACCCACAATATGAAAATTTGGTAACGCTTTTTTTAGTATCTCAATCGCGATGCTGTCAAACTGCTCATCAAGCAATGGCAGAAACACATGTTCATTTACCATCAAAAAGTTAGCGTATGATGCGCTTAGTCGCTCCCCTTCTTGTCGAACCATGCCATCACTGGAATCAATCCCTTCGGCTTCTTCTTGGGTGTAATACAAGGGACCAGGAACTGGTATTTTAATCACCTCAATGTCACGACCTTTTGCATCTTTTTGACTGCGCAGTGCCGTATAAGCCTCTCGAGATAGCTTAAATTGTGGATCGAAGGGATCATCCGTCCAACTCAGTATCACTTTTGCCGGACCAATTACGTGAATAAGGTTATCAACATGACCATCCGTTTCATCGTTATAAAGGCCTTTAGGTAACCAGACTATTTTCTCAACGCCCAAGTATTCGCATAAGGTTTTTTCGATATCGGTTTGTTGTAACTCTGGATTTCGTCCGGGGCTCAACAAACACTCTTCGGTTGTGTATAACGTCCCTTCACCATCGGTGTGAATAGAACCACCCTCTAGCACGATTGGCGCTTGGTAGTGATCCATTCCGGCGACTTCACATACTGACTCCGCCACTTGGTCGTCGGCGCTCCAGTCATCATACAAGCCATTATACTCGCCGCCCCAAGCATTAAATTTCCAGCTTACTCCTCGGCGTTCTCCGCGTGCATTCACGACCACTGTTGGTCCAATATCTCGCATCCATGAGTCGTTGTATGCCATCTCTACGAGCTTTATTGAACTATGCAGTTGAGTACGAGCTCGTTCATATTGGGTAGACGTCACTGCGACAGTGACCTGAACCACGTCGGCAATGGCATTAGCCACATTAGCAAAGGTTTGTTGCGCCGGTTTAGCATCGTTGCGCCAGTTATCTTTGCGCTCGGGCCAAGCCAACCATACTTCTCTTACCGGCTCAAACTCAGCCGGAAAAGAGAAACCATCTTGTTTTGGAGTCGTAGTGAGTCTCATCATGACCTCGCTATAGAGCCATACTCATGACATCTTGATATAAATCAGGACGACGGTCTCGGAATAAACCCCAAGCATGGCGTGCTTTGGTGGTCGCTTGAAGGTCAATCTCAGCGTAGATAATGGTCTCACCTTCGCGTGGCGCTTCTGCCAGTTTTCCACCGGTATGGTCGGTAATAAACGATGAACCATAGAAGGTCGTTTCAATGCCGTCATCAACTTCAACCCCCACACGGTTGGACGCAACGACGGGCACTAGATTGGCGGCAGAGTGACCTTGCATTGTACGTTGCCAATGATCGCGCGAATCTAATGTCAAATCTTGAGGCTCAGACCCAATCGCTGTTGGGTAGAAAATAGCCTCTGCACCGTTCAACGCCAAGCTGCGAGCAAGCTCAGGGAACCATTGGTCCCAACAAATACCGGCGCCAAAGGTACCGAATTTTGTTTTCCAGACTTTAAACCCTGTGTCACCCGGGCTGAAGTAGTATTTCTCGCTATAACCTGGGCCATCTGGGATGTGTGATTTACGGTAGTTTTCTAAGATGGTGCCATCGGCATCAATCATGACGAGTGAATTAAAAAAGGTATTGCCTGCTTTCTCGAAATAGCTCACAGGGATCACGACATTAAGCTCTTTAGCAAGTTCACTCATGGTTTTAATCAGTGGGCTGGTCGCGAATTCTTCGGCCAACTCAAAATACTTCGATTCTTGCTTCTTACAAAAGTAAGGGGCTGCAAACAGCTCTTGTGGAACAACAACATTGGCACCATTAGCAGCGGCCTCACGAATGGCACCTTTGATTTTCGCCATATTGGCGTCTAGGTCCCACGTTTTGGACAGCTGAAGTGCGGCGAATTTTACTACTCTACTCATGGGATCTTCCTTTATCGATTCGTTGATCTTGGCTGATGAGCGCCCGTCATAGCAGGCGCTTCTTTTGTGTGTTTCACGTTATTGAATGAGTCTTAAGGTACACGCCGCCTAGATGGCAAGCTTGTCACGCAAGTTATAATACGCCGCGCCCATTGCCGTCATTGGAATGGCAAAATGGCGACCTCCTGGGAAGGCAATATGAGTGAGCTGTGCAAAGGCATCAAAGCGTTCAGCATGACCCGCTAAGGCCTCGGCAAGCAACTTACCCGCAAGGTGAGTACAGGTGACACCATGGCCACTGTATCCCTGCAAGTAGTAGATATTGTCAGAAAATGAACCAAACTGTGGCATGCGTGAGTACGTCAACAAGAAGTTACCTGTCCATTTGTAATCAATCCCAATGCCCTTAAGTTGTGGAAAGATTTTTTCCATTTTAGGACGAAGCAAAGATTCAATGTTTTCAGGGTCACGAGCGCCATACACAACACCACCACCAAACAACAAGCGCTTGTCAGCACTAAGACGGAAGTAATCCAGCAGGTAATTGCAATCCTCAACACAGTAATCTGACGGCAAAATTTGTTGCAGTTGCGCTTCTGATAAAGGCTCTGTCGCAACAACTTGAGTACCACAAGGGATCGCTTTATTACTGATATTCGGCGCTAAACCACCCAGGTATGCATTACCCGCCAGCACCATATATTTTGCTTTCACACTACCATGCTCAGTATGAGCAACAGGATTCGCTCCTTTATCAATTCGGGTCACGCCTGACTGTTCGAAAATGCGTCCGCCCAGCGCGATCACGGCTGCCGCTTCACCTAATGCCAATTTCAATGGGTGTATATGCCCACCGCTCATATCAAGCAAGGCACCTTGGTAAGCGCTTGTCCCAACAGCAGATTCCACTTCTTTCGCATCTAATAAGCTCAACTGGTCATTGCCGTAACGTTCCCAGTGTTTTTTGTGTTCTTCTAAGCCTTTCATCTGCTTTGAATTCAACGCAGTGAACATCCCACCTTGTTTGAAATCACAATCAATATTGTGCTTATCAATCAAGCCGCGAATGATGCTGCCGCCTTCAAAAATCATGTCACACAATGCTTTCGCTTGTTTTTCGCCATAACGGCTTTCAATCACATCCACATCACGGCTGTAGCTATTGACAATCTGACCGCCATTACGCCCTGAAGCACCAAAACCAACCTTAGCGTTTTCTAGAATAACTACCTTAAAGCCCTTCTCTGCCAGGTGCAGAGCAGAAGATAGGCCGGAGAAACCAGCCCCAACAACACATACGTCACACTCAATATTATCGCGTAGTTGTGGGTACTCACTTACATTTAAAATTGAGTCAGCGTAGTATGAATCAGTATGTTTATTCATTGTTCAATTCCTTTTTTATTGCTGCTATAGCCTTAAACTTCGTTTATTTACGTTTGATAAACTTAAGTGCTACAGGTCTAAGGTTGGAGACGAATCCACGTCGTTTTGGTTTCTGTAAATTTTTCAATGGCGTGGATCGATTTATCTCGTCCATTTCCGCTCATTTTAAATCCACCAAATGGGACGGTCATATCGCCTTCGTTGTAGTTGTTGACCCAAACTGAACCGGCTTCTAGCTTTTTGGCGACACGATGCACTCGGTTTAGGTTATCGCTCCACAGCGCTGCGCCCAGACCGTATTTAGAGTCATTTGCGATATCGATAGCTTCTTGCTCTGTTTGAAATGAAATGACGCATAACAACGGACCAAAAATTTCTTCTTGAGCAACACGCATTTTATTGTCGACTTGATCAATCACGATAGGCTCGACAAATGCGCCAACACCCTTAACGTCACCGCCGCAGCGAACCACCGCGCCTGCGTCTTGCGCTAACTTCAAATAGCCTAAGACCTTTTCTTTGTGCTCACGGTCAATCAATGCCCCCATCGCCGAGGTTGGATCCATTGGATCTTTTGGCATAAAACGTTGCGCCGCCGTGATCACTTTGTCGATAAACACCTCTTTGATGCTCTCATGAACCAAAAGACGGGTTGCGGCTACACACACTTCACCTTGGTTGTAAAAACAACCCGCCGCGGTTTCTTCTGCTGCGCGATCAAGGTTTTCATAATCTTCAAATACGATATTGGCATTTTTGCCGCCCGCTTCAGCCCAAACACGCTTTAGATTGGTTTCACCCGAACTAATCATTAGGTGCCCCGCAACACGCGTTGAGCCGGTAAACGCGATGCAATCCACATCATTATGTCGAGCAAGAGCTTCGCCCGCTTCATGCCCAAATCCGGTCACGACTTGAAACACGCCATGTGGGATACCCGCTTCATTGGCAAGCTTGCCAAGAAAAATCGCGGTGAGTGAGGATTTTTCTGAGGGTTTGAGGATAACGCTATT
The DNA here is from genome assembly GCF_053544015.1 of Vibrio sp. E150_011. NCBI lineage: Bacteria > Pseudomonadati > Pseudomonadota > Gammaproteobacteria > Vibrionales > Vibrionaceae > Vibrio > Vibrio sp. E150_011. The sequence continues at coordinate 588,131 of NZ_JBHFOL010000001.1, forward strand.
ACCCGCTGCAAGCGCTGGACCTAGTTTCCAACTGCCCAACCATAGAGGGAAATTCCATGGTACGACGGCAGCGACAACGCCAATGGCTTGATGGGATACGAACGCGTGGACATCTTTTTCTGTAGGCGCCACTTCGCCGTACACTTTATCGATGGCTTCGGCATACCAACGAATGGATTTTGCCGAACCAGGTATATCGGTAGACACACTGTGCGAGATTGGTTTACCCGTATCCATGGTTTCCAACATCGCTAATTCTTCGGTGTTTTCATCAATGAGCGCAGCAAACTTCATCAACACTTCTTTACGATGTGAAGGAGCACTTTGACTCCACTCTCCATCAATAAAAGCCTGCCTAGCGTACTTAACCGCAAGATCCACATCGTCAGACTGACAGCGAGGGATGTTCGCTATGATGTCGTCTGTCGCTGGATTGACGACTTCTAGCGTCTCACCTTGTGCTGCATTGCAATACTCACCGTTGAGGAAAGCTCGCTGTTCGATCGCTAATGCGTCTCTATATTCAATCCATTGTTCTTGCGTTTTCATACTCGCTCCTTGCTGACCTCAAGGTGCTAGAATGCTTTAGGCGTATGGGCACTAATCATTCTGCATGCCTTATCGGAGTGGTTGGTAAATTTATGAGGAATCGTGGTGTCGATAACATAAGACTCACCTGTTTTCACAAGATAAGTCTCGCCGTCGTATTCCAGTTCAATCTCACCGTCTAACACGGTGCCGACTTCCTCACCTTCATGTTTAATATTGGCTGACCCTGTGGTGCTATTCGGGGCATATTCCTCAATTAGAAAGCCAATTTCCTGTTTGTTGCTGCCATTGCTGACCAGCTTCATTGAGACCAACTTACTGCCTATTTCAATGAGCTCTTCTTGCTTAACCAATACCTTGATTACTTTCTCGTTCTGTTGCTCCAGCGTGAAAAACTCTGAGAGCGACAATGAAAATTCGTTCACTATTTTTTGCAACGAACTCACTGACGGACTAACTTTTCCATTCTCTATCGAAGAGATCGCACTATGTGTAATGCCGGCTCTCTCTGCTAATTCTCTTTGTGACCATCCACGCTCTTTTCTAAGTTGAGCAATATTTTTACCAATTTGGTGGTTGTCCATTTATTCGGTCCTTAAATCAATCTGAGGCGGACATAATAAATTCTTTAAATAAAATTTGTGAGAAATGATTGTGTTTGGCTTCCCATTCTGGGTGCCACTGCACGCCAACAAAGTATTTTTGCCCTGGCAAGCTAAATGCTTCAACCAATCCATCGGGTGCTTTCGCTTCCACTCGTAATGCACTTGCTAGCGTTTTAATCCCTTGGTTATGAAGGGTGTTTACCTCAAATGACTGAGTATTGTTCCATTGGGCTTGTGTTAACCATTGAGATACAACACCACCCGGTTCTACGAATACAGGATGAGCTGGTGCATACTTCTCTTCAAAGTTTTCTATTGGATTTTCACGATGATCATCATACCCAGACTCATGAACCGCAGGGTCAAGCGACCCGCCAAGCGCGACGTTCATCTCTTGGAAGCCACGACAAATGCCCAGACACGGGATATTTTTGTCTAACGCGTAACGAATGAGTGTTAGTGCCAATTCATCACGATCTTCATCTTTTTTGGCTTCTTCATGCGTACCATCATAACGGTGAGGTGCGACATTTGAATGGCTGCCAGGAAACACTAATCCATCACAAATTCCAACGATACGGTCAAACTCTGACGCTTCTATAGATGAAGGCAAAATGATTGCCGTCCCGCCAAAATCCTTAATTGCCTGAAGATAGAACTCATTTAATGACTGAATCTGGTAGCCACCTAATGACTTCCTGCAACTTACGAGTCCAATAATCGGTTTTCTAGTTTCAGACATCATTACATCCATGTTCGATTTATTTAACAAAAACCCTACAATCAGCGTGCAAAATTATCAACACCATTGTTCGAAATAGATTCCAAAATGTGACTAGCATCCCCATTTTGGTTAAAAAAAAGACTAATTTCGTTCGATATATTGAGCAAAAGAGCATCAACTGTTACAAATTAGTTAACCGATAACAAGTTAAAAACAACCAGAAATAACTAAAAACAATTTTAAATCAATAAGTTAAATTGAATTTTAATCAATAACCCTAACTTTGCCGTGGATTTTGTAGTGAAATTGTTAAGTCAGCATGGTGTAAATAACGTTACGTTGGGTAATTAGGAGTAATAAAGATGGAAGCATATCTACAGGAAGTTAAAAATTTTCGCCAAAAATGGCCAACAATCGAATACGTTGACCTTATATTCACCGACCTCAATGGCACACCACGAGGCAAGCGAATCCCAGTCAATGCGCTCGATAAACTGGCCAAAGGTGTCGCGCTTCCTCTATCAACGATTACACTCGATACAAAAGGTGCCGTCGTTGAGTCAGCTGGACTGGGGGAGGATCTAGGTGAACCTGACAATCTGTGTTTCCCTGTACTAGGTAGCTTACTGCCAACGGCTAAATCTCAAACCGGCCAGGTTTTACTGAGTATGATGGAAGATGATGGTAAAACGCCTCACCATCTCTTTATCCGTAACATTATTGAACGTATGCTTGGCCAGCTTCACAGCAACAATCAATTTCCAGTGGTTGCGCTAGAGCTTGAATTTTATTTGATTGATAAAGTACGCGGTGAAAATGGCGAACTACAAACGGCGATTAACCCAACAAAAAACCGTCGAGAACGCGACACAGAAGTCTATGATGTCGACGGGCTCGATGATTACGCTGATTTTCTAGCGGACTTAAACAACGCGGCATCTGAGCAAGGCTTAAATACTGCAGGTGCGCTATCTGAATCGGCACCGGGCCAGTTTGAGATTAACTTCAACCATTCTCAAGATGTACTCCGCGTGTGTGATGAAATCATCTTTTCTAAGCGTCTTATCAAGCAAGTCGCGCACAAACATGGCTTTGATGCGACCTTTATGGCCAAGCCATTCCTTGAAGAAGCAGGCAATGGCCAGCACATGCACTTAAGTCTCGTTGATAGCAACGGTGACAACCTCTTCACCCAATCTGATGACTCTGCGAGTCCGCTCTTTTATCAAACCCTAACGGCAATGCTATCGCACATTTCTGATGCCATGGCGCTGCTATGTCCCAACGTTAACTCCTACCGTCGCTTTGTCCCTGGTGCGTACGTACCGACCAAAGCTGACTGGGGCGAAAACCATCGCGGTGTTGCCCTTCGAATTCCCATTAGTGACGGTAAAAACCGTCGTATAGAGCACCGAATTGCAGGTGCCGATGTGAACCCATACATTCTCGCTGCCGTAGTACTTTCAGCCGTATTAGCGAGTAATAATTATAACCAAGATCAATGTCCTCCGGCTCTGAGCGATAATGCTGTTGACTTACCTACCCGTATGTCTGACGCCCTAACTCAATTAGAAAGCAGTGAGTTAGGTGAATATTTCTCGAAGGACTTCATTGACCTCTATCTTGCTTGCAAACGAAGTGAACTCGTTGAGTTTGAGCGCATTATCACGCCGCTAGAAATCGACTGGATGTTACACTCGGCATAACAGAAGGAATTTGTTTTTATGACTACGCAAACCAAGGCGCTGGACGCGCCATTCAAGTTAAGCAGTAAACATGTCGCGGTAAGCTTATCGATTGTGTTTCTGTTCATTACTTTTACTACGATCGGCCTAAATCACGTCCCCGGTGAGAGCTATGGGTGGATGAGCCTATTACCCACCAGTTTAGTGCTTGTCTTCGCTCTGACTACGCACCGTACCGTTGAAGCTCTATTTAGTGGCACAATTGCAGGCGTTCTACTGATTAATCCTTCAGAGGCCGTTCAACAGATTGTTGGCATTTCTATGGATGTCATGATGAACGAAACCATTGCATGGATTATTCTCGTGTGCGGTTTGATGGGGGGACTCATCGCTGTTCTTGAAAAAGGCGGTAGCATTCTCAGTTTCAGTGACATGCTCGTCAATAAAGTAAAAAGCCGTAATCAATCGCTTTTAATGACCTTTTTCCTCGGTATTTTGATCTTTATTGATGACTACTTAAATGCGATTGCTATCTCTTCATCGATGAAAAAAATCACCGACAGCTACCAAGTTTCTCGTGAGAAACTGGCGTATATGGTGGATTCAACGGCCGCCCCAATCTGTATATTAGTGCCGATCTCCACTTGGGCCATCTTCTTTAGCTCGTTATTAGAAGCGAATGGCGTCGCCGAACCGGGTCAAGGGATAGCCGCTTATATACAAGCCATTCCTTACATGGCTTACGGCTGGGTTACCCTCATCATTGTATTCTTAGTCGCAATGGGCAAAATGCCAGATCTCGGCGCAATGAAAACGGCAGAAGCGAGAGCAAAAGCGGGTCAAGTGAAGCCAGATGGCGCCACCGATATTGATTTTGGCGCTGACATTAAAGCGCATTCAAATCCAACCATGGGTTTGATCAACTTCATGCTGCCAATGATTGTTCTTGTCGGTGCGAGTTGGTATTTTGGTATTGACCTATTAGCAGGCGTATTCGTCGCCATTGTCTTTACCATCTGTTTCTATGGCATCCAAAAACTCGTCACAATGAACGAGCTATTTGATGCAGTCTATGACGGTATCAAGGTGATGTTGTTACCTCTAGCAACCGTGATCGGCGGCTTTATGCTAAAGAGCGTCAACGACTCACTGGGGCTTACTCAGTTTGTTATCGAAACGGCAAGTCCGTACTTGTCAGCGCAATATTTTCCAGCACTGATCTTCTTGATTACGGGTGGCTTGGTGTTTGCGTCAGCATCATCATGGGGAACATTTGCGGTAGCAATGCCAATTATTTTACCACTAGCTAACCAAATTGGTGTTCCATTGCACCTTACCATTGCAGCGATGCTTTCGGCGTCTGCGGCAGGGAGTCACTCATGCTTCTTTAGTGACTCTACCGTGCTGTCCGCACAGGGCTCTGGCTGTACATCAATGCAACACGCCACCACCCAGTTTCCATACGCATTGATCGGTATTGTTGCTACTACCCTATTCTTTATCGTGGTTGCCTAAGTTAAGAGATAGGCTCCAAAGGTAAGACTAAAAAGGGATGCCACTCAGCCGGCATCCCTTTTCTTTATTTCTCTATTTGCTTGCTTTAGCTTTGAGCTTTTAGCCGAAATGAAGCGACATAAATCTTTCTATTTTAAAGCTTTAGCGACATACCAACAGTCGGCTTCAATGTCATAACGCTGCTCTCGCGCCCAGCTCAACCCTTCTTCTACCAACTGTTTAGCTACACCTTGACCGCGAAAGGCATCCGGAACGAACGTATGAGTAAAGTTAACCGTATTGCCCGTCAGTTTGTAATCTAATACGCCTTCCTGACCCTCTTTACTGTACACAAATCGCTTCCTATCCATCTGGTGTTCAATCATGATATTTCTCTGCTTAACTGCGCTAAATAATATTGCATACATTCGACTCGGTTTTGTGCTTCAGCATGACCTGCCGAGGTATTCATTGTGTCTGAAATCGAAAACAACTTGGTATAAAAATGATCCAGCGTAAACTGACTATCGTCGGGGGTTCTCTCACGGCAAAATGGGTCGTCATTTGAATACAGGGTTCGCTGTAAACTCGCCGATACTTGAATACAACGTGTTATCCCAATCGCCCCCAACGCATCAAGCCGATCGGCATCTTGCACGATCATGGCTTCACGCGTAGTCGGTGCCACATTTGCAGAATAACTGTGTGCAACGATGGCGTGATGAATAGCGTTTAAATACTGATTTGGGTAATGAATACTCGATAAAAATTCGCAGGCTTTATCCGCGGCGATAAAAGCGCTGTGTTTTCTGTCAGGATGGTCTTTGGGGTAAGTGAAGCAATCGTGCAGATATGCCGCTGGCAGCACGACACATAAATCGCCACCTTCTGTCTCAGAAAGGCGGGTCGCAGTATTGACCACTCTAGCAACATGTTGAATATCATGTGCCGCATCCGTCACCATTTCCTGTTGAATAAATCTCAGTAATGCGGGCTTCCAAGTCTCGTTAAATGCGGCCTCACTAAGCTGAGTTTCATTCAATGGGCTTTCATTGAATATAGTTTTATCAAGCACTGTATTATCAGACACTGATTTCACCACGGATCAACGTGACGGCCTGACCGGTCAACTCAATTCTATCTTCTTTCAGCATCATCGCGACATAGCCACCACGCTCTGAGGCTTGGTAACCGACAAGTGAGCATTTATTTAGTTGCTTAGCCCAGTAAGGCGCCAATGCGCAATACGCGGAACCGGTCACTGGGTCTTCATCAACACCAACCCATGGAGCAAAATAACGGGCAATAAAATCAATGTCGGTACGGTTCGATTGTGCGGTAAGCACCATCGCGCGACCTTCGCATGCCACGAGCTGGTGATAATTTGGTGTAACCTGACGCAAATGCTCTTCATGCTTCAATACGACAAAATCTTTCCCTCCCTCAAATTCTCCCCAGAACACCACATCATCTTGTTTTAGGCCTAACGCTTCACATTTATGTTGTGTGCTTTTTGAGGTTTCTTCTGCACGATATAAAGGAAAGTCGAGCGAGATACGTTCACCTGTTTTCTGCGCATGAAGATCACCCGATAAGGTGTGGAAGGTAACCTTACCATCTGCGTCAAGTAAGCCTTTTTCGTCCATGACTTTGACTGTGGCTAATGTTCCATGACCACATAACGCCACTTCAACCTTGGGCGTAAACCAACGGAGTCGATTATCAGAAAGTGACAAAAACGCAGTTTCTGATATAGCCATTTCCTTGGCAATAGACAACATCAATGATGCCGGTAATGGTGACTCTGTAATACAAACACCAGCGGGGTTCCCCTTAAAGGGTTCGCTAGTAAATGCATTTACCTGATATATCGATAACTGCATGAATACTCCTTATAAACAGTCCTTAATGTCAATGATAGATAAATACAGACAACAGCGTGCAGTTTATCTTGGATAATTGTCGTTTATGTCAAAATGATTCCATAATTTGATAAACCCGACTTTATTACTTCCAATCCAATCCAAATATTGTCTTCATCCTCAATTTACAATAATTAGCATCAATAAATAAAAGAATAAAACAGGGTAAACACCAAGCTTTTGAATCAAAAATGAGGTCCATTTTCAAAAACTGAGTAATCAAAAGTGACAAATTAAAGAACTCATTAGATAATCACAACCTAGAGCAGCGCATTGTCAATCTGTACTTGTCACATTCAAACAATTCGCAAATGGAAAAATGTGTTAGGGACTAGTAAGAAACCATGAAAAAAAACGATTTCCAAAAATCAGCCGCGAATCTGAAAAAAGCAGTACCACTGATGGTTAAACACCATGTGCCTGCGACGCCTGCCAATTATGCTTTGTGGTACACCTACGTTGAACAAACGATTCCAGAGCTAAACCATGAAGTAGACTCTCTTCTTACCGAGCATAATGTGCTGCCTCCCGTTCGTTCCGTCGAGTTATATCGAGAACACATATCCGGCAAAGCGACAGTAGATCTAACTCACTTGAAAACAAACTTGGAAGCATTGGTCACTGAAGTCTCCAGCTCAATGACCGACGCCATTTCAGACACCTCTGACTTTTCGAAGATCTTAAGCAAAAGCTTTGATGACATTAGTTCCAGCATCGATGCTAACAATAATCCAACACTGGATGAAGTCATGCCGCTGATACAGGATCTTGTCGACGATGCGAATGATATTCGGCACTCAACTGACTTTATTCACAATCAACTTAAAAATGCCAGCGACGAAATCAGCCGCCTTAAAACACAGCTAGCAAAAGTACAATGCAATGCCATGTTTGATAGTTTGACGTCCATTTATAACCGTGGGGCCTTTGACACCGATCTGACGATGTTTTGCGATGCCAAACAGCCAATGAGCCTAATTTTTCTTGATATTGACCACTTTAAGAAGTTCAACGATGATCTTGGGCATCTATTTGGAGACACCATCTTAAAAGGCATTGCTCAGCGCCTTAAACAAGCCTGCAAGGGAGGCATCAGTGCTTACCGCTTTGGTGGTGAGGAGTTTGCCCTGATCGTGCCAAACAAATCGTTGCGTGTAGCTCGCCAAATGGCAGAAGCGGTTCGGTTATCGATAGAAAAAATGGCCATTACCGATCGAAAAACAGGCAATAAAATGGGCAATGTGACGGCTTCTTTTGGGGTCGCTGAGTTTGCAGAGGGAGATACCTACGAAGACCTAGTCGGCAGAGCAGACAAGCAACTTTACGATGCAAAACGCTCTGGCCGCAATCGTGTCATGCCGTTCTAACAAACATACACCATCGTACGGTATTGTTTTTATTAATAATATTGTACTTTAGGTGATGCTATTTCTCGAGATGACATTGTTCCGAGATAATATAGTTTTTCGTTTTTCTAAATTAATTAGCTTACCCGCAGTAATACAGTTTTGGTCCACAATTTAACCAAAGCTGCATCAGCGTTTTATAAAAATACCATTACTTACAAATCGATCTATTGCCAGCACATGCATTGAGCATGCGCTCAATCTAATTCCCCCAATTACCACGTGCAATAACCTTGCGGACATTTATAAATAATCCGCAATATTGACGTCATCAATTTGACTGGCTTTTAAGAATTTTTCAGCAAAGACTAAGTAAACACCGGACTCTAAAAACAACGTAAATAACGATTGATCTAAGTGATTGTCTTTTACCATGAAAGACATAATACGCAGAGATTCTGAAAGTGTTTTCGGAGTCTTGTACGGCCTATCCGCACTGGTTAATGCCTCAAAAACATCGGCAAGTGCCATAATCCGTGCAGTTACCGGCATATCTTCACCATTGAGCCCAAGTGGGTATCCTGTTCCATCTATTTTTTCATGATGTCCGCCAGCAATACTCGGCACATTACTCATTGATTTAGGAAACGGTAAGCTCTCTAGCATCTTTATGGTTTCTACAATATGATTGTTAATGATATAGCGTTCTTCATCATTCAACGTCCCTCTCTTAATGGATAAATTATAGACCTCACCCAATCTGTTTTGATAATCTGGCTTCTTCAAATTAAAGCGCTTGTCAGAAACCAACTGCCGCTTCCATGGCACATTGTGTGCACTCGCATCGACCAGCACAGACTCACTTGCTCCAGGTTCAAACGCTTCGTCACCGTATCGGCTACGCTCTTCCCAAGAAAGCCCTAAGCGTTCATCTATTGTTTTTTTCCACTGCTTTTGAGCAACAACGTGCAAACGAGCAATCGCGTCGTCGTCAAGGAACTCGCCACCAAGATTGATTTGAGCAATAAAAGAAAAATCGTCGTCCAACTGCCGCCACTCTTTCTCTAGGCTCTGCTTATAGTGCCCCTCTAATGGCCTACCCAACGCATTCGACAGCGTTGCAATATGAGCATCGCGCTTTAATACTTCAAAACGAGTGCGAACCTCATGGATTCGGTTATAAATTGTTTCTAGCTTCGTTGCTTTATCTACAACATGTTCCGGCGTCGTGACCTTTCCACAATCATGTAACCATGCCGCTAAATGCAACTCCTGCCATTGATCTTCGCTGAGTGTAAAATCATTAAAAGCCTCAGACTGAGAATTGACTGCCGCTTGTGTCAACATTTCCGTCAACACGGGCACTCGTTGGCAATGATTTCCGGTATATGGTGACTTGGTATCCACCGCCCCAGCCATCACCTCGATAAATGACTGCATGAGCGCTTTCTGGTCTTCGAGTATCTGCTTCGTTTCAATCGCTACCGACGCATACTCTGCTAAAGCATCAATGTACGGCCCTTTGCGTTTGAGAAGGTCATCAATCGCTGCTGAATCCACCAACAACCCAAAACCACCTAATAAGTGCTCGCGTCTATCAAATAACGGAATAAAAAGAAATGACTCATCTTTCAACATGCCATCTACTAGTGCTTGGGCGGCGTGGTATTCATAAACAATCGGCTGTTTATTGGTGAGAACACGATATTTAAATGCTTCTAATTCTGAATCATTTATGTCAATAGTCTTCAACGACTCGACATCGAGGACATCACCGCTTTTCGTTAACACGCAATGTGGCTTCAAATTCGTACTGGCGTCGCAAAGATAAAGATAACTGACGGTCGCGCCTGTCGATTGCAATGCTTCGCTACTCAGTAATTCCAGTAACCTTTCAAGATCTTGAACCTTGGCGATATTTTTAGTGAGCGTTAAGAAACTGGCAATGGTTTGCTGCATTGCATACAACGACAGCGAAAGTTCGTGTATTTCCTTTATATAAGAGCCTTTCACTCCACCAAGATTAAAATCAAATCGTTCTATGCGTCGTGCTCGCTCTGTGGCGATTTTTATCGGATTGGATATGCGTTGAGCAATGGCATAAACAAAAGGTAATGACACACATAAAACAATCAATGAGGCATAAATGGACGTTTTTGCGATAGCTTGTGATTTCCCAAGCAGTTCATCCGATTTCACTACCATCAATAAATACAGGTTGTGTCCGGAATGACTGGGGGATTGTTCTATACGGCCAATCCAGGTCTCACCTAAGGCCTCAAATTGAACGGAGCGGTTTACCACTAAACCTATTTTGGAAACGGCTTCTTTCACGACGGGATTCGCAATATCATCAAGGTGTAAATAACCACTTTTCCGTACTTCCTCTTCGACATCAATGAGTGTTGGATTGCTGTAAGCATATAATCGGTAACTTCCATCAAATAGCACTCGAAAAGAAGATTTTCTTGTGACCGATTCAGCCAAGACACTCGATATTTGTTCAAGAGTAAGGTCCGCTGCAACCACAGCGCCATTGGCCGCTCGTTTAGAAAATGTCGTTCCTATTTTATCAATCAACGGGAAATAATAAGGATCTGAAAGTAACAATTCATCCCTAATTGCATCCTTGTACCATTGTTGGTCTTGTGGAATAAAATGCAACTTAGTCCTTAATTCTGTCTTAACCACTTGATACGTATTATCGAACTCGTAACTCATCAACCGGTTATCAGCGTTCGAGTAGTTAAATACAATAAACTTCGTTTCAGGCTTAACCTTTAATGCCGCTCGCATCATTGGGTTATAGGGTTGGTAAGCAATGAGAAAATCGCCACTAGGAAAGACCATAGAATAAGATAATACATAGGGGCTTGATGAGAGAAGGCTGATCATCTCAGGCATAGCACCGAGTCGCTCATTAGCATCTTGATGCCGAGATAATTCTCCTTGAGACAAGGCTTCCACGATAGCTAATGCCGGCTGATAATGAATGGCTAAATTGGATTGTGTCTCTTTAGCAATACGATCAAACAGATGTTCATTCGCATCTAATAAGACCTGACTCAATCCATTTTGAGTTAACCAAATTTGTACCCCACTAACCGTGAGAATAATGGCTAAGAACAGGCTAGTAATGTGAACGTGTAGTGGATACCTTAACCTAGACCAACTCCACCACTTATTTCCCTCAGCCATTAAGCCTTCCCTGCTTATTATTATGATAATAAGAAGAATAGGTTAGCTTTCTCTATTTCACACTTTCTTCGTCGATAAATAGGGTTGTACATCCTTGACGTCTATCTGTTCAAGTTTGATATGCACTTGCGCGTAATCTAAATAGACGTTAGATGTCAGGAACAACTCAAAAAGGGCACCATCTAAATGCCCATCATTCACCATCACCCTCATAATCGCCAAGGTTTCTGACAACTTTTTAGGTTGCTTGTAAGGCCGGTCTTGACTCGTCAATGCCTCAAAGACATCGGCAATCGCCATTGCCCTGGCGGCGACAGGAAGCTCGCTTGCAACTAACCCTAGTGGATACCCTTTTCCATCAATCCTTTCGTGGTGACTGCCTGCCAATAACGGAACATTGGTCATGTGCTTAGGAAAGGGCAAACGTTCCAGCATTCTTAATGTCGCAATCATGTGACTATTGATGATATAACGCTCTTCTTCGTTTAACGTGCCTTTGCGCACCGATAAGTTATAGAGCTCACCCAAGTTATTTTGATGCTCGCCAGGCTTAATAACAAACCTAGGCTCTCTTTCTGGATCTTTTTCCCACGCCACCAGATGCTGCACACCATCGCTTAATATCGGTTCTTTGTTGCCTACTATCGATACTGACGTGTCATACCGGGATAACTCTTCCCACGATAACCCTAAGCGAGAATCAATCGTTGCTGTCCATGTTTGTTTTGCGATGGCATTGATTCGCTCTAGAGCCTCGATGGTGAGGTACTCATCACCGGTATTCGCTTTCGCGATGATGGCGAAATCGTCATCTATTTGTTGTTTCTTCGCCTCCAACTCCTGCCATTGCTCTGACGTTAAATTGGTGGAATAGCGTTTGTACATGCTCAACTCAGCGTCTCGCTTAAGTATTTCAAACCGCATCCGCACCTCATGAATACGGTTATAAATCGTTTCCAGTTTGGTCGCTTTATCAATGACATGTTCTGGTGTAGTCACTTTTCCGCAGTCATGCAACCAAGCGGCGACATGCAGCTCTTCCCATTGTTCTTTGGTCATTGAAAAGGCCTCAAACGGCCCTTTTTCCTGCTGTTGCGCAGCCATTGTTAACATCTCAGTGAGCACAGGGACACGCTGGCAGTGGTTGCCGGTATAAGGTGATTTGGTATCAATCGCTTCCGCCATGACTTGAATAAACGAATCCAATAGCGCTTTCTGACTTGCCAGCATCGCCTGTGTCTCGATAGTCACCGAGGCATAAGCAGCAAGCGTTTCAATATATTCAAGGTTTTCCATCAACACAAAATCTTCATGTGCTTTATCAAAACCGAGCCCTAACGCCCCTATCACTTTTTGTTGTCGGTCAATAAGAGGGATGAACAAAACACTGTCTGTTTCACTATCTCTTTTTACGAGTTCACTGACTTCATCATGCGGTACGTAAACCGATTTTTTTTGTCTGAAAAGCCGCTCTAAATCACCTTGCAGTAGCGGATCATCCAGTCGCAAAGACGGAACGGTTGCAAGCTCAACATCATCGTGGCTTTTTAACTTGATGAAACGAAGTTCCAGCAACGTTTCCTCATTATTTAGAAGGTAAATATAGGTACTGTTCGCATGAGTTGCTTCAGCGGTTTCACTGCAAACTAGTGCAAGCAATCGCTCTAGGTCATATTCTTTTGCCATTGAATTGGTGAGGGACAGAAAACGTCGAATCGTGGATTGCATTGCTGAGAACGAGTCAGACATTTCTTTTATTTCAGCTACTTGGGATGTGTTTTGAGAACCATCATTGAATCTAAAATGTTGAATTGATTTTGCTTTCTCACTGGCCTGGCGTATAGGTTTTGCCAACCACTGAGACATGTAATAGATGCACGGTAACGCGAACAGCAACGCAATAAACGAACCCACTAAAGAATACCGAGCGACACTATTCGCATCTTTCAGTAACTGTTCCGCTTTTACCGCCATCGCTAGGTTAAAATTTTGTTGGTCTGTCCCTTCAAATCGGTCAACTTTCACCACCCATCTCTCGCCCTTGTATTGGACCTCCCTCGCGGGTTCACCGAATTTTCTATGTCGCAAGGTTTTATTGATCAGCGGGTGGGCAATATCATCAACAGTGAGTGTGCTCGTGCTTCGAATAGCATCCCTGACATCAAACAACTCGGGCTGACTAAAGCCATACACATGCCCTTCATCGTCATACAATAAGCGAAGCGCATCTCTTGCCTCTGTCGCATCTTGAAGTACTTTCGACACCTGACTCAGGGTTAGATCGGCACCAAATACGGCTCCGTTTGTTGCACGTCGAAAAATAGAGATACCGCTTTGTCCTATAATGGGCATGAAATACGGTTCAGATACTTGAGTTTTCGTTGTCGCCGCATTTCGATACCAAACAGAACGCCTAATATCGATACTGTTGTAAGGTATTGTCACGCTTGATAAGTGCACCTGCTGTGCATTATAGGATCTTCTTTCTATGAGGTTGCTTTTGGCATCAAAACTTAACGCTGCAAATTCTGCACTTGGACTAAGTTGCATCAGGTGACGCAAACGTTCATTAGTAATTCGGACCACAGTAAACCAATCACCATTGGGGTAACCAACCACGAATAATGTGAGGAATCGGTTGGTATGCAATTGTGAAATAAGCTCAGACGCAAATGAAAATCTGGCTTGTGCATCATTTGCTCTTACTAGCGCGGTGGACGAATAGGTATCCACCGTCGTAAAAACTGGCGAAAATTGGTAATTTAAGTCCGTTCTTGCCTCACTGGCAATTCTCTCAAATAGGTTTTCATTGGCGTTGAGTAAGACCTTGTTCAAACTTGCCTGCGTAATCCAAATTTGCACACCACAGATGACAATGACCAACGCAACAAACATCAAGGTGATGTGTACATGAAGTGGCAAGGGACGCTTAAGATTGGTAACAAAACGCTTTAACATAATGGCTAACTAATTGTGTTTTAGGTATATAGGGCGCAAGAACACTGCGGAACGGACACGTAACTGATGCTCCGTAAGATTAGTCGACTTGCGGGTATGTGAAAAGCTTTGATTGGTGAAAATAAAAAAGCCCCCCTGTAGCAGGGAGGCAAATATACTATCCATCTTGATTGTTTAGTCATTTATTACTGTACCAATTACGTATTGCTCGCCGCTCTTAGTATTACGCAATAAAAAACTCAACTATCAATGGATAAGTAACTTGCTACGAGTGTGGTGTATTAAAATACGATTTGATAACTCAACGTATAATCATCACCATTTTTCGCCGTATATTCTTTGACCTCACTGCATGCTCTTGGCTTACCCTTTCCATCACCTTGAACCAAACTTACCCAATGTCGAATACCCGATGTCAATGAGCGCTCACTATGGCTAAATGTAGTACAAGTCTCGAGCTGTACGTCATCAATACTCACCAACTCAAGGTATCCCGTCCCCTTACGAAATCCCATCGCAACTTCGACATGAGTACCACTTTCATCACGAAATAATATGGATTGCGGAGCGCATTTGTCACCGGTATAAGCGATAAAATGTTTGGCATGTTTGAGGCCACTGTGCTGACCATTTTTGAAATAGGCTTGAACGTGTCGATAGTCTATCTCGTAACTCACCACATCTTCGTGCGATCCGCTATCTAATGGGAACAACGTGTCTAACAGTTGCTTTGCCTTTTCTTGTTTTTTTGATTGCTCATCAGACTTGACCATTTCCACGGCAAACACGGCTTCGGCGATAAATGTTATAGGGTTATTTTGTTTTGTCTTATCGAATGTCAGCATGTTCATAGTCTCTTCCTTCTACGGCAAATTCATCCCTACTAAGCAAAGGTTCCAACAACGGTGTCTACTGTCGTTCGTTGTCGTTTTGCTTACCACCTAGACTACACACTTTTTTAAAACAATTTCACAACAAAAATTTCACGGTGTTAATTTTACAAAATCACGCCAAAAATTGACTTAAAATTCAAATAAAATGCATATTAATCGGGCAAGTCACACGGTATTTTTTAACCTATCAAGACGTTGATTAGACAGCCTACTCTAACATCACCCACATTTAGCGGCCTCCACAACAAAAAGGCCTCCCCAAAACAGGAAGGCCATTTATTGATAATCGGCAGTATTCAATCAAAAAGTACAATATTGGCTGTCACATTGCGTGTTGTACGTCAGTACCCTTAGGACGCAAAACTAAAATTCAAAGTATAATCGTCGCCATTTTTAGCGGTGTATTCTTTATCTTCGCTACTTGCCCTTGGACGGCCCTGTTCATCACCTTGAACCAAACTCACCCAATGTCGAATTCCAGAGGCATGGGCATGCTCTGTTCGACTGAATGTCGTGCACGTTTCAAGTTGTACGTCATTTATCTCTACAAGCTCTAAGGAACCGGTACCTCTGCGACTACCGATCATGACTTCAACATGAGTGCCACTTTCATCACGAAACAATATTGATTCCGGTGAACATTTATCGCCCAAAAACGCGATAAAATGCTTGGCACGTTTTAGCCCACTGTGTTCACCGTTTTTGAAATACGCAAGAACATGTCGATAATCAATCTCGTAACTTACTACATCCTCATGTGAGCCGCTTTCAAGTGGAAACAAAGTATCAAGCAGTTGTTTTGCCATTTTTTGTTTTTCTAACTGCTCATCGGCTTTAACCATTTCCACAGCGAACACAGCTTCTGCGATAAACGTTGAGTGGTTTCTGTGTAATTCTGTCTTATCGAATGTCAGCATGTTCATAATTATCGTCCTTTTGTCGCCGCCAAATCAAAATAGAGCAAATGCACTAAACGGATGTTTAAATTTATATTCGTTTTGTGATCTTGCTTACTATGTAGACTAGCGCTTTTTTAGCTACAATTTCACAACAAAAATTTTACAGTGTGAATTTTACAAAATGCCGTTATCAAAAAGCTTAATTCGACAGTCCCATTTTTTGGGTACCAAGATTAGAAACCTTAGAAAACGTAACCATTTAACGATGGAAGATTTGTCAACACGCTGCATTCGAGTCAACCCGGAGTGCGCCCCATCGGTTTCGTACCTATCAATGATAGAGCGAGGCAAGCGTGTACCTAGTATTGATATGCTAGAGGTCATTGCTGAGGTGTTTCAGAAAAATCCCGCATGGTTTCTTGATAGTGAACCTGAGCAAGAAGAGATCACACCAGTCAGAGGCAACCGAGGTGGCATCAGCGGCATGGCACTCGAACCTAGTTTTCTATTCTCCAACGACATTTTACAAATTGCGATTCCAGAGATGCTGTCACAAACGGGAATCACAGGACGTCAATTTGCCCATCTTCTAATCCGAGCACATCAGGAAAGTTTGCAAAACCATTTTCCAGACTTGGAGCGTGCAGCGGAAGAAGTTGGGCGAAAACGTCTTAATCTTTCCGTTGAAGATCTCATCGATATTGCGAGGGATCTTGGTTTACGTGTTCAATGGGTCAATCGCACACCAAAAGATGTCGTCGATGAGCTTGGTATTAACGCCAAACAACTCGTCACCTCTTTCTTCGAGCCACCGGGGACGATTTATCTCAATGAGATTTTAAAGGCTTATCCCACTCGCTTAAAATATGATCTTGCGGTTTATATCGGCCATCGAGTGCTGCACAGTGAAGATGGCTTAAAGAGCGTACTGAGTGTGGGTCATCATAATAGCTGGGAAGATGCTAGCGGATCCCCCTCGACATCGGCATTAAATTCACAGGATATCTTACAAGCTTGGCGAGATTTTGAGTCCAGCTTCTTTGCTGGTGCGCTACTGTGCCCTAAAGTACCCTTCCGGCAACTTTTAGATCGTTGTGGTTATGAAATTGATGCTCACAAACATGCAGGGGTTTCTCCTTCGGTTGCTATGCGTCGCATGACCGTCGTGTCACCTTATCCGCATTGGCATTATTTCGATGCTTATGGACCCGGAAAACTAAAAGCGGTATACCGCGGAAACGGAATTCCGCTTCCGTGGGGTAACATGAGAATGGTGAACGACCCTTGTCAACACTGGGCTGTGTTTAGACGCCTGTCTGAGCCTCGTCATGGTTCGTCTGCTCAGTTATCCATTCTCAACGTAGGCGATGAGCCAAGAATTTATTGTTGTGAGTCGGTCAACATGACCGACCCCGCAGGTAACAATCGTGTCCTTTGCGCAGGCATTGACCTTAACCCTGCTATTGACGCACAAGGCGGTAACGCATTAGACATTGCAAATGAACTGAAGAATCTATGTGTCAACAGCGGTGGCAGTGCGATTATTCCTAAGAGTATTAAAAAAGACCTGACTACGATTTCGAAAATACTCAACATTAATTGGATAGAGCGAGGCATTGATAGCGAGGCACGACTCATTTGTTCACGCGGTGCTGGTTGCCCACGTAAACCAAGTTGTTATGATAAATGTGCTGAAGAACAAACTATAACGTTGGAATAAGTGACGAAGCTAAAAGAAAAAAAGCCAGCCACAAAGTAAGGTGGCTGGCTATATACATTTGTGAACAAGAGGTGTTCACTAACAACGTCAGTTGGCTAGGTGACCCTCGGCTTAAAAAGGGTCACAATTATATATGCATGTAGCGTGCCAACTTTTAAATCGTGCTAATTAGCCTCTAAACCGCGATTAATCACGACAAAAAACAACCTGCGCTCATATAGCCTTTGCATTTTGCATTTCATTTTGCAAAATGCAAAATACATCTATAGCAATATGCTAAAACATATCGTTCTGCAAAAATAAATATGCAACCTATCACTAAGATTAGCCAATTAATTTCCATCGCCTAACACCTTAGTTTATAAACTGACAATTGTTTAACAAAACGCCACTTTATCTATGAATCATTCCGTGGTTGTTAGCGACATATTCTCGAGTTTTAACAAGGCTTTCTTGCGTTCCACTCCACCCGCATAGCCCGTTAACTGACCGCTTTTCCCTATGACACGATGACACGGAACAATCACTGAAATGGGATTTTTTCCATTTGCAGAGCCAACGGCCCTGACGGCTTTTGGATTTCCGATTCGTTCCGCTAACTCTTGATAGCTGATGGCCTGCCCAAAAGGTACGTCACACAACGCTTTCCAGACTTGGTTTTGAAAAGGCGTACCTATAGCGGCGAGCGGCACATCAAAGGTTTTTCTATCTCCGGAAAAATATTCACCTAATTGTTGCTTCGTTAAAAGCAATACAGGGTGAGTTGCTCGTTCTTCTCCGAGCTCATTCGGTTGTGTTGTCTGTTCCTCAAACCAAAGGCCAGTGAGTCCTTGATCCGTTGCTTGGATAGTAACTTGACCTAGAGGGCTATTAACTATCGTATAAAATATCATGATGCTTGGCTCCAGCAATGTAGGGTCGCATAGCTCCCCCAGGGTGATACTCGACTGTCTTCACACAAAGGGTGATTATCTGTGTATTTTTTAACAACCAAATCTGTTTTCAACAATAAATCAGGCTGTGACTGACCACGTAATTTTGCATAATTGACGGTCCATGGCCCGATACCTTTCAATGTCAACCATTTGTCGGGGTCCAGCGTATCATCTGCAATCAATGAAGCGGCTAGACGCGACAATGTGTCTTTGCGACTTTGAGGCATTCGCAAAAAGCTGAGATCGCTATCGACTACGCAACGGGGGGTCGGAAATACGAGTTGTCCTGAAACGGTTCGACTCAAGGTTTGGTTTAGCAAATTTACTTGCCCAATAGCTGCTTTAACCGATACTTGTTGCCCAATGACCGCTCTCACTCCCGCTTCCCATGTTGACCAAATACCCGGAATACGAATACCACTGTTTTTAACAAGGTTCGGGTCGGCGTTGAGCAAGTGTGCCTCTATAACCGATAAATCAGTATTAAGGTCAAAGACTCGCCTAATATTACTCACCATTGAATACAGTTGAGTGACATCTTCAATATCAAACTCTACTTGTACTGTTTGTTTGTTTTCAAAATCTGCAACGACTTTAAACCAACCCAACGCTCCGTTTAATTCCACGTATCGCTCATAAGCTTGGTCGGTGACCAACTCAACGCCGCTAATCGCGCGTCGTTGATAAAATGCCAATAAACCTTGCCAATCATAGGCACCTCGGTAGGCAAGCGATAGCTGATTGTGCGGGCTCTTCAACGTGCGCGCCCGCCTTAAATCAGACGGGTTTAGCTTCAATAATTTTTGAAAAGCATCATTAAAACGACGCGTACTATTGAAGCCACAAGCAAACCCAATATCTGTAACACTCATTGAGCTGCTATGTAGTAGTTGTTTTGCAAACATCAATTGCTGATATTGCGCATATTTCTTAGGCGGCATTCCAAGATGCTGTTCAAAAACCTGCCTAAGATAACGGCTACTGATCCCCAACCTTGCGGCCAAGTGTTCAACCCCATTATGTTGTAACGCACCTTGTTCAATAAGCCCTAATGCCCGCTTAAAAGTCGTCTCGATACCTTGCCACGCCCAAGAGCTTGGCGCACTATCGGGTCGACAACGAAGACACGGGCGGTAGCCTGCCTGCAATGCCATCGGTGCATTTGAAAAGTAGTCCACATTTTCTTCTTTAGGGGGGGTAGCTGGACAAATCGGACGACAAAATATCCCGGTTGTCTTCACTGCCACAAAAAACTGACCGTCAAACCGGCGATCCCTAGAGAGTCGAGCGGCGCGATATTGCTCTCGAATTTTCGCTTCCATTGCTTGGCTCCTTCAAATCGATATACCAGTGAAAATGTTGAGTATCCCATGGTCGTGAATAAGACAAGTGTAACGCACATCACCCACAAAACTCGCCATTTTCGGAAGTGTACCTGTCTTCCTAGGTAATCTGAAAATTCATCGCAATGTCATATTTTTTTAAAGAGAAAAATGAAAAGTAATGGTTCGCCAAGGTGTTATGGATTGTTCATTGTATTGAGGCAAAAATTGCAGGTTAAAAAACCTGCAAATTCTTCGGCGCTTTCTATACTAGGGCAGTGTCAAACGGTTAACATGATTACACGAGGTTATTATGTCTGATATGGATTTTCGTCTTGGCAAGAGGCCATTTTACGACAACAAAAAGTTTCGACGCGGGTTTGCAAAATCTGGCGACTTTACGTTAGCGGAAGAGGAGATCTTGATTCGTTATGGCGACACTATGAATCAATTAGAATGCGGTGATATTGCTCCTGAAACGGACCTTGAGCGTCATTTTTTGCTTGTCACTTGTGACGAAAAAAAAGCCGAGACAAAACTCGAAAAAGCTTGGATAAAATACATTCATCTTGCCCGTGATAGACGAAGGTTTCACACATTAAATGGGAAAAAACTATCCGCGACGGAAAGCGACTCTCAGAATGACGACGACTACCAAGCGGATGATACACTCGACGAACCACTTGCTAGAACAGAAATGCATGATGATGAACCTTAAATTGTTTCGATATGCCGATCGTTTCGTGTCGTACTTTTAGAAGACGAGAGCACCAAACAGGTCGACCTCCCATGATGTCGGCCATTGGCATTCAACACCAAGGCCTATCTTTAATCTTTAATCTTTAATCTTTAATCTTTAATTATCATCTCATCCTACCAGTGATATTTCAGCTATGATTAATAATCAAATCAATATCATGCTATAGGGATAAGTATGATTACTCAACCAGATCAGCTGTATGAGGTATTGTCTTGCCTACCTGACCCAGCATTTGTATTGAGCGAAAATGGCGTTTATGTCGATGTGCTCGGAGGGACAGATACCCAGTCTTATCATGACGGTAAAGCCTTGATTGGACGCTCACTTTTTGACGTTCTTCCTACGGATAAAGCGAAATGGTTTGTCAGTGAAATAATAGCCTCACTCGACCAAAATAAAGTCCGCACGGTTGAATACGATTTATCGGCTGACGACGTAAATGGTCTCAACGAAAAACCTTTGCCACTCGGCTTGCTTCGCTTTGAAGGGAAAATTTGTCCATTAAGCTTTACTTATCATGGGCATAGGGTCGTACTTTGGTTGGTTCGAAATATCTCGGAACATTACCATCTAGAAACACAACTGCGAGAGCAGAGTGAAACAGACAGTCTTACTGGTATTGCCAATCGTCGCTTTTTTTTCCACACCCTCAATTCACTCATCCATACCAAAAGAACCGATGATCACCTGTCACACCTGGCACTCATTGACATCGATTTTTTCAAAAGAGTAAACGATACTTTTGGGCATCAAGCGGGTGATTTCATATTAATTTCTTTTGTAAAACTCATGCAACAATTGATTCGGAAATCAGACGTTTTGGCACGGGTAGGCGGTGAAGAGTTTGCATTACTCTTGCCAAACACCGATGCTTCGAAAGCAAAAAAGATCGCACAGCGAATCAAACAAGCAACGGCCGCACAATGCTTTAATTACGACAATCACTCCATTTCAATGACCATCAGTATGGGAATCACCTCAATCGTACTGCCCACTACGGATAAAGACGTTTTCTCTCAGGCGGATATCGCTCTTTACCGCGCCAAAGCCGAAGGGCGAAATCAAGTTATCGTGTACACGCCCGAATCGACAAGTCATTGTCCGTAATAAGACGATAGACTCGATCACTATGCGGCGTGTACATGTGGCATATCAAGTTATTGGTGTTGTTCTCATTTTCGAGTAAATCGGTCAATGATGAAGACGAACGCGATAACAAAGACGCAGACTCCTGCATATATCGCACTCATATTTTCAGAATGTAATGTACCGTCATAAAATGGATTCATTGATGTGTCCTCTGTTCCTTAGAGTAGAAAAAGCGATGTCCCTAGATCAACAACTGTCTGATAACCACCCAACCTTTGATACACATGAAACTATGCTTCTATCCAATACTGAAACGGGCGAACGACCGTTTCAGATACCACGATTTTTAATTATGAGCCGCCTAGATGTCGATATTATTGCAATAATAATGGAAGGTGATGGATTGCAACACAATGCAACAAGATGAGTACAACGATAAATCAGAATATTAAACCAGCTTCATGGTGCTTCATCCATAAAAAATGCCCACCGGATGTCGGTGGGCATTGTTGTCGAATCGAACTTAGTACGGTGAACTGGCTTATCTAGCAATGCCAAATTTCACTTGGTACCAATCACACAGTGTTTATTTAGTCGCGTTCTCTATAACGTAATCTGGACCCGCAGTTTCTGCTGTCACAACCGTCAATTGCTCAACGTCTGCGCCAGCGTTTTCATACTGATTGAGACCATTAACCATTGTTTTCTCTGGTAACGTCATCGAGTATTCACCTACCTGCTCTTGTTCTACAACATTTCCTGCATAAAACTCATTGCTGTACGTTGCCCCCACCAGCGGTAGCTCTTTTGCAGCGCGAACGCTCACGAACTCAGGGTGTTCAGAGTTGTCGACAACATTGCCTGAAAAATTCACGTCTACACCCGCGTAAATATTCTCAACCTCAGAGTTGTTAAATAGGCTGACACGGTGTGTTTGGTTGCCATACACGATACCCCACTCTGTATCCACTAGAGTGTTATTGGCAATATCAATGTTCTTTGGCGTCCATTGTTTATTGAGTTCTTTACCCTTAACTGATTGATCCAACTGCTCGTCATTTTTCACATCAATAATGCCAGTATTAATGACAATACCGCCACGCAAATCAGCGTTGCCTTCAATCAATCCATCACGTCCGCGTGTGTTGGCAATGTAGTTATTACGAATCACATGGTCTTCGTCATAAATACGCATACCACCCGTTAAGCGTTTTTCGTTACCTAGGATTACGTTATTCTCGACCGTGTTACCTTTACCGTGACGCAAAGAAATCAACGATGTGCTCTCGAAAATTGTATTGCCTGAGATGGTGTTATCGCCTGACTTTATAGAAATAAGCTCTCGCTCACCGTCCATATCAATCATCAGATTATTAACAAATTTTGAGCTAGAATCCCATTGTGATGACTTAGAATCACCAATACGGATCGCTTCCCAGCTATTCCCGTTATAACGAATGGCTTCTTTGATATCAAATTCATTAAATTGATTTGGCTTTTGGTCTAAGAAGATATTGTTAGCGATCAAATGATTGTCTGGCGTATCGTCTTTTTGTACGCCAATCAAAGTACCGCGCTTCTGCTTCCCTTCAAAACGGTTATTAATCACTTTCCCATCTTTACCCCATAGTGATACCCAGAGGTATTTAGGGTATTCAGAACGACGCTCATCAGGCTCATACGCGTAGTCATGATTGAAGTAATAAAAGGTCGAATTTTGCAACGTAATACTGTTACCCATCATTCGAATGGCACCAAATCGCTCGCTTGGACCACCCTCAGTAAACACCAAACCATCAACCGTAATTCCATTACCTTTTAGTTCAAGCTGTACCAATCCGGTAAGCCATACCGAACCAGGGTTTTCTGCAACGAGTGTTAGGTTATTGGCTGTTACAACGGTTTGACCCAAACCTGAATACTTGCCATTTGGAATGATAATGGTTGCGCCATCTTGCGCATTTTCTATTTGCTGTTTTAATTCCGCTACCGTTTGCTCGGAGACCACATCAATTTGCGCACCATCAACAATATTTAGACGTTCGGTTTGTAACAAGTAGTCACGAGTAATCTGGTTAAAAGGCACCATTTGAGTGACATTATCTTGCACTGAAGTCTTTTCATTTGATTCTTGAGAGTTGTTAGTGCCACAACCAACTAATGCGGTCGTTGCAAAGACTGCCGTTAATGTCAGAGCGAGTACATTTTTTTTCATAAGATTCTCTTTTAGAGGGATTTTTTAATGAATAACGTAAATTGAAAAATAGAATAGACGAGTTGTTTTTATAATTAGAAAAGCGGCTGCGAACAGCCGCTTTGGGTAGGCAATGTTTACGAAGTAAATTAGCCTTCTGTTACGGTTTTATCTTGTGCTGCATCCTCAACGGAATCGTCAACTGCTTTAACCAGTAGCAAGCCTACCGAGAAGACAATCACACCACACAATACGAAGACCATACGTCCCCACATCGGGTTAGGCAGTACAAACATCGTCATAACACCAACACCTGCAACTGCAATCAGTGAACCAAGCATGCGACGCTGTTTATTATCTAGTTTCTTCTGCTCTGTGCTTTCAGCAACTAATGGCGTAGCAAGGTTGTTGAAGAATTTATCAACGTCTTTTTCACGATGTTCAGCTAAAGGCTTATAGAACATTGTCGATAGGATGAAGAAGCCGCCGGTAAACACCATATGTCCGATAAGGCCAATTGCCACTTTCAAGTCAGACCATTCACGACCTGTCAGTTCGTTCAAACCAAACCAGTTTTGAATCATATCCGCTGTGATAACAAACCCAACGAAGTAAGACACAGCACCACCGACAACAAGCGTACCCCAACCTGCCCAATCCGGAGTCTTACGAATGAAGAAACCTAGGAAAGCTGGAATTGTCATTGGGAAACCAATCAAGGCACCGACGTACATCATGGTGTCGAACAAGCTCAAACCTTTCAAAGAGTTAATGAAAAGCGCAACCAAAATGATTGAAATACCGAAGAACGTGGACGTAAGCTTAGATACAACCACTAACTCTTTCTCTGTCGCGTGAGGACGTAGGATTGGTTCGTAGAAGTTCTTAACAAAAATACCTGAGTTACGGTTTAGACCCGAGTCCATTGACGACATAGTTGCAGCAAACATCGCAGCAATTAGCAGTCCAACCATACCGACAGGCATGTATTCTTGTACAAAGTATAGGTATGCAAAGTCAGCGGCTTTCGAGCCTGCTTCTGGGTACTGTGTCGCTAAATCAACGCCTTGACCAGCAATAAACCAAGAAGGCATGAACCAAATGATTGGACCGATTGTCATCAGAATACACGCGAGAAGCGCCGCTTTACGCGCATTGTTTGAATCTTTTGCCGCGAGGTAACGGTAAGAGTTCAACATATTATTCGTAATACTGAACTGTTTAAGGAAGATAAACACAGCCCAAATACTGAAAATGCTCAAGTAGTTAAGGTTGTCACCGGTAATGAACGAGTCCGTAGGGAAGTCATTCACTATTTGTGTCACACCACCACCATGGTAAACCGCCACAACAGCACACGTTACGGTTACTGCCATGATGATAACCATCTGCATGAAATCTGACGCGATAACCGCCCAAGATCCACCGGTAACAGACATGACTAATACCACCAAGCCTGTCAGGATGATCGTGGTTGTCATATCAAACCCAAAAATACCTGAAGCAATAATGGCAAGACCATTTAGCCAAATACCCGCAGAAATAACACTGTTTGGCATACCAGACCAAGTAAATACTTGTTCGTTCACTTTACCAAAACGCATACGAATCGCTTCAATAACCGTCACAACACGTAGTTGACGGAATTTAGGAGCGAAGTACAAGTAGTTCATCAAATAGCCGAATGCGTTGGCAATAAAAATGATTGCAACGGCAAAACCGTCGGTAAAGGCTTTACCAGCCGCACCCGTAAATGTCCATGCGCTGAACTGAGTCATAAAGGCAGTGGCACCCACCATCCACCAAAGCATGCTACCGCCTCCACGGAAGTAGTCACTGGTCGTGCTTGTAAACGTTCTAAACATCCATCCTATCGCAATCAAGAACAGAAAATAGATGCCAACAATAAGGGTATTGAGATCCATCTTGGGAAACCTTCTAAGTGTTATTTAAGTTAGCCTCACCATACCTTTTTCATGACCAATTTGTACTACAATATAATAAATGCGTGATGCGGATCAGCAATAGTAAGCCTGTTATTGTATTACTTATGATCAGGCTCATATTTCCCGACCATTCGTAACTCTAGTCACTAAAAATAGCCTTATTGATTGGTTTATGCACAAAACCAACCTTATGAAGCAAATAATCAATAAGTTAGGACGAAACATCAGCACGACTAACTACTTTGAACAACAATAGAATAGTAACAGAGAGATAAAAAGGTAAGCTTATTGTCAGACATATTTAATTGTCAGTGCTTTGTTCGAGGACTAGCGGAGGGTTGATTTTGATTAAACAAGATAAAGTTAGGTCGAATTGAGTAAAAAAAAACCCTTGCATCACCTGTAATAATGCAAGGGTAAAACGACACGGAGATCCATAACAATAGCCGATTACTATCCACTACCACTATCACTTCGGGGGTGAGTTGAGCAAATCACAATGTCATTGCTCTAATTATTATCAAGGTAGATGTCATCCAAATACTCTTTCCTTTCCGGTTGGGGGTCCAAAAGGAAGAAGTTGCTTCGATAAAGCAAGCTCGAATACATCTACAATTCTGTTTTGGAAAAGTGATGACGACCTCGAATCACAATTTCCACAGCCAACAAACTCAACATCTGCCAGCTTTTAAAGCGCTTTGCCGCATGAACGTTCCACTCGAATGTTCGCGCTGCAATTCGAGTGCTCTGCACGTCGAAGTGGTATTAATATTAATGTATTACAAATAAGAAAAATGCGACACAGATCATACTTCTATCAAGAACACGATCAACACATTAACGACAAAAATGTAGATACCACTTAAATCATTGAAATATATGACATTACACACAAGTTTACGTTTTAAAAATAATGTTAATTTCTTTCGACTTTAGAGTTATGAGTCATGTCACAGCAAGAAAACCAATAATAACCTACTCTATTTGTACTACAACAACATAAAAGACCTTTACATGAAAAAGAACCTTGCGGAAGTATGGGCACCGCGTGATACCGAGCTTCTTTAACCACAAAACTAAAAATAATTCAGTTATTGGGCCTCAATGTTGAGGCCTATTTCGACCAGAATAATGGATGTACATGGAGTCTATTCTGCAATGAATACTACACGAGCACTTAAAAAGACACTTGGCTTTAAAGCCAAGCTCATCTTAGCGTTAACGTTAACCACCACACTGTCACTCGTCGTCACCAGCTTGTTTTCGCATAACATGCTGCAAGGCCAAGTTAATCAACGGATTCAGACTGAGATAGACAGTTCACTCTCACACGAAGTCATGGAACTTGAAACCACCGTGCAACGCACTATCGATACCGTCTCAGCGTTGGCCACACAGTACCAAAACAACAACGGCGCAATTGCCAATGAAACGCTCATGTTGCTAGCATCTGAGCTTGGTGGTATCGACAAAGTCGTCATGGGATTTGATGATGGCTCATCATTTACCTCAAAACCCTCAGAGTCATTTCCAAACGGTGTCGGTATCAAGAGTAAATACGACCCAACCACGCGACCTTGGTACAACGATGCCAAACAAGTACGTGGCCTGTCACTTAGTGATGTCTTTTTTACCAAAAGTGACCAAACACCGATGATTGGGGTAATGTATTCACTCAGTAACAGCGTCATTATGGCCGATATTCGTTTCAACGATGTGCAACGCAAGCTAGAAGAGCTGAACTACATCAGCGAAGCGACCGCTTTTATTATCGATGACAAAGGCTTGGTTATCGCATCAACCATGCCAGATATTACCCAACAAACTCGTGTACAAGATTCTGCGTTATCAGCTGAGATCGCGGCCGTTATTCGCCAACCCGCTGTTTTTTCTGATACCAATATCGCTGGTATCGATTCCCTACTCATCTCCAAACCCATTCAACTCGGTAACCAAACCACTTGGCAGATGGTCGTTGCACTCAACAAGTCCATTGCATTGACTGACTTGGCTAGCGCAAGCCAGAAATCCACGCTAATTATTGTTGCAGCAGTGCTTATCGCGCTAGTTGCTGTCATCTTAATTTTAAACAAACTGTATCAACCCATTGTTTCACTTAAAGCCATTGTTCACGACCTCGCCAAAGGTAATGGTGACTTAACTCAACGACTTGAGGTCAAGACTAATGATGACTTGGGTCATATTGCACTGAGTATTAACCAATTCATTGATGGGCTACAGGCCATGCTTCAAGACGTGCAATCGGCAACGACTGCACTCACAACCAAGACGCAAAGTATCGAAGCAAGTTGCCAACACACACATAGCACACTCGAGACCCATACCCTAGAAACGACTCAAATCGTGACCGCTATTGACGAGCTATCAAACGCATCTGTTGTCGTCGAGCAACATTCTAGTGCCGCAGCTAATGCCGCACACAAAGCGTCCGATTACAGTGATGAAACGAAGCAAATTAACAGTACTACTCAACAACATATTATCGACCTTGAACTTCAGATCACCAACACCTCCAGTGATATTGCCGACATGGCGAACGAAACTCAAAGCATTCAATCTATCGTTAACATGATCGGCAGTATCGCCGAACAAACTAACTTGTTAGCACTGAATGCATCCATTGAAGCGGCGCGCGCAGGCGAACACGGCCGAGGTTTTGCGGTCGTTGCCGATGAGGTTCGCGCCCTAGCTAATCGCACCCAAATCAGCACCTCTGAAATTGGCAAGGCATTGGCGACATTACAAGATAAATCAGACAGTCTTGTCACTTCCATTGAACATACGAAGGAAAATTGCGCCGAGACCCGCCAACAAGTCGACCATGCAGTAGCAATGCTTGGCACTCTCGATCAACAGATTGAGACGATTAGCAGCTACAATGCTGAAATTTCAACATCATCGAGTGAACAAAACACCGTGATTCAAAGTGTGAATGAAAACATTCATAAGATTAACGATCTCGTCAATGCCCTAAATACACTGAGCCACAGCCAAGTAGAAGAGTCCGCCAATATTCTGGTATTAAATCAGCAAGTGGAGACCTTAATCAGCCGATTCAAGGTCTAACGCTCCCCCCGCTTTTGCACTCACTAATACTCCTTACCCAAGCAGGGTTAGGAGTATTAGGTTCAAATTTAGATTGTGGTACCACACGTAAAGAATCTATCCGATAGAAAAGTGATGAACTTAGGAGGCGACGGAACGGTTTGCGAGACCTGTAAACATGGGTTCAAACCCTAAGGTGCAAAAAACATCAAACGACAGCACTAAAATTTAATCATTTAAATCATAATCTTAAAATAAAAACAAAAAATATCATTCGATTTTTTCCAACATGAACGAATTATGAATATTATTTTAAAGCCGCATTAATATCCCCTCGTGCATAGTAGCACCATCAAGAACGTACCCAGTCTACTTAGAGGCATTTATGAAAAACGTAATTATCGCAACAACACTTATTTTATCTTCTAGTCTTGCTGCGGCAAATACGCTCCCAGCCAAAGACGGTTTCAACGGCCCTAGTTTAGGTGTGCAAACTACCGTGGAAGAGGCACTGGATAGCCGTGACGATGCACGGGTCGAACTCACGGGGAAAATCACCCATTCTTTAGGAGATGAGGAATATCAATTCACCGACGGAAAAAATACCATTGTCATTGAAATTGACGACAATAAATGGGCTGGATTACATGTCACACCAAACGACAGCATTACCATCACGGGCAGCATAGATAAAGACAGCTGGGAAGAGGCGAGTATCGATGTAGACCGTGTTGTTATCGCTGGCCAATCCTGATTTTAATACGCAAAAAGGCTCACATTGGTTGAGCCTTTTTGCGTTAGCGTTAGCGTTAGTAACTTAAAATAATCACGTTATGTCTACGACAAAAAATGCGTAACACAAATTTTATTACCCTGTGGGTCAAGCAGATACGCCATGTATAAACGGCGAGAGCCGGTACCTCTCTCCCCTGGTGGCTCCTCTATTTCAGTGCCGCCGTTAGCAAGTCCAACCTTATGCCATTCATCCACGACTTCTGGGCTATTGGCTAAAAAACCGATAGTCATCCCATTACCATGGCTGGCACCACTACCATTGATTGGGTTCGTTAATCCCAATACTCCGGTGGGGCTGATGTACATACAACGACCTTTTTCATCAATAACACCCTCATCAAAACCCAATACGTGCATCACTGCGTCGTAAAATGTCTTTGCTTGTTTGATATCATCGGTGCCGATCATGACATGACTGAACATTTGATTATCCTTTCTCGTTAAATGACAATGTGAGGCGACTCGCTCACTCTAGATTCCTGACTCTTAGCCTAATGGGTTCGCTCTTAATCGTTGACAGAAAAGCGCGCCTCGGAACGCGGCGTTACGTCTATCATGACCGCTTTACCACCATAGCCATGTACATTGCACCTTGCTCGGACCACAACGGTCGTCACCTCTTTAGGGATCGATATACCACACAGGCCACGCGTGAACGGTTGTTCGTTATCGTGGGGATGAACGAGGTGACGGTAGCCAAGCTGATTGCCCGCCAAATCGAGGACTTCCCAACCATCGGCATAATGCCCCCATCCTTCATCATTGTGTCTTACCGTTGTGTCAAAACACCAGTTACCATCGCGACTTTGGGTTGCAACCACGCTGGTGACTTGCGCATAGTCCAGAGAGGTTGAAAAGTCGGCAACATTGGATGCTGATGCATACCCATTCAATGAAGATAAAACCAAGGCAGCAGTCATAACACCTCGGATGTTTATTACCATTTTAAATTCCCCTAACCATTAACCATTAGCTGTTAACCGTCAACGGCAAGTTAATACACAAACCGTGCTCATACTGTGTAGTATTTAACCCATATAATGTAGCAGCCGTGACAAAAATCGCATAAACACGGCCGCCATGGGAACGGATAGGTCGCCAAGTAAACCTTCCTCGCCAAATTAGTTTATATTTCATCTAGAAATAAAATGGTCTAGAAGCACAGCAATCTTAAGGTGTTGAAAAATATGTATTCATTGGTCTTCGTGTTGAAACCGTCTTTCTAACCGCGCTGTGCATCCCGCTTGAGCTTTATTGTTGCTGAGGCTAAAAGACCACCCATAGCTCGTACATAGTCGCCGAACAATCAGTAACCCCAGTCCATGCTCCGTTTCATTGTTCACTCCCACACCGCAACCTGAATCTTGCACCGTGATTAATTGCTCCGACACTTCAACACAAATCTCACCGCTTTCAGTAAAGCGCACTGCGTTATCTACGAGGTTTTTTAATAACATATTCAACACTGTCGGTGGGAAGTTTAAACGTGTGTTGTCCATTATTTTCAGTGTAAATTGAACACCCGAATGCCGCTTACTGAGCGATTGATGAAGGTCGATATCTGCGGATGAAAACTCACTCAGTGTATTTTTATGCTCCGTATTTTCTTGCTTAACAATGTTGAGCAGTACCTCCACCGTCGCCTGCATATCTTCCGCTGCATTGATAATGCGACGTCGCTGTTTGATCTGAAAATCCTGGTCATCTTTCATTGCCTGTAGGTTCGCTGCGCCAAGGATAATGGCGATGGGCGTTTTCAGCTCATGACTTGCATATTTAGCAAACATCAGCTCCTGCTTTACCACTCGATCTTTCATCTGCGTATAACGGTTAAGGTGTTTGGTTAGTTGCTTAACTTCATCAATGGCATGAGAGGAAACGGCAAAGCTCTTCGTTTTTGTTGCTTTAAGTTGCAGGCCTAAGTCAGAAATAGGCGACATCAACCCTTCAAATACCCTGAGTAAAGCAAAGCGTAAAAAGGCAATCAGAAAAAACATTAGCCCCATCGAAATCAGTATCAACACGCTCCCGTTATCATCACCAAATTCCATCGCTCTAGCATTGATACTTAAATACAAAGGACGCACCACCCCAGAATTATCGACAAACTGAGTGTGATAAACCATAAAGCCATCTTCACTAAAGCTTTTATACCTTGTCACTATCCCTATTGGATAAGGGCGTTGAGCTTTGAGAGTATCGCTTAATGCCTGATCACTATAGTAGGCCACGATGTGAGGACTAATGTGAGCTATCTCTTTAGCCTCCAGCGAGTAGTGTTGAACAGCGGTTCGTTCAAATGACACTAAATGACGCTCTATTTGGCTATCTTCGTTGAAGGCTAAATACAGTGAAAATGCCAAAAAAACCAAAAAAGCGGAGGATAATGCAATCACCGAGAAGATAATGATTAAACGTGCCCGAACATCTCGAACCGAGTTTGTTTTACGGGTTTTAAAACAGCGCTTTAATGCCATCATACCGCAACCAACTTAAAACCAAACTTAGGTACTGTCACCAGCATGGGGACAGAGAAGGGTTTGTCTAATACGTTTCTCAGCAAATAGATGTGGCTACGCAGTACATCTTTTTCAGGGACGTCCTCGCCCCATAACTGGTGAATCAGCGCCTCTCTCGACACCACCTCTCCCTTTGCTTTGGTGAGCGTGAGCAAGATTTGATAGGTCGCGTGGGTCAAGGTAATCGGCTGCGTATCACGGCTCACTTGATGTGTTTTTTGGTCAATGGTCAGGCTACCAAAACGCAGCAAAGACTGTGCAACCTCCCCTCGAAAGCGTTTAATTAACGCAGTTAAACGCACTTCCAATTCAGGAAATTGAAACGGTTTACTTATAAAATCATCGATGCCGTTGTCGAAGCCAGCCAACAAGTCATCCTGTCCGTTTAACGCCGTTAGCATAAGCACAGGCGTCGTATTTCCGCTTTCTCTTAACTCTCGAACCACTTGCATGCCGTCTTTTTTAGGCATCATGACATCAAGAATAATCACATCAAACTCGTGCTCTAGCGCGAGCCTCAGCCCCATCTCGCCATTATTGGCAAAATCAACCTCTGCCCCTTTTACCTCAAGAAAGTCAGCCAGTATGCCTTGAAGTTCTTCGTTGTCTTCCACGACTAATATCCGTCTTCCCGTCAGCATGTATCCGTCCCGTCCCTTATTCAATCGTTCTCTTTATTATAAGCAGAATATGTCGAATTAATGTCGAAAGAGCAGCATATTGAATATCAAATGATTGGCAATTTTTTCACATAAAATCGACATGACCCACGCCACACTGATAAAAAATCACTCGTGGAGATCACAATGAAAACTTTTTTGCTTATTACGACTGTTGGTATTCAGGCCTTTTCAATCCCAACGCACGCGGTTGAATTGATTGGTAAAACAACCAGTACGCACTCTATCTATGTCGTCTCTGAAGTCAGTGGTATTGTCGAAACTGCACACTGGCAGGTAGGTGACCTTGTCGCTCCCAACTCTCCGCTTGCCACCATCAAAGCCCAAGATTTCAAACTTGAAGTCATGAAACAGAAAGCCAATGTCACGTTGGTTGAAGCGGATTTGAACATCAATAAATCGACATATTCACGTTATCAAGAGCTTCGAGCTAAAAATAGCTTATCGCAAAACGAATTAGACGTTGCTAAAGCCGACTACGCCGCTTCGAAGGCCAATGTCACTCTCGCCAACATTGAGCTCGAAAAAGCACAATTGGATCTTAAAAACACCGCCATTTATTCCAGCATCGATGGCTACATCGTCTCTCGTCATGTAGAGAAAGGCGCCTGGGTTAATCAAGGTGACCAGCTCTATCAATTGACTAATATCGACCGACTCAATGTGCGCTTGCTGGCTAGCGAGTTTGACTTGAATGCATTGACTGTAGGCCAACCTATTCAGCTATGGTCTGAGGCTAATCCTACCAACAAAGTCATCGCAACAATTAATCGCATAGGGGTCGAGCTCGACCCCTCGACGTTTGCTTACCCGATAGAAGTAGATATCGACAACGGTAATCATGATTTCAAACCGGGTATGTCGATGCACGCCACCACTTATTTTTAGATGGTCCTTACTTTAGACAAACCAAATTTTATCGTCTCGAACTCCCCGCTCTATTAACAGACTCAAACTAAAAAGAAGGTTTAGAAATGAACGCTTTTCTTGCTTATTTCGCGCAGCGCAGTTTTCTCGCACGTATCATCACGATTATGGTCTTACTCATTGGCACAGGTGCTGTAAGCATTCTCAAACTTCAAGAGCTCCCCGATGTCGCGTTTGCAGAAGTGGAAATCACTACCCATTACCCTGGTGCTTCTGCACAAGACATTGAATTGAATATCACCAACAAAATTGAAAAAGAACTCAAACAGGTTCAAGGGCTTTCCACCTATTGGTCCCAATCTTTTGATGGGCAGTCTTACATCAATATTGAACTTGATGAGGGTTATGACACCGACAAAACCGTGCGTGATATTCAACAAGCTGTTGACCGTGTACAAGGGCTACCCAAAGATATTTCAAATCCACCAACGGTCGAACAAAAGGACACGTCATCATTTGATGTGATGACCTTTGGTGTTGTCGCGAATGCCACGAAAGGGACCCAAAGCGCAACGAGCGATCAAGAAAAAAATAGCCAACTCCAAAACTACGCCCGTAATCTAGAGAAGCAATTACGCTCTATTCCCGGCGTGGGCAGCGTTCACTTAGATGGCTACACGGAGCGCGAATTTTGGATTGAAGTAGACCCGACCAAAGTACTGCGCTATCAGCTCACTTTTGATGATGTCATTGCGGCAATTAATACGCGCAACTTATCGCTTTCTGGTGGTTTGGTCGAATCTTGGGACAGCGAGCAACGTATCGTCACTCTGACGCAGGTCCATTCTACCCAAGAACTTGCCGACACTATTATTGACGTACTGCCGACTGGAGAAATGATCCGTTTAGAGGATATTGCTCATGTTTCAGACGCCTTTGAAAAAGCGACGGAGCTTGGGATGGTCGACGGCAAAAACGCCATCGTTTTCTCGATCAGTAAAAGTGCCAACGCCGATATCATTGCAACGACTGATCGAATAAAAGCGCTGCTAAATGAGGAATCCGATCGCCTAAACCATCAATTTAGCTTCCCTATTTCACTTAATCTAGCCGACGATATGAGCGACAAGTTTTCAATCGTTACGACTAACGGCGGTGTTGGGTTGATATTGGTGCTGATTGTTCTCAGCATGATACTCAGGAGAAAAGTTGCTTTTTGGGTATCCGTGTCTATTCCATTTTGTGTGTTGGGCGTTATGGCGGTGTTACCCGCACTAGGCATGAATCTCGATAGTATTACCCTTGCGGCTTTACTGTTAGTTATCGGCATCATTGTCGACGACTCTGTTATTGTTGCAGAGAGTATTTATCAAGAAAAAGAGCGTGGGAAGTCCGCTATTGACGCCGCGATATCTGGCGTGCAAAAAGTCATTCGTCCTATCATTGCGAGTTTAACAACGACGGCTCTCGTCTTTATACCCATGTTTTTTATCCCAGGAGCAATGGGTAAAGCGATCATTGTCATTCCCATTACTGTCATTGCTGCGTTGTTGTTCTCGCTGGCAGAGTGCACGTTTACTTTGCCTGCGCATCTTGCCAAATCACTTGATGCTGACGCTAATCGCGCTCCCAAAAATGAACGTTTTAATGCCATTATCCAACGCTATCAACGCTTACTGAGCGACTGCTTAACGCATAAAAAACGTGTACTTGCCATCGCACTGACCTTGTTGGTTGGTAGCTCAGCATTACTCACGACTCTCAAATTAGATATCTTTCCTAGTGAAACGGCAAAATACATCAAGATATACAGTGAAATCACACCTGGAACACCTTTAGACAAGGTTCGTCAGTCGCACCATGAGCTTGAAAAAGCCATCGCAGCGTTGCCTGACAATGAACTTGCTGCTTATCAAATGACGTATTCGAGTCCCACTAGCAACGGGCAAATTACATTAACAAATTTTGAGCAGCGTGAACGCAGCGCCGATGACATCGCAAAAGCCCTAAATGATCAACTTAATGCCTCTTCAGGTATCGACTTCGTTAAGTTTACCGTAGACGCCGGTGGCCCACCACCAGGGGAACCCGTTGAGATCCGAGTGATCAGCAATAATGCAGAAGAACGCCTGCATGCGCTGGCACTTGTTATGGATTGGATGAAGCAACATAAAGGGCTTGATAAGATCACTCATAATGAATTGTTAACGGACCCTCAGTTACAAATTATTCCTCAATATGAATGGCTGGCTCGCTACAATCTGACGGTTCAAGATCTTGCCAGTACTTTACGCATTGCCTTTGATGGTGACAGCGTCACATCAACTTGGATCGGTGATGAAGAAATCAATCTTCGAGTACTGCTGAATGAAAAATATCGTAGCCTTGAGCAATTAAGTACGACTAAAATCGCTACGCCGACAGGGTTGCAAGTCCCCCTTAGCCGCTTAGCTAAAGTGCAAGAAGTACAGGCGCCCCGTGAGCTGCTCCATTACAACGGCGAGCGTCAAGTCTTGGTGAGCGCGCAAATTACTGATGAAGCATTAGGTTCTGGGGCATTAAGTGAGCAACTCACTCAAGCATTAGCTCAAAAAGTCGGTCCCCATGTTCGCTTAGATGTCGGTGGCGAAGCGGAGAATACTGACGAGACAATGTCTGGCTTCTTGGTCGCTTTCCCTGCCGCAATGATTGGCATCTATTTTGTACTAGCCGTTATGTTTAGTTCATTGCTCCAACCCTTGATGATCATGGCTGTTATTCCTTTTGCCATCGCCGCCGCATTAATGGCGCTATTCATCCATAATCAGCCAATATCTTTGTTCGCGCTCATAGGGATACTTGGAATGGCAGGCGTTGTGGTCAATAACGCTCTGGTTCTAATTAATCGAATTAATGAACTAAAAAGTGAAGGACTCCCTACAAATCAAGCCATCATTGACGCGGCATCAAGCCGACTACGACCGATTGTTCTCACGTCGTTAACGACGGTCGCAGGCTTGCTTCCACTTGCTTACGGCATCGGTGGTACCGATGTCTACATGGGGCCAATGTCATTAACTTTGGGCTATGGACTTTTATTTTCTCTGCCAATCGTACTGATTGTAATCCCTTGCCTATATCGATTGTGTTCACGACATCCACAGACTTCGAAACGTACCTCATAGCTCGCACACGTTTAATCCTATCCGTTGCCACTAGTCGATTATCATGAATGCCCCCTCTCCTTTTCGTCACATCGAAAGGGGGTATTCATTTGAGATCGATTCACGGCACCTTTCGCTCGACTGGTGAATCAACTGTTCGTTAATTTATTCCTTATGACGATTATTCTACGCGATAACTTGCCTCATCAAACCCCTCAACGATAAAGGTAAAATTTGGAGGAATGACGTTAGTTCTCAGGTGTTTAATACTTTGATATTCCTCGGAGTACCAAAATGCCTTTAGCTTGTCCATGAATTCGAACTTGAATAACGTAAACTTGGCACTCGAATTAGGCCACTCCCCTTCCACTTGCTCTAGGTTTTGCTCAAGAGATCCAGCTATCAGTAACTCTGCTCCTGACTTTTCAAGCAATGGATGAACAGCATCAAAATAAGGAAGCAAAGACGCGTGGTCATCTTCAAATATAGAACTGCATATTAGGTAAGCTGGTGTATGTGTCGACATGGTATTTTATCCTATTGCTCGCAAATGTTGTGCTAGGATAAAAGTTAAAGGTAACTTTAAGTCAATTGATTATTTAGTGAGATTAACATATGAAGAAAACCCGTTTTTTTACGATAGGTGAAGCGGCAAAACGTAGTGGTGTTGCGGCTTCTGCTCTTCGGTTTTATGAGTCAAAAGGGTTAATTCATTCCATTCGCACCGATGGTAATCAACGACGCTACCATGCCGCAACCCTACGTACGATCTCCGTTATTCGAGCCGCGCAACAAGTGGGGGTTTCTCTTGAAGAGATCCGTTCCGCACTCTCCTCGCTACCCGATGCGAGACAACCTAACAAAAGAGATTGGGAACGCCTGTCCAAGCGCTGGGCATCGACCCTGGATCAAAAAATACTCGAGATGCAAAGACTGCGGAATAATCTAGATACCTGCATCGGGTGCGGTTGCTTGTCACTTAAAAGCTGCGGCCTGTTTAATCCTAATGATGAGGTGTCATCTCATGGTGACGGCGCAAGATTTCTAATTGAAGGCTTAGAGGACGAAAACCCGTAACTGCTCCACAATCCCATGCCCCCTCACCAGAATAGTAAATTAGGTTTATCAAAGCTGGACGCCATTCTATTAGCAGCTTACAAGGCAACAACCTCGCAGTAATGCGGCTGAAATTTACCTTCCTCACCATTCGAACTCCGCTTTCGGCATTTAACCCCTATAACTCAAACCCCGTGCTGGTCATTATCGACACGAGAAGTGTCATATTGCTTTCCTGCTAATAAAATACTTTGCTCTCGAAGGCACACACTATCAGGTAAAAAGCTAACCACACGTTACCCGTTAGGCTAAGCACATCACCCAACACTTTATAAAAGTGAGCGTACCCACATAACAAAAAATCATTGAAATTTGAGTGGGTATTCATGATTTAAATCAATCACCGAAGTACCACTTAAGGAGTATTTTTAAGAGAAGTTACCAAATGACACAATTATTAATAAATCATCATGAATATAAAAAAAAGACATGT
This sequence comes from Vibrio sp. E150_011, assembly GCF_053544015.1. NCBI lineage: Bacteria > Pseudomonadati > Pseudomonadota > Gammaproteobacteria > Vibrionales > Vibrionaceae > Vibrio > Vibrio sp. E150_011. The sequence goes on from NZ_JBHFOL010000001.1 coordinate 626,989, forward strand.
ACTACTCATCACCCTCGTGGGGATTCTCATCGGTTGGTTAACCTTTGGTGGCAGTGCTGCCATCATGCACAAAACCTCAAGCACCGAGTTTTGTATCTCTTGCCACACCATGCAAATCCCCTATGAGGAGTATCAAGGATCCGTTCATTTCACCAATGCCAAAGGCATTCGCGCGGAATGCTCAGACTGTCATATTCCGTCTGATCCAATCGATTATGTGATCACTAAGATCCGCGCCTCAAAAGACATTTACCACGAGTTTGTCACTGGCAAAATTGATACGGAAGACAAGTATGAAGAACATCGGATGGCAATGGCTGAAACCGTCTGGGCTCAACTAAGAGCTAACGATTCGGCTACCTGTCGTTCATGTCACTCATTCGATGCAATGGACAGCTATGAACAGTCAGAAGACGCAGCAAAAATGCACGAATACGGTATCGCCAATAATCAAACGTGTATTGATTGCCACAAAGGTGTCGCACACTTTGCACCAGAGCCCGAGCTCGACAGCGAAGCCTACAACCGAGTCGTCGCTAAAGCAGAGCAAACGACCGTTGATGCAAAGGAAGTGTACTCTGTCGCTAAGATCTCATTAGGCGATCTCGGCTCTATTAATCCTGCGGTCAAAATGGCGGTTGTCGATACAAAGGACGACGTCAGAACCATCCAATTGTCAGGTTACCAGATGAAAGGAGCTGAGCAGGTGCTCTACATGGCTGAGGGTAAGCGAAGCATCATCGCCATGCTGTCTGACGAAGGACAAAATACGCTCAAAATTGGCGACTACGCCGCTGACGAATATGGTAATGAATGGCGCAGTGCTGTACTCACCGCCCAAATCGATGCCCCTGTTCTTAGCAGCCCAGATCCTTTGTGGGCTTACGCTGAGGAGCTCGATAATGTCTACTGCTCAACCTGTCATGCCAAGATCCCTTCGAATCATTTCACGGTCAACGCCTGGGGCCCTGTAGCAAAAGGCATGGGTGAGCGTACCGATATCTCAGCCCTTGATCTCGAGATCTTAACTAAATTCTTCCAAAACCACGCAAAAGACGTGGTTGGTCACTAAAACAACAAGGACATTACTATGACTGATATCACACGTCGCGGATTCCTAAAAGGGACGTCAATGGCAGCAGGTGCTGCCGCCTTTACTTCCCTAACGCCTCTGTCCGCTGCCGCCGCCTCAAAACGAGGATCGGGTGTATTGACCGCTGGTCGCATGGGCCCAATGCTATGCGAAGTAAAAGACGGGAAGCTGGTTGCTACCAAGAATGCATTAGCGCAAACCGTTCCCAATAGTTTGCAGTCTACTGGCCCTGATCAGGTGTACACAAAAGCACGTATCGAACACCCAATGGTCCGTAAAGGCTATTTAGACAATCCTACCGCCCCTAAAGGCACGCGTGGTAAAGATGAGTACGTTCAAGTGTCATGGGACGATGCGTACAAGCTCATCCACGAACAACACATGCGGATTCGTAAAGAGAACGGTCCTGAATCTATATTTGCCGGCTCATACGGCTGGCGCTCTTCAGGGGTTCTCCACAAAGCACAAACGTTGTTGCAACGTTATATGAGCTTGGCAGGTGGCTATTCTGGACATTTAGGCGATTACTCAACGGGGGCTGCGCAAGTCATCATGCCGCATGTTATGGGGTCGATTGAAGTCTATGAACAGCAAACCAGTCACCCTGTCGTATTGGAAAGCAGCGATGTCGTCGTCCTTTGGGGCATGAATCCTATCAATACACTCAAGATTGCATGGAGCTCAACGGACTGCTCTGGCTTAGAGTTTTTCCATCAGCTAAAAAAATCGGGAAAAACCATTATAGCCATTGACCCAATGCGCTCTGAGACTATCGATTTCTTCGGTGATAATATCCAATGGATTGCCCCTCGCCCAATGACTGATGTGGCCATGCTGCTCGGCATCGCACACTCACTGGTCAGCAAAGGAAAACACGATAAAGCCTTCCTTGATAAATACACCACGGGTTACGACAAATTCGAGGCCTATTTACTAGGCAAAGAAGACGGTGTTGAAAAAACACCAGAATGGGCAGCGGACATCACTGGGGTGCCGGCAAAGCAGCTTGAACTGCTGGCGGATATCTTCAGCTCAAATCGCACCATGTTGATGGCAGGTTGGGGAATCCAACGCCAACAATACGGAGAACAACGTCACTGGATGATCGCGACTCTTGCCGCCATGCTAGGCCAAATAGGTCTTCCAGGGGGTGGCTTTGGCTTCTCCTACCATTATTCGAATGGTGGGAACCCAACACGTGATGCAGGCGTGCTGCCAGCGATTTCATCTTCTATTGGTGGCGGATCTTCGGCAGGTAACGACTGGGCAGTCTCGGGCGCCGTCAATGCATTCCCTGTTGCACGCATCGTCGAGGCACTAGAAAACCCTGGCGCCAATTATCAACACAACGGACATGAATTAACCTTCCCTGATATCAAGATGATTTGGTGGGCGGGTGGCGCTAACTTTACTCATCACCAAGACACTAACCGCCTGATCAAGGCATGGCAAAAACCGGAACTCATTGTCATATCAGAGATCTATTGGACCGCCGCGGCTAAGCATGCCGATATTGTGTTGCCTATTACGACATCCTTTGAGCGTAATGACTTAACCATGACCGGTGACTACAGTAACCAACACCTTGTTCCAATGAAAAAAGTGGTTGAGCCACAAGGTGAAGCACGAAGTGATTTTGCTGTTTTTGCTGATATGTCAGAGCAAATAAGAACAGGCGGGCATGACGTCTATACTGAAGGCAAAACCGAGATGGATTGGCTTAAAGGGTTCTATGAGGCGGCGCAAAAAGGAGGGCGTGCTGCCAGGGTTCGTATGCCAAACTTTGGGAAGTTCTGGGACGACAATCAGCTGATTGAAATGAAGATGAATAAGAAGGCCGCGGCTTACGTTCAACATGCTGAGTTTAGAAAAGACCCGGTTTTGAATCCACTAGGTACACCAAGTGGTCGTATCGAGATTTACTCGAAAACCATTGAAGGCTATGGCTATAAAGATTGCCCAGCTCATCCAACTTGGCTGCCACCCACTGAATTTAGTGGCACGGCCAAAGAAGATGAATTGCAACTAATGACGGCGCATGCCGCCCATCGTTTACACAGCCAATTCAACTATGCCAAGCTTCGCGACGAGTATGCGATTGCAAACCGAGAACCAATTACCATCAATACGGCCGATGCAAAAGCGCGCGGTATTCAATCGGGCGATTTGGTTCGTGCTTATAACGATCGCGGTGAGGTGTTGGTTGGCGCGCTCGTGAGCGATGGCATTAAACAAGGCTCAGTATGTATCCATGAAGGGGGCTGGCCCGACTTCGACCCAGAAACGGGGATCTGTCGCAATGGTGGAGCGAACGTGTTAACCAGTGATATTCCCACCTCTCGACTTGCTAACGGATGTGCGGCGAACTCGTCATTGGTTCGTATCGAAAAATACACTGGCAAAGTCCTTGATATGATGGCGTTTACGCCACCTAAAGGGGCATAGCGGCTCGGTATTGTTCAACCCGAAGACACTAACCGGACGGTAGATACCCCGTCCACTAAAAAGCCCAAGCAGTGCTTGGGCTTATTCATTCAAGAAGACAGAGACAAGTTTCGATTACATCCTTGTATCTTGTAACATCTAACATCTAACATCTAACATCTAACATCTAACATCTAGCATGTTGGCCTTAGAACCTAAATCCAACGAGAAAGCTCACATTCGTGGCATCTATCCCTGTAGATTCTTGCTGACCATCCACCGTAATCGTTTCTAATCCACCAAAACTCGCGTGGACATTTAACGTCAAACGTTCAGCAATTGGATAACCAACGCCGATAAACGGTAGGAGTTTAGATTCGTTGATTTTATATAACTCTTCAGATGCAGCGTCACCATTCTCAGTCCCATACACATCCGCACTCATTGTGAGCCTCATTTGTGTTACGCCTACCTTAATAGCCAAACCTTCAACAGCAGACTTAGTGAACCGATAGCCAGTGTATAAAGTGTAGTATTGTGCTGAACGTTTCTGAGTATAAGTAGCATCGCTGATCGTAGAATGCGAATAGGGTCCAGAGTTATAACTATCGGTAGAATCTAAGTTCGCTTGAGCCCCGATGATATAGTTGTCATAGATTGTCCCTTCGATACCACCAGCAAAAGACTTACCAGTGTCGACCCCCACCAAAAACTGAAAGCTATCTGCGCTTGACGTAGCACTGGTCAATAAAAGTGATAGCCCAAGACCAAATTTAAGAAGTTTCACTCATGTTCTCCATTCTATAAAGTGAATAAACCTAGGTTGAAGGTCGTCTTACTGAAATATAACATATTCAATTCATATCATTATATTCAACATTGCCCCTTCTCTTCATTGATCACACTAATCACTTAGCGTTGCGTGGTTGAATACTACGCCGAGATCCGCTCACGAGTACCCCTTCCTCCGTTAAGCGAGACAGAATCGCGTTGGCTTTGCTTCTAAATAGGTCACGCAACAACCGTACTGTTGGCGTAATCGACTGACGACTTGGACACACTAGCCACAACTCGGTGGGCGTCGGCGTATAATCTGGCATTAAACTCACCACCCGACCCGCCAATAAGTCGTTCGACATATCGATGCATGATTTATAAGCAATACCCTTTCCCTCAACACACCAGCGCCGGACAAAGTCGCTGTCATTGGAGGCTCGGTTCCCTTTCAATTTCATTTTATATGATTGTTTTTCATCATAAAACGTCCATTCATCTTGTAAAATGTCATGCAATTGATAGAACAGAGCATTGTGATTCAGTAAGTCAGTGGGCGCGGTAGGCGCGTCATGATCACTGAGATACTCAGGACTAGCACACAATACCCGAGGAACATCGCAAATTTTGAATCCATATAAATTCGCGTCGGTTTGAGGCCCATAACGCAGCGCCATATCCACTGAGTCTCGATAAAAATCAATATTACTGTCACTAACACTGGTACGAAGTGACACGTTAGGGTGTTCAACTAAAAACTCATCGAGCCAAGGCACAACGATATTTCGACCAAAGTCAGAAGATACCGCGATTCTGATCTCCCCATCAATAATACCCAACTCTTCTCGCATATTAAGCTTGGCTTGTTCCAGCAATTTCAACGCCTGCTCACATTGTGGGAGATAGCGTTCTCCTGCCGAAGACAGGCGCAAATGGCGAGTTGTTCTGATGAATATTTCCGCGCCCAAGGATGCTTCGACTCGCTTTACGGCAGCACTGGCGGTCGCAGTTCGCATATCAAGGTTGGTCGCCGCGGCAGTGATACTGCGAAACTCAGCAACCTTTAATATGACCTGTAAGTCTTCTAAAAGCATTATTTCTACCCATATAAGGTTAGTATCGTAAGACCATTATCAAATATAATTTGATAATAATTCAAATTATAGCCTGTTTTTAATTATTAATTATACGACTATGATTTGTTGATACCGACGACAAGTCGAAATTGAACGTCAAAACAACACTAAGCTCGGCCAATCGAATCTTTCGACCATGAAATGCCGGCATAAACAAATGAGATTACCCATGACCAAACTAACCATCATCGCCAACATCGTAGCAAACGAAGATAAAATTGAATTTGTGAAAGCTGAGTTACTCAAGCTTATCGACGCCACTCGTGCGGAAGAAGGTTGCATTAACTACGATCTTCATCAAAACAATGAGAACCCAGCTCATTTCACTTTCTATGAGAACTGGACCTCACGTGAGCTTTTGCAAACTCACTTGGCGAGCAGTCATATTGCAGACTACATGGCAGCAACAGAAGGCTGTGTGGCAAGCTTCGTTATAAATGAAATGACACACATCGCTTAGTTGATTAAAAACGCTGTTAGCAGCCCCTGTTTATGACGGAGAAAACCATGACGCATCCAATTATTTCTGATTTAGAGCAACGTTATACGGCAAAACGTTACGATGAAACTAAACGTATCCCGCAAGAAGAACTTGAAGTCATCTATGACGCGATTCGCCTATCGGCATCATCAATTAATTCACAACCTTGGAAGTTCATTGTCATTGAGAGCGACGAAGCAAAGCAGCGCATGCATGACACATTTGCTAATAAATACCAATTTAACCAGCCACATATCAAAGCAGCGTCACACATTGTTCTATTTGCTTATAACCCACACTACACCCGCGATGATTACGCGAAAGTAGTGGATAAGGGTATCGAGGATGGACGCACTGCACCGGAGAAGCGTGAACAAGCATTCGGGGGTTTTGCCTTTGCAGAGCAAAATACCGATGAATCGGGTGATACTTCTGCTTGGACGAAGGCACAAACTTACCTTGCACTAGGCAATACGCTGCATGTCCTCGCTCGTCTTGGCATTGACTCAACAACAATGGAAGGGGTTGATCCAGATCTGATTGGTGAGATTTTCGCTGAAGAGCTTGATGGGTATCAATGTGATGTCGCTTTAGCCATGGGCTACCATCACCAAGACGAAGACTATAACGCGACGCTACCGAAATCACGACTTGCACGTGAGTCAATTTTAAAGATTTTGTAATATCGAAGTAAACGGCAATAGTCTGTGAACTATTGCCGTTTACAGACTATTGCCGTTTGTCGCATGTAACATCTAATAGAAATCAATCGAAACTAATAATCCCAAGCACTGCTGACCTTAGGCTATCAGGTAATCTACTGATTTTTTGAACGCTCTTGTTGTTCTATCCACACTTTGACTAATTCTAATAAATCAGGATTAGCTTTGAGTGCCGATGTTGCAGCGCTAAACTGTGTGATGGTATCTCCAGTATACAAGGCCATATTCTCCTCCACATAAAATTTCATCAGCGATGCTCTTTTTAGGTTTTTTCCGTAGCTTACATTGAACTGTTCGAGATGCTGTTCAAACTCAGCCAAAAACGAACTAGTAAACTTCAATGTAACAGGAACGATTCTCTCTTCTTTCATCTACTCGCACTCGACAACATAGGATTCCCAAAGAATATACAATAGGAACCCTAAAGTTAAGTTGTATCTATGTTCTTTCTTCATACTTTTGGGGCAGTACTTTCTTTATCTGCTATGCATTGCGGTATGCAGTACTTGTTTCAGTTTATCTAACGCGGATTTAACCGGGGACAATAAGCGCTTTACCAACTGACTTAAATTGTCCTTCCCCATTACAACACCAGCCAGCAACAATATGACTTCCGGAGCTCCAGCGACCATGATGGTAATAGCGGTAGCTTTTGCTGCCGTCGATAATGGGCTCATGGAAATTAATGGCACAGAAATAAAAGGCAATACTGCAGCAATTCCTACCAATACAACGCCTACATACAATCTAGATTTGTTCATACTCACCTCTAATTATATTTTGGGTGCACACCATTGAGCACCCAGTCATTTGCAGACATTGTCTTATTTAACTGCCGTAACAGCAGCTAATGCATGCATTGAAGTCAAATCGACTTGGCCTTTCACTTGTGTCACATCAGTCCCCTCTTCCAATGCTTTTTTCGTTCTTGGGCTATACACATACTCTTCTGCTAAACCGCTCCCCTCCACAATGCCTTTACGTCGTAATGAAATACCCGTTAGCACTTCACGAACAATTCTATTGGCAATGAGCTTTGAGCTTCCATCATGGTCAAGCAATGGGTTCCATTCCACAATATCCATCCCAACGACCTCATTTTGCATCGCTATCTTGCGAAGCGCTGGTAGTACTTGTTGTGTGGTTAATCCACCCACTTCCGGAGAGGCACACGCATTTGCCACAGAAACATCAAGTGCGTCCATATCAAAAGAAATAAAGATCTTCTCTACACCGTTTGATTTTGCTTCCTTAATGGCTCTTTCCATTACGACATCGAACCCATCGACTTCGATTTCAGACATGAAGTGATATGGCATATTGTGTTTACGCATCCAGTGAAGCAGTTCATTACTGAACAAATAGCCACGCATACCAATTTGCACAAAGTTTTCTCCCTTAACATGTCCCTCATCTATCAAGCGACGAACAGGAGACCCGTGGGTTAAATAGTGGCCAAACCCATGGCATTCCCCATCAACATGAGCATCAAAATGAATCACGCCCACCTTACCTTTACCGTGAACATCAGTGACGGCAGTGAGATCCATGTACATCAGTGAGTGATCGCCACCAATGATGACCGGGATGGCATTGGCTTCGCAAATCTCTGTCACCATTTTTCTCACTGGTGCAATACTGCGTTCCATAGAGAAAGGGTCAATCGGGGCATCGCCATAATCCACCATGTTGAGCTCTTTGTTAAAGTCCACCCCTGAACCATTTTGGTCCATATCAAAGGTTTCACCCCATGGCGTCAGAATATCGGAAGTGCGGAATGCTTGTGGCCCCCACGCCCCACCTCTACGACTGATGGCCATATCAATGCCGGCGCCCATAAATGCTACATCAACATTGCCAACTTTCAGGTCTTCTGGAGTAAAGGCTAGTGGGGCTCGCATCATCGTTGGAATGCCCTGGTGTGCCATTCCACCTGCTGTTCTTTGTACATTTATCGGCCCAGCTTCACGCTTAGGGTCATTCGACATATCACGCAGAATTTCTGTACAAAACCCTTCAGATGCGTCACCTGTGTGGATGATAATTTCACCATTCTCGCCAACAAGCTCTGTACCTATAATTGCTTTACCATTTGCTAATGTATTCATATCGGTCGCCTTAATTTGAGTTAAAGTTGTTACCTAATTCCGTATCAGCGTTGCTCCGTTGGAATACAATATAACCCCAAAGGAACCCCAATGGGAACCCCTAAATAATTAAGCCCCATCCGATCTTTAAATGCATAACACCCAGAACTCATCGATATTCGAATGAATGATGACAGTTTTTCTCAAGGCACGAGAAAAAGCGATGCCAACATAAAAATAAGATATTGATTTTATTTATAATTTTTAATTAAGAACTGAATAAGGCAATAGATAATATAAGTAACCCGACAATGACCGATTCATAAAAGGTACTACTTGTGTGTAACAGAGAGACAAAAGAAAGGAAAAAGAATGACTAAATGGAGACGGCCTCTTGAATAGAAGTCTCTTCGCGATCAACTCAGTTGGACATATCAACGATAGAGCTTCTAATCACTAAAGATCCAGAGAGAGAGGGAATATCAGAATGACTATGGTCACCCAATATATACAAGATTGCCGCCTGAATCATACTTTCTAATGGGACACTCACCGAGCTCAAGCTAGGCGATAGATATTCACCTATATTACTGTTATCAAAACCAGCGATAGACATATCTTTTGGTAACGTCAGGCCGGCGTTAGTAAGTGCTTTCATCGCACCCACGGCCATATCATCATTACAAGCTAAAATGGCAGTGGGGGTTTTGATGCCTTGTAGCAAAGCCTCCGCAGCACTATAACCACCCGCTAACATCCAATTACCCTGTTGCTCAAATTCGGGGCGTAAAGGCAATCCATATTTTGTCAGCGTATCTCGGTAGGCCTGATAGCGCTGTAAGTCGGTGAGGGAATTAGGGTTGCCTCGAATAATAGCGATATCGGTGTGCCCCTTTTCCACGATATGCTCAACCATCATACACGCACTGCGATAATGGTCGGTCGTAATGGCGTTGTTAGGATACTCAGAGACATTCCGATTTAGCACCATAATTGGCGTATCGGTACTGCTGATGAGGTCTCCAAGTTCTTTCTCATTTAAATATTTGGCGTACACAATAATACCCGCACACTTCATATCCAGAAGAAAGTTAATCGCGGCTCTTTCTTCTGCCTTACTATGCTTACCGTCTGTCATGACTAACTGATGCTGAGTCTCTTCGCAAAAAGAGGCGGCATGATTCATCAAGGTAGAAAAATACGGCCCGTCAAATAAGACATTACTCATGACAAACCCAATAAAGTTGGTTTTTCTCATTGCCAGATTTTGCGCCAAAATATTCGGTCGATAGCCGGTTTCTTGAATCGCATCAAAGACACGTTTAACCACATCCGGTCTAACGATATTTTTCCGATTCAGCACGCGAGAAACGGTCGATTTAGAGACCCTAGCTTTATTGGCAACATCCAGCATCGTCACTTTCATGGACTGCTCACTCTTACATTAGCAATGCCGCTCCCCACCATAATACGAATGGCAGGAAGCGCGTATTATTTAATATTTGAAAACTTATAAAGTACTGCCGTTAGATGCAATAACCCGCTGATACCAGTTAAATGACTTTTTCTTGGTACGAGCCAAAGTCCCGCTGCCGTCGTTATGTTTATCCACATAGATAAAGCCATAACGCTTTTTCATTTCACCGGTTGTAAACGACACTAAATCAATACAGCCCCACGGGGTATAACCCATTAAATCGACCCCATCAATATCCACCGCTTTTTTCATTTCTGCGATATGTTGACTTAAATACGCGATCCGGCTGTCGTCATTAATGCTGCCATCTTGTTCAACCTTATCAACCATACCAAAGCCATTTTCAACGATAAACAACGGCACTTCATAGCGCTCGTACAGTGAGGCAAGACAGAACCTTAGTCCCGTTGGATCAATCGGCCAGCCCCAATCACTCGATTCAATGAAAGGGTTGTCTACCGAATTCTCATGGCCGCCATCCATACTCTCCTCCGTTGATTGATGAGAAGTAGAATCCAATGTGTTCGACATGTAATAACTAAAGCCGAGGTAATCGGCTTTGCCTTGCTTCAGTAGCTGTTCATCCCCTGGATGCATAACAATGTCATAGCCTTTCATCGCCCAATCACGCTTGGCATACGTTGGATAATGGCCTCTCACCATCACATCTGAGAATAGATAGCGATCACGCATGGCTTGTTGCGCCAGCATGACATCCTCAGGTTTAGAAGAGCGAGGATAAAATGGCACCATGGCGCACATTGCACCAATCTTCATTTCTGGATTGATATCGTGACCTATTTTTACCACTAACGCGCTGGCCACAAATTGATGGTGTACCGCTTGATACATCGCTTCTTGAGGGCGCTCAAATTCTGAAAATTTCACTCCAGAACACATCCAACCAAAAATGTCCGCAGACACATTCACTTGATTATTAATCTCATTGAACGTCATCCAATATTTGACCTTGTGTTGATATCGCTCCATCACTACGGTCGAATAGCGAACAAAGAAATCAATCACCTTTCGGTTCATCCAGCCGCCATATTCTTTGGCAAGATGGTAAGGCATTTCAAAGTGGCTTAGGGTAACGACAGGCTCAATACCATACTTAAGAAGCTCATCAAACAAGTCATCGTAATAGGCAAGGCCCGCTTCACAAGGTTCTAGTTCATCACCTTTAGGGAAAATACGGGTCCAAGCGATGCTTGTGCGGAAACATTTAAAGCCCATTTCTGCGAACAGTTTGATGTCATTTTTATAATGATGATAAAAATCGACGGCTTGTTGATTGGGGTAAACTTCGTTGTCTAACACGCCGTCGGTTATACGGCGTTGAACACCATGCTCACCAGCAGTCAGAACATCAACCACGCTTACGCCCTTACCATTGGCGTCCCAACCACCTTCCAACTGATGAGCCGCTACCGCGCCGCCCCATAAGAAATCACTAGGAAAACCTGTCTTCATACTCATACTCACTGAACCTATGTCATTTGAAGGTGATGGCATCGTAATTTGAGCCAGACACCGCAACCAATCTGTCATCTTTGACGACGTTTCCGATAGCTTAATACGTTATTTCTGAAACCGGTTTCAACAATTACCAAACGAGGTAAATGTGACAGGCGTCACGATAAAATCACATTTAAGGTGACAGAAAGTACCAGCAGATACCTCGATTTCAACGTGAGTATTCACATGAACATTATCGCTGCTAGTTGTTCATTGTTTTGATAAAAACATCAACGATGAACAACACAATACGATTCTATTGGCATTCCTCAATTTTGCGATCCAGATTCTGCATTGGATATATACTCAATATACAACAGGTTTATGGAGAGCGACGATGTTGCGCACGTTACGCCAGCCCAGCATGTTCAAAAGCATTCAATCACTGTCATCTAAGCGTCTGATATGGCGGGTATTATTCATTGCACTATTCAGTGCGGCGCTCAACGCCGTCCAATTTTACTTTTTCTATGCACAAACCCTCGATGTGTTAGCTGAGCGTTTATCTTTTCAATTGTTACCCGAAGAGTTAAATGCGGTCGCACAGTCTCTCCCCTCAATGTACGATGCGATGAGTAATTGGTTGGTCTTACTCGTTTTATTGCAATTAGTCTTAGCAACATGGGCAGGATGGTGGTTGAGTTATCGCTTATACGGACCCGTAGAGCGGATTCGCAATGCACTGATCGATATTTCCATGGGTAAGTTATCAACGACAATAGAAACCCGTGACGGCGATGAGCTCAATGACATTGCGGAAGACGTCAATGACAGTTCAGCTCGAATCCAAGTGATGGTCATGAGCATAAAAGAGAATCTGGCCATGATTGACGCCTGCAATTTGCCGGCAGAAACGACGTTGCATCTTGAGACCATTCGAGACAATCTCGAGTATTTTGAAACTATCGACCTGAGCTGTTCAGCAGAAGGTGATAATGATAAAGCGCGGTAAGACGATAAAGGCACCGCGAGTATTTATTTCTCTTTTGATATCAATGCTCAGTTTGTTTAGCACTATTGCTCTAGCACGGGCACAAACAAACTCAGATCCGATTGGAGAAGGCATCCAGTTCATACAACAAGGCCAATTGCGCGCTGCTAAAGCTCAATTAGCCACGGCCCACCCACCCTATCAGGGTGAAGCCCTATTTCTTTCCGCTCGTATTGCCGAGTTTGAACACAATTGGGCTCAGGCCATGTCTGATTATCGTGCATACCTAAGTCAAAACCCCTTTAGTGTGCACCGATTAGAGGCGCGTGCGGCATTTGCGCTGTTGCGTGTCTATAAAGACGACCCGCTCCTTGGCGACTATGTCAACCTGCTTCAACTTCGTGATAAAAATGCGGTATCACAAATGCAGCAGTTTAGTGCTCGCCTTTATGCCAGTAAACCAAATCAACCGCTGGCGATTCGTGGGCAACTCCTTACCGCGCATAGTTTATTAGAACTCAATCAGCAGCCGAAGCAAGCGTTGACGCTTTATCGCTCGATTGCCAAAGCCACCATAGACATGGAAGCAGACTGGCATATCCAAGCCCTATTTGGTGCGATGTTTTCAGCACTAAGAAATAACCAAATTGGCATAGCGTTAGAGCTATCCACACAACTCCAAGCCAAGCTGGATTCAAATTGGGGAAACCGAAACAGCTTACTGGCACGCAGCTGGCAACAACGCCTTGATGCCATGAGGTTTATGTTTGAACTACAAAAAAAGAAACTCGAACCGTCAAAGCTACCCTTCCTATGGGGGATAGGGGCTCGCTTACTGCTTGATCAACCAGTAGGCAGTGGCAAAAATTTCTCTCCTATTTGGAACACATTGTCAGCACATGATCTTGAGGTCCGCAGTGTCACGCTGTGGATCACTCAAAATAATGACTGGCATTGGATCCGGGCCGATCTTCTCCGTGGCGCTCATGCCAACGGTTACATCCCTATGATCAACTACTGGTTTTTTGGCGATCAAATCAGCCCAGAGTACGTGCAAGCTAACCGAGAGCGATATTTAGACGAGGTGAAAACGAAGTTAATTCCTCTTCTGCGTGAATTGCCTCAAGCATACTTGGTTCTGGAGCCTGAATTTAACAAGCATGGCATTGAGAATTGGGAAGGATGGGATCCGTTAATGCTCGAGGTCATTGCTCTTATTCGTCAACAAGCTCCGCAAATAAAAATTGGTCTTGGTCTGGGTGACTGGGATCAACCAGGCAGCGAGCCAAGCTTTAACAGTGCTCAGCAAAGTATTGAGGCCAGTGACTTTGTTGCCAGTATGCTGATGCTTTCCAGTTATACCGAACGAGCACATACCGCCCCCGATTGGTCGCCATGGGTACGTGCGCTTCGTCTTGGTGAGCGCCTTCAAAAACGCTTCAATAAGCCATGGATGCTGGCATACTTATCCATCGCCTCACAACCAGATTGGGAGGTGCAACAAGCCAATGAACTACAAAAACTCAAATTTTATCTCCCCATGCTTCAAACCCTAGACTTATTCGCTCTAAATTGGTTTTCGCTAACCGATGAACCTGAGCAACAAGGTTGGTTTTCAGACGCAGAGAAGAGCTTTGGGTTGCTCGATGCCCACTATCACCCCAAACAAGCACTCGCGACCTATATACAACTCACTACTCCCCATGCCACAGCACTACGTCCACCTGAAGTGACATTGTTTTCAGTCGCCGACATAACGGATACGGCCTTCGCTGCGATGCAAATAAAAGCTGAATTTACCCACTGGAGTCGCTGGGAGGTCATGATATCTCATGACGATAATGTTTGGGTTTCACGTGGAGCGGGAGATGCGCTATCTCTGGACTGGTATGGGCAAATGTTACCATTATGGGCGAGTTCCGGGCCCCTAGCAGTGACCCTTAAGCTCGACGGATATGTCGTAAAGGAAATAGAAACGTCATGGAAAGGCCTGCAAGACGCAAGAGTGAATATTAATGAAGCGATCACATTAGACACCTGGCATACTTGGCAATATCCGCTAGTCAATCAAATTGATGCTGCACAATTTGGGCAACCCAAATCAGGGGCGATCGAGATTGTCACCTCTGGAATAACACCAGACCAACTCGATAGTTTATACATAGGCGTTATCGACAGTCATGGGTATTATCAAACACTTTCAGCCGCTGGATACGCCTATTCAAATGATACGACAACCGCTATCTATCTTCCGCTGTCAGATTTAAGGCAAAATTGGGTGAAGTATGAAAACGGAACGCCACGATGGCGCAATACTTCGACTGGAGATATTGCCGTTGTTTTACAAAATAATAGCCCATTCTCACTATCGTTTAGAGTGGACTCCTTACAACTTTTAGCAAAACAATACAGCGCGCCTTAGGCGCAGTGTCATTAACAATTCAGCGACACTCGCGCTCTATCATTCCACTTGGTATCGCAACAAAACTTCATTATCAAGCACCACATTCGTTGACCAAATAAAGCTTGCACCTGCACCACTAAACTTTTCAACAAAATTCATGTATGCCTTTTTATTATTTACACCAATTTCATCTTCGCTGTATAACGAAGCCTGCGGCCAAGGTTCAGAATCAAAATCGACCTCCATCCAATCTTTTGGTATTTGCCAATGAATGGCATAGGCACTCTCACCGTCATTCGTCCCTTCTGTCGTGCAATCACTAGACAGTCGAGCGCCGTTTTTTTCTTGCAAGCAGGTGAGATCATAAATCGGAGCCGTATAGAACGTTTGGGCTCGCCAGTTAGCATTTGTTACCGTTCCATCGCTGAAACTGGCAATAAATCCACCGTCTCCAGGGTGATATTGTTTTCCGCGGTTATTTTCGGTACCTAAGCCAAGGTTTTCTTCCCAATCAATCACTTTTACTGCAATCGTATACGGCTTACTGACCTTAAACTTCACTATGCTTGAATTGAAAGGGGTAAATGGCACCGTGTCCACAGCCACCAAGCTTCCGTTGATATAAAGTTCAAAATAATTGTCGGCAAAAATATAACCTGTCACGACCTCTCCCTCAGGGTCAATAACGACAATCTCTGCTTCGTCTTGATTTACATCATCAATACTTGCCGGGGTTATCCCTGCACATTCTTCATAAAGATCCATTGCCTTGGGTCCGGAAGAAAAATGGTTGTCTGCTGGCATAATCCAATTCGTACCGTTAACGTCCGTGATACTCCCTATCCCTGCGACTCGAGCTCGCCCCTTTTGGCAAGTAAAGATATTTGATTCGGTTGTCTTTGCTCTACCCTGAGTCAAGCTTCCTGATCCCTTATATTCAGAAAGTTCGCTAGCGAAGGCTGAATGAGTAAGAAGCAAAGCAAATAATGCCCCCATAGTCGAAGTAACAACTTGCCTAAAAACAATCATAACTAACATGTCCGAGCGTGAGTTGGATTACTTCTGAGACTAGTCATACGACCTTCAAATATCAATTTATCACCATAAAAAGTGTTGAATATAGGTGCTAAAAAATATCGATTACTCAGTGTGATGGCATAAGAAAAAGAGAAGGAGGAGTAGACACATCGTTTGCTATCACGTTTAAGTATAAATAAAGTCCCCCCAGTAATGTGCTGGTCGCGCATTACTGGGGGGACGCATAGGCCGTCAGCCACAAGCTTTAATCAAACAACTGATATCAAGCAACCTTCGAGCGAGAAAGTGCCGGGCTTTGCTTGGAAACAAACTCATCATGCAGCGCACAGATAGCCTCTCCATACTGATTGTCATCAACAACAAACTGAACGTTAACATTACGCATAGATGAGTGAAGGGCAACGGGTATCACGCCTTGATGCATGAGGGCTAACACGCCTTGAGCCAGTGCTTTATTCGTGTCAATTTTAGAACCAATAACCGAAATAAGCGCGACCATACGTCTCTTAATCTCAGAATGAGGATAGCGTTTTTCAGCCTTATAGAGCACCTTATTGAGGCTTTCTTTGTTGCCACCGAGGTAATAGGTAATTGAATTCGCATTCATTTCTTTACCAATCAAGCTTACATGCGCATCAGCGATAATTTCCATGAGTTCACAACTCACGTTATCAACCTGCCCGACCATGGCTTGATCAAAAAGATGCAATGCAAAGACTTGCTGTTTCCCCGCAATGATCTCGATTTTATTATCAGTGGGGCGATGCTCGCTTGAGATTAATGTGCCCGGATGGCTCGGCTCAAATGTGTTTTTAATCTGCAACTCGATATTACTTTCACGCAACCCAGCCGCTGCATTGGGATGAATCGCCTCCATTCCCAAGTTAGCCAACTGATCTGCCACGTCATAATTGGTATGCCCAAGAGGAAAGACTTTATCTTCCCCAACCACTCGCGGGTCTGCAGAGCTCAAATGATATTCTTTATGGATAATGGCGAGATCCGCTTGAGTTATCGACGCAATCCGGCTAAACGTCATCTCACTGTAGCCACGATCATAGGTCGACATCAGTCCATCAGTACACGAGGCATACCCTGTCACAATAGGTAATTCTGTACTGACATCGATACTGGCAAAAGCATCACGGATATTATCATCAAGGCTTTTCGGCTTATCTGAACACCAACCGCATAAATCGACGAACTTGGCATTGATGCCCAAGCTTTTCAACTTAAGCGCCGTATTAAATGCGCTATGGGCCTCACCAATTGACGATAGAAATTCGCGCACTTGTGGCAGATAGTGACGTAATGAAAACTGGCCGAACTGGCAGGTTTCAAGAATATTCGAGATACAATTTTTGGCTTCGGTAATACGAGTACAAATAAATTTGTCGGCTCGCAGGCGATTCATTGGATCGGCAAAAATATGGCCATTGGTCAGCAACATTCGTTGTTCTACATAATCAAGCGCGTCTTGCCACGCATCATCACGCTTGGCGACAAGCTGATAGACACCCGGTTTACTGGTCTTTTTGCACTCTAGTAATGCGTCTGTCATGCCGCTGTACGCGGACACCACAAAAACTCGGTTATAGCGATTTTCTGGTGCGGGTTTTAAGAAGATATTTTCGAGCACAGCGTCAAACGCTGTCATTGAAGTACCGCCGATTTTCTCTACGGTATAAGTCATATAAAGCCTTAGATTCAAATTTTAGGTCAAGGGTAAGGTGGTGAATTGAAGGGAACACAACCCGTGTAACAGAGCCAGTTGATGCTGACTCTGTTACCATCTAATGGGTTAGAACTTAGTCAAACAGTGGGTAAACACCGTTTTCGTCGTGCACTTCTTTTCCCGTAATCGGCGGGTTAAATACACAAGCCATAACCATTTCTTTTCCTTGATAGGCACGTAGAAAATGCTCATCATTTTGATCTAAGATATACAATGTTCCTGGCATGATGGGGTAGGTCTCCCCGCCCACGACTTCAATTTCACCCTCACCACTCATGCAATAAACCGACTCTAAGTGGTTTTGGTAGTGAATGTGCGTCTCAGTATTTTCGTAGATAGTCGTTATATGAAAAGAAAAACCCATATTGTCATCTTTCAGAAGCATACGGACACTTTCCCATGTTTCCGATACAACTCTTCGCTCACTATCACGACACTCATTCAGCGTTCTTACAATCATCTTTTAATCCTTTATTAAGATGCTTTTTTAAAATGTTTCGCAACCACCAGCTCAACCGATTTTTCAAAGATCTCAAGCCCTTGACTCAATTCCGACTCGGTAATGGTTAATGGACAGAAAAATTTAACGACTTCATCTTGTGGACCAGCAGTCTCGATGACCAAGCCGTTGGCAAAGCAATGCTTGGCAATGTCTCCAGCAAAGTCACCACTGTGGCATTCGATACCGATCATCAAACCTCGGCCTTTTTCTTGCACAAACAGTGCGGGATGACGCTTGAGACAACGCTGCAATGTGTCCGATACCTGCGCAGAACGCTGAGAAATGTGCGCTTCGAATTGACGGTCAGACCAATAATGTTCAATCGCTTTTGTCGCCGTGACAAACGCATGGTTGTTGCCACGGAACGTACCGTTATGCTCACCTGGCTTCCAGATATCTAACTCTGGACTCAACAGTACCACCGCCATTGGCAACCCATAGCCCCCGATGGATTTAGATAAAGTCACCATGTCAGGCTTTATTCCTGATGGCTCAAAGCTAAAGAAGGTGCCCGTACGACCACAACCCGCTTGGATGTCATCAACAATCAATAATATCTCATGTTGCTTACAGATTTGGCTTAGGCGTTGTAGCCATTCATTGGATGCGACGTTCAGGCCACCTTCTCCCTGCACCGTTTCTAGTAATACCGCCGCAGGCTTATCCATGCCGGCTGAATTGTCGCCAAGCATCGTTTCAAATAGCGTAAGACCATCAATATCAGCGTAGCCTTCAAATGGCATGCGAGTAACGTTGTGCAAACTCGTCCCTGCACCTTGACGGTGATGTTGATTCCCTGTCGCGGCGAGCGCCCCTGCCGTGCACCCATGAAAACCATTCGTGAAAGCGACAATTGAACTTCGCCCCGTCACCTTACGTGCGAGCTTCAGCGTCGCTTCTACTGCATTCGTACCAGTAGGGCCTGTAAATTGTACTTTATAGTCCAAGCCTCTAGGTGCCAAAATATCGCGCTGCAGCGCCGTTAAGAAACAAGCCTTAGCATCTGAATGCATATCCAGCCCGTGAGTGATCCCATCTTGTTCAATGTACTCAAGCAATGCTTGCTTAAAGACAGGGTGATTGTGGCCATAATTCAGTGATCCTGCACCAGCAAGAAAATCTAAGTATCGATCGCCTTGTTCCGTTTCAAGCCAGCACCCTTTTGCTTTGGTAAAAACAACAGGGAAACTGTTTGAATAAGAGCGTACTTTTGATTCTTGCTTGTTAAAAATATCCATGATGAGACCGTTTTTATTCCTATTTTTGAGTTGCGTTTTGCTGCGTTACGTTAAGCGGGATCCGATACAAAAGCTCTGTATCATGCTCGCCCTTAAAGTGTATTTTTTCGTCCAAAAAGGTACTAACTCGACCACGCTGGCCGTGTTGCTTATCAATTTTTTTGAATAATGCCCAAGAGGCGTCATTATTTTCAGTAATCGTCGTTTCTATCGCCGACACTCCTGCGAGTTCATTTCGATTAAGTAGCGCGTCAATCATGCTAAACGCCAAACCTCTGCCTCGGTAGTTTGGAGAAACCGCGACCTGCCAAATAAACAAGGTGTTGAGATCGTCAGGTTTTCGATACCCTGAAATAAACCCAGCAATCTCGCCCTCGGCCCTCGCAAGAATACACGTTCGGCTAAAATGAGTGGATTGGAGAAAATTGCAATATGACGAGTTCACATCAAGAGGCGGGCAAGCCGCGATGAGGCGGAAAATGTCATTTCCATCCTGACCCGTAGGCTCTGAAAATGTCCATTTCTTATGAGGTTTCTCACTAATTTCGGGATACATTACCCAAGGTGCTGCGGTAATCATGTGCAGATACATTTCCTTCGTTCTCTAAACAAAATCCGCACGTATTAGCCCACAATGAACCATTCAAATCAAAAATAGATGGATTGAAAGCCCAAAAGTGCGACACAAAGCACATTAAAGGAATAAATAACGGCGAAATAATATAATTAGAACTCTAACCTTTTTTATGCAGTGGGTATTATTTCCTGTCTATTTGCGCTGATTGACAAGGTCAAATACAGCCCAACGATGGGGTTCAGTGACGCGCTAGCATGTTATTTTTTTCTGAATCTATTATTCCCAATAACATTGAAAAAAAAGAAGTGAGGAGTGGGAAAAGTAACGTTAAAAATAGAGGATTTAACACACGGACAGAATGCGAATTTACGCCGATATTTCGATCGCAATAGCTTGTTAGATGATTGAAAAGAACGTCAATCTGGGTGGTGAACAAACAAGTCACACACGGAAAAGTGGAGGCTGAATAGCATAGAGAAAACCGGCTTTCTCTATGCTATTACTTAGCAGGCCGCTTGCATTTGGTTAATCTTATGTTTCACATTTAACGGATGCGCAACCACGCAATAGAAACTACTGTTACTAGCACGTTCACCACACACTAAGCGAGCCGTCGATGAAAGTACTCATTCAATACACACAAACAGGAAAATACAAAGATCAGGCATGGGATTCTCTGTCCGTCAAAGCAAAAGGGGAAATTCAAGCGGTAACGCCATCGTACGCCGCTCAGCTTATTGAACAAAATAGAGCCAACCTACTGACAACGAACAGTGAAGAAATAGTGAAGAGACCGTGAGCCTAGCGTAACTTTGTGCGCTGACGTTCTTGGTCAACATACGGACGCTTAATCGTCTGCTTTTCTGAAACAGATCAAATACGCTACGCCTTATCATTTCAGGCTGGTATCTATCTTATAAACACGATATTCAACAATCGAAGGGCATCAATGAGCCAGACTTAAACGCTGACTCATTGTCACTAGGCGGAGCGACCACTTATAGGCGGGCGAGTTGCACTTTTCTTTCTTTATTCACAACACAAAAGTTTCCACGTTTTGTTCGACATTTAGAGCATCGCTCACACTCCACTGGTGAGTGATCCCCCTGCCGCCACCGCTTAATCAAATGCGGTTCAGAGAGTAAAGGACGCGAAAGAGCAAAATATTGGATAGTCGTGTTATCAGCAATGGCTTCAATCGCATGAATATCCGTCAGTCCACCCACCGTAATAACGGGTACGGCCACCTCTTGACTAATGACCGCACCGTATTCATGAAAATACCCTTCTTCTTGAATGGTATACCCGTCGTGGGCTTCACCAATCATAGTATTTGCTTTGCCATGGATATTACCTGAGATGATGAGCGCATCGACACCCACAGAGGCGAGCTTTTGACATACGAGTCGCGTTTCATCAAAGGTGACTCCCCCATCAAAGAACTCGCTTGCAGTGAGCTTCACTAAGATCGGATAATCGTCACCGACTAACTTTCTAGTTTCTGCATAAATCTCAAGGAGGAATCTCATGCGATTTTCTAGGCTACCACCGTATTCATCGTCACGTTGATTGTAATACGGGCTTAGAAATTGATTAATTAAATACGTATGAGCCGCATGAATCTCAACACCATCAAATCCAGAGCGCTGTGCCCTTTGACAGGCTGTCGCAAAAGCGCGGACGATGTAATCTATTTCATCCTTTGTCATTGCTTTACCCAATGTCTGCGTCCCTTTTTCACACACCGCACTCGGCGCATAAATGGTGCGTTCTCCAACATTGTACGTTGTCTTTGTACCGCCGTAGGCCAATTGCATCGCGATTTTAGAACCATACTGATGTACTAACTCGGTGAGTTTTTGGTACTCTGCAATGAACGAATCATCGTACATCCCCATCATGCCTGCATTAGGTTTTTCTTCTGCGACAATGTTGGCATACCCAGTAACAATAAGGCCAACGTCACCTTGAGCAAGTTCTTCGTAGATGGCGTAGAGCTTGTCCGTCATATGACCATCTTCTGTTGCCATATTTTCCCACGTCGCACTTCGAATAAATCGATTTTTTAATGTCATACTACCAATGCGACTTTCTGTGAACAGACTACTCATGGTCATCCTCTCAAATTTCAGTTCTGTACGATTTTTTATGCCAGCGAAAGCCAAAAAAGAATCGCTGCATTCACTGCGTAGCGATTCTTTTTTGGCTCTTTGCACAATTCTGTTTTGGCTTTTGCGCAAATGTGCTCATGTTCGATACTCACATCTGCCGCCGATAGTACCGATAAATGAAAACCAAAACTTATTCTAGATTAAAGTCCTGTGCGAAAAACCTAACGATGCTGTTGGAAGGCATTGAGCAGATAGTCTATGAACACCTTTTTACGTTTTGGCATTAGTTTCCGGTCGGCATACACCAAGCTTACTGAGACTTCGGGCATGGTATAACTGGGGAGCAAGCGGATAAGTTTACCGGTTCGAAAATGTTCAAGACAAATAAACTCAGGGAGCACCGCCACGCCCAAACCATCGATGCATGCCGTCAAACATGCCGTCAAGGTGTTCACTCTTAACTGACAAGGAAGATCAATTTGAACCAATTCTCCCCCTTCCGGTTGTAAGTGCCACTTAGGCAAGCGCGCCGCTTTGTTAAACACCTCCACCATTTTATGTGGCGGAATAAGATCTTGATGGGTGTGCACCTCCCCAAACTCCTGTAGGTATTGCGCACTGGCGACTAAAACTCGCTTGGAAGCCGTTAGGTGTCGCGATACAAGGCTAGAATCGACCAACTCCCCAATCTGGGCGTAGAGATCGATCCCCTCTCCAATCATGTCCACTTCTCGATTGGTCAGCTCTAGGTTCATGGTAACGTTGGGGTACTCGTGCAAAAAATCATGAATATATGATGCCAATACCTGATGCCCCAATTCAACAGGCAGTACGACATGGAGCGGCCCTCGAACGAGGTCTTGATTAACCGATACTTCAAGCTCAGCCTGATTCATAATCTCCAGCATTTGCAAACTCGATTGATAGAAATGCTCTCCTTCTGGTGTCAGAATCAAGCTACGAGTCGAACGTGTGACCAATCTCACACCAAGATGTTCTTCTAGCTCAGCGAGTTTGCGGCTGACCGTTGATTTGGTCATGTTTAATGCCTCTGCCGCATGCGTAAAACTGCCACAATCAACAACTTGCGTAAAAACGCTCACTGCATTTAAATCCATCGATTTTCTCCAAGCTGCCTATTATTTATCAAGGTGTTACGATCTTTGACCAAACCATGATCTTTAGCTGCTCATACATGGTTGTCACTTCAATAACTTGTTGCTTAAATCACTCGTTACTCATTATTTTGGTGTCATTGGTCATATTTTTGCAACAGTGTTTTCTCTTTTTCCTATCTTATCAACCAATGCAAATCATTTACAATTCGTTACATCTATAACAAGCCACACCATGAGCCTATTAATGACTAATACCACCACATCCTTGCCTGCAGCCACTCGTAAAAAACGTAACAAAGCCCCATTGATTGCGACTGCGATTATGTTGTCATTAGGCCTCGTGGGGGGCACGTATTGGTTTAGCTACGGCCAGTACTTTGAATCAACCGATAATGCCTATCTGCAAGGTGACATCACAAATATTAGCCCGAAGGTGTCTGGTTACATCGTTAAATCCTACGTCAGTGATAACCAAATAGTGAAACAAGGCGATTTACTGGTACAAATTGATGACCGTGATTTCCAAGCCGCGCTTCATCAAGCGAATGCACACCTCAAGGTAATTCAATCAAGCGTTCATAATTTAATGGCCCAACAAACGTTACAACGCAGTCAAATAAGCCAAGCAGAAAGCCGTGTTGATTCGGCTAACGCTGAATACGAACGCGCCGTTCAACAAGCCGCTCGTGCCCGTAGTCTTTTAAAACGAAACTACTCTTCGCAAGATGAAGTCGACAGTAAAGTGTCCCAACAAAAGGTCACACTTGCCGCATTAGAAGAAGCGAAGTCCAATTTGATCGCCAGCCATGATCAATTAACCGTTATCGCCAGTGAAATTGAACAAGCCAACGCCTCGGTAACAGAGGCGTTAGCGCAGCAAGAGCAAGCTCAACTCAACCTCGCTTATACCAAAGTCTACGCGCCTGTAGATGGCGTGATTGGTAAACGCAGCGTTCGCGAAGGCCTCCTCATTCAAGCGGGTGCGCCACTGATGAGCCTAGTCCCAAATAGCGACGTGTGGATAGAAGCCAACTTCAAAGAAACCCAACTTAGTGGTATTCATAAAGGGCAAACGGTTGAAGTCGAACTCGACGCATTTCCGGGTCAACCACTTGAGGGGGTCGTCGATAGTTTCTCTCCTGCCACTGGTGCGAAATTTGCCTTACTCCCACCGGAGAATGCCACTGGCAACTTCACAAAAATTGTCCAACGCGTGCCGGTGAAAATCACCATCACCGACCCAAAAACATTGCAAGGCCGCTTGTTGCCCGGCTTATCGGTTGTTGCGACCATCGATAAACGAGGCTAAACGATGAGTAATGCGACCGTCGCCATTCCTAATGGATCAGAGCAAGACGTTTCAACTCGCCACTGGATTGCCTTATTTGGTGGGCTAATTGGTGCGTTCATGGCGATTTTGGACATCCAAATCACCAACTCTTCCTTGAAGGATATTCAAGGTGCCTTATCGGCTACTCTTGATGAAAGCTCATGGATATCGACTTCTTACTTGGTTGCTGAGATGATCGCGATACCACTGAGTGGTTGGTTATCAAGGGCGCTAGGGAAGCGCCGCTATATCATGTGGACGACCACTGTTTTTACCTTATCATCGCTACTTTGTTCGTTCTCATGGAACATGACCTCCATGATCACGTTTCGAGCGTTACAAGGATTCAGTGGTGGCGCATTAATCCCACTGGCTTTCTCTTTGGTGATCCAGTTATTACCGCTTAACAAGCGGGCGGTTGGCATGGCGCTATTTGGTGTCACAGCCACATTCGCACCATCGATTGGCCCAACACTCGGAGGCTGGTTAACCGAAAACTATTCGTGGCATTACATCTTCTACATCAATATCCCACCAGCACTGCTAGTTATCTCCATGATTCGGTATGGTTTAGATGATGAAAAACTTGATTTAGGATCACTGAAAAAAGCCGACTGGTTTGGTATTTCAACAATGGCGCTCGGTTTAGGGTGTTTAGAGGTGGTGTTAGAAGAAGGAAACCGAGAAGAATGGTTCAGCTCACGCTTCATTATTAGTTTAAGTATTATCTCGATAGTGAGTTTGGTGTATTTTGTGATCAACGAACTGCAGCATAAAAAACCGCTCGTTAACCTAAGGCTACTTCGGGATGGTCAATTTGCTATGTCATGCCTCGCCTACTTAATTTTGGGGATGGCGCTACTGGGTTCGATTTATGTACTGCCTTTGTATCTGACTCAGATTCAACAATACAATGCCATGGAGATTGGTGAGGTACTCATGTGGATGGGTTTCCCCCAGCTACTCATTTTTCCGTTGGTTCCTAAACTCACTCAAATCATTAAACCTAAATACTTAGTGACGTTTGGTTTTGCAATGTTTGGTGTGAGTTGTTACGTCAATACGCACATGACGGTTGATTTTGGCGGCCAACAGTTGATTCTTTCAATGGTGCTTCGTGCTATTGGTAGTCCGTTTATCATGGTGCCGCTCTCATTGGTGGCAATGAAAAATATCAATAAAATAGATACACCAGATGCTTCAACCTTGACTAATGTCATGCGTAATCTTGGTGGCGCGTTCAGCATCGCGGTTATTGCGACACTGCTGGATAATAAAACTCGGGAACATCTCGCCCATATTAAAGAATCACTGCCCTCTGTCAGTCAAAACGGATGGAACGCCTTACATGAACAACAGGCTTTCTTTATTCAGTCAGGCAGCGATGCCGCGACCGCGATGCTGCAAGCACAAGCCAGCTTATTGGCCACCATGCAGCGCGACGCCGCGATTATGGCGTACAACGACGTATTCTTGATGATGACGGCTTTTCTCGCCTTTGCGGCAGTGATCATTTTTAATATGAAAGACTAGCGATGCCCATCACCTGCTAACGCCATGTAACCGAGCGGCAATGGATGGATAGGTACCCGCAACCGACTAATGAAACCGGTCGTCGAGTAAATAAAAACGCTGCCAGCAGGCAGCGTTTTTACTTACTCGATACACCCAAATGAGTTACTTAGGTAGGTGATCTAACTCATTAGCCATCGCGATTAAACGGTTAAGGATGTTCTCACCATCAACGCCAATTCCGTTATGTTCATACTCATTGGTAATCCATGCTTTAGACAAACCCAGTCCCGCTAGTGTTTCACGGGTATAATCTAGCTCAACAAACATATCATCAGCGTACGCTGCGCAAGCCACTGGCACGGTGTTCTGACTGAGCACGCTCGCATCATACACGTTGCCCCAATCCTCTTTTCTTGCCAACAAATTCGCCGCTTCACGTAGCGGTTTTAATGTCTCAAGTTGGTCGAACATCCATGGATACACCATTTCGCCAGTAAACCAGAAAGGCTGCCCAGATTGATAGTTGTATTGAGGGTAGTCTTCTCTAACGCGATGCGCTGACCAATTAGATGCAAAGCCTTGACAGTAAATAGATTCGTGTAAAATCGCATAGATCGGGTTGGTCAAGTAACCTTGTTCTTGTTGCATATGATTCAAGAAACTGTAGCTAAGCTGCTTACTGCCATTCACCTCAATAAAGGCACTCTCTAGCGTATAATACAACGGAAGGTTTGCACCGCCGCGCCCTAGATTTATCCCAATAAGCTGAAACTGTTCAACGGTAAATTGCTGACCGTTTGGCAGTGTTACCTCGTTTTCTAACAAGTACTGCGCAATCTCTACACACATGGCTTGCGCCTGAGGGAATTGCGCAAAGAACGCATTATTCTTATCAGTTACGCGCTGATAGGTCGCTTGATAGACATCATCAGCATGACGAATAATCGAAGGAATTCCGCCTGTAACGTAACAACGCAATAAGCTTTCAGGAAACAAAGACAGATAGGTTAGCGTACAAAAACCACCAAAGCTTTGTCCCAATGTTGCCCACTGTTTAATGCCAAATTGTTTTCGAATTTCTTCGGCATCGCGTACGATATTATCGGCTCTAAAGTGGCATAAATAGTCGGCTTGCTCACTTGGCGTTAGGTGCGCTAACGACTCTTGATTGACCGCAGAACTATTACCGGTTCCGCGCTGATCAAGCAAGAGCACGCGATAGTCTTGCAGAGCACGCTTTAACCAACCCGACTCACCGCTCGCTCGAGGCGATGGAAAACCTGGCCCGCCTTGAAAATAAACCAACCATGGAAGGTCTTGATTATCTTTGGAGACATCCACTAATTCACGGGCGAATACACGAATGTGCTCACCGTCAGTATGCTGGTAGTTAAGAGGTAAGGTAAAATTATGCTGACGATACAGCGTGGTTCCATCAATAAAGCTCGTTTGCACGCGACTTCCTTTTTAATAAAATATCTGACTGAGATAAGGACCAAGATAAAATGGTAATAATGACAAAACACCTTTCCATCTCATTCAAAATACTATCATTAATCACGCACCAAAACGTATCGAAATAGAGCCAGACAACACTGTAACCAATAGCATTTACGATACTGTGGATAAACAAGATGATGATATGTTGCGGGAACTCGTTAATACCTATCTGGCGAACGTTGACTTGAAGTGCTATCTCAGTAGGTTTAAGAATATTTGAGTGGGATAAAATCGCCTCTAGAAGGACACTTTACCTATCAGAACCTCAATCAAGGTTCTGATAGTGTGGCTATTCTATTTTTTACACTCTGCGCTTTTTAAACGTATGCCAGCCAGCGCTTAGTATGGTTTTAACCACCACACCCAGTGCGCTTAGGTTAGGATTGACTTCTTTACCTGCCGCAATACGCCACATTTGGTGTTCATACCATACCAAACCAACCATCGCCATTTTATCCAGCGCTGGCTTACCTGTTGTTGGCACCGTGAGCGGCATGCCATAGTTTGGGTTTTCTATGAGTTTATTTGGGAAGTCTGGATCAACGGCCATGGTTCGTGCAATGCCAATAAAGTCAGTGGCGGAGGTATTCAATGCTTCATTCATCGCCTGACCGGTTCTAAAACCGCCCGTGACCACCAGTGGTGTGCTTACCAACTCTCTAGCCTTTACCATATAATCCATAAAGTAAGCCTCACGTTTTAGTGTGCTTTCTTTGACTGGTTCACTTTTGTTTTTGTCCCCCATCATCGAAGGGCTTTCGTAAGTACCACCCGATATTTCGATTAAATCGATGCCGTTTGCACTGAGGGCTTGGACAACTTTCATCGACTCCTCTTCCGTGAAACCACCTTTCATAAAATCGGCACTATTAAGTTTGATCCCAATAGGGAAATCATCGCCCACCTCTTTACGGATTGCACGGTAGACTTCCAGGACAAATCGAAGTCGGTTTTCTAGCGAACCTCCCCATTGATCGTCTCGCTGATTATGTCTCGATGATAAAAACTGACTCACAAGATAACCATGCGCACCATGAATCTGCACCCCGCTAAAGCCCGCTTGTTTCGCAAGTTTGGCACTGGTGACAAATTGACGAATAATATTATGGATTTCATTCTCATTCAGTGCTCGCGGAGTATTAAAGCCTTTTTCTAAACCACGCTCTAACGAGATCGCAGAAGGAGCAACCGGCTCGTCGCATAAGAATTTAGGGATTTGTTTTCCAGGGTGGTTAAGCTGCATCCATATCTGTGAACCATTTTGCTTTCCAGCGTTAGCCCACTCACGAAATATCGCTAAATCGCTTTGCTCATCTAAAACAACATTTTTCGGTTCACCAAGTGCCGCTCTATCGACCATCACGTTCCCCGTCATGGCCAACCCAATTCCGCCTTTCGCCCATCGTTGGTATAAGGTGACTAAACCGGGCATTGGGTTATGTTGCTTGTCACCAAGTTGTTCACTCATCGCCGATTTGAACAAGCGATTCTTAATAACCTGACCATTAGCGAGTGAAAAAGGTTCATTGAGATCAATAGAATTCATGCGGGCTCTTACTGTTGTATTACTTTAAGTGAACCTGAGAACAGTGATGTCGACAGGTAAGCGGGCTATGCCAACACAAAGGCGGCATAGCGATCGTCAAACGTTATGAATAACGAACCTCAACCTCATCAGCTTTGTTAAATGCATCGTGCGTAGCAAGTTGCTTTGCATACTTTTCAAGGTTAGAAAAGTTCGCTATCGCACCGTTATTGACTAAGTTTTCCACAATGAAAGACATCATAATATCGGCACCCGACAATTGCTCGTCAACGAGGTATGTTTTACCCGCTAAGCTTTGGTCAAAGTAACTCAGTACCTTGGCGGTTTCCGCGTCAGCATAATCGGCTAGGAAGTTAGTTTTACAGCCATCTTTAGTGACAAAAAGTTTTAGCAATAACGGCAGTATTGCCGAGCTTTCTGCAAAATGTAACCACTGAGAATACTCCGTGTATTCACGAGTACCGCGCGCTGGTGCTAGCGATCCTTTTCCATACTTGTCGATAAGATATTCAGTAATCGCCCCAGACTCGGTAACAATTAGCCCATCATCTTCTAGTACTGGTGATTTACCAAGTGGGTGAATACTCTTTAACTCTGGCGGTGCAAGAAATGTCACGCTGTCTCTTTGATAAGGCTTAATTTGATAGTCGACACCCAGTTCTTCAAGCAACCAAATGATGCGCTTTGAGCGCGACTTGTTTAAGTGGTGAAGCGTGATCATAATATTTCCCTTTACTTGATGTCGTGCCTCGACTTTGACAGCGCAAAGCCGAGGCGTTGTTTTTGGCCTTAGACCTATAGAGTTATAGAGTTATAGAGTTATAGGTTGAGAAGCCTGCAAATCGATTAGCCATTAACTATCGAATTCTTTCGCCTAATCAGCTTATTTAGGTTGGTTAACCTGAATGACTAACTTACCGAAGTTTTTACCTTCTAGCAGACCCATAAACGCCTCTGGTGCTTGTTCAAGGCCATCAACAAGATGCTCACGATATTGCATTTTGCCTTCCGCCAACCAAGCTGTCATATCTTGGGCAAATTCATTGTAGCGATCTGCGTAGTCATCAAAGATAATAAAGCCCTGCATCTTAATGCGCTTAACTAATAGAGTACCCATCAGCGCTGACATACGGTCAGGACCATCTGGTAGCGACGTGGCATTGTATTGAGAAACCAGCCCACAAAGTGGCACACGTGCCGCGGTATTTAATAGTGGTAAAACCGCATCAAACACTTTACCGCCAACATTTTCGAAATAGACATCGATGCCTTTATCACACACGGCGGCAAGCTGCTCTGCAAAGTCATCCGCTTTATGGTCAATACACTCATCAAAGCCCAACACATCTTTCGCATAACGGCATTTTTCTTCACCACCCGCTACGCCAATCACACGGCAACCCTTTAGCTTACCAATTTGACCAACCGTTGCGCCTACAGGGCCGGTAGCCGCAGCCACCACTAACGTTTCACCTGCTTTAGGCGCACCAATATCAAGCAAGCCCATGTAAGCGGTAAAACCAGGCATACCCATGATACCTAATGCAAATGACGGGTGAGTTGGGTGTTGGCCTAACTTGATTAAACCTTCACCGTTTGATACGCCATAATCCTGCCAACCGGTATAAGCGAGTACCCACTCACCCACTGGGAAATCAGCGTTATTGGATTGCTCAACCTGACACACTGTCGCCCCAACCATTACGTCATCAATCTCAACCGGGTCAGCGTAAGATTTTGCTGCGCTCATGCGGCCACGCATGTACGGGTCAAGCGACAAATAGATACTACGAAGTAGCATTTCGTTATCACCGATGCTTGGGATGTCCGCATTCTCAATTCTAAAATCGTTTTGGGTCGGTGCGCCAACTGGGCGAGAAGCCAATACAACACGGCGGTTAGTCATTTGAGTCATTATGTTATTCCTTTATCTCAGGTTAAACCGATCTGAGTCACAAAATTAGACCAGTCGTCTAGTGTTCATTTCTAAAAATCCCGCCTGATTACTGCCCCTCCATCATGTGGAGAACACAGCCCGTTAGGCGGGGAATGTATAGGGGTTAAACCAAAAGTTGTTTGGTTGTAATAAACGCTTGCTCTAACCCTAGTTGATCTTGAGTAAGTTTGCTCATTAAGCTTGCGCCAAGCCAAAGTTGATAGATAACCTGTGCGGTATTTTTGCTATCCGCCACGTTAATCGAGCCATCTTCAGTACCTTCTTGTAAGCACTTAGCAATCGCTGCCACGACACGGTTAGCGCCAGACAATAACGCCTCTCGCATGGGTGTTGAGAGATCGGACACCTCTGCGCTGAGTTTTACCACTAAGCACTTGTGGGCATTACAGCTGCCACCTTCTACACTTAGCCAGCGGCCAAAGTAATCTAAAACGCGATCAAGCCCGCTGCCTTGCCCCAATTCTAGAATGCTGTTGATACGTTCTAAATACTGCTGGAAGTAGTCTTCAATTAACGCCTCGCCAAATTGTTCCTTCGATTTGAAGTAGTGATAAAACGAACCTTTCGGCACATCAGCGGTTTTGAGTAGTTCAGACAAGCCAACACTGGTAAAGCCTTTCGTTACCACTAACTGGTAACCGACATCCAAAATGTGTTGGCGTGTATCATTGGTTTTTGTATTCATTGGAATAGCCTATTATAAATTAGACCAGTCGTCTAGTTTATAATACTGCGTGTGCGGTACTTTATCTATACGTTAATCATGTTTATCTTAAATACAAGTTAAACTCAAAATAAAAAATGTCTCGCGTTTGGAAAGTGAAGGACATAAAAAAGGTAAGGCTAGGTGCCTTACCTTAATCAAAAAAATACGGTTATTACTTTGTTAAGTCAGCCCAGCCTTGGTAAATTTCAATCGCAAATGCTTCATCAAAAAAGTTAAGCGAAAAGGACTGAAAATTCACATCATAGCCCACAAGCATATGTTGATTTTCAATCGATTTAAACATCACCATATCGGTATCATCACCTAATTGAGTCAGCTCAATGACCACAGCACCTTCACCGTTTATTTCATAAGATACCGTTCCAATCACCTCGTCAAAAGCGTCACCAGTGAACCCTGTAAGGGTAGCCTCATCTATGCCGTACTCAATCTTAACCATCATCGGATCAGGTGACTGGTTATTGGACTCATCAACTAGGAAATAATGTGTCTTGTTGACCAGTTCACCGTCACTAAATTGACCATTTTTAACCAATGGCACTTGCGCAGTCACACCTAAATCACGCTCACCTAAGGGCACACCCAACGCAATATCATTAGAGACGTAAATGTACTGATCAATCGCACTACCCTCTTCGCTTCTTACTTCCAATTTATCGCCTGATATTGTGTATGACCCAGTAAATTCATGGACACCGTTGTCATCTTCTTGTTTTACGACTCCTTCTTCATACCAATACGTTTGTACACGCTCTTCAGCGAAATATGCTGGATTCAAGCTAGCCCCATATACAGGTGCTACTTCGCCATTCACTCGATGCTCTAAAAAGTCCTCTAGTGAACTCACTCGCGGAACGTCTTCAGCGACCACGTTGCCATCCTCGTGCTTGATATTGACTGTCACACCACTGAAATCAATATTTGGGTCTTCCCCCTCAAGCGTCTCAACTAACTCTTTTGTCGCTTGAGCGACACTAAGTAGTCGTTCACTCTGATCCTCGTCATCCTTGTACAATAGTTGACTAGCAAGCGTACGCGCGTACAGGTGCACTTTCGCATCACTGCCGCCTACATAATCTTTAGTTAAATCTTCTACTTCAACGCCGAGCTTAGCAGCAATATCCGCTAGAGAGTTAGCGTCACTCATCGCCGATATTGTTGAGAATGGCGTGATATTTTTTTCGCCTTCAGCGGCACTCATGGAGTAACTTCTTGGACTAACCCCCACCGTATCACTGTCTGACGACACGCCGCCGACAACATGTGCGGTGACTAAGTAACTTTGATACTTTTCAGGTAATGTAAATACCCCATTTGAATTTGTCGTCGTTGAAAAATCACATGGTGTGTCAGCTGTTTCTTTTGCGCAAATGATCGCATTGTTAATATAGCCATCAATAACTGTATATTGAACACCATCAACAATGATATCCGATGAATCCGAGTCACTTCCACACCCTGCTAGTAATAGTGAAGAAATTGACAATGCCAAGTAAGATATTTTATTCATTTATAAGCCTTAATTAATACTTTGTAAATTTAGCGTCAATATATTGCAAGAAATAAAACAAATATAAAAACAACAAACAATAATAATTACAATGCGTTACAAATTAACCACTAAAATATATCACCCAAATAAAGGCAAAATCAAAATGATATTAGCCAGTATAAATATCATTAGATGCGGTATATTATACAGAAACCAATACCAGCAAAATAATATAAGACATACAGTTATATTATTGGCATTTTATTAATGGAAAAATTAACAACCTTGTCATAACAGATTAATAAATACTTATTTACTTGGCGAGTTAAGTCATCACAACCGCAATCTTGTTAATCAACCACATTGAAAGTGGTTCCACTGGTTCAAACATCAACACTTGTCTAATTCTCGATCATGACCATAACGTGTCCTTTGAAGATGACGGAGTAGCAACCCCTATCATCATTGATTAAAATTCACAGAAAAACAAAAAAAGACTGTACAAAAAACAAACAATCTATACTATAGCGCTCAGTTGTTCAGAGAGTTATTAAATGCAGCATCGAGTACAAGTAAAACTTCCACTACTAAAACCATGTTTTTGTAGCTAGGCGTTTCCCTTTTATTTTAGCGTAACATGATATAATTCAAGCAATTAACAAACTGATAGTTATAACAGTTTGTTAACATTGAACTTTTCTTAAATCAAATGAATAAGGGGCATCACATGTCTAATACAACAACTGGTACAGTAAAATGGTTCAACGAAACTAAAGGTTTCGGTTTCTTAACTCAAGATAACGGTGGCGATGATGTATTCGTACATTTCCGTGCTATCGCATCTGAAGGTTTCAAGACTCTTAACGAAGGCCAAAAAGTGTCTTTCGAAGTAGAGCAAGGCCAAAAAGGTCTTCAAGCTAACAACGTTGTTGCTATCTAATTAGCCATTACTACGTAAGCTTTTACGAATAAACGAAAGGTCGCCATTGGCGGCCTTTTTTGTGTCTGTTAACGACATACTGCCAACCTCAACAGCCAAAATAAGTGCCGATCGTCTTCACCAGAACGACACTTTAACGTGACACTCAGTTACCGCCTAGTGACTGGCTTGTTCATGGTGTTCGGTCAACTGCTTATAAAGGATATCTTTGAGCTCCATACGCTTAAGCTTGAGCGCGTGCATACTGTCGTCATCGATCGGACTGCCTGAGATCTCTAACTGGCGAATATCATAATCAAGTTGATGGTATTGCTGAAGATTGGCTTTGAAGGTTGGATCGTCGTGATTGAGTTGCACTATATCTAATTTAAGATCAGGAAAATCTAAAATAAAGGCATGGTTTTCGTTGAGCATCGGCATTCCCTCTTCCATCGAATTATCTTCAGTATAGAAGTAATTCGACGAGAGAAATGTGGCTTGAAACGCAAAGTAAGTCGATGACGAACAAATGTAATACGTGTTAGCCGAGATAGAAATGGGCGCGATACTCTGTACGAATATAAATTCGTCCCGCTATCAGATTATTTTTCACTAGCCTCACTAAGTGCGTACTGGATTTCTTCCGAAGAGAACCCTTTACGGCTCAACATACCGTATGCCTTACTGCGTTCATTTCTATTACTGACATCGTACGATTTCTTTTCTAACTGTTCTAAACACTGTTGGAAAAAATCAATCTGCTCAGATTCCATTAATCGATTAAGTACTGCGTCTAAGTCTGAAATATCAATTTTGCGCTGGCGCAACTCCTGACGAATAACAATCAAGCCTTTGCCTTTTCGAACCAACTTCAGTACTTCCTTTTCGAGATCGGCCTTTTCCGCTTTGATCTCTAGCTTCGATTGTAACTGTCCTACACTCACGTGTTGATTCACCGCTTCTCGCACTTGCGCATAACTGAATCCACGATTTTGCAGCGTCGAGTATAGCTTTTCTTTACTCATCGTAAACGATTGATAGTAATGATTAACTCGGTCGATCAAAATGGTTTGCTCATCAATATTCTTGTCATTTTTGACCTTATCGATGCATTCCAATATCAGTGCTTCTGAGATCCCTTTTTGCTTTAGCTTTTTAAGGATATAACTCGAACCGTACTCTCCCATAAATGCGCGCTCACTAAATTGCTCAGCGAACACTTGATCAGACTTTAGGTAACCAAAGTCCTTGAGTTTATTGATTGTGTCAGTAATCCATTCTTCGTTATCTGTCTTTACTCTAAGCTTACTCAGCACTTCACTTTCAGTCATATCCTGGCGGCCTAAATGCCAAAGTGCTGAATTCATAACACTTTCAATACGCGTCGCTTTTTTTATCGGATTTCGGTCAGTATTCAAATCATCGTTCCTGATTAATGAAGTGGTTAAATCAAGCGCGCACGGTTTATCGAACGCTCAAGTCACCTACTACGTTAACGCAAGACTGATTATATTCAACATCTATTGCAGTAAGATCTTTACTACTAATGTTCAGAAGGAAAAGATTGATGAGTATGAATGTTCTGCCACACGCCATTTTTCTTTTTTAAGACGAGGGTTATCGCATAAGGTCCAGACTCTAAAGGTTGCCCATTTGCGTCATACTGGGTGTAGCTCATATCGGCAACATATAATGCAACCGAATCCGACAGCAGCGTCACTTGCTCTTTGTCAGTATCAATAGTTTGCACTGATACTTTTTCAAACGCCGCCTCATACAACTCTAGAGCTTGAGCTTTCGACCATAACGGAAACCCAGCCATAACATAAGTATGATCGTCAGGTGCAGTCTCAAACATCCCCCCGACATTGGCAGAGCAAGCGTCATCCCACATTTGATGAACACTGGCTAAGACTTCTTTTTTTGTCTCCTCAGATAATGAGGCGTTCTCAAGTTTCAATTCTGATTGAGTGTTTTCTGCCAATACCGTAGAGGGAGCGATAAGCGCCCAGATGATCAACAGTAGCGGACTCGCAGTTCGACGTAGTTTCATGTGTTCTCTTCCTATAAGCCTCTCTTATCAAGGGCTACAAAATGGCCAATCAACGTTGATCGTGACTATTTCCAAACGTGTTTTTGATACTGGTGGTGCGTTGGACCGATTCCAGTTTGTGCTCCACCATTTTGGTATCAATGGACTCGACATCAATGCTACCGGTGTCCAGTCATCAATCTTTCGTCAACAATAACCTTTGATATTAAGTCCACGACATTGGGGACATACCTATTATCAACATCTCAATGACCAACGAGTAATCACATTAAGCACCCTTAGGGTGTCTATAGTGGAAAATAAAAGAATACAAACAGAAAAAGGCAGCCATAAGGCTGCCTTTAAAGAATAGACGTGTACGTAATTATGCTTTTTTAAGGTCTCTTGCTGGGTAAGTCAGCGTCGCGCCATCCACTTTAACGTGGACGTAGTGACCGCCTGCGCTTGTGCCAACAACGACCATTTGACCCAAATCCACACCTTTCGTTGCTACTACTAGATCATCAATTGCGAACATGTAAACACCTTAGAAATTAAAGAATGACTATCATTGATGCGCGCATTAAAACAGACCTAAGAGGTGACGACTAATCTGATTTTTTGTCGTGATGATTAAGCTTGCTTATACACAAACCTCTCTTTTTTCATCCTTACTTTGGCTATCAACGCCCTAGTCGTCGCATCATCAGTTCTTTATTAGTTATAAAAATAAGAAAACAGGTGCCAACCGTGACAAAAGTGTGTGTTTTTGTTTCAAACCTCATAAGAGAAAAACTTAATAGATTGATTTAAAACAATTTAAAATTTCAGACATGAGCTTTAACTCTGACTTAACGAACCATTAAGTCATATTGGTTTATCTCATTTGGTCTGAGAACTAGACTCCGTGCCTCATGACTGCCTGGCGTTGTCACACTACCCAAAGCGGTATAGTTAAACCGATGACAATGGCCTCTTTCGCAGTTTTTTATCGCTCTATTTCTACAAGGTAAATAATGAAAACCACCACCAAAATTGCATTTTTAATGGCGACTGTTTTTTCACTCAGCGGCTGCGTTGGTAGCAACGCCGTCACAGAAAAACTAATGGGATTTAACGTAAAAGTTGTCGATAACCGATACGCTCGTGCCGGCGTCAACTTCCTCTTGTCCCCAGTCTATGGTTTTACGCTCGTGGCCGATCTGTTTGTGGTCAACTCCATTGAATTTTGGTCAGGTCACAACCCAATCAACGGTAAGCCCCATATTTTTGATACCAAAACAGAAACCTACTTAGAGGTAAATGATAAGGTAGATTCAAGCCTACACGACGCGCCTATCGACCCCCTCACTATGACAACCCCTAACGCAGGCACCATCCGTTACATCGATGAAAATACCATCGAGATGGAAGTGGTACTCAATGACGGCAATACCTCGACTGTCGTAGGTATCAAACAAGGTAACCATATCCGTTACTACATTGACGATATTCTGGTATCAGAAACCACAATCGATGCATTACAAAGCGAATTTTCATAACAAATCACATAACTAAGCGCCAATCTGATATTAATAATGTTTGTCACTATTAATTATCTATAGTTAGTAAAGATACTGCTGTTAACGCATAACACGTTAATTACAGCGTATCACTAATAGAAATACCAAGGATGGTTGCTAACCTAGCAATCGCGCTAGTTGGATTGTGGTTCTCTTTATGGCTTTACACCCAAATATCGATCTTAATCTGTTTCGAGTTTTTCTGGTCGTTTTTAAATATTGCTCAATTAGTCGGGCTGCAGAAGAACTGCAAGTCACACCAGCATCGGTCAGTCAGTCAATAAAAAAACTGTCTGCAGATCTGCATACTCCACTATTTTTACGTCAAGGTAGAGGCATCGTCCCTACATTACAGGCTCAGCAACTATTAGAGCGTCTTACCCCCGTGATGGGTCAGTTCGATACCGTGATTGAAGATTGTCTGTACAGTGAATCTGGAACGTCACCGAGAAGCTTCGTCATACAAGCGCCTGAGACCATCATCTTCGAGCACATTAAAAACACAGAGCGTATACACAGTGAACAAAGCCGTTATCGAATAGAGTGGGTCGACCTTCTTCACCGCCACAGCGATAGCTATCAGACACTCAATTTCAAACACGCTGATGCCATCATCGACATCTTCCAACTCTCTGAACCGAATATGTGCAATGATTTTTTATTTGAAGATGAAGTGGTCGTGGTTGCCTCTGCGCATCATCCTAGGATCAACCACGACATCACACTGGAACAGTTTGTAAATGAGTTGCATGTCATATTGAATTATCAGTTAGGCGAATCACCGTTGTTTGACATGTTGTACAACTCAAACCCACCCAAAAGGCAAATCTTAGCCACGCTCACGTCCCTGTCATCGATGCTTACCATCACGGCGCAAAGCGAAACTCTTTGCTTGTGCCCGAAACGATTTGCTCAACATCATGCGAAACACCTACCGCTTCAAATACTCACCTTCCCAGGCCCCATTGAAGCCGCGCGTTATTGGCTCATTTACCCATTTGAAGAAGCGGAGAATATTGCAATACAGTGGCTAAAAACCACGCTAATGACATGGATGGTAGAACAACCAGAATAAATCTTCTTTTTATTCAAACTGACCCAACCAATGCTTGAGCAATTGATTCATATTTTTTTTCTGTGGTTTAGACAATGACTGAACAAGCTCTCGTTGAACGTCGACATGTTCTTCTATCATTTTGTCGATCAGTACCAACCCACCACTGGTGAGCTTAACTCTGACACTACGACGATCTTCTTCACTGTGAGTTCTTGAAATATAGCCTTTTGACTCCAGTTTATCTAAACGGTTGGTCATTGCGCCAGATGTCAGCATCATAGAGTCAATCAATTCGGAAGGCGTTAACTGGTAAGGCGTACCGCTGCGCCGTAATGTCGCCAATACATCAAACTCACCCATCTTAAGATCATATTTTTTATGAACTTCCGCTACCTGGTTTTCCATATACTTTGCAAGACGCATCATACGCCCCATCAGCGCCATCGGCTCAGTTTCTAGATCTGGCTTTTCCTTCGCCCATTGCGCTACTACGCGATCAACTGCATCCATTTTGTGTCAATCTCCATCATGACAGTCTTCATTAAAACTATTTTAACATAAAGATACTTTACAGGCAGCGGCTTCATCCGTACATTAGAGAATAATATCTTAACGTAAAGATAAAAAATGAATATATTACTCGCAATGATACCGGCTTTCTATTGGGGGACCACCTACGCGGTCACTAAGTTCTCCTTACCTGATTGGCCGCCGATTTTACTCGGCGCGCTTAGAGCACTGCCTGCTGGACTCCTGCTGATCGCGTGTAAACCAACATTACCCCAAAAGGGTGACTGGCCAATATTGTTCAGTCTTGGCTTGGTTAACATCGCGGTCTTCTTTGGGCTTATCTTTGTCATGGCACAAACGCTGCCATCAGCGATCTCTGGTGTTGGAATGGTCTCGGTGCCGGTATTTGCCATGCTTTACCATTGGTTAATTGGTAAACGTAAACCTAGTTGGATTCAAGCTATCAGCGGGCTACTGTTAGTAATCATCGCCTATTTCTTATTCTCTCCGGGCTCGATGGTCTTGAACCCAGTTGGTCTTGGTGCAATGTTGGCCGCCATCATGTGTATTGTGGTCGGTAGCAGTGTAACGAAATCTCTTGGCAACAGAATGCACTGGTGGACGGTACTCACATGGCAGCTGATTTTAGGCGGCACTATGCTGGCGATCGCGGCAGGCATTCATGCCACTATGACTCCGTCGCTGTACCTTAATGTTTACCAAAACCTTGATAGCAGAAATATTATGGGGTTATTGTGGGTTATTGGTCTCAATACTGCACTTGGTTATGGTATGTACGTTTGGTTGTTACAACGTATGACCGTTGTCGATTTTACTTTTGGCGGCATCGCAAACCCTATTGCCGGTATTGTTTGTGGGATGGTGTTACTGGGTGAATCGTTTACCACACCGCAATATGTCCTTATGGCGGGCATGATTGTCACATCACTATTACCACAAGTGATTCTCGCAATTAGGCAGAAAAAACAATAGACATGACGAACTCATAATTTCTGCACTTTCATCGCAGCGTATACTCAATTACGACAATAAAAAACGCCAGCTGAGCTGGCGTTTTTTGTACTGCATTGGTTTTTTCGAAAAACCACCACTGAAAAAAGAATCAATACCGGTTTAATAATGACGGATAGTAACCTCATCAAAGCTCACCGAGAAAAACTTATTATTGTACTTTTCTTCCGGTTTAAATTGAGGATAAATCCCAGCCTTGAAATAATAAGCGACGTCATCGTTCGTCCATTGTTCACTCATCACAATATTGCCGTTATTGGTATCAGAATAAACCTCTCCCCACTTCAAGAAACGGGTCACTTTGTTGTTTGAATCCGCGCCATTTAAATCTGAATTCTGCGTCTCAAGTCGTATCCCTTGCTCGTTTACTTCAATCACATACTGCCAATCGGTATACGCAGGATAGGTGCCCATATCAACACTGAACGACCAGTTATCACAATGGTTAATAGGGTTATCACTATCGCAGGAAACATTGCCCTTAAAAAAGTCTTGATTGAGGATAACGCGCACTGGCTTATTGCTTCCCTCCCACAGCACTTTGACAAGGGCTTGCTTGATTTCCCAACCATGAACTTGACCAACAATAACTTTAGGCAGACTGATGTTATCTGGGTAGTCGTCAACCCTAACCGTCGACGTAAGACGATGGGTGGCTGTGCCCGTTGCCGAATCATTAATGAACCAACTCGTATTACTGCTACTCGTACTGCAACTGCCGACCTTTTGCGCATTAAAGAGCTCTCTTAACTCTGAACGTATATAGCTAGAATTCGTCGTCGTGGTGCCGTAGCCCATATTCGCTCGAAAATGCATACGTCCGTCGCTAACATCAAAAAAGGACACATCCGCATCTGAATACCATAGCTCCGAGTCGTTACTCAATACCCCTTTATTAGACTGGCAATGTGCCGGTTCAAGCTCAGCAGCACTCGTACCGCCACTGCCATACCAATCATTCTTACTCGCTGGAATCGTTATCTTCCACTGGTCAATATCCCAATTATTCTCCGCTGAATAGTCACTGACCGCTGCCGTTAAAAGAGGGTACTGGACCTCAGCTTCTCCATGTTCAAATTGGTTGTAAACACCCGCTTTAAAGTAACTGAGCAATGGAGCCCAGTATGATATGTCACGAGTCGCGATGACCTGTGAATCCACCTCAATCACCAACTCACTCTCTCGGATCAAGAGCCGCATATCCGTCTCACCACTCAGGTTAGCTTTTCCTAAGTTGATGCGTTCATAGGCGTTATTACAATCACTGAGATGCTCATCTGCACTTCCTGCGCTGCAGTCTAGCGCATTGATTTTTAAGACGGCCCAATAATGCCCCTCAAAGCCATCGCGCTCAGCTTCATAGACCACCCGCAATAATGGATGAGGAATGGCCCCCGTTCCTTGCTCGTCTACACCGATATTGTGAATTTGTAGATACGTGACTTCATCATTATCGGAATTGCTATTCGAAAGAGACGCCTCAACGTCAATAGGTTGCAGACGTGCGTGAAGCTCTCGCTGCTTACCTTGTTCTGATGTATCAAAATTGTCTATCAGCCGTAATTCTGAGCGTAGCTTGTAACCCGACATCTTAAAAGTCAGATGTTCAGTGCTCGCATCGGAATAAAAATGGTCACTGTAGTAGTCGACAAATTCGCCGTTTCGCACCACCGTGGTGTGATTGCCCTCCATACCCTCGGGGTCAGAAACTTGAAGGTTAGATTGAGCAAGGATCGCTTGATAACGGGGTTGTGTATACGGGGCAACCGGGTCGGTGCCTGTATTCGGTGATGATGGCGAGCTTCCATCTTCGCCGCCACACCCGGAAAGCATCAGTGCGCTAGAAATTAAAGAGCACATAATAAGAGCATTTGATTTCATAGATAACATCTTAAACAATACAAAGTTAAAAAAGCCCCGCTCATCCACACATTAACCATGTGATACCGAACGGAGCTCCAGCTAAGCCAAACTTCAATGACGTTGTCTCATTGACTATTGGTTCTCGATACTAAAAGCGATATTTATAACCAAACTCTATCGCGTTATCACGCTTACCCGCCCAGTCGTAAGGTTGGCTATCACTGGTTTCATGGCTAGGTTTGGAAAGTTTCTGCTTGAGCTTAAACTTACCATAAAAAGCATGCGCTCGTGCTTTTGGTAAACGATATTCTGCACTGAATTCATTTTCCATGGCCAACCGCTCGTTATTGTCGTAAATATGCTGCTCAACACCACTATTATTTTCAAATGATGAAATTTTCTGTAAAACAA
This sequence comes from Vibrio sp. E150_011, assembly GCF_053544015.1. Classification (NCBI taxonomy): domain Bacteria; kingdom Pseudomonadati; phylum Pseudomonadota; class Gammaproteobacteria; order Vibrionales; family Vibrionaceae; genus Vibrio; species Vibrio sp. E150_011. The sequence continues at coordinate 669,808 of NZ_JBHFOL010000001.1, forward strand.
TGGCATCCCAAACAAACGTCCAGTCATTCCATTTATACGTCAACCACAGGTCATATCGCATTTCTTTATTGAAATCATCACGGTCACTACCTGGTTTAAAGTTGCCGTTGCTATCGTAGCTATCTAAACGAATACGGTCTATATTTTGCGAATAACGGGCACGCACTTTTGCATCAAAGTTACGAGTAAAACGATACCCATAAAATGCCCCAACTCGAACATTTTTAGTGGTGTCTTTTAATTGATAATCTAATACTGGTCCCGCTTGGTGTTCATTTTTATCCCCCCAACGGAATCGATAATCCGTTTTAAAGGTTAATTCATACTGCTCTGGTGCAAAACCAGATTCATATTTATCTTCGCTACGGTCATATTGCCAAACTTGCTCGAAGCCAAACTTAAATCCATTATCCATACGATGACCGAATTCAAATTTAGGTCGGTCGGTACGGCCTTCTAATAGTTTATGTTCCCACTTTACTGTCATTGTACTGCTACCGAAGGCGGCACCACTGAACATTGCGAATACGCTCGCGGCTAATATTGTTTTTTTCATTCTGAAATCTCTTTATTTAGGCACTAGAAATACCCAGCATGCGCGTTACACGCATGCTTGAAATAATTCATTTATTATTGGAAGGTGTTGGTATTCTCTACATCATTTTGCATAGCTTCATTGCGAGCAAAGACTGCTGCTACTCTTGGGTTGTCGCTGCTACTGCCAACGGATTCAGTGACATTAACCGAATAGCCAGTAAATACATTGTTTTCAATAGTCACTAAGCAGCTATTATTATTAGTATTATCTTGAATAGCACCACTGCTTGAATTACCAAACTTAATAGCAGCCACTTCACTATTGCCAGCATCATTAATGGTAAAGTTATTGCCTTGAATAACACTACCCATTCTGGTTTCTGATTTATGACATGGAGTATAAACCGCATTGTTCTGAATATTGGATTGCAGATTGATAAATGTACTATTCAGTAATTCGAAGTAACCACTGGAATAAACAAGGCTCGCCTTATTCTCAAGCATGTCATTAGTAATATCTTGCGCGTCGATATGTAAGTTCGTTAATAAAACAGGTTTATTTTCTTCCCCTACTTGCATGATGGTGATTGAACCAGAACGTCCTTGGCTACTTTCACCGCTCGCACATGATGTTATGGCATTATTTTTAAAGCTAAGATTCTTCACCTCGGCTCCTGCCGCGCTAATATTAATGCATGCACTACCTGTGATCGTCGCAAGATTCTCACCATCCAAAACCACTTCTTTGCTTAATTCGATGATGCCCTCTGAGTAATCTTTATCCGCACCGAGTGAAATGACCTGCCCAACACTCGCCGCCTGAATCATCTCATTCAATGCATCTACATCGTTGTCTGGGTCCGTCGGTGGCGGTGTACTGCCTTCTCCAAAGTCATTACCTTCAATCTTGTTTCCACCAGTCGTGTCACCATCTACAATGGCCGCGAAAGTATCGGCATCGGTAGAAACATCGTTTTCAAAGCCAGTAAATGTGTTGCCTGTGACAACTGCGCCACATGCTTTTCCATCAAACTGCCCAGCAACGATGCCGTTAAGCGCAGCAGAGTTGCCAGTCAACTCAACCGTGTTATTGGTAAATACTGGGCTTGAGTTTCGCGCGCTGCCACCATTAATCTTGTTGCTGCCACAGTTTAGATACAAGATTCCTGTTGTCGTGTTATCAACCTGCTTGTTTAAAAACTCGCTATCTTGAATATCAACCAGACCTCGGGAATATACCCAGGCGGTAGGACTAGAAGTAGACTCAGTAAAATTCATGCCATTAAACATCAGTTTTTCTAAAACAACCGGCGTATCGCCATCGCCAACTTTACCCACATTGATAATGGAGCGAGAGGTATCCTCGGAACCACAGGTATCTAACGTGACATTGTCAAAGCTTAGGTTGCTCAACCTAATACCTGTTGTGCCTTTTAAGATAGAATCTGCCGTTGATGGGACATCAATACATGTCACACCAGTGATGACCGCCTGATCGACACCGTCATCACTCAAGTTACCATCCGCATCAACCGACGTTAGCGTGACTGGTTTTGTCAGAATCAACGTACCTATTGACGCAAAATCACCGCCGGCTTTTAGGCCAATCACCGCGCCGTGTTCTGCACTTTGAATTGCAGCAGCAAGTTCAGACACAGATTCAACAATAGTATCTACATCTTCAATAGGTGGCGGCGTTGTTGGCTCCTCAGGTACTTCCCCACCCGGAGGCTCGTCATAAAAATTACAGCCTGTTAAAGTTCCAGCAGTCATCGCCACTGCAATCAGCGTAGATAAAGTTTTGAGTTTCATATTGTTTTCGCTCTTTCGATTTGAGGGAGGCTCATTACTGAGCCTCTACATTCTGATAGTGGTAGGTCTTATTTTTTGATTCGGTAGGTCGCGCCAGTTTCATTCATTGTTAACACGGTGAGGTCCCTTGCGCCGCCGTCAAAATTTGATGCTTCTAGCAAGCCATTTTCGGCCGAGACAAATTTAGGGTCGCGGTACAATACGCCTTCCCATGGCAGCTCTGTTCCAGCGACGGAACCATAGTAGATATCGTTTTCGTAGACAGGATTAACGAGCGCGGCTACCGAGTCATTTCCCTTCAATGCCAGACTGTTCGACACACCTGCATAAGAAATATTATTCCTAAACGTGATGTCTGTACCGGCATATACTGACGTCACCTGAGAGTTGTCATATAGGCTGACACGGTGCTTTTTGTCGGAGTATAAAAAATTCTGACGAGAATCGATGACTGAATTGTTTTCAATTAAGACCTTGTAAGGCGTCGCTTGCTTGCTGAGTTCTTTACCTTTGACATCCTGGTCAAGTGTTTCACCCGCTAGCACATCGGTAATACCAGTATTGATGGCAATACCACCGCGCACGTTACCGGTACCCATCACGCGCTCAATATAGTTGTTACGAATCACGTGGCCTTCATCGTACAAACGAATACCACCGCTAAAGCGCTTGCTGTTGCCCAAGATGACGTTATTTTCAACTGTGTTATTGACACCATGACGAAGTGAAATCATTGAGGCGTTATCAATAAATGTGTTGCCACGGATGGCATTCCCAGCCGATTTTAGCGAAACCAGTTCTGTCTCACCGTCACTTTGCAAGAAGAGGTTACCCTCTATGGTCGTTTTCGATGGATAGATAGAGCTTTTTGAGTCACCTACGCGTATGGCTTCCCAGCTGTTAGAGTTATAACGTTTCGCATCAGCAATATCGAACTCGTTAAACTGGTTGTGTTTTTGGTTATAGAAAAGGTTGCCCTTAATCATATGGTGATCGGCGGTCTCATCACCGCTGGCCTTCTGAATACCAATTAATGTGCCGCGTTTATGCTTACCTTCGAATGTATTGTCGATAAGCTGGTTGTTTTTGCCATACATTGCAATCCATAAGTACTTAGGGTACTCAGAGCGTCGGTCATCGGGTTCGTAGGTGTACTTATCGTTGAAATAATAGAAAGTCGAGTTAACGAGCTGATTATCATTACCACGGAAAATAATGCCGCCCATTCGCTCAGCAGGCCCACCTTCTGTGAAGACCACGCCATCAAGGGTAATGTTGTTGCCACGTAAATTAATCTGAACCAACCCAGTGAACCATGCCGTCCCAGCTTGCTCTGCCTTGATTGTCACATTGTTCGCGGTTATATCAAATTGACCCAGATCTGAGTACTTTCCTTTTGGAATAACCAGCTCATCGCCGTCTTTTAGGTTAAGCAATTGCTCTTTTAGGGCTTGCGTATCTCCCTCACCAATCTCGCTTCCAGTGACGAAAGGTTTCGTGTTATTGGCCAGCAAAGTTTCCGTGTTAAGCCCTCGCTCAGACGCGGCCATAACGGTGTCCCCAGCGCCCTCTCCGGTAGACATGCACCCAGTAACAACTATCGTTGCGATCATCATCGCGATAAGGTTTTTGTTCATCTAAAATTTCCTCAATTTGTATGATTATATTTTTTATCATTTATTGAGGAACATCTGTGATGTAGGACTTGTTATTGATCAGGAAACATTTGGTTACAGGCTAACTGTCGGTATAAAATGACAGAGATGTAAATTTAAATTATTGATAAATATGACTTTTATTTTATAAATATAATTTTCCATATTTGCAATGAACTTTCTATAAAATTGAAATCGATCACATTTAAAAGCATATCGAGTTAGGAAATAGCAGGGTAAAATGATATTGTCAGACAATTAATGTTGACCTTTCGTTAATAACACTCGCAGAAAAATGTTAACAACAATGATGAGCATTGAGCATCTCGCAAATAAACAACCGAGATCGCCCCCGTCATGTGGTCGTTCTATCTAGCCTACTAGTGAGAAACACGATGACAAATCACCCACCTCTACTATGAAAAAGGCGCGCTTAAGACTTTAAACCTTTGCAGAAGTTCCACAACCCACCCATTTGTATTATAAAACATAGTAAAAGAACGGTAACGTGGCTCACAAAACCCACCCAATATCCGTGCTAGATAAAACCATCTTCCAAATTAAAAACAATCAATAAAAACAGCAGTTTAACTAAGACCATTTATAATTTATTTATATAAAAAACCCTAAAACCTCCTTTTTCGGTAGATCCAAATCACAGAAAAAAGTCATTTATAACCGTATTATATTTGTCATACATTAAAACAAACTAAAGTATTGAAGGGTTATAAATGAGTACTTTTAATAAGGTTACAGTAGCATTGGTATCAGTAATGGCAGCGGCTTCGGTAAGTGCTGCATCTGTCGATTTCCGTCAAGAATACAAAAATGAGTCCGGCGATTACGCAAGCCGTGTAAAGATTGGCTCTAGTGTTGGTAACCACTACTTTGGTGTGGAAGCAAAACAAAAAGGTAAGCCTTTCTCTGACCTAGAAGCGGGCGACAATGAATTTGAATATGGTTACAACTTTCAATTAGACGACCACTGGCGCGTACAAACTTCTATGCCTATTACCTTTGGTAATGGACAAACCACTTATAAGCCGCAAGTTCGTGTTCACTATAAATTTGACAGTGGTCTAACCGCTAAAATGCGTTATCGTCATGAGTTCAGAAACTATGCCGGAGATAACACAGCAACAGGTCGTGACGATGAGCAACACGGTTCCCTGAGCCGCAGCAAATTAACCGCTAACCTTGATTACAACTGGAATGCGTGGCAACTAGGTGCAGAAGCCAACTATGCAAACGACCTACTCAACAAAGAATGGAAGATGGGCACTAACGAAGAATACGAATGGGATTACAACTTCAAAATTGGCTATAAAGAAGCAGATTGGGATTGGAGACCATACGTAGAAATGGGTAACGTACAATACAGCAATGGCGACGAAAAAGGCCGTCAACTGCGTGCTCGTGTTGGTATTACTTACAGCTTCTAATTGAGAAGTTAACAGCACATTCAATAAAAGAGGCGCTCCTAGGAGCGCCTCTTTTGATTTGATACATTAAATTAATCGCATCACGAGCTATTCGTACTTTATTACTCAGTCAACAAGACGCTTAGCCCGGCACACCTACTGGCTGAGTCGGAACAACTTACCAATGCATGGGTATTGTTTGTGAAACAGGCGAGTACTTTGTGCAAGAAACAATTCCGCCGTCGCTATCGCATCAATGAGTGCATCGTGGCCATTATATTCGGGAAGCCCATATCTAGCGCGTGTTTCGGACAAGCGAACGTCTGTTTCAGTGTCTTTACTCACCGCATTCGCCATTGCCTTCTCAATCGCAAGGGTATCAAGCCACATGATGGGCAAGTTCTGCACACCGTAGTGGGTACTTAGATATTTTTCGACAAACGCCGCCTCTATCATCGACCCATGAGCAATGAGAATCCTATCTTTTGATGCACTGAAGAGCTGAGACATCGCATTATCCAAGGACACGCCATTTTGGAGCATTTCCGGGACGATATGATTAATGATAGCGGTTTCGGCCATGATACCTTCAGGCGACTCCACATAAATGTGCCTCGCACTATCAAGCTCAATAGTGTAATTATTAATGGCGACCCAGCCAAGGCTCAGTACAGAGTGTTGATCCGCATCCATACCTGTCGTTTCAAAATCCACCACGAGGTAATCGTGCATCGTGACAAGATCATCTATCTCAGGAGGGGCTGTTGTCAGGAACTCCGCAATATTGTCTGGCAATGCCGTCTGTGCCACATACTTCTGCCTTTGCTTTAAAAAATGCTGATAGACGTGAAACTGATTCAATACCGACTTTAACATGCTAGGCATACGTTATAGCCTCCCGCCAAATCGAACCTTCGCGGCTTCTTGCAAGTTCGCAATAATGCGGAATGCATCTTTTAAGTTACCGCGCTCAAAGCTACCAAAGCTGTCTGGGTTGATATGATTATCCGGTATCTCACCTTTCTTCAGTGCCTCGAGCTGATGATGCTGCCTAAACATCAAAATAAATTGATAAGCATTAATGATATTCTTCAGCGCATCGTCGCTTAACATACCGTGCTCATTTGCTCGAGTAAATCGCTCGTCGGTAGAGGACGAATCACACTCGACAGCCAATCCATAGATGCGAGCTAAATCAATGATTAAGTTAATGGCGTATTTCTTGATATTGAGTGTTTTCCGATTTTCACCCGTTTTTTGCAGTACCAGCTTGTTAAACACACCCAATGGTGGCTGCGTATTGATCGCATCCCGTACCAAGATACCCAAGAACTCACGGTTACTACGAATATTTGCGTGCAGTTCATCACGCAATACATCGGCATAATGAGCCTCACCAAAGACACAGCGAATCTCCAAAAACACGCTGATATTGAGAAGGCGCTCGTATTCAGGGTTCGCTACCCATTTCTTATAATAGTGCTTCCAAGTACTCAGTGGTTGACACCATTTAGGTGTCGCAGCCATATATTTGCCAGGGCATAACGGGTAGCTACAGGCATCTAGCCCATTGACTACATACTGAGAGAGGTGACGGAAATACACTTTATCGTTATCGGTCGCATCATCACTAAGCACGAGCGCATTATCTTGATCCGACAACATATGGACCTCATTTCGAGCATGCGAACCAGCAACAATCCATGCAAATTTACAAGGTGGTGGGCCAAGCTTATCAATCGCAATTTGAATCAAGCGACGGTTATAGGCATCCATGATCATGGACAACACTCGCCCAATAATCTCCGGTGCAACCTTGCCTTCAACCAGTGCTTCAAAAATAGCTTGTCGCTCAGCAGTAAAGCTCGATAGCGTTCGAACACTCGTGGCATATTTGATTTTTTCAATCAAGAAGATGGCTTGCATACGGTGGTTTTGGACTAAATGCGTCGTTGTTAACAGACCAACGACTTCGCCGTTTGAGACGACAGGCAGCCCTCTAACATTGTATTGCATCATGAGGGAAGCCGCATGTAAGACAAGGTCATCTGGACTAACGACTAAAGGATTTTGAGTCATTACTTCTCGAATGGGAGCATTAATATCGTGCTCTTCGGCAATAACGCGCTTTGTCATGTCTCGGTCGGTCATCAAACCAACGAGCTTGCCATTTTCTCGAACTACGGCAGTAGAGCAGCGCTTTGTCACTCGCATTTCGTGCGCGACTTTTTTGATTGGTGTATCCGCATCAACAACCGCAATCACACCACTTGCTACTTCCGAAACTTTCTTGACGAACAGGCCTTTTTCTTTGTTTGACCATACCACATCTAAAGCCGACTTAAGACGCACTTGAGCTTGCGACGCAAAATGTTCCGCATACTCTGGGTGTTGTTTAAAAATACCCTCCAATACATTATGTGGTATCAGGTAGAGTAATGTATTTTCAATAGCGACGGCTTGGTAACCCGTTTCCGATGTCACATCATCATCTAAGAACGTAAAACCAAACAAGTCTTCGGCCCCTAAGCGGGCACGAAGCACGCCGTCGGTCTTGCGCTGTTCCATTGAGCCCGTGCGAATGACATACAAGTACTTACGCTTTTTATCGCCGCACTCTTCTTGGTCTCCTTTGCTGTGGGTGTCAACCAAACCGCTGCAAGGATCAATCACATCACCTTTACCCAGATAGATGATTTTTATTTCCGCTGCAATTTGTCTCAGCAACGGATCAGAAAGCTTATCAAACGGGTCAATATGGCTCAAAAATTGGGTGATATTGGGTAACAAAGCGTGTGACATTGATGATCTCCTACGTTCTTTATGTCTTATTATATCAGTAGATAAACACTTTGGTCGTGACTGAGATAAGAATATCAAGATAAAAAAAGGGCAGCGAAAGTCGCTGCCCTTGATAAAAACTGTAAATGAATTAGCTTGCGAGTGGTAAGCGGTGATTTTCTTCTTTCAAATGACTCGCTGATGCCTCACGAGCTTTCTCACTATCACCAGCCATGATAGCTTCATAAATAGCACGGTGCTCATTGATACATGTCGAGCCGCCTTCGGATGAATGCGCAATGAAGTTAACGAACATTGTCGTTAAAATATTGCCAAACGGCAGGAAGAAGTCATTCGCGGTTGCGTTAAAAATCAAACTATGAAAACGCATGTCCACGTCCAACCACTTATCTTGGTCGAAGTTTTCTTCTTTAGAAACCTCAACCATTTCTTGGAATGTTGCGGAAAGTTCAATGCGTTGATCGGCATCTGCAAATTTAGCCGCCAATGCGCAAGCCTCTGGCTCGATGGCACGGCGAAGGCCGAGGAATTGCGCACAAAATTGTTCTACGTCGTTTAAGCCATCCATCCACTCAATTAATTGTGGATCAAGGAAATTCCAGTAAGCGCGGTCAACAACCTTGGTACCAATTTTCGGGCGTGACTCTAACAGGCCTTTCGAGGTCAATAGTTTTACCGCTTCCCTAAGTGCTGTGCGGCTGATACCGAATTGCTCACACAAGGCCATCTCGCCAGGGATAATTGAACCTTCAGGTAACCGACCAGAAAGAACACCACGAGCAATCTCTCGTGCAACCTGCACATGGATGCTTCGCTTGGAGCCTGAAATTGAATTAAACTTACTGCCTGACATATGTACTTCGCTTAGTGAAAGGTTTATGTATTATTTTAGCAGGTATTGTATCATCTAGCGTGCTTACCTCCTTGCGAAAATACCCATTTATTCGACATTCCTCTCTTTTTGTTCCACATTTTTAATACCGACATCACAGTAAACACCGCTTATTTTGAGACTTCCTTCACAACATTTCACCATTTACACAAATTATGTGACCGTAATTGTCTTTTTAAGCTAACAAACATTGACGCAATTAAGTGATATTGTATGATTAATACATATTGTAAAAATAGGTAATGCTGACATGTTCAATGATCTTAAGAACAAACGTGTTCTAATTACTGGCTCTACCGCTGGTATGGGTCTGGCAACCGCGCGCGTATTTGCGAAATATGGTGCCAAAATTGGCATCAATAGTCGTCGCGCAGGGCCTCATGTTGAAGCAGCGATAACGGAATTAACCGAGCTCGGTGCTGACGTTGCCTATTTTCAAGCAAATTTAATGGATACGAATGAATGTGAAAAACTGATCGGTGAATTCACTGACCACTTTGGTGGCCTTGATGTACTGATCAACAATGCGGGTGGCCTTGGTGGGCGTGAAAACCTTGAAAGTATTGACGACGAGTTTTATGAACGGGTAATGAACCTAAACGCGCGCTCGGCCTTGATGACAACCAAGTTTTCCATTCCTCATCTACGCCAGTCGGCGCTTGAATCAGGCCAAACATCCTGTGTTATAAGTACCGGCTCGATTGCAGGGCGCGAAGGTGGCGGTGTTGGTGCGGGGATTTATGCAGCTTCCAAAGCGTGGTTGCACGACATTCATCGCAACTGGGTAAAAGAATTTACCAAGGACAATATCCGTTTCAATATCGTGTCTCCCGGTACTATTGATACTGCGTTTCACGACGGTAAGACTCACGAACTTAAAGAAGCCATTGCAAATGGGATCCCAATGGGCCGATTTGGCAATATTGATGAAGTGGCGCCATCATTTGCGTTTTTTGCCTCACACGCTTGTAGCGGTTACATCACAGGTCAGATCCTTGACGTCAACGGCGGCCAATTAGCACCGTAGCAAATTCACGTTTCGCTTAGTGGTTAAGGGGAACGTTTTCTATTTATAAGGTCCATTTTATGGCTACTTTTCATGCAGTTGCAAGTTCAAGTCGACGAATTCACGTCCAGATAGCAAAAGAACTGGCAAGCAAAATATTAACCGGTGAGCTCAAAGAGGGAGAAAAACTCCCGAGCGAACTTGAATTATGTGAACAGTTTGGTATCAGCCGAACCGCGTTACGTGAGTCGACAAAGCTACTTTCTGCTAAAGGGTTGATTGAATCAAAACCTAAAGTTGGTACCAACATCATGCCACGTCAGTCATGGCACTTTCTTGATCCTCAGTTTTTGGATTGGGTTAAAGATACGAACAACGTACAGCGATTTCTAACGCAGTTTTTAGGACTTCGTAAGGCTATCGAACCAGAAGCATGTGCGATGGCAGCAAAAAACGCGTCCATTGAACATCGCAAAGCACTATCTGTCAGTTTTCAGAATATGACACATGCGGCCGAAAATCATGACTATACTTCATGGACACTCAACGATCACGAGTTCCATAAGACGATATTCTTGGCGACTGCAAACCCGTTTTATATCCCTTTTTCTAATATTCTGGACGCCATTTTCAAAACCTTTATCGACGAAGCCGCTGTTGGCGGTCGATTCTGCCTTGAAGAACACCAAGATATCTATGAAGCCATTATGGCGGGCGACGCTCCACTCGCCCGCTCGGCTTCTCAACTACTACTCAACGACCATAATCAACGACTGTCGTCGTTAGATGTGGCTTGATAAACAAAGACACGAGGTTAGCAATGTTTGTATATAACAAAGATGTAGAATTAGAAGACTGTGGCGGCGGTTTACGTCGTAAAGTGATGGCGTACTGTGAAGACATGATGATGGTTGAAGTACACTTCGAAGACGGTACGGTTGCAGCGCTACATAGCCACCCACACGAGCAGATCACTTACGTTATCTCTGGTGAATTTGAATTCACTATTGGCGATGTAACTAAAATCGTTAAAGCTGGCGACGTAATGTACAAAGAACCAAACATTATTCACGGCGCAAAATGCATCAAAGCTGGTGTATTACTAGATAACTTCACGCCGATGCGTAAAGACTTTCTATAAAACGTAAATATTCACGATTATATAAAACGGCTAATCACTTGATTAGCCGTTTTTTTATGCAACCACTCAGGATTCTCTTACATATCGATACAAAAAAACACCCTTGCTCACACTATCAAATAAATGTAATTATAATAAGACAATATGCTTGATATTATATTCTTAATACCACATTGGAATATTTACGCATGGAAAGCAACTACATAAAAATATCTTACAGTATCGCAAGAAATATTATTACTGGCGCTTACAAAGAGAATGCACTTCCGACAGAGGTCGACTTATCCAAGCAGTATTCCGTTAGCCGGAGTAGCATAAGAGAAGCATTAAAACTTTTATCAGCGAAAGGGCTGCTTGCATCTAAACAAAAATCGGGTACTCGTATTACACCGCGCTACCAATGGAATTTCGTGGACCCACAATTGTTAGAATGGTCTTTTGACTTACCTGAAATGAAATGTGTTATCGATCGATTTGTTCGTGTTCAGGAGTTATTTGCCCCTGAAGTCTGCGCCGAGGCAGCAAATAACGCAACTATTGAGCAAAGAATTGAATTATCTAAAACGATTCAAGCTATGGAGACACATAAATCCAATTATGATATTTGGATAAAGCTATGTCATAAATTTCATTGCCTATTATTTTCCTCTTCGAACAATGAAGTATTCACTCCATACTCAAAAATATTTAACATTATTTATAGTAACGATAATGCGTCATCAATAAATATGTCACAAAGTAAAATGTCGCTCTATTTAGATGTCTACAATTCGATTATGGTTGCTGACCACACCAAAGCCAGAAAATGTGGGGCATTACTGTTTTCAAAAATTTAGCGCTTACCTGCTCATCAGTTAGAATGCCTATTGCCATTATTGGCAGTTAGGCGCTGACTATCCACACTATAACCGTATGTATTAGTACTGCTACTATCCATATTCAATGTATCTCAATCGCTAATATCCCTAACCTCTTCCATTAATATTGCAGTATTCGAATCGCAACGCTTGTCCTTACTATACGCATGGCCTATCACTATTCTTAACAGCTAATCACTATTCTTAACGGCGAATCCCAATAATACCTCTGGTTATTATTGGGTCATCCTCTACTTTTACTCATTACTTCACAGCATTGACGTAATAACAGATACGCTCTAAACAAGAAAACAGCGGACCCTGCTTACTTCCCACTCCGCACATAAAACCTGTGACATAGCATTGAACTCAATACAAAACTGATTAAGCCAAGTGAACATCACTTTATTTAGCCGGTGTCAGTCCTTACATTTTCATCCACTTTAATCTCCAAGTGACGGCTTTATCACCAACGAAAGTAACCAGGCGAGAAAATTAAAGCAAAAAAATGCGACACCCAAAGGCGTCGCATTTTCTGTCATTTATTTTCTATCAGACTTAGCTTTCTGTCGCTGCCTCTGCCTGTTTACCGCTATCGTCTACGGCTTTCACAAGCAGCACACCGACACCACCAACAATCAGACCACAGAGGATGAACACCAAACGTCCCCACATTGGGTTGCTTAGCAAGGCCATAAACATAATACCAATACCCGCTACTGCAATCAGTTTGCCTAGCATTTGACGTTGTTTGTTATCAAGTGCTTTTTGCTCTGCTGATTCAGAAACCAGAGGAGTAGATAGGTTGCCAAAGAACTTATCAACATCCGCTTGACGCTTTTCAGTAAGAGGCTTGTAGAACAGTGTTGACAGCATGAAGAAGCCGCCTGTCAAAGTAATATGTCCCATTAGGCCAATTGCTACTTTAACATCAGACCATTCACGTTTCGTTAGCTCTTCTAGGCCGAATACTGACGATACCATCTCTGCATTGATAACAAAGCCGACATAGTAAGAGACAAATGCACCTACGATTAGCGTACCCCAACCAGCCCAGTCCGGAGTCTTTTTGATGAAGAAACCTAGGAATGCAGGAATAGTCATTGGGAAGCCGATTAGCGCACCAACATACATCATTGTATCAAATAAGCTCAGGCCTTTAAGTGAGTTGATAAACTGTGCAATAAGGATGATTGCAATACCAAACACGGTAGACGTAATCTTAGAGACAGTAACCAGTTCTTTCTCAGAAGCTTGTCCTTTACGAACAACAGTTTCATAGAAGTTCTTAACAAAGATACCTGAGTTACGGTTTAAGCCTGAATCCATTGAAGACATAGTCGCGGCAAACATCGCTGCCACTAGAAGACCCACCATACCTGCTGGCATGTATTCTTGAACAAAGTAAAGGTAAGCGAAGTCACCAGCTTTAGAACCTGCATCAGGGTACGCTGCCGCTAGGTCAACACCTTGACCAGCAATGAACCAAGAAGGCATAAACCAGATAAACACGCCGCAAAGCATAAGGATACAAGCTAGCAGTGCCGCTTTTTTCGCGTTCTTAGAATCTTTTGCCGCAAGATAACGGTAAGAGTTAAGCATGTTGTTCGTAATAGAGAACTGCTTAACAAAGATAAAGAATGCCCAAATGCTGAAGATGCTGAGGTAGTTAAGGTTATTACCAGCGACAAATGAACCGCTGTCGCCTACTGGGAAGTTGTTAACAATTTCACCAATACCGCCACCTTGAACAACCGCGACAACCGCACATGTTACGGTCACGGCCATGATGATAACCATCTGCATAAAGTCAGAGGCGATTACCGCCCATGAACCACCTGTTACCGACATCGCCAGAACAACAAGACCAGTAACCCAAATGGTCATCGTCATATCAAAGCCAAAAATGCCTGATGCAATGATAGCTAGTGCATTTAGCCAAACACCTGCCGATACCACACTGTTTGGCATTGAAGACCAAGTAAATACTTGTTCGTTCGTTGCACCAAAACGCATGCGAATGGCTTCAATTACCGTGACAACTCGTAGTTGACGGAATTTCGGCGCAAAATACGCAAAGTTCATGAAATAACCAAACGCATTCGCTAGAAAAATAATAGCGACTGCGAAACCGTCGTTGTACGCTTTACCTGCTGCACCTGTGAACGTCCATGCTGAGAACTGGGTCATGAACGCAGTCGCACCAACCATCCACCACAACATGTTACCGCCCCCACGGAAGTAATCACTTGTTGTGCTGGTAAAAGTCCTAAACATCCATCCGATTGCCATCAGGAATAAAAAATAGACTCCAACAATGAGTGTATTCAGATCCATAACTCTATAATCCTTTTTTATATATTTATTTGCTGTTACAAATCAATATATCTCGTTACGCCCTTTAATTGTAATACAATATACCTCAACGTGATCAGGTTATCGTTTTTCGACCAGATTGAAAGCCAGTTAGTTAACTGGGTCAAGTTTTGCTCAGCCAGGCTTGATGAATCATCGATTTATGTTCTCTGTTCTACTTTTTCAAACCAGAAAGCAACACAAGTCACTGATATTATTTCTAAAAATACATTATTAACATTAATATCGATTACATTTTAACCATTCATAATCAATAGGTTATAGATAAAACTCACCGACTATCTTTTTTCAGCTCAATGCACATGCCCACACAAGTGATGGGGTATAAAATTCTGAAACTATCTGTAATAAAGTGTGATCAAGCCCCACCTATCGACAAAAACTCATTCCATCAATAGTAAATGTTGATGCATTTCACAGAATAATCCTGATATTCGAATATCATTTGTCATACATTAATTCAATACAACATGTTCGTGTTACACACCACAGAAATGAGCGACGGTTAATAGCTGTTTAACATTTCAACAATGTTAACTGTAATCGCGAACTTAATAGATATAAACGCACATAAAATGTAGCGAATTTGTATCGATAGTTAAGAAGCAAAAATAATAATCTAGCAATAATATACTTTATATAAGGGAAATATCAGTATGAAACTTAAGCAATCCGCAGTGGGTGTGGCACTCGTTTTATTGGCTGGTTCAGCGGCTGCAACGAACTTAGATTACCGTGCGGAATATAAGCACACTGATGAAAAATATGCGCACCGTATTAAAATTAGCGACTCTACTGAAGTTTTTGGTGGCAAGCTTGGGTTAGGTGTTGAGCAAAAATTCCAAAGTGAAGATCAAACTGACTTTTGGAACAACGTATCACGTGGTGATTCAGAATTTAGCTGGGACTGGACTAAGAAGTTTGATGATAGCAACTGGTATATACAGCCAGGTATGCCAGTTACATTTGGCTCAAATAAAACAACATGGAAACCTCAGTTCCGTGTTGGTTATAGAGCAGATTTTGGTTTGACAACCGCTCTACGTTATCGTCATGAGTTCCAAGTTTACGATTCAACAGCAGGCACTAAAACTACAACCGATGGTAGCAAACTTACTGTGGCGGATAGCACCGTTCAACAAGGTAAATGGACGCTAACAGGTGCCTACAAATTTAGTCAAGAATCTTTGAAGAACCTTAAGTTAAGCTACGAAGCAAACTTAAACAAAAACTATGATAATGTCCGCCTTGCGAACGGTAAAGACTGGGAGTGGGATTTAGGTCTTAAGATTGGTTACAAATTTGACGCTTTCACTCCTTACATGGAATTCTGGACAGTTGACGAAGGTTCATCAGCAGAAGACAACCGCCAGCTAAGAACTCGTCTTGGTGTGAAGTACAGCTTCTAATCATTAATATTTAATTATGCACTGGTGAATAAATACATTCCTGCCTTAGTATTTATTCACCTTTATTCCCCCCTCAGTAAAATTAAAGTGATTCAAATATAGCAAGGAAGCTATATTGCTCCACTATCTATAATGCGCTTCCTTCTAATTTTTTAATTTTATATTTTAAGCACTTCAATTTCGCTAGCGAGACAAGGAAAAGTTATGTCTGGTGTTCAGTTGAATAATATCGTTAAAGCGTACGGTGATATTAGTGTCGTACATGGTATTAATTTAGAAGTAAAATCAAAAGAATTTATTGTTCTCGTCGGGCCGTCAGGTTGTGGTAAGTCAACAACGCTACGCATGTTAGCTGGCCTAGAAGAAATTACCGAAGGTGATATTCATATCAATGATCGTCGCGTCAATGATATCGCCCCTAAAGACCGTGACGTTGCGATGGTTTTCCAAAACTATGCCCTTTATCCTCACCTCAGTGTTGCGGAAAATATCGCCTTTGGACTACGTATCCGTAAAGTACCCAAGGACCAAATTACCCAATCAGTTAACGATGTAGCAAAAATTCTTGGCCTTACGAATTTGCTTGAACGTCGTCCATCTGATCTTTCGGGTGGTCAACGTCAACGCGTGGCGATGGGACGAGCCATTGTTCGTCACCCAAAAGTGTTCTTATTTGACGAGCCGTTATCAAACCTCGATGCCAAACTTCGTACCCAAATGCGAGCTGAAATTAAACGCCTGCATCACCAACTCGGTGTCACCAGTGTTTATGTCACTCACGATCAAGTAGAGGCAATGACGCTCGCTGATCGTATTGTTGTCATGAGCGACGGAAAGATTGAACAGATTGGCACACCAATGGAATTATTCAATAACCCAGTCAATACGTTCGTTGCCACCTTCATTGGCTCACCACCAATGAACCTCATTGAGGCGACCGCTGAGCTCACACCCGACGGTTGGGTTGCCCGTTTTGGCGATTCGCGTTGCATACTTCCCCACGTCAAAGGCGTGGAACACAATCAGCCTATCTTGCTGGGTATACGACCTGAATACACCGATATTACCTCTGTTCCGGACGCCTCCGCTATCTCTACTCACATTGATTTGGTTGAAACGCTAGGTTCCGAAGCGCTGCTTCATTGCCAGTTTGGAGGTAAGCCTTTTGTGGTTAAGACGGAAACACATGGGAAAGTCGACCACTTAGGGGGGATCGACACGCTCTATTTCCGTACCGATGCGATTACTGTGTTCGATAAAAACACAGGGCAAGCATTACCACGCGAAACGATTAACTAACGGAGGTGTCACATGGACAATCTACAAGGCACTTCACAGCAAGGCACCTCGCAACAAATCATGCCACATGCTTCATGGCTTAGTGAACTCAAGGTTAAAGGTCGATGGCTACAGCGCCATTTAGCCAAGGAATGGCAAATCTATGTGCTGCTCGCCCCAATGGTTATTTGGTTCTTGGTTTTTTTATATAAACCTATGTATGGCTTGCAAATAGCCTTCAAGGATTACAGCGTTTTTAAAGGTATTTCGGCGAGCCCATGGGTTGGCTTTGAGCATTTCTTTACCTTGTTTGAGAACGATCAGTTCTTACGAGCGATTAAGAACACGGTCATGATTAGTGGTGCTAGCCTAATATTCGGGTTTCCCGTCCCCATCATTCTTGCGCTCATGTTTAACGAGATCCTCAACGCAAAATTTAAGCGTACAGCACAGACCATTGTTTATCTTCCCCACTTTATCTCTGCTGTCATTATTGCCGGTATTGTCATCACCGCCTTTTCCCCCTCGACTGGCGTCGTGAATTTAATGCTTAACGCACTAGGTTACGATTCGGTTTACTTTCTAACGAAACCAGAATGGTTCCGAACCATTTTTGTGGGTACAGGTATTTGGCAAGAAGCGGGCTTTAGTTCCATTGTATTTTTAGCCGCCATCGCCGGGGTTAACCCATCGTTGTATGAGTCAGCGGTTGTCGATGGTGCCTCTCGATGGCAAATGATGTGGCGCATAACCCTACCCTGCATTCTACCGACCATTCTTATCATGCTGATTATTCGCATCGGTAACATATTAGAAGTTGGGTTCGAGATGATCATCATGTTGTATCAACCCGCAACATATGAAACCGCAGACGTCATTAGCACGTTTATTTACCGACAAGGTATCCAAGCTGCCCAATATGATTTAGCCGCCGCCGCTGGATTATTTAATGCCGGCATCGCTTTCATCTTAGTGATGGTTGCGAATAGTATCAGCCGTCGCGTTTCACAAACGTCATTGTGGTAATAGGAGCCAGTTATGAGTCAAACAATGAACATGAACCTATACTCTCGCGGCGATAAAACATTTGTTTATATCAATATGTTACTGGTGGCGCTATTTACTATCAGTACGCTGTATCCCTTTATCTATGTCGCCTCCATGTCCATCAGTGCCGGGGATGCGGTTACGGCAGGAGATGTCGTCTTAACCCCGGTGGACATTACCTTCGCTGCTTATGAAAAAGTCCTCTCAGACCCCGCGTTTTGGGGATCATATAAGAACACGTTTATCTATACGTTTTTCGGTACATTAACAAGTTTGCTGATCATTATTCCCGGTGCGTATGCGCTCTCGCGTCCTCAGTTATTAGGGCGTAAGTACTGGAATATTCTTATCGCTTTCACCATGTGGTTCAACGCGGGTATGATCCCGTTCTTCCTCAACATGCGTGACTTAGGGCTGTTAAATAGTTACTTCGGTATTATTGTTGGCTTCGCTTGTAACGCCTTCAACATCATCTTATTGCGTAACTTTTTTGAAGCGATACCGAAATCATTTGAAGAAGCCGCTCGCATGGATGGCGCGAACGATTTTCAGGTGCTTTGGAAGGTCTTCATTCCTCTGGCAAAGCCCGCGCTCGCCACTGTCGCTCTGTTTTGTATTGTTGCTCGCTGGAACGGATTTTTCTGGGCAATGGTCCTGTTGCGGGACGAAAGTAAGGTCCCTCTACAAGTCTATCTAAGGCAAGTCATTACCCAGCTAACCGACGATGATACGTTCGCCAGCTCACTGATCAATGCCGCCTACTCATTTGAAACGGTTAGTGCAGCCATCATGGTCTGTTCAATCATTCCTGTACTTCTTCTCTATCCGTTTCTTCAAAAATACTTCAACAAAGGGATCATGCTTGGCGGCGTTAAAGAATAACGCCCTAGCAATGAAATAAAGCAATAACAAAAACAAGGAAAAAAGGATGAATGTTAAAGTAACTACGACCCTATCTGCACTGATCGCAGCCGTCATTGCCTCCCCTGTTATGGCGCAAGATGGCGACTATAAAGTCTCGGATTCTCCACTCAAGTTGGATATCCACTTGCACCAAAAGAAGTTTGTCTACAACAACGATTGGCCGGTTGAAAAAGAGGCCGCGAGACTGACCAATGTGCACCTCAACAACGTTGCCTCAATGGCGACGACTAAAAGCGAAGAGGCGTTTAACCTCCTTATTGCTTCTGGGGAGTTACCCGACATTGTCGGCGGTTCCAGCATGAAGAATAACGTCAACACCTATGGTCCCGAAGGCGCGTTTGTGCCACTCAATGAGTTGATAGAAAAGCATGCACCAAACATAAAAGCATTTTTTGACGCCAACCCAGACATCGCCTCGTCAATCAAGGCATCAGACGGCAATATCTACTACATCCCATACTTGCCTGATGGAAAATACGGTCGTGGGTATTTTGTGCGCTATGACTGGCTGCAAAAGCTTGGGTTAAAGCCGCCAACGACTGTAGACGAGATGTACACCGTCCTTAAGGCGTTCCGAGACAACGATCCAAACGGTAATGGTAAAAAAGATGAAGTTCCCTTCTTTGCCCGTCATTGGCAAGAAATGGTTCGCTTGGTAACACTGTGGGATGGCAGAACCTCAGGTTCAGATGTCTTCCATGATTTTCATGTCGTTGATGGCGAGATTCGTCATGGTTACGCCGGTGAAGGCTATAAGGAAGGCATCAAAAACCTCGCCCAATGGTATGAAGAAGGCTTGATCGATGCAGAGGTTTTCACGCGAGGCAGTCGCTCACGCGAATATTTATTGTCGAACGATCTTGGCGGCATGACCCATGATTGGTTTGCCTCAACCTCTGGCTATAACGATTCACTTGACGATAAAGTCGCCGGATTTGAGTTCAAGGCCTTTGCGCCACCAGCGTCCATTTCAGGTCAACGAGTAGAAGAGCACCGACGTGCAAAAGTGAAACCAGACGGCTGGGCGATTTCTTACACCAATGAACACCCGGTTGAAACCGTCAAGTATTTTGATTTCTGGTTTACACAGCAAGGTAAGCGACTCGCTAACTTCGGTATTGAGGGTGAACACTACGACGTTGTAGACGGTAAGCCCACTTTCAAGAAGGCGATCTTAGAATCAGACACCCCTGTCAACGCACAAATGTGGGCCATTGGCGCACAAATCCAGCGTGGTTTCCCAATGGATTACGCCAATGAAGAACAGTGGTCAAACAAACATGCACTGGAAGGCATTGCACTGTATGACCAGGGCGATTACTTACTTGAACCTTTCATGGGGGTCTCGCTCAATGCTAAGGAAAAAGATACGTACGATAAGCACTGGATCACCATTCGTGATTTTATGGTCGAAAAGCAACAAGCGTGGATTTTAGGTTCCCGTGATATTGAAAAAGATTGGCCAGAGTACATGGAGAGTATTGAAAGAATGGGTTATAGCAAAGTTGTTGCGGTCATGCAGTCTGCCTATGACCGAGCGTACGCCAGTAAATAAAGAAAACTGGGAGTAAATAGCCGACGCAAAACACTCAGCCTGGCAAGGCTCACTAAAGGCTGAGTGTAATTGCGGGTAACCGGCACTTTTTACGACCTTTCGTACCGGAAGATTAAGTATCAAAAAATGCCCAAACACCTTTTTGATGGTTCACACTGGCATGAGATTACCTTCTCGATAGGTCTCGCGCAAGAATCAACGCCAATCCAAAAACCTGCAAAAACAAAGCAATATCTTTATAAAACGCCATTTTCTTCGTGATGAATTGCATCTCTTCAGCCAGCGACAGGTTATCGAGATACAGCTCATCAATGATGTCCCTTTGTGATTGCTGAGATTGATTAATAACTTGCATCAGATCAGGGAGGTTATTCATGGTAATGGCTGGAACAGGCTCTACTACCCATGCCGACAGTTGATGACGAAGGGCCTCTTGTAGCACTGACTCCGATTGGTACAAACTGGCTTTTGGGGTATCCAAATGCAACATGACCCCTTCACGCTTACGCTCCAGCGTCTCTACTTGGTTCCAAGCCAATTGAATGGAATAGAGGTTGGCTTCTTTTCTGTCTTCCAAGAGCGTCAATTCAGCCGTCATTTTATCCAATACCTGACTCGACATGACAATCGCCATAACGTTGAGGATTAACCCGATAGAAACCGTCACCCACGTTGGGGGAAATCGAAGCCTCATCGTTAAAATAATTGCTCAAAAGGCAAATACACAAGATTTGACACAATCAATGCAACCATCACCAATAGAGTCAATTGCATACCCAAGACTCGACCTTTGAACCATTGCGTTAGAATGCCTTTTGCATGAAGTATTCGGCCAAGTAGAAAGGCTATCCCCATTGCGTGAACCCAAAGCAAAGGTGCACCATTGTACTCAACAAAAGCCATTAAAATAATCGTGATGGGGATGTAGTCAACGGCATTGCCGTGTGCGCTACGTGCGATTTGTAGTCCTTCCACTCCCCCGTCGGCATAAGCAACTTGATTGCTTCTTCGTTGTTTAATGACTTGTATCGATAACCAAATCATCAGTATTGCGAGTAATGACGCGTACAAAGCGGTAACCATTAATAATCCTTATTTTTTGATGTTACTTTACGTTAAGTGCTGATTTTAAACATACAAGCACCTAGAGTATAGCGATTGCAGCATAGAGATTTGAGTGTAGAACATCCCGTTATTTTCTCCAGATATAACGAAGCCCAGCAAACGCTGGGCTTAATTATCATCGAACGGTATCCGTTTTTCATCCATTGACGTGAATTCCGACAATGGTGCGTCACCGGATAGCCCTCTTGTTGTTAGCCTTTATACTTGTAAAACACGGTCGATAACGGTGGTAGGCGCAACGCAATAGATTGAGGTTGCGACTCACTTTCCACCGCTTCCGTACGAGCCTCTGCAACCACTTCAAAGCCACTGCCTGAGTATTTTACGTCATCCGTATTCAGCAATAACTCATAGCTTCCTGCCAATGGCATTCCCAAACGGAAGGCTTCATGAGGGACTGGCGTAAAGTTAGACACGACTAAAATACGTTGTCCATCTTCACTGATACGCTCATGGGCAAGAATACTCGCCTCTGCCGCATCTTGAAGACGCCATTCAAACCCTTTCGGTTCAGAGTCTAGTTCGAACAGTGGTTTCTCAGCTTTATACAGTGCATTCAGATCGCGAGTGACCGCTTGGACGCCCTGATGACGTTCAAACTCCAGTAAGAACCACTGTAATTGATCATCGTGGTTCCACTCTCCCGTTTGACCAAATTCAGCGCCCATGAAGTTAAGCTTTTTACCCGGTTGAGCATACATGTAACCCAAGTATGCTCTTAGGTTAGCCGTTTGCTGCCACTCATCACCTGGCATTTTGTTGTGAATAGAGTGCTTACCGTAGACCACCTCATCGTGCGAAAGCGACAGTACATAGTTTTCACTGTGTGCATACACTAATGGGAACGTGATCGTATCGTGGTGATACTTGCGGTTAATAGGGTCTTCTTGGATATAAGACAAGCTGTCATGCATCCAACCCATATTCCACTTAAACCCAAAGCCGAGCCCACCCATAAAGGTCGGTGCCGACACGCCAGGGAACGCGGTTGACTCTTCCGCGATGGTCATCGCGTTAGGGAAGTGTTTGTAGACCTCTTCATTCATCCACTTTAGTGTCGCGATCGCATCGTAGTTTTCGCGTCCACCATCTGCATTGGGGATCCATTGATCATGACTACGCGAATAATCAAGGTAAAGCATCGATGCCACAGCGTCGACTCGAATACCATCAATATGGAACTGCTCAAACCAATACAGGGCATTAGAAACCAAGAATCGACGAACGTGTTCACGACCTAAGTCGTAAATGAATGAACTCCAATCTTGATGCCAACCACGGCGCGGATCGGGATCATGGTACAACGGCGTCCCATCAAAGTTTGCCAGCCCGTGATCATCTGACGGGAAATGCGCAGGCACCCAATCGAGCACCACGCCAAGCCCAGCTAAATGACACTGCTCAACAAAGTACTTGAAATCATCTGGTGAGCCGAAACGACTCGTCGGCGCAAATAAACCTACCGGTTGATAACCCCAAGACCCATAGAACGGATGCTCAGAAACAGGCATAAGCTCAACGTGTGTGTAACCCATATCCGTTAAATAAGGGATCAGCTCACTGGCAAGCTCTCGATAGTTAAGAAACTCACCTTGTTCATTTCGTCTCCACGAACCAACATGTAATTCGTAAAATGACAGTGCCTCGTTGCGCTTTTCGGTCACAGGACGAGTCTGCCATTGGTCATCTTGCCACTGATAGCGGCTATGATCATAGGTAACAGAAGAGAAAGAAGGGTGTTGCTCTGAGTAGAATCCCCACGGATCCGCTTTATGCGGTAAGCCTTCTCCGTTAGGACCTTTCATTTCAAATTTGTATTGTGCCCCTTCCTCTAGATCGGGAATAAATAATCCCCAAATGCCGTAATCTAGTCGCTGCATTGGACTACGACGTCCATCCCATGCGTTAAAATTACCGACTAAGCTCACCGCCGTCGCATGCGGCGCATATACAAGAAAGCGCGTGCCCGCGACCTGCTTGCCTTCACGCTCTAACGAAATAAATTGTGCGCCCATATGATGATACATTGCTTTTGGGGTATGCAATTCTTCATATTCTGCGTACAACGCATGATATTGATATGGGTCATCAATAATCTGCTCGGTACCATTCCAGTCAGCAGCCAACTGATAGTGGGTATATCTCAAATCGAGGTCTGATTCTAAGACAAAGCCGGATTCCGCTTCTCGTTTAAGCGGTAGACGTTCTCCCGACTCCAAAACGACAGCGACGCTATCTGCACCGGGGATCCATGTGCGCAGAGCAATACCATCATTTTGTAGATAAGGACCTAAGAACGAAAATGGGTCTGCGAATGATGCATTCGACAGTCGTTCATACGCCTGATCTTGTCTTTTAAGCCTTGTTTTATTCAACGTTCATCTCCCTCGACCAAATCTGTCTCCTAATTGTAATAATGTAAGCATTAGAGACATCATAAAAAAAGCCCGCGCAAGGCGGGCTACCAGCATTTTCATTGTACTTAAATCCAGTTATACAGGAAGTGATTCATTCGATATTTTTGTGTGCAAAATGTTATATCGCATCGGATTTACACTATAAACTGGACCGCAGCGTCAACGGCTCGAGTTCACCTCCAGCACATCTCTTTTTTTGAACACAAAAAAGCACAGCCATCCAACTCGCTCAGCGCGATATCTGGATAGTACTGTGCTTTTTATTACTCAATTAATGCAAGAATAACCCAAAGGGATTAAACGTTATTCGCCGGCTTTCGAGCGCGCTTTAGACAGGCTCTTAGCAATACGATTGACGCTTTCTTTTGCAAAAACTTCGTCCAAATTCATAGACAGTTTACGACGCCAGTTAGGGTATTCATCGACGGTGCCTGGAATATTGACGGGTTTATCCATCTCTAACCAGTCTTCAAGTTGAACACTGAGCAGCGTTGATGACCCAGCGCCCAAATGCAGCTGCAGTGCCTCACTTAGGTGCGTATCCATAGGGACTAAACTTGCATCTCGACCCACACCTTCTGGTAGGTAACCGTGCCAAGCCACGCTATCTAAGATGCCTTGCTTACATTCTAGGCGGTCATTAAATAATTCTTTCAGCTGTGCTTCATCTGGATATAAACCAATGTCTTGACCCATTTTCAGATCATCACAATGCCAGAAGCCTCGTAGTGTTGGCATATCATGGGTACACAAGGCTGACATCGACTGTTCTGCATAGTGCTTCGGTGAAATAAAACCACCATCTTCAGCGGTTTCGAAGAAGAACACCTTGTAAGAATGCACACCCGCATCACGCAAGATATCAACAATTTCATCAGGAACCGTACCCAAGTCCTCACCAATAACACTGCATTGATGACGATGCGATTCTAATGCCAGAATGGCCAGCATATCTTCCACAGGGTAGTAGACATAAGCGCCCTTCGTCGCGTTCTCGCCTTTCGGGATCCACCATAAACGTAACAACCCTAACACATGGTCAATACGCAATGATCCACAATGCTTCATGTTGGCGCGCAACAGTTCAATGTATGGGTCATACGATGTGTCGCGTAACGTTTGTGGATTCAACGGAGGTAGCCCCCAGTTTTGCCCCAGTGGCCCCAAAATATCAGGTGGCGCACCAATACTGGCATCCATAGCCAAATTACCGTTGTCTGCCCATGTTTCTGAGCCAGAATCCGCAACCCCTACCGCAAGATCACGATAAAGACCAACCGCCATGCCTTTCTCTTCAGCGAGTGCTTGCGCTTCATTTATTTGCGTATCAGCGACCCACTGCAGGTACATGTATAAATGAACTTTGTCCTGATTATCAGCGATGTATTTCTGTGTCGCCGCATTTTCAAAACGGCGATATTTTTCAGGGAATACTGGCCATCCCCACACGCTCGAATCTTCCGCGTGAAGGTCGGCATGGATGGCATCAAATGCCGCCTGATGAACGAGGCTTTCTCCGCCTTGTTCCACAAAATCTAGGAACAGGCTGCCGCGCTCAGACTGCTTGTCTAGATGACGCAATTTGAACTGAGAAAACAGCAGCGGCAGAACACTCATTTTCAAAGCCGCAACTTCTGTGTAATTGACCCAATGAGAATCACGTGCTTTTTGCAAACGAAGTTGGAACTCAGAACTGCCCACTTGTTGTTGAGCATCAGCGCTCAATGCAAATTCAGGCACAGAGCTCACGTCGATATACAGAATATTTAACCAACGACGTGACGATGGGCTGTATGGACTCGCGCCCTCAGGGTTCGCAGGGAACAACGAGTGAATTGGGTTCAAACCAACAAAATCACCACCACGTGCGGCAATGTCGCTCACTAACTGCTTTAAGTCTCCGAAATCACCGATACCCCAGTTATGCTGAGTTCGCAACGTATACAATTGAACACTCGGTCCCCAAAGCTTTTTACCTTGATCAATCTGAGGTTGTTTGAAACAGGCTTTCGGTGTACAAATCAACGTCATCTCATAAGGTGTTTTACGACGCTTACGTTCCAAGTACAATTTGTGGTAACCCCAAGGGAGGTCACTTGGCAACGAAAATACTAAAGGGCCACCCTCGGCGCGCTCATCACGAACGATCTGAGATTGAAGATAGCCTTCAAGTACTTCTCCCTGCTCTGTTTCTAGGCGCCAACTAAAGTCACTCTCACGAGCACTCACACCAAGGTTAAGTTCTACTTCGATAGCATCGCCATCTTTCACTACTAGGACTGGCTCTAGAACTTCTTTCTTGTGTTTTCGTTCTGCTGACTTCAGCAGAGTCTCATCATTAGTCGTGTCATAGCCTAAAGACGCAAGCAAACGAAGAATAATATCGTCTTCTACTTTCGCTTCACTGCCCCACGCACTCACGTAGCTGTCGGCTATTCTTGCCATGTCAGCAACTTGCTT
Organism: Vibrio sp. E150_011; assembly: GCF_053544015.1. Lineage (NCBI taxonomy): Bacteria > Pseudomonadati > Pseudomonadota > Gammaproteobacteria > Vibrionales > Vibrionaceae > Vibrio > Vibrio sp. E150_011. Next base: position 696,522 of record NZ_JBHFOL010000001.1, read on the forward strand.
TAATGCTGTTTGTTCTTTCATCGCTCTCTCCGAAGGACATCATTACCTTCAAAACGGTAGGGTTATTAATAGATATAAGGAGTAAAAGCCAAGGCTCGAGGCCTTGGCTTAGGTTGCTTAACGAGTTACTGCTTCAAGCTTCCAAATATTGTTGACGTAGTCGCGTATTGAACGGTCTGACGTAAACTTGCCCACCAAGGCAGTATTTAGAATGGCTTTCTTCGCCCAACCCGCTTGATCTTGATACTGCTTGCCCATGTCTTCATGTGCTTGCACGTAAGAGGCAAAATCAGCCAAACATAGATAAGGGTCACCACCATCTAGCAAGCTATCGTAGGTTGCACGAAGTAAACCTGGTTTACCTGGCGTAAATTCTTCGCCTAGCAGTAAATCCAAAGATGCTTTTAGTAGCGGGTCCGCGTTGTAGTAGTCGTAAGGGTTGTAGCCCTGAGCTTTCACTTCTTGAACGCCATCAACATCTAGGCCAAAGATGTAGATATTTTCGTCACCTACTTCTTCACGAATCTCAACGTTTGCACCGTCCATCGTACCGATAGTCAACGCGCCGTTAAGCGCCATTTTCATGTTACCCGTACCTGATGCTTCTTTACCTGCTAGCGAGATTTGCTGAGATACGTCCGCCGCAGGGATGATGATCTCAGCCATGCTCACGCGGTAATCAGGAATGAAGACCACTTTCAGCTTGTTGCCGATACGAGGGTCGTTGTTGATCTTCTCTGCAATCTTGTTCACTGCGAAGATGATCTCTTTCGCTAGGTGGTAGCCCGGCGCCGCTTTTGCTGCAAAGAAACAAACACGTGGCTCACACTCAAAACCAGGTTCGTTAAGAATACGGTGGTAGAGAGAGAGAATGTGTAGCAAGTCTAAGTGCTGACGCTTGTATTCGTGTAGACGTTTAATTTGAACGTCAAAGATCGCGTTAGTATCCAGCTCGATTCCCATGTTCTCTTGAACCCAATCAGCGAGACGCTGTTTGTTTTCTTTCTTAACCGCCATGAACTCTTTTTGGAATTTTGCATCGGTTGCAAACTGAGCAATACCTTCTAGCTGCTCTAGTTTCGCCGGCCACTCTGCACCGATCTTGTCAGTAATGAGTTTCGATAGACCAGGGTTACAGAACTTCAACCAACGACGTGGCGTGATGCCGTTTGTAACGTTAGTCAGTTTACCTGGGAAGATTTCGTTGAACTCTGGGAACAAGTCTTTCTTAACCAGTTGAGAGTGAAGTGCGGCTACACCGTTCACTTTGTAAGAACCAATCACACATAGGTTTGCCATGCGAACCATACGGTGGAAACCTTCTTGAATGATAGAAAGCTTCGCTTGCTTCTCACCATCACCCGGCCACATCTTGCGAACTTCTTGCATGAAGCGGTGGTTAATTTCAAAGATGATTTCCATGTGACGAGGAAGCAGACGGCTGATAAGAGATTCAGACCATGTCTCCAATGCTTCTGGAAGTAGTGTGTGGTTCGTGTATGCGAATGTGTGGGCACTGATTTCCCACGCTTGGTCCCAAGTTAGGCCTTTCTCATCAATTAGGATGCGCATTAATTCAGGAATGGCGATCGTTGGGTGCGTATCGTTAAGCTGAATCGTTTCCTGCTTAGGAAGATCCGCTAGTGCAAAACCAGCCGCTTCATGACGACGTAGAATATCGCGAACCGACGCCGCTGAGTGGAAATACTGCTGCATTAGACGCAGAGTCTTACCTTTTTCGTGGTTGTCGTTCGGGTATAGAACCTTCGTGATGTTACCAGCATCGATTAGCGAGTGCTGTGCTTCGAAGTAATCGCCGTTGTTGAAGCTTGCTAGTGAGAAAGGTGCAATGGCCTGACATTCCCAAAGGCGCAGCGGGTAAACGGTGCTTGACTCGTAACCGACAATTGGTAGATCCCACGGCATTGCTTTTACTTCCATGCCTGGAACCCAAGTACGTACTTCTTTACCGTCAACGTATTCAACATCTACATGGCCGTAAAAACCAATCTGTTGTGCCAGTTCTGGACGTGCTACTTCCCACGGATAACCTTCAACACCGCGCCATGCGTCAGGTGCTTCTTTTTGACGACCATCTTGGAAAGATTGCTTAAAGAGACCGTATTCGTAGTGAAGACCGTAGCCTACTGTTGGGTATTCTTGAGCGGCACAAGAATCCATGAAACAAGCCGCAAGACGACCAAGGCCACCGTTACCCAATGAAGGATCACGTTCTTCTTCAAGCAGATCCGTTAGGTTGTGACCTAACTCTTTCATAGCTTGAGTGATTTGTTCATACAGGCCCATGCTGATCAAGTTGTTACCTGTCAGGCGGCCAATTAGGAATTCAAGAGATAGGTAGTTAACGCTTTTCGCGTTCTTGATGCGGTCGTCCGCTTCCGTTGCAAGTAAGTCAAAAGTGGTAAGCTCTGCCAGCGCGCGCCCCATTGCCAAATACCATTGGCGCTCGGTCGCGGTTTCTACTGTCGTCGCATAAGTCGCAGAAAGATGCTTTTTAACACTGTCTTGGAAAGAAGCTTTGTTGAATTTTTTCTGTTGCGCAGGTTTCATTAAGAAATCTCACTTTAAGTTTTATCCATCTGTCACATATCGTGCATGGTGACGTCTCCATAAACATCCTCCTACTTCCGACTCCTTGGAGGATGAGTGACGAGGGCGTAGAGGGCGTACTCCCCTTCAGAGAGTGATCAATATCCCATTTCAATTGGGCTTTGGCTTTTATCCGGTGATAACGATCACGCCAGCGTCACAATCACTGTAATCGCTAACTAAGACTGTACGGTTAAATAGGTGCATATCGAATTCGAAATTTGAGTCTGAGATCACAATTGAATTAAAAAATTCACCTAATCGGACGGTTTTTTTGTATACATGACGCCCAAGCAGTACGACCAGCACACAACTATTCGTGATAATGATCACAAATTCGTGGCGTAGTTGGCGTGTTGTTTGTTTTTAAAGCAAAATCTAGCCGTTGATCAAACACTGTAGAGCTAGACCTCGCCTAACATCAAAAAGGCAACTTTAAAGTCGTAGAATTCGTGTCTTTTTCCTCATCGAGGCCGCTCAGTATTAGCGAAGACACTAACTATAAAAATGATAGGAAATATCTATGTGGATTCCTTCAAAATTAACTCGCCCAGGACGCTTGCATAACGCTATCGTCCGTCCACGAGTTTTGGACCTACTTTCACAGGCCCCTTTTTACAAGCTTGTACTTTTTCGCTCCCCTGCTGGATATGGTAAAACCACCATGGCCGCACAATGGTTGTCTGACAAACCTCACGTCGGCTGGTACAGCGTCGATGAAAGTGATAACGACTCATTCCGCTTCGTCAACTATCTCTTACAGGCGATTAATAAAGCTACGCACAATAGCTGTCCTAATGCTCAGAAACTCGCAGAACGCCGTCAATTCTCCTCTCTTCATTCTCTACTCGGAGAAGTATTCTCAGAACTGACGAGCTACCACCACGAATGCTACGTCGTACTCGATGATTACCACCTCATCACCGATGAAGACATCCATGAGGCCATGCGTTTTTTCCTTAAGCACATGCCCGATAACATTACATTGGTCGTGACAAGTCGTGGTAATCCGCCACTAGGGACTGCAAACCTGCGTGTGCGCGATTTAATGATTGAAATCGGCAATGAATTACTCGCGTTTGATACCGAGGAAACCACACGTTTCTTTAATCTGCGTCTCGCGGATGATATCGATGATGAGACCGCTGACTCTTTGCGAACTTACGTCGAAGGCTGGCCTTCTGCTTTGCAGCTGTTTGCCCTACAAGCTCAACATCAAAAGCGAACGTTAGCACAATCCGTCGAAACCATATCTCAGTTTAATCACGCTCACCTTTGGGACTACTTGATCGAAGAAGTGTTTGATTTACTAGATAAAGATACGCGTAATTTCTTAATGCAATGTTCCGTTTTAGATCACTTCAATGACGATCTGGTCACGGCATTAACCAAACGAAATGACGCGCTCAGCATGATTGAATCTTTAAATCGTTTTGGTCTATTTATCTATCCGCTTGAAGGCGAAAACAATTGGTTTCGCTTCCATAACTTGTTTGCTGAGTTCTTGTCGCATGAACGTAAAGCCAGAATTCCGCAGCAAGAATTGGATCTTCACCTCGCCGCGGCAAAAGCTTGGTTAGAACAAAGCGTTCCCCATCAAGCGCTCAGGCATGCAAGATTAGCCGCGAATAGCGAACTCACCGTGACCATCCTCAACGAGTTTGGTTGGAAAATGTTTAACCAAGGAGAGCTTGCTACGCTGGAGGAGGCCATTCAAATCCTAACGGATGATCAACTCTACAGTCATCCGAGGTTGTGTATGCTGCAAGCATGGTTAGCACAAAGCCAGCATCGCTATAACGAAGTCGGTGAGCTGATTGCTAAATCCGATAGCGAGATGGCATTACGCAAGGTAGAGCGTTCTCAAAAAGAAGATGGGGAATTCAACGCGCTGCGTGCTCAGGTTGCCATTAATCAAAACTCACCAGAAAAAGCACTTGAGCTGGCTGAACTGGCGTTAGGTGAACTGGATCATTCGGTCTATCGCAGCCGTATTGTCGCCACCTCGGTCGTTGGTGAAGTCAACCACGTCACGGGCCAACTCAGTCGCGCACTGCCAATGATGCAGCAAACCGAAAAGCTAGCGCGTCAGTATCATGTTTACCACCAAGCGCTATGGGCACAGCTTCAGCAAAGTGAAATTTTAATTGCTCAAGGCTATGTTCAAGCGGCTTATGAGGTGCAAGAAAGTGCGTTTAGACTGATCGAAGAACAACAACTGCACCAAGTCCCAATGCACGAGTTCTTGCTTCGTGTCCGAGCGCAAATCTTATGGTGTTGGAACCGCTTAGATGAAGCGGAAGAGTGTGCGTACAAAGGGCTAGATATCCTAGGTAAGCATGAGCCAAGTAAGCATTTACACAGCTACTCAATGATCGCTCGCATTGCCATTGGTCGGGGTGAATTAGACAAGGCTTCAAAGACCATTGAGCAGATTCAACACCTGATGAAACAGTCAACCTACCACGTAGACTGGACAGCCAACGCATCGCTTTCTTTGCTACTGTATTGGCAAGCAAGGGGCGACCAAGACGCGATTGAACAATGGCTAGAGACGGCGATCAGACCCGACAGCGCATGCAACCATTTCTTACAACTGCAATGGCGTAATATTGCTCGCGCTCAGATTTGCTTAAAGCAATTTGATGAAGCAAAAACCACGCTACAGTTTTTGGCGAAAGAAGCGGCGACCTATAACCTAGTCACTGACACGAATCGAAATCTCATTGTAGAAGCGATCTTATGGGTGCAACTTGGCGACGACGAAAGTGCCAAAGTACGCTTAAAAGAAGCACTTGTACTGACGAACCAAACTGGCATGATTGGTAACTTTTTGGTGGATGGTGCAACTATTGGTCATTTGCTTGAAAAACTCGCCTCACGCTCTGAACTTGGCGACCTTGAACGTCATCGCGCCCAGCTTCTGATGAAAGACATCAACACGACGCAACGCAGTCGTTCGGTGCATTTCAACGAGGAGTTTGTCGAGAAGCTCGTCAATCACCCCAACATACCGGAGTTAGTACGTACTAGCCCGCTAACCCAACGTGAATGGCAAGTTCTTGGATTAATCTACTCAGGATTCAGCAATGAACAGATTGCTCAAGAGCTGGATGTCGCTGGCACCACAATTAAGACGCATATCCGGAATTTGTACCAAAAACTCAATATTGCCAATCGCAAAGAAGCGATCAGTACCGCAGAAAATCTGCTGCAACTGATGGGGTATTAACACACCCCTCACATGCCTCGGGTGGTTCACTCGCTATTAAGCGGGATAGCCAATACAGCCCAAGCACGAGATTCGCTTTTTCATAAAAAAACGCCCAGCGGCTTACACCGTTTGGGCGTTTTTATTTATTCATATTTTACCTTTTTCGTACACCGTCTTCGCGGTGTAACCGGTTGCATTACAACAGAAAGTCATGATTTATCGCTCGATGAGAAATGCGATTGCTTTTCTTGGCGGTTAGACGTACATATGAGCAGATTTCATCATTGAGCGCTTAACGTGCGACAACAGCTTGAACCACTCTTCTTCATCATGACTCTCATCACGGTATTGCTGTTTAGCCATATCGTCGATGTCATTGGTTCGAAGCAAACAGCGCCCCATACCGTGGCAATAAGCCAACAAGGGACGCCGGATTTCACAATCGATACCTTGATATTACGTCACTCTAATTCTCGGGTTTTATCACAAAACGCTCAACCACCAGCCAAAGCTCGGCCTTCATGGTCATCGTTCATATTGACGCTTTCAGCGCTTCACGACCATGATCGTTTCACTCATTACGCCCCCTCTCGCTCCTTGACACTCAAAAACAACCGAATCGCTGGTTGGCAAGACAGCAACCTGCTATTTCGCTTTATTCACTCTCGCTGAACGCTTTCCATTCCCCACTAAGAACCCCCACCGTAATATTTACCGTTGGTATATGGAACCGCTATGTTTGAAACGATACAAGACGTCGTGATTGCCCTTTGGCATCAGGATTTTAATACGCTGCTGGCGCCAGAAAGCGCGATATTTATCTATATTTTGGTCACTTTTCTAATTGCCTTAGAAAGCAGCTTTTTACCCGCGGCGCCACTCCCCTGTGATAGCGTCGTTGTTCTCGTGGGCACCTTATCCGCTGTCGGAGTCCTCCACCCTTTTCTTGCCTTTCCGCTACTAATCATTGCCGCTGCAACAGGCAGCTGGTTAGCGTATTTACAAGGAAAGTGGCTTAATCGACTTCCTTGGGTTCGAGGTTGGCTCGCAAAAGTCCCCGAACGCAACATGCATACCGTTGACGCTCTACTTGGTCGCCATGGCTTAGTTGCATTGTTCAGTGCTCGCTTCATTCCGTGCGTGCGCTCTGTTGTCCCCATGATGATGGGGATGCGAACTCATGAAACGTCACGCTTTCATTACTTTTCTTGGCTTAGCGCTACCTTGTGGATTGCCCTGCTCGCGGGTTTCGGTTATTTACTGCCTTCGTTGCCAGAACCCATCAGCCGTTTCACAACCATGGGGCTAATGGCTGCACCTCTCATTACGCTAAGTGTCGCCGTTCTCAGTGTCATTACATGGCGGGTTCGTAAGGCCATCAGTGCAATAAAACGCGTCAAAAAAGAGCCTATTTCATGAATGGTCACTTCATGACATGTCTACTTGGTCATTAACAACGTCTCTGTACAAGGAGGAGATTTGACGATCTCTTTATCAAAGTATTCCATGCCAAAATACCTCGTCCCACAGATCGACAAGCCTATTTTGCTATCGATACTGTTACTTATGCTATTCAGCTCAATAACCATATGGAGTGCCAGTGGGTTTAGTGAATCAGTGATTAAAAATCATCTGATGCGCTGCGTCATCTCTGTGTTTTGTCTCGTTGTGATGTCAGCAATACCTGCGAAATTTTATCGTCGCGGTTCGCCCTACCTATACGTGCTGGCGGTGACGCTACTCATTGCCGTGATCTTAGTCGGCGATAGTACCAATGGCTCACAGCGATGGCTTGAAATTGGGGCATTTCGCTTCCAGCCATCAGAATTGATTAAGCTCGCAATTCCTATGATGATCGCTTGGTTAGTCCAAAAAGATGGCGAGCGTCCGACTATCACTAGAATATTTTACGCACTCGTACTAACGGCAATCCCTGCCGGGCTTATCTTCATTCAGCCTGATTTAGATGGCGCCATTTTCGGCGTTATTTATATGTTGTTCGTGTTGTACTTTGCGGGAATGAGTTGGACGATCATCGGCGGATTTGTTGGCCTCATAACCCTGCTAGTTCCGATGCTGTGGTTTTTTGTTATCGAGGCTTACCAAAAAAAACGTATCTTGCAGTTTCTTAATCCAGAGAGTGATCCGTTAGGTTCGGGCTATCAAATTATTCAATCCCATATTGCGATTGGATCGGGTGGCATGACAGGAAAAGGATGGGCCAATGCCACACAAAGTGCACTGGGGTTCATTCCCGAAAGTCACACCGATTTTATTTTCTCGTCTTATGCCGAAGAATGGGGATTCGCTGGATGCGTGGTCCTTTTGTCTCTGTATCTGTTTGTCACGCTACGCACGTTGTGGCTGTCATGTGCGAGCCACCATATCTACAGTCGGCTAGTATGTGGTTCATTCGCCTTAAGTTTTTTTCTCTATGCTTTTATCAATACTGGCATGGTGAGTGGACTGTTACCTGTCATGGGCAGCCCGCTTCCATTCTTTAGTTACGGGGGGACCGCGATGATTACTCAGGGAATTTGCTTTGGCATCATCATGTCGTTGTGCCGATCACCCTCGAGATATGCATAAGTCAGTAGGTTAACTTGGCTCAAGCATATGCTTATGCTTATGCTTATGCTTATGCTTATGGCCATTATCTATTTACGAAATAGATAATGGCCACGCTACTCTCTTAATCTGGGAGGACAACCAGCCCTAGCGGCTCAAGCAACTGCTCTTGCTGCCATGAACAAATCTTAACCCCGCTGAGATCCACTCTTCTAGGATCGAGCCCCTCCAAATCAACATGGCATAGGTTCGCGTCTTGGAAACGAAATTGAGACCACGAATCCGCAGAAAACACACCACGGCTGAGATCAGAGCCTTTGAAAGATGAGCCTTGAAGGTTTGCCCCTATCCATCGGTTCTCAAATAGGTCACATTTTTCAATGACCGCACGCTCAAGATTGGTGTACGACAGATTACAGTCCGTGATATATGCTGAGCAGAAATACATCTTGTGGCTGACTTGGTTTGCAAATCGAGCGCGTGAAAAATTGGCTCCCTTCAAGTCACACTCTCTCAACTCAATCCCGAAACAATCAGCCCCCTCAAAGTTGCACATTGCCATTTGACACTGTTTAAAGCTGGCATCTTTCAAGTTGGCATAATCAAAGTGACAACCTGCGAGATCTCTGGTTTCAACAAACTTACAGTTGAGAAAAGCACTGTCTCTTAGATCTGAGCGCGAAAAGTCGCAGCGCAAAAATTGGCAACGTTCGAAGTGATGATCGGACAAATCTTGATTAGAAAAATCATGGTGATCAAATATTTTGTTCTTAAAAATCATGTGAATGCTCCTGACTATGACAGAAGACTACCACCCACCCTCATGACTTACCATTATTTTAATATCAATAAAATCAGTACATTAGGAGGTCGCCAAATCGCCATTTTAAGGCACTAAAGACGCCTGTTAAGGCGTCTTATTTTTATTGAGCGCACGCGGTTAAGAAAAAAATAGTTTGAACCAGTAGCGGCGCACTCAAGGTGTTTTCTTTGTTCAACACAAAAGCGCTGTTCTGGCTAAAAAACGTCTTTCTCTGACTAGCCTTGAGTGTCGAACAACTGTTGAACGTCAACCCAACGGTCATTTTTCCTAATTAAATCAATGATCAATTGGTACTGACACCCATCTTTAAAGGTTTGATAAGGTGCCACTGAAACGCCACTAATATCTTTTACAAATTCGCTCGCTAAATGAGTCCAGCTTCGTTGGGTCTCACATTCGATATCCGGCAATTGCGCTCGAATGTCAGCCGGCAACGCCATTTCCTGCCACTGCCCATCTTGCCACAAGTATAACGGCCCATCGCCGTAGTGACCCTTAATATAGATGGACCCTTTTGTGCCATGAAACACAATGTGATCCTCATTAAAACGAGGCGTTAGACCACCGTGCTTGAACAAGACTGAAACCGGTAGCGCCGCAGGTGTGCGACTTTCGATCTGCGCCAATACGGTATAAGACCATTCCACATCACAATCTCGCCACTCCAACGCTGGGTCGTTAATATCTTTAGGGATAAAGTTACGACGCTCTGTGAAATTATGGACACCTTCGACAACGGGAGCTTTTGGCATATCGTTGCGCACTTCTCCGCTGATGGCTAAGATATTATCGCCCACCACGGACGTAACAATAGACAATAAATGCGTAAAGTTATTGTTTAAACGTCCCCCACCCGCTTCAGTGCGGTGAGACCATCCAAATGGGATATGACGGTCAAGATTGAAATGAGAAATGCACTCAACCTCGGTCGGCTCACCAATGGCACCTGCCGCCACCAACTGCTTTGCATGTATGATTTCAGGAATGTATCGAAAGCTTGATGCAAAAGCGGTTTTTACGCCTTTCTCTTCCGCCAGACGATACAATTCAAGCGCCGTTTCACCACTTTCGGTTAAAGGTTTATCACAGAACACATGGCAACCGAACTGAATCGCTTCTTTGATGGCATCAACATGCGCCCCACCGGGCGTCGCGATTGATACAATATCAGGCTTACACAACTCGAGTGCTAAAGCCCAGTTTGTCCCTGAGTATGGGATCGCCATTTCCTCTGCGACACTTGTCACGATATGCTCAGTACGGCCTACGATACCGACAACTTCAGCACCGGCATCACGAAATGCCTTGGCATGGCCTTGACCCGCAAATCCCGTACCAAAAACTAACACTGTTTTCTTCATTACTTACCCTTAATTCAATGCTTACAACAAATACTCTTTCATCGAAAGAAAGTGACCACCCTCGATGTGAGCAAAATAGTGCTGAAGAAGGTCAACTTGCTCTCACGTACACTTCATTGAAGTGCTGCATTCGTTCGCTTTAACGATCTGCGACGTGAATGACCCGTTCCATGCTATTTTAACAATTGCTAGATCCTACCAATGCCACAACGTGCCATCTTCCAAACGGCTAACGGGTAAATACGAGCGCTTGTATGGGTATTGCTGTGCCGCAGTTTCATCAAACTCCACCCCTAAACCTGGAGCATCGCTCACTAGAATCATACCGTTTTCAAGTTTCATATCGTGGCTAAAAATGGACTGACATTCTTCGTTGCCAAAACCAACAAATTCTTGAATACCAAAGTTATGCGTCGAAATATTCAAATGCATATGAGCTGCGAAACAAATCGGTGATAAGTCTGGCGCGCCATGAGGGGCGGTACGGACATTGTAAACCGCAGCAAAGTCTGAGATTTTTTTCATTCCGGTGATTCCACCAGCATGCGTAGCAGCAGTGCGAATATAATCAATCCATTGATTTTGAATCAGGTCTTTACAGTCCCAGATCGTATTGTACGTTTCACCCAGTGCGAGAGGCGTGGTGGTATGGTGGCGAATTAACTTATAGTTCTCTTGGTTCTCTGCAATGGAAGCATCTTCCAAAAACAAAAGATTATAAGGTTCCAGCATTTTGCCTAATTTGGCTGACTCAATCGGTGTTAAGCGACTGTGTGTATCGTGAAGAAACTCAGCTTGGTCACCAAATCGCTCTTGTGCTTGTGCAAATAGCTCAGGAACCAATTTAAAGTATTTACTCGTTGACCATTCTTGCTCTGGTGGCAGTGGGCGATTGCCTTGCAACTCAAAGTAGTCTTTCTTATCACCAAGAACACCATACGTTTCAGATAAACCAGGAATAGCAGCCTGAAGACGCACAGCTTTAAAACCTTGCTCAATACATTGCTCTGCTTTATCAAGCGTATCTTCTATAGACTCACCGTTTGCATGAGCATAAAGTTTTACCCCTTCCCGGCATTTCCCGCCAAGAAGTTGATACACAGGAAGACCGGCCACCTTGCCTTTTATATCCCAAAGCGCCATATCAATGGCCGCGATGGCCGCCATTGTAATTGGACCACGTCGCCAGTACACACCCATGTATAAATATTGCCAGATGTCTTCAATTGAATGAGCATCTCGCCCAATCAAACAAGGCTTAACATGCTCTTCCAAGTACGTAGCCACAGCCATCTCACGGCCATTGACTGTCGCATCACCTAGCCCATAAACGCCTTCATCAGTCATCACTTTTACCGTGACAAAGTTACGGCCAGGACTGGTAACAAATACCTTCACATCTTCAATTTTCATTTCAATCTCTCTAATCTACAAAACAAGTAAATCGATTTAGTAAACCGGTTTACTTGATATCATCTAGATCCATCGATAGAATGTCAACGTTCTGATTTTGAGCCAGTTAACAGTTTTAAGAAGCCAGTATGAAGAAAGTGCGAATTATCGATGTTGCCACACATGCAAGCGTGTCCAAAAGTACCGTTTCTCAGTATTTAAATGGTCGTTTTGGGCATATGTCTGCCGGGACAAAACAGAAGATCAAGTCCTCGATCGAAGAATTAAACTATGTACCGAACCCGATCGCACGTAGCTTAAAAGTTGAAAAAACGAAGACCATTGGTGTGGTCGTTCGTGATATTGCCGGTTACAACACCAGCCGAGTATTGCGAGGGATTGACGATTTCTGTAAGAGCAACGGCTATAACGTGCTCATTTATAATAGTGATTTTGATGGGGAGGCTGAAAAACGAGCTTTGCTCTCTCTAAAGCAGATGTGTGTCGATGCCATTATCATCACCTCATCAGGTTTAAATTCTGAGTTGATCAATCAATTTATAGGCGGTGGCATGCCCGTGGTTCAATTTCAGCTAGAGCACCCTGATTGTCAGAGTCATATCGTATTATCGAATTACCGAGAAGCCGCATTCAACGCCACGGAACACCTACTACTGTTGGGGCACAAGCGTATCTGTTTTATGACCCAAGAGTTTGAAAGTAGTTTGTCACGTAACGCCCGCTTTCAAGGCTACAGTAACGCATTGGCAAAACACGGCATTGAACCAGATAACGAGCTCATACAGTTTTGGGATAGAGAAACTGGCTTTAGGCACTCCCCAGTATCGTTAATTCAGGGGCCCGATGCCCCTAGCGCTATCTTCACTCAACATTTGGCCATCACAGCAGACTTACTACAATCTTTAAATAGTGCGGGTATCCACATACCACAACAGGTCTCGATCATTGGCTTTGATGAGATTCCAATGGTGGAATTATTCAAGGTGCCCATCACCGTCATTAAACAAGATGCTTATCTCATTGGAAAAGAAACGGCCAAGCTTGCCGTTGAGTCTAGCGAAGGAAAACATAAAGAATTTCAAAGGACTGTCGTCGCATGTAGCATAGTGACACGTGATTCATGCCGTGCAGTTTAACTTTTAACTTTTAACTTTTAACTTTTAACTAAAAATAGCACGTTGAAAGATGGGGACAAATTGAACGTAAAAGTTGAGCTGGCACTCAAATAATAACATCTGTATTTGCAAGGTTATTGCCATGGTCTATTTCTTAAGGGAAATACACAAACCAAGGGCTAATGATGGAAAAATGCAGAAACGGTTGCGCGCATTTTAATCGGGAAACACAGGGATGCGATCTGATTTCTGGTATGCCACCAGAGGTGATTGAAGATTTGATGGACAGCGATGCAGAGACACTTTCTCGTTTTCTTTTTCAAAATGAGTGCCACGGCGATTTTCAAAGCATGCTAAAAAAAGGGACAACCAAAACACCGAGCTTATAGCATCACTCCCGAAAGGAATAATGATATGAATCTGCTTTTTCAAATCGGACTGCAAAAATAAAGGTTGGCGCTTACCAACCTTTTTTATTCACATTCATAACGAGAGCCTGTTTGTCCATGAATGCCCCGCGGTAAACATTACACAGTACCATCGACTTCTGAGATCAATTCCAGCAACACTTGCTTATACGTATCTTGTGGGTGCGCCCCCGTCAACGCACTGGTGCGGTTAAAGACGACTGTTGGCACACTTGACACGCCCATCTGATGCCACTGTGATTCTTGTTGACGAACCTTGTCCTTTAGGTGGCGTTCAGAAAGTTGCTGTTCAACTTCCAGCTTGGGTAATCCAACGGCCACGGCTTCTTCTATTAGCACCGTACGGTCCGAGACATCTTTCTGTTCAGTGAAGAAGGCGCTGAATAAACGAAGCTTGAGTTCGGTTTGCTTGCCTACGGTGTGCGCGTACTCCAATAGGACATGAGCATCGAGTGTATTAACGATTTTCATGCCATCAAAGTAACGGAACTCGAAGCCATACTTTGCTCCCGCTTGAGAGATTTGTTCACGAGCTCGGTCACTTTCTTCTTTGCTTGACCCATATTTTCTCGCAACATGTTCCCGCAACTCCTCACCTTCTGGTGGCATATCTGGGTTTAACTCAAAGGGTTGCCATTCAATTTCAATACGGTTTTGTAGCCCTAGTTCGTCAATGGCTGCTTGTAGATGTTGGTACCCAACAATGCACCACGGACAAACCACATCAGAAATAATATCTAGCTTAATTTTGTCAGTCATTGTTCACTTTCTCTCTAAATTCTTACCGATAGTCGGGAGTCTATGGCTACCGACTAGGTATTATTTATCGTGTTCATCAATCCAAATCATGCAAGGTTGCAATGACTCGGGTTGGTTCAACTCCCCAAGGGTCAAGAATCGCCAGCGAGTTTCGCTTTACCCAAACGGCCTTTAATCCTGAGGATATTGCGCCAATCACATCAAACGAGTTACTTGAAACAAGCCAGGTTTGCTCAGGGACGGTGCTGGTCTTATCGAGCAAATATTGATAGACCGACGGATCTGGTTTATAACTTTCAATCGCCTCGCAGCTGACCACATCATCAAAACAATCCATAATCTCGGCGTGTTGTAATAGGGATTCTACCGCACTGCGTTCGCCATTTGAGAAGGCAACCATCTTATAGCCACGCTGTTTTAGGGCTTCAAGTGCAGGTCGAACCTCAGGAAATGCTGGCAGCCTACGATAGCTTTCTAAAAGTTGTACTCGCTGCTCCAAACTTAACGTCACTTGATGAAACTCACACGCATAATCCAGTGCTTCACGAGTACAGACGGTAAAGGGTTGATATTGTTTCATTAAGCCAATTCTAAAAGAATACTCTAGCTGTTTATTACGCCAGGTTTGGCTGAACACCGATGCGTTATCGCCGATCCATTCTTGCAACAGCGTCGTCACGCTGTGTGTATCAATCAACGTCCCATAAACATCAAAGGCTAACGTTTTTGTCATCGTAATACTCCTTAATCATGGTCTTAATCTACGAGGAATGATTAGACAGGGTTGAATAGCGATCCAATATCGCATATTACAAGGGCAGGCCTTGAAACCAGCATACCCACCAAAGGTGGGTATGCTGGTTTCCGTTATTCATAATCAAGCGCTACCTATCATTCATACTCATTATAGATAGTGCAGATTCAAGGTTATTTCCAAGCAAACTGCTCGAACATGGGATCAACTGGGGTTTGTGCGACATGATTGACGTAATTACTGATCACTTTTTGAGATAATCCAAGAATCACTTCAAGAACTTGTTGCTGACCGTAACCCGCAGCGTAAAAGGCTTCGAGTTGTGACGGTGATACATTACCTCGCTCACGAACCATACTGAGAGTAAAATCATGCAAGGCTTGAAGCTTCTCTGTTGGCATGGCTTCGCGGTTTCGTAATGCCTCCGTCAAGACAGGATCAACCTTCATCGCATGCGCTATACCCGTATGTGCCGGTACGCAATAGTGGCACTCATGCTCTACGTTGATCGTTTGCCAAACGACAGTAAGTTCTTCGGCATCAAAAGACGTGTCGGTAAATGCTTGGTGCAGTTGTTTGTAAGCTTTTAAGGTGCTTGGTGATTCCGCCATCACCCCATATAAACCAGGAATTCTTCCCATCTGCTTTTTTGCATCGACAAGAATCGCTTTGCTTTCTTCTGGTGCTGTTTCTTCAGTATGTCGTTTGAATTCGCTCATCTCAATATCCTTTCATACGGATTAATAATGTCATCGGGAGTGACAGTTTTCCTGTCGATGTAGAGACTATAATTTAATCTGAACGACTGTTCAAGCAATTTATGAACGACCGTTCAAGTTAATGAGTGACCCTTACGTTAACCCGCAACCATGCCATCCAGAATGGCTCCAGCCCGCTGGTGGGTAGTGATACGCGGACAAGAGGTCATTGGTAATAAAAAAGAGCAAGCCACCGATAAAGGGGACTTGCTCTGAATAAAGGATAACAATGAAATTAAAGGTTAGTGAGCTTTGGGGTCAAGTCATTTTCGATCAAACAATTTTAGGATCAAACAATGGGACATTCTCACCAATAATGTATTTATGACGAAGCACACTAGACACCTTATCCATGACCATGACAATGACCACTAGCACCAAAGTAATAAACGTCACTACATCCCAGTTCCACAGGCGCATATTTTCTGCGTACACCAAACCAATCCCCCCGGCTCCTACAAAACCTAAAACAGCCGCCGAGCGCGTATTCGATTCCAATTGATACAGACTTAATGCCAAAAACGTCGGGAACGATTGAGTAAAAATGGCAAAGCGATGCTTTTGGATCTGATTGGCACCCAATGATGTTAGGCCTAGGGTTGGTTTTCGATCAGCCGCCTCATGACTTTCGGCAAATAGCTTCCCGAATAAGCCTAAATCTTGAACGAATACCGCCATGACACCAGCAAGTGGGCCTAACCCTACCGCACGGACAAAGATCATTCCCCAGATGGCCATGTCGACCCCACGTAACACATCAAAGATTCGCCTCATCATGATAGCAATCACTCCGAATGGTCCAGTCATCACGTTACGTGCCGCCAGAAAAGAAAGAGGAAGTGCGACAACGGACGCCGTCAACGTACCACCAAATACAATCGCTAACGTAATACCGATCTGTGAGAAGTAATAAGCAAATGGCCAGTTCCAAAAATCTCGCCAAACAAACATATGCATAAAATAACTGCTGATCTTGCTATTGCCCATAATGAGCTGTTGCTCACTAATGCCAAAAAATGAAAAAAACGTAAGATAATAGACCAAGACGGCGATGGCACTAAGAACGACCAAACGCAAATACCGCTTCTGGGTCGAGAATATTTCTTGGTGCTCCTGCTTTATTTGTTGCAATGCTTGCGTGCTCATTTCATGTCTCCACTGATCACTCGCTTTCTAAGCGATCCAGATAGCATATCAATTATCGCCACCACGAGGATGATGAGTAATAGCGTCATACTCACTTGATCATGACGCCCTAAACTAATATTGGTCATCAATTCTTGCCCAATACCGCCCGCTCCGACTAGACCCAAGATGGTCGATGAGCGGAAGTTAATCTCAAATCGAAGGAAAATATAAGATAAAACAATTGGCTTAACTTGCGGCCAAAGTGCAAATCTAACACGTTGCAATGGGCTCGCCCCGACGGCAGTAAGCCCTCTCGTTGGCTTGTTAGATACCGTTTCAATCGACTCATAGAATAGCTTCGTGAGACTGCCGACTGTATGCAGCGCCAAGGCAACAAAACCCGGAAAGGTTCCAACCCCATAAGCCATGACAAACATCACCGCCCAGGCCAATTCAGGCATCGTCCTTAGAAAAGCTACCGACGCTCGTACCGCCATACGAACAGACGCAGGTGCATAGCCGTTATTCGCGGCTAAAAAGGCTAAGATAATAGCAATACAAGAAGAAACTAAAGTAGCGGCAATGGCGACATTGATGGTCTCCCAAAGCAAGGGCAATTGAATCGGTAGTCGATATCCCCAGTAAATAAGCGATCCCGGCACAGCATGGCCCGAGTCATCACGGCTCGCGAAGAGGACATCCCAAGAAAGATTCGGAATCGTATCCAAGATGTAATCGAAGAAAGCGGGCGCATTAATGACGATCTGGCGAAGACTAAATTCAGCAAAGTGCCCAGAAATGAGGTACAAAACCATAAACATGGCA
This sequence comes from Vibrio sp. E150_011, assembly GCF_053544015.1. Taxonomy (NCBI): domain Bacteria; kingdom Pseudomonadati; phylum Pseudomonadota; class Gammaproteobacteria; order Vibrionales; family Vibrionaceae; genus Vibrio; species Vibrio sp. E150_011. The sequence continues at coordinate 714,278 of NZ_JBHFOL010000001.1, forward strand.
GACCACATGAAAGCGTCCATTTTTTGTTTACGTCGAACCTGTTGATAGTATTGTTCAAACGGCATGATGTTAAACCAAAAAGTGAGATAGCGAGTTCAAAACCCATTCGGTCCTGCCCTCGCCATAGATAGACAAGCAAGTAATAGACAAGCAAGTGATTGCTAAGTCAGTATCACCTCTTTGAGTCTATACAGATCTGATAAATAGATTAGCCATTCCTAAGAAAGGCAACTATCTCTGAGCAAACTTGGTGGCTTTAACCAAGTCAATGATTGACTGATACTCATCAACACTGGTATCGGCCAAATGTAACTGCCCACCTGCGGCTTTACTAAAACACTCATTTTCTTCTTTATCGAGTTTCTTGACCGCAGCAACTAAATCTTCTTTAAACGCCGGGTCAAGCTTGTTGCTGACAATCGTCGGGCCGTTTGCAATCAATGGGGATTCCCAAATAATTCGAATTTTGTCCATCAATTCTGGGTCATGATTCATGTAGCGCAGTAACGCTCCGGCGGTGTAACCCTGCTTCGCATCGCCCACCATTGATGACCATGTTACAGCAGCATCAAACTGACCATTCAGAACGCCAACAATATCCTGCTCATGGCCACCAGAAAAGCTCACCGACTTAAAGAAATTATTGAAGCTGTTATCCATGTTACCGCCTAGATTGGTCTCTAATTGGTTGTTTGGAATCAGGAACCCAGACGTTGAATTAGGATCGGCAAACGAAAAAGCCGTGCCTTTTAAATCCTCAATAGATTGGTATGGGCTATCTTCTTTCACCAAGATAACCGAATGGTAACCACGAGAATTATCGGTGTTATCAACGGTGATACCTACCAAATCAACGGCATTGGGATCATTTAGGTAGATCTCAGCATAAGATTTAGGTGACATGTTCATCACTAGATCAATCTTGTTGCCCAATAACCCTTGAATGACCGCATTGTAATCCGTGGAGTTGCGAATATTGGTCTTAACGCCTAATTCCTTGTGTAGAAATTCCGCCACACACTGGTTATCACCAATTTGATCCGAAGCATTTTGCCCCCCTAAAATCCCGAGATTGATCTCACTTGGTGCTGCCGCTTGCGTGTGAAAAGAAAGTGCCGCTGCAATAATGCCGCTTACTGATAATAGTTTTTTCATTATGTCTTCCTTGTTCATTCTGACCACTGGTGACAGGATTGCCTACCAGTGAGATTGTTAGGGGTTTAATCAACCAACCTGATCAAATTCATCACCATATAACTGGTGCAAAACCTCATCATTCAGCCCGGACGGGTGTCCGTCATAAATCACTCGCCCTTTTGCAAGACCAATGACTCGCGTGCAATATTGCTGCACCAATTCAATCGAGTGGAGGTTCACCATCACTGCAATATCATCAGTACTGATTTTTTGTAGCGCTTCCATAATTCTTACTGTGTTTTTAGGATCGAGAGATGCAACTGGCTCATCCGCCAGCAAAATTTTGGGGTTCTGCATCATCGCTCGGCAAATGGCCACACGTTGCTGTTGACCACCCGATAAATTTTCGGAGCGTTGCAGTGCATAAGGCAACATGTTTAACCACTTCAACAACCGGATTGCCTCTACTCGGTCTTCATCACTAAAGACTTTGAAGAGAGATTTTATTGTTGAGGTGTGGCTCAGACGGCCAAGCAACACGTTTGAAATGACATCAAGGCGAGGAACAAGACAAAAATCTTGGAAAATCATGCCGCAGTGAGTGCGCCATTCACGTAGTTCTTTACGTGTCATCGACAAAATATTATCCGTCGACTGGTCTTTGTGGACATTAAGGATCTCACCACTGCTTGCCGAAATGGTGCCATTTAACGTATGTAATAAGGTGGATTTTCCTGCGCCGGATCGGCCAACAATTGCAACAAATTCACCAGCATGCAAATCAAGGTCAATACCATCGAGAACTACTTTGTCCTGTTGATAGGACTTGGTAAGCGCTCGAGTTTGAAGTACTTTTCGCCCTAGTTTGGGTTGTACTATGTCACTCGTCTCACTGACAATGGTCAGTTCCGGCGCAATCATCGCCATAACTCTTCTCCGAATCACCTTTGATTTATTTAACTGGTATTTCATCGTAACTGTTTGACGATTTTTCGATGATTTTGTGACCATATTGTGAACATTGTTACTAGACGAATCCGTCACAAACAATTAGTTGACTCGATCAACCAAAATCAAGATAATAGTTGACTTACACAACCAAACATCAGAGATCGCTATGACGACCTATCGGGAAATAAACCATACCCTGCGTGAAATTCGCATGAAGACTCGTGGAAAAATGGTGGCTGAAGTCACTCGCCAAAAAGTCGAATTCTCTCCGCTCGAACACAAAGCCATGAGTGATATTCGAGAATTTGAGGGCGCCTCTCAACAGATGTTGGTCGAGTCGATGAATCGTGATAAAGCACAAATCGCGCGTATCGTGGCACGCCTGCATCGACAGGATTTGATCATCAAACAGGCAAGTGTCAGCGATAAGCGCTCTGTTGAGCTCACTCTGAGTGAGAAAGGTACGACGCTGCTTGAGCGATTAGACGACGTAGAAATGGGAATGATCAACGAGATGCTCACTGGCTTCTCTGACGATGAATCAGAAACGCTGCGCGTACTGCTCAAACGAGTGAACAATAACTTGGCTTACTAGCTCGTGACATCATCGACGATGTCGTTACATCTCCCCTTACGATAAAGCCAATAAAGAATCATTAGGAGTCACCACTTGAAACAAACACAACCTATATTGGGTAAAACCGGTATGTTATTTTTCCTCGTCATCATCAGTGCTTTTCCGCCTCTGACTATTGACTTGTACCTACCTGCGCTGCCGCAGATGGTCAGCATATTTAATACCGACCAAGCGATGGTAAACCTCACTTTAAGTAGCTATTTCGTTACCTACGCTGTCGGCTTACTCTTTTGGGGCCCGTTAAGCGAAAAATTTGGTCGTAAGCCTGTGTTATTAACGGGAATAGGCGGCTATATGATCGCCAGTATTTTTTGCGCCATGGCTGGTAATATTGAACAACTCATTGGCGCTCGAGTCTTTCAAGCCTTTGCTGGTAGTGCCATTACCGTCGTCGCCACAGCTATTGTAAAAGATCTTTATGAGGGGCGTGAGCGTGAAAAAATAATGGCAACTATTATGTCGTTAGTCATTATCGCACCGATGGTCGCTCCGGTTATTGGTGCCTTCTTATTGCAAGTCGCATCATGGCGGATGATGTTTGTCACGTTAGCGGTGTTTGGTGCTTTCGCTTCTGTACTGGCATTTTGCTACAAAGAGACATTAGAGACTAAATACGACGGTTCAATGCTCCGTTCATGGGGAAGATTGGGGGTTGTACTAAAAAATCGAAGATTTATTGTATTGCTTACCATTTTTTCCGTTACACCAATGGCACTCATGGCGTTCCTTGCGGCAGGATCATACATTTATATCAATGGGTTTGGGCTAAGCGAGCAAGAGTTTAGTTATGCCTTCGCGTTTAACGCGTTATGCGCCTCTTTTGGCCCTGCAATTTATATGAAGGTTTCTCGTCGTATCTCGGTCCAAAAAATCATTACAATGTGTTTCTTATTGCTTGCGGTTGCCGGTGTTCTCACGATTACAATTGGAACTACATCACCATGGGTATTCGCGGGTATCGCTGCACCAGCAACCTTGATGGTCATTACAATGCGAGTACCAGGAACCAACCTGATGCTTGACCAACAAGACCATGATACGGGCTCAGCTGTTGCCTTGATTCAATTTTTTGCGATGATTTGTGGTTCTTTAGGGATGATGCTTGTCTCCATTCGACCGGAAGCTTTAATTGAAAGTCTCGGACTCATACAGCTCGGGGTTGGCCTTACTGGTGGGATCTTATGGGTGCTAGTCAGGCACCGTCCGTTCGTTACGGAGAATCTCGTAGTAAACAAAGAACCTTAATCACACCAATAACGTAATCGAAACGTCTGTGCAGTGACAATGATCACTCGCTCTAAAACAATGAAAGAATCAACGCTGTAGGCGTTGGTTCTTTCATTATTGAAACGGTTAATTTTTACGATATTTATGCAGAATGTTTTGAGGGATATGACAGTAATCGTTAGGTCGCAACGTAAGCCTATCTTGATGCTCATCATCACTTTTTACATAATTGGTCAACGGTAAGACTTCTATCGCGATCTTATCCGCATCTTCTCTCGCTTGCAGATAAGCGGTGACCTTTAGCAAATGTTCCGCGTGAAGGCTATAAATGCCCGTTCGATATTTTATCCCTACATCCTCACCTTGTTTATTGATGCTGTACGGATCAATAATCTCGAAAAAGTAATCCATGAGAGTTTCTACCGACACTATTTTTGGGTCGAATTGAGTCTTTACACACTCCGCATAACCGTCATAGTTCGCGCATGTCGTATCAGAACTCCCATTAGCACGCCCTGCTTGCGTTGCAATCACGCCAGGTAAGTGACGCATAAACTCCTGTACGCCCCATAAGCAACCTCCAGCAAAATAGATATCTTCCACTTGTTACTTCCTTCAATAATCAATATTTTCCCGACAAACTTTAGCCAATATCTTCTCACACCTTAACGACAAGTGCCTCATTACTGTGGTTACCCCATGTTCGTTCTTCCACCGCCTCCCCTAGACAACCCTGCAAGACAACGCTAATTTAATATTGACCTGTCTATTACTTCATAGTTTACAGTCCATTTTGTACATCAATGATGTGGAGTTCTAACGTGTATCGAATCTCAGAACTAGCAGCCAAAGTTGGCTTATCGCGCACAGCGCTTCTGTATTATGAAAAACAACACCTAATTGAAGGACATCGGCTCGAAAACGGCTATCGTGTCTACCAAGATAGCGATGTGCAGCGAGTGCGATTAATTCAGCGGCTACAAGCCGGCGGGCTAACCCTTAGTGAATGCAAGGCTTGTCTACAAGCCAAAGTTGACCGAAGTCTGCTGCAGAAACGGCTTTCTGCGTTAGATGAAGAGATCGCAAAAAAACAAGCGTCTCGTCAGTTACTCGCGGCCATGTTAGGAGAGGGAGACATTCGAGCGTGGCATGAACAAACCGATAAGCTCGCCCCCGATGCACATTTAGATTGGTTAATTAAGCAGGGCTTTAATGAAAAAGAAGCGTTGCGATTAAAATGGTTATCAAAGAATATGAATGAACACGAACAATACATGGCCGACTTTATGGCTGTTTTTGAGACACTTGAACGCTGGGGTCCAGGCAGTGAAAACGAAACCCTAAAAGCGCTCAATCAATTGCCAAGCCGTCCTAGCAATATCTTAGAGATTGGCTGCGGCAAAGGTTTATCAACCACGATACTCGCCGAGAACAGTACCGCAAAGATTACGGCGGTTGATAACGAACCTGCAGCGCTTTCACGACTCGAGCTTCGCTTGCAATCAACCCCATTTTCATCCCGTATCACACCGGTGTGTGCAAGCATGACCGAGCTTCCTTTTGAAAAGAAGCAATTCGACCTCATTTGGTCTGAAGGCAGTGCGTATATTATGGGCGTGACGAAAGCGCTCTCACAATGGAAGCCATTACTGGAAGAGGATGGCCTATTGGTAATAAGCGATATGGTGTGGCTAACCGACGCTCCAACGCAAGAGGCTAAATCGTTTTTTCAAAATGAATACCCCGATATTCAAACGATTGAGACGCGCTTAACGCAAATGACAGCGGCGGGTTATGAGGTGGTGAATCACTTTACGTTAAGCCGCGAAGCATGGCTAAACTACTACCAACCTCTACAACATCGTATTGAAAGCTTATCAGAAGACAAACAAGCCTCTGATGCAGTCTGTGATATTGCAAAAGAAATTGAAGTGTTTCACCAATGTATTGGGGAGTACGGTTACGAAATGTTCATACTACGTAAAAACAAGTAATCACCATTCGCAACGCAGGGCATTGATATCATTCTAATATCGATGCCCTGCGCTCATTTACGTAGCAAGAACTGGTTTCTTGATGTGTATTCGGTAGTAACCCACAACGCTACTCAAAATAAACAGAACATCCAGTAAAACGGCGACCGGCGAACCCACTATTACGTCGTGAATCCCCCAGACAACCGTTCCTATCACCATAAGCCAACGCATGATTTTATCATTATGACTAAACGACGCTTTAGTATGGAATAGCGAACCAATACAACTCAGTATGCTGGTTAAGCCACTAAAAGTGACGGCCGTTCCCAACAGCGTCGCCGAATAAAACAACCACTTCATTCTAGGGTCTGAGGTGAAGATCCCTGCTAGGTATCGACACGCACCAACAATGAGTAAACAAGCCGCTGTCCATTCTTCTAACAATGCAAAGTGCGCGGCAATGAACAACGCAGAGATAAACAACGTAAGTAGCAGCTTGTGACGGCTTTTAAACTGAAATGAAATGACATCGCAGAGTGCTGCGATCCCGACCAATATTTGCGAAGCAATAAAAAATGACACAATTTCCTCCAAGAGGAGACAGTATTAATATGAGATACGTAATGGTATTCAACGACTTGTACACTGTAGGCTAACGGAGTGAAATATGAACAGCTCATATCTATAATCTATAAACCAAACATCACTCGCCATGACAGGCCGACTGATTTCTTTTAAGTGAAATCAATGACGTCGTAAGCTAAGTGTTAGGCGCTTGGTTAGATGAATGCTGTTTATTTCACGACACGATAAAAAGCCAGTGTATCGCGTGAACAAATAACAAATTTAGTCACAGGGGAGGTAAACGGAGAAGGCTCGGCAAGTACGATCAATACTGTGTAAGCAAGGTAACAATGAGCGTGATAAATAATACATGACTTTGTTCCTCCAGCAGATGTAATTGAGGTTGATAATCTGGGTAGTCTATCTTTTTATCATAAAAAAACATACCACTATTACCTCTCGTTACAATTTGTCTGATTGTTAACTTCCACTTAATGATTTTCACAATGTATATATTTAAGAATAAACTCATATTATTGCAAAGAATTTTTCAGACAAGGAAGAATGGAATATAATAGTAAACTTTAACTTTAACTTTAACTTTAACTTTAACTTTAATCACTTTAATCACTTTAATTACTTTAATTACTTTAATTACTTTAAAATGACAAGGTAAAAATAATATTAGGTAACCCGTTGATTTGTATTTTTGACTTAAAAAACCAAGCCATATCCCTTTGGCTTGTCTGTAAATAAAAGTAATAAATTAATACTACTCACTAAAAAATTAACTCCTATATGATTAATAGTAGACTGTGCTTCTTAGAAATAGTATGAAAACTGTGCAGATACAGATGTATCAGCATCGTTGATCTTCGTTTCACCTTGAGACATAACGCGGAAACCCACTGAAATATCATCATTGACCATGTAACCCCCACCAATTTCTAATTGAGGAATCGTTTCCCTTGCTTCATGGACATAATGAGCTCGAGGGTTAGCATAGAGCCAATGTCCCTCATCAAACGCATACAATGCATAAAGTCCGCCATTCAGTACCGTTGAATCTTTAAATGATGAGATTGACCCATCTTTAGACCCAATCGCATGTTTTGAGGTCATGGCACCGCCGTATAGCATTGGGAACAAACTGAAATGATCACTAATTTCAAATTTGTAAACGCCACCTGCCATGACGGTATTAATGTTATCATCGCCAAGTGTTTCTATAGACCAACCCGCGTTTCCAGCTTCATTTAAACGAAAGTATCGGAACCGATAGTCAACCGTATTATCTTTATCAATACCTAAGTCACCAAAAAATAAGTTTTGACCACCACCTATAGTGACATTTGCTTGGGCACTATTTTCCGAGAAACTACCACCAAGCATTGTATATATGGTGGTAGGATCACCATAGTTCTGCTGCTCTGCTTCATTATTATCAGCAGAAAATACATTCATTGAAATAGCAGCAAGTGTTATTGCTAATATCGACTTTTTCATTTTTATTTCCTTAATACTAAACATATTAGTGTATTAACATTGAGATTGGTTTAATAAACGCGCTTTACTATCACTTATCGAAACAGACCTTTGTGAAATCTTGTAAGGTAGATAACCACGTTGTGCCATAAGAGCAGCCTTCATTTAAGTCATGTATAACGGTGTTAACGCTAACAAAATCATTTCCCTCATAAGGGGCTTTCATAAATGGTTTTTGCTTGAATGTGTCTTTCAATGCCGTCACGTCTTTACTAGGCGCGAATTTGCCCACCAGCTGCGCTGCCTCTTGTCGCCATAAGGTGGTTTTCACTGCAGAATCAAACGCAGCTGCGTTGCCATTGGCATATCGGTCAACTAAATTATCTTCTAGCCCAATAGGGTGATTGGTATGCGTTACGAAACCGTTTCGCGATCCGTCGTGGACGACATCAGCCCCTTTTTGAACCTCTACGGATACTGCTCCGCCATGTTTATCTGTATAAGTCAGTGCCAACGCCGCATTCATTTTGGTTTCACTTAAGGTTTTGGCCGCATCGTGTGCACTATCGTGTGTCGCTGCAATACCCAATGCGACACCACTCGAAGGCAGCCCATACTCCATCCAAGCCTCGTTGAATGTGTCAACCGTGTTGACGTTAGAGGTGATATCTTGCCCCATTGCCATCGCGGTAAAAAGTGGTTCAGCAGCATGCACAATCACTTCTTCTGATTTCCATATCGCGCCCCATCCCCCCATTGCTATTGGCATATCCTGATTCTGGCCTGCAACACCATTATCAAATGCAATCACTGAGCACCCGCGCTGTTGATCGGTAATTTCTTTAAGCTTATCTGGATTAGTCGCGTCTTTAAGAGCAGGCAGTGCCACTTTCACGAGCTCCTGAATATTAATCGCAAACATGCCATCGTTTGCCCACGCGGCTAGATAAACCTCAGACAGTGAATGTCCAGTTTCACTTGCGACACCGCGATAAAAGCTCATGACGTTAGGAAAATTGGCTTGAAACTCTTCCATTGTCAGAAGAATCGACTCTATCCGCTCTTCATCTAAGCGTTCATCTAGCTCAGATAGCTTCGCTTTTATAGTCAACCCCATAATATCTTCGCCAAAGGTCTGTTTATATTGCTGGACTATTTGAGAACCGCCTCGTTCATTTAATCCATCAAACTCAAATACCGGAGTCGTTTCTTGAAGCATTTGAGACTCATTAGGTTCATAAAACGTGCCTGTTAATTCAATACTGACACCGTTGTAACCACTCACTGATGTGTCTTCATTTGCGGCGTATGCCGTCGTTGCTAAACTCGTGATGAGTAATGCGATAACTGATTTATTCATAATGAACTCCTTAGGAAAAAGGCTGCTTGTTTAAAGTCCGTTCATTATCTATATTATTTTCAATAGGTGATAATAGGTTTCCTATGGTAAAACCATAGGATTGCGATACGAGGAACCATTTCTCATGATTAAACCCGATCTACTGAAGTGTTTTATTGCAGCTGCTGATACCGGCTCTTTCAGCGCCGCGGGGCGTTTGCTGGGCAAACACCTTGCAACAATCAGCGGCAATATAGCTAGGTTAGAAGATGAGTTAGGTGTGCTCCTTTTTGATAGGAACGGGAAGTACCCACAACTGACAGAAGCCGGACTGCATTTATACGATGGTGCAAAAGCTGCAGTAGATAGTATCGAGAGGTTTGATCGTAATGCTCAGCACCTAGCTGCAGGTCTTCCTGCATCTTTTACGATTGCGATTGATGAAGATATAGGTTTAGCGCCCTTTGCCGCCGTATTTGGTGCCTTACAACAACAATGGCCAGCACTAAATTTAACCATTCAGACATTAGGGGTCCAAAAAATTTTGAATCTTGTGCGAGAGCATAAAATCGACCTTGCGTTAACCCCTACTACTGAAGCTAACTCTCAATTTTATGAGTTCAGAGCCATTGGCCATTGCCCAATAGACATCATATGCAGTGAGGTACACCCTTTAGCAAAAAAGCGCAACATCACTAGTGATGACTTGATTGTTCATCCGCAAATTATTAGCTCTTCAGCACAAGAAAATGATTTCCTTAGACATAGTTTTAAGATGTCGCCAGCCACCTGCGAATGCAATGGACAGGCGAATGTGGTTGCTTTAATTCAGGCGGGTCTTGGCTGGGGATTAATTCATCGACTCACTCAAATGCCCCCTCGAGTTGTTATCTTAATGCCAGATTTTGTTCAAACGAATATCCTGATGCAATACGATGTTATTTGGCCCAAAAACCAATCAGCCACCGATATCCACCATTTCTTACTTGACCAAATTCGTCGAGTTTTCCCAGTCTCTACTAGTCATAAAGAATAGAGCGAGTCTCTTTGGATAGCTGATGAGGCTCTTTATGAACAGCTTCAAAATACCTTTACTGCACATCTCTTTACACAGCGTTAATACTATCTTGACTCTTCACCAGACAATGACACAGAATTAATTCACCGCTGATTTATGTGTCCCTTTTTTCCTTACTATACCGCTCATACCAAACCATAATAAGGAAATAACATGACAATAAAAGCAGTGGCGCTAGCAGTGACCGGGGTGTTTTTACTCTCAGCATGCAAAGAAGAAGCACCAACTCATGCAACCATAACGCTGGTCGAAGCCGTCACTCAATCTATCAAAACACCGCATCAAGTTTGTAATGATGTGGTGGTAACAAAGCAAGCTGACATCAAAGATGAGGGGAAGGTGCTTGGGACGTTAGGAGGCGCAGCCGCGGGTGCGGCGCTGGGTAACCAAGTAGGTGGCGGTTCCGGAAAAACCGTCGCGACCGCCGTTGGTACGGTTGCGGGTGCCATGACGGGAAGAAAGATTCAGGACAATGCTCAGAAAAACGATACGGTAAGCTCCACAGAAAAGCGCTGCACCACCGAATACACAACCTCCACTCAGGTCGCGGGATACGATGTCACTTATGATGTTGCGGGCACTTCAACAACCGTACACATGGATAAAAAACCGCAAACCGACACTTTTCCGATTGTTTCTGGCCAAGTCATAATCCCTCAATAGCTGAGCCAATCCCTCCTATCTAACCGCTTAAAACGTCAATGTGTGTAGCCTATTTACGCAGGTGATTAACTAATAGGTTACGCACATTCTGGTCGTCAGTGTTGTCAGTTCTGTGGCACACTAACTAATAACAAATTATTGTCATCCTAAGAATATTTAATGATTTGTTTCTTTCCATATACTCTCCTCATTGAAACAATTTTCTCTGAACAAGCTGTTCTAGAGGTATTGAAAACGCAGTAAAACGGTCAACTTGAAAAGTGTTCTATTAAGTTGAGCACTTTTTAAGTATATCAATGAGTAATATTGTCGCGGTATGCCTCCCTTCTTTTTGTCTTTCAACTCGCTCAAATACCGCAACTCACAGATAGTGTGGTTTGACATCACCATTTTGCACAAAAAATAACAGGTATGTCCCATTCTAAACAAACGTTAACCCTCATCTATGCCATGTCCGATAAATATGCCCCCGCCTTTAACTCCCTGACTTTTATATAGGTTATCTTCCTTTGAGACAAAAACCACTGAGTTAATGTTATAAAACTGTAACTATTAAGGGGTTTATTCATCAAGAATATGATTCTAACTATCGACAACATCCCGAAAATCGAATAGGTATCAATTAGAAATATCATTAGTTCAAAAATAATATGGCCCCCTCCCTTACCCATACCAGAGGTCCTCATGCGCCACTCCAAAACGCTCATTGCTTGCCTGATTCCGTTGATGTTAGCGGCTTGTCACTCTCAGCCTGAAAGCGTCACAGACGTCACGCCTTCGGTTGATGTCCTGACCGTTGACACTCAGCCTTATTACCACCAAGAACAGTTTATTGGGAAAACCGCAGCCATCCACAAAGTGGATATTGTTCCTCGTGTATCGGGGTACCTAAAGTCTCGTCACTTTACTGAGGGGGAGCATGTAACAAAAGGAGACTTGTTGTTTGAAATTGATCCTGCGATGTTCGAGATTGAAATTCAGCGCCTTGATGCGGCATTAAAAGAAATCGAGGCTGAATTTAATATCATAGACAAAAAGCATCGAAAAGCCGTTGCCTTGGTGGCCAAACAAGCACTTTCTTCTTTGGAGCTCGATCAACTCACCGCAGAACGGACCTCTTCTCTGGCGAAAATTGAAGCTGCAAAATCTGAGCTATCCCGAGCTAAGTTGGAGCTTTCTTATACACAAATCACCGCCCCTTTTGACGGTATTATCGGCGCGAGTGACTACAGTCAAGGTGCACTAGTTGGCCCCGATACTGGCCCATTGATTCAAATCATCAGTTTTGACTCTGTCTATGTGAATATCCAACTAGACGAAAAGCAGCACGTCAACAACCTTCAAAAGCAACTCCTTGAAGGCGATGATATTACCCCCCCAGACTTCTCACTTAAGCTCGCTAATGGCGCAGAATATGATCACTTAGGTGAATCCAATTTTATTGATAACCATATGGACAGTTTAAATGGGTCAATTCGTTTCAGAGTTAAGTTCCCTAACCCTGATAATCTATTGATTCCCGGACAATTTGTTACGGTAACCAGTATTGATAAATCCCCAACATCCTCCATTTTCATCCCACAACACGCCGTTCAAGAAAATCAACAAGGCCGCTATGTACTTGTCGTCAACGATAACAACATTATTGAAGCCAAATATCTTGAAGTCGGTGAACGCGTTAATGATCAATGGTTAGTCGAGTCAGGCTTATCCGTTGGTGAACAAATAGTAGTAAAAGGATTACAAGCTATTCGGTTAGGTACGGAAGTCGAAGTCAATCAGCGAGGGTAACAACATGGCTGAATTTTTTATTAACCGCCCTAAGTTTGCGATAGTATTATCCATCGTGATGACCATTGCCGGTCTTCTCACCTTAGCAAAAATGCCGGTTTCTCAATTCCCTAATATAGTCCCCCCTTCAATTGAGATTTTCGCGGTCTATCCTGGCGCTGATCACAACACCATTCGTGACACTGTCGCCACCGTCGTTGAACAAGAAATTAATGGCGTCGAGGGCATGATTTACCTTGAATCCAAATCCAATAATGACAACACCTATTTAGCTTATGTTACGTTTGATATTGGCACCGACCCCGATAAAGCTCAGGTCCTAGTGCAAAACAGGGTAAATAAGGCAATGGCAAAGCTGCCTGAAGAGGTTAAGCGTCAAGGCGTCACCGTAGAGAAGGTGGCCAACTCAATCTTGATGACCGTCAGCCCCTATTCTCCCGAAGAAAAATTCGACAACCTTTATCTTTCTAACTACGCCTCACTCAATATTAAAGACGCGCTACTTCGTGTCGAAGGCGTAGGTAAGGTACAAGTCATTGGAGAGCAAAACTACTCCATGAGGGTATGGCTCAATCCAGAGAAGATGGCCGCTAGACATGTGACAGCGTCACAAATAGCCAATGCCATCGCTGCACAAAATACGACCGTTGCAGCGGGTAAAATTGGAGAAAGACCGACCGCAGGCAATCAAGTATTCCAATACACGATTCAAACCAAAGGACGATTACTCGACGCCGAGGAATTTGAAAATATCATCTTGGCTTCAAATAATGACGGTAGCTTTGTTCACCTTAAAGACGTTGCGCGCGTTGAACTCGGAGCAGAAACTTACGCTGCAATAGCCACATTTTCTGGTAAAGACAGTCCTATCCTTGCGATTTATCAAGCGCCGGGTGCCAACGCGGTGCAGGTTGCCGAAGATGTACGAAGCACGATGGAAAACCTAAGCAAACGCTTTCCACAAGGCATGGCATATGAGGTGTCTTATGACTCCACGACCTTTATTAAGGTCTCAATGGACGAGGTATTTGAGACCCTATATATCGCGGTCTTCCTTGTTATCGCGGTTACTTATTTATTCTTACAAAGCTGGCGCGCAACCCTTATCCCAGCCATCGCAATTCCAGTCTCTTTGATTGGCACATTCGTGGTGATGGCGGCAATGGGTATTGATATCAACACCATCTCGATGTTTGGGCTTATCTTAGCCATAGGTGTGGTCGTGGATGCCGCTATTGTCGTCATCGAGAACGTCGAACGTTTGATGGAAGAAGAGCATCTCGATGCTAAATCGGCGACCTCAAAGGCAATGAAAGAAGTGACAGCGCCACTCGTGGCCTCCGCATTGGTTCTGCTTGCGGTATTTGGTCCTGTCTCCATTGCACCAGGCATGGTCGGCCAAATGTATCAGCAGTTTGGTGTGACCATTTCCGTTTCAACCATCATTTCAACCATTGTGGCATTGACCCTTACTCCGGCATTGTGTGCCGTGATGCTCAAGCATGAGGAAAAGAAAAAACGTGGCATACTTGCTGCCTTCAACAAGTTGGTCACCACTGTCACCGGTGGCTATGTTAGCTCGGTTAGTTTCCTAGGTCGTCGATTAGTCCTGTCTACTTGTCTTTTTGCCGCTATTTTAGGCGGGATTTATACCTTAGTCGTCACGACGCCAACGGACTTCATTCCGGCCGAAGACCAAGGTTCCTTCATTATTGACGTCAATCTTCCTGAGGCTTCCGCACTCGACCGAACTGACCTGATGGTTGACCAGATGGTTAATGAACTTTCCTCACTTGATGGCATAAAGCACGTTATTGCCGCCAAGGGATATTCATTACTCAAAGGCGCATCATCCCCCAACTCAGGCATGATGATTGTGGTACTTGATGATTGGAGTGAGCGCCCAAATGCGGAGCAAAGTGAATTCGCACTGGTCGCACAGGCCCAAGCCATCATCGATAAAAATAGTGATGTTTCAGGGATGGCTTTCTCTATGCCTGCGATACCGGGACTAGGGAATGCTGGCGGCTTAACACTGCAGATTGAAGACCTAAATGGGCGCTCAGTCGAAGCAATGGCACCCGCGTTAGATAGCTATCTTAATGCACTCAACCAATCAGAAAAGATTGCGATGGCGTTTACTACCTATAGCGCCAACGTACCACAACTTTATCTGGATATTGATCGCGCTAAGGCGCTAGCATTGGGTGTTGACCTGCAAGACGTCAACCTGACACTCTCCGCCATGATGGGTAATTTGTACGTCAATGACTTCACAAAATACGGCAAAAACTATCAGGTCAACCTGCTTGCTGAGCAAGAGTTTCGAAACAATGAAAGAGACCTAAGCCGACTTTATGTGCAATCAGAGAGCGGGAAAATGGTGGCCATTTCGACCTTTGCTCGCTATGAACCTCTTGTAGGGTCAGACAACACGGCGCGCTATAACCTTTACAATACCGCACAAATACTGGCTATCCCTGCACAAGGCTTCAGTTCTGGTGAAGCCATCGCAGAAATGGAACGGCTCGCCGATTCTGTCCTTCCATCCGGTTACGCGTATGAATGGACGGGCATGACTTATCAGGAATTGGCGGCGGGCGATGCAGCGCCTTACCTGTTTGCATTGGCGCTTTTGTTTACCTACTTGTTCCTAGTCGCGCAATACGAAAGTTGGTTAATTCCGATGGCTATTATTCTGTGTGTACCCACTGGTTTAATTGGCGCGCTGGGGTTTGTGTTCGCTGCAGGTGGCACAATTAACCTGTATACCCAAGTTGGCCTAGTCCTCCTTATTGGTATGGCAAGTCGAAACGCAATATTAATCGTTGAGTTTGCTAAAGTACTGAGAGAAGAATCTAAACTATCGATTATGGAGTCAGCCAAGCAAGCTATCGCCTTACGTATTCGCGCCGTCATGATGACTGCCTTCTCATTCATTCTTGGCGTATTACCGCTCGTTATCGCCAGCGGTGCTGGTTCTGCAAGTCGCAATGCGTTGGGGCTTGCAAGCTTTGGTGGCATGCTAGCAGCAACCGTGATTGGGTGTGTGCTGGTCCCGGTATTCTTTATCGCACTGCAAAGGTTGCGTGAGTATTGCAATCAAAAACGTTCGATGAAGAATGATGCGACAGCGATAGAGTAACACCGTCACCTATCGTGACTTAAATGGCGTCCTATACTCGCGGCTCAATCGCTAAAATCGGTCGTAGTAATGCTCAGCCAAGTCTTATTCATATAAGGCTTGGCTTTTTTGTGAGTGACAATATCCTCCCCAACGTTCATTTAATATCTCGATTGCAAGCTTTCTTCTGCCCCACCTATTCAAACAATTAATAGCTCATATTTTCTCATTCCTTTCAATGCTAGGTAAAGTAGCTCCACGTCAAAGGAGGGACCGTTAATACCATCTAATCATTTGTTTTAAAGGTAATTTCAATGAAAAAATCCATCCTACTCATGACACTTATCGCGACTGGCGCTCAGGCTTATCATCCTTGCGAGGCAGGCAACGAAATCACTGACGCTGTAGAAGGTGCGGTTGTTGGTGGTGTCGTTGGTGCCGTCGCAGGTAATGCCACCGCAGGCGCTGCAATTGGTGCAACCGCTGGCGTCATATCAGGTGCCTATGATGACGTTGATTGCGAGAACTACCTCGCAGACGAAATGGTGTCCGGAGCCATTGAAGACGACATTGAAGATGAAATTATTGCCGACGCAATGTGGGATTAAATACGTGCAGGTCATTTATACGGTCACGATGAATGACCTGCCGTTCGCCAGTCTTGACGAAAATCTTATTGAAGGTTTTCAAAGTGCGCCAAAAACTCACCACAATCTCGTTGAAAAATAGGTAATGCTAACGCAATTTTTTCTTCGCTCCAGTGCCACCAGCCCAGCTTATCTAGCCGATCAGCGTAGCTGTTATCCTCAAATCTTGGACGTAGAACACGCGCAGGATTACCCACGACAATGGTGTAAGCGGGCACATCTTTGGTCACCACACTTCCTGCACCAATAATGGCACCGTTACCTACCGTCACGCCAGGTAAGACAATCGCGCCATGACCGATCCAAACGTCATGACCAATCATAACTTTATCCTCTTCACGCCAAGAAAATACCTCGTCATCGAGTGTCGCTGGGTTTTCTCCTAGTCCATATTTTCCCGGACGATAGGTAAAATGGTGCAATGTGGGCCGCCACCAAGGGTGGTTACTTGGGTTAACCCGTACATTGGAGGCAATGGAAGTAAACTTACCAACGGAAGTAAACATGAGATTACAGTCATTTTGAATGTAACTGTAATCCCCCAAAGAGACGTTATTAAGCACACAACGGTCCGACACTTCGGTCCAATGACCTAATTCCGTTTGGTGCAGTTTCACACAAGCAGAAACACTCGGTTCAGCTGATAATGGGGTAGAAAGTGGTTGGCTCATAGCGTGATCTCCTGACCGTCGTAAAGTAGTTGAATTGAATGAGGAAGAGTATGACCATGGCGGCTCAGCCAATTGACAGTATCGTGGCTGACATGTACCAAGCCTAAGTTATCTGGCTGGCAATCTGCGACCATCTGAACAACTTGATTCACATCATTATGGTTTTGTCGTAACCGCGTTGCTTCACACTCTATCGGGGCATAATTACAATCAGTAATTATCCATTGAACGGAGCGAGCGGCTAGCCACTCTTTGGTTTGATCAGGCAGCCCGTTGGTGTCGGTCAAGTACACAAGACATTGGCCATTCCATTCGAATGCATAACCAAGACAAAGTCTGGAGTGATTCAATGGCAGTGGCGTGATCGTCACGTCTTGCCAACTAAACGCTTGAAACGGATAGGCACGAGTCGAAAAATCAAGCAAACCGGCATGCTTGTAGAGATCATCACAGCCGATGGGATCATCGGGGGAGATCACGGGAATGGGCTTCCCTACGCCCCAGCGAAGATCAAACAAACTGTGTACATGATCCATGTGATAGTGCGTCACTAATATCGAATCCATGCTTCCGGCAGGGAAGCGCTGGAGAAGATCGGGCGCATTGGCATCAATCAACAACTTGCGTCCATTGTGCTCAATGTAAGCCGAGGTTTTTTCACGTTTCAACTCAGGATGAACAAGCGCCTGTAAACACGCCTCACATTGACAACCATATACAGGCAACATCGCGCTATTTCCTGTCCCTAGCATCACAAGTTTCATTGTATTCCCACTGACTGTACTTCTATCGAGTCGACTTTTACCGATTGCTCTTTTGCCGACTGAACCTCATTGTCGTTAAGCACTCGACGTTCGTGTAATAAGGTGAATTGCACGATGCTCTCTTCAACAGTGCCACTATTATTGATTATCCAGGCACCCTCCCCTTCCGGGGCATAAGCCTGCGCACGTTGCAGTCTTTGTTCTATCTGCTGGGGCGTCTCTCTGCCTCTACTCATTAGGCGATCCCTTAATACCGATGTATCCACCGCAACAAGCACAGGCAGCAACTGATCGCCAAAGACAACCTTAGCTTGTTCAAGTTCGGCACGAGATCCATTAACAACCACAGATAGACCTTGCGATAGCCACGCTTTCACCTCCATCCCTACACCATAATACAGGCCATGAGCTTGCCAACTCAGAGAAAACAGCCCCTGTTGTTGGCGGCTGTTAAACTCGCTTGTCGTCAGCGCGACATGGTTCTCGCCTCCCGCATCTGCCGCTCGAGTGATGTAGCGATGCGCGACAATAATCTCACCGATAAATGCCGCCCTTATCGCATCAATAAGCGTATCTTTTCCTGCTCCAGACGGACCAATTACATAATAAAGTTGGGGGTGGTGACGACTCGGTTCGAACGAGTTTTCTTGTGTCATCGAGTGGTATTGCATGGATTAGAATACCTTCTTACCTTGTCGCCACACTCGTGCCACCAGCGGATGGCCATCGACTTGTCTAGCCAAGACTAAATCGGCACGTTTTCCCTCCGCAATCACACCACGGTCGTGAAGATTTAATGCCTGCGCGGGGTTTATTGTGGCCAGTTGCACCGCTTGCGGCAGCGTGAGTGTATTGCGCTCATCCGCCGCTAAGGTATAAACCGCTTCCAGTATGCTCATAGGGTAATAATCGGATGATAAGATATCCAAGACACCCAATGACGCCAATTCGTGCGCCGCCACGTTGCCAGAGTGGGACCCGCCACGGACAACGTTTGGTGCCCCCATTAAGACCTTAAGGCCCAGCTCATGGGATTTTTTTGC
Organism: Vibrio sp. E150_011; assembly: GCF_053544015.1. Classification (NCBI taxonomy): domain Bacteria; kingdom Pseudomonadati; phylum Pseudomonadota; class Gammaproteobacteria; order Vibrionales; family Vibrionaceae; genus Vibrio; species Vibrio sp. E150_011. Next base: position 733,375 of record NZ_JBHFOL010000001.1, read on the forward strand.
AGCCTCGACGGTGGTAGGAAATTCCGCAATCGCCATGCCCAACGCTTTGGACTCTAAAACATGTTCCGTTGTCGCATCATCGTGGCTCGCCATTGGGGTATTATGCTCGCGACATTGGCGGCAAATTTCGTCTCGATTTTGTTTTGACCAACGTTGCGATAGCTCAACCTGCACTTTTTCAAATGCCGCCATCTCCGTATCACTCATGTTGTACTTGCCTTGGTAGTAAGTTCGGTACTTCTCTACATTCACAAACTGACGCTGACCAGGTGCATGGTCCATCAATGACACTAGCTGCACTTCTGGTAGATCAATAAAACGCTCAAACATGCCCACTGTCGTTTCGTGAGGGACTTCGCAGCGAAGGTGCAAGCGGTGTTCTGCACGTGTTAAACCCCGTTTTTGGCTGTCGATAACCGTGTTAATGAACAAGTCTAAATTGGCTTGTCTTTTTTCTTCACGAAAGTCCCCTAGTGCAACGGCATCTAACACCGTCGTAATGCCTGAACCAATAAGCTGAGTATCATGTGCACTCATGGCAGAAAACGGCGGCCAATCAACCTTGGGGCGAGGGGTAAAGTACTTCTCGAGGTTATCGGTATGTAGCTCAATAAAACCAGGCATTAGGTAGCCATTTTCACCATCATAAGCACCCGCAACCTGGCTGTGAGAATCCGACATACTGACAATATTGCCATCTCTGAGCTCGACAGAGCCTTTGACCACTTCATTATCTAAAACGAGATTTACGTTAGTAATAATCATGCTATGTTCTCCGTTACACACACGCTGAGATGGATGATGTCGTTAGATTGGATTCAACACTTGAGCAAGGCTGAACGAGCTTCTGTTCCGATTGACTAGGTTGACCATTGTTTGTTAAAGGTGCCGCCCCCTTTTTCACATCATAAAGACGGTCAGCGACCTGATCACGCGTCAGTTCATCATGGAATATCCCTACGATGGCAGCCCCTCTTGCTTTGGCTTCTTTGATGAGATTGACCACAACGGCACTGTTTGTCGCATCCAACGACGCCGTCGGCTCATCAAGTAATAAGATGGGGTAATCGACAATAAAGCCACGAGCAATATTAACGCGCTGTTGTTCACCGCCAGAAAATGTCGCAGGAGCTATATTCCACAAGTGCTCTGGCACGTTCAGTCGTGTTAATAATGACTGTGCTTTGGCTTTGGCTTGCTCGCGGCATCCCCCCATCTCAATCATGGGCTGCATAACCACATCTAAGGCACTAATCCGCGGAATCACACGTAGAAACTGGCTCACCCAACCAATAGTGTGCTTGCGAACATTCAGTATTTCACGAGGCTGTGCCATGGCTAGGTTTATCCAACGCCCTTGATGGTTCACGTTAATGTCACCACTATCGACCAAGTAATTGGCGTACAGTGCGCGCAATAGCGTTGACTTGCCTGAACCTGAGCGACCGTTTAACACCACACACTCTCCCTCAGAAACAGAAAAGTTGGCATTGGACAATACCGATAGTTCAGCGCTTTCTTGATTGTGTAAAACAAACGTCTTGCTGACATTCGCTACATGCAATCGGGCATTGTGTAAATGAGCATTCATTGAAGCGTTCCTTAGTTCTGCAATACAGAAGAGACAAGAAGTTGAGTGTAAGGGTGCTGTGGGTCATCGAGGACTTGATCCGTTAATCCGCTCTCCACGACTTCACTGCGGCGCATCACCATGAGTCGGTGTGCGAGCAAACGAGCAACCGCAAGATCATGAGTCACGATCACGACAGCAAGATCAAGCTCTGTCACTAAGCGGCGCAATAGATCCAACAACTTAGCTTGCACTGATACATCCAGCCCTCCCGTTGGTTCATCCATAAAGATCAACTTAGGATGCGTCACCAGATTACGTGCGATCTGCAATCTTTGCTGCATACCCCCAGAGAAGGTTGTTGGCATGTCATCAATGCGATCGAGAGGGATCTCGACATCCGTCAGCCATTTACTTGACGCTTCACGGATGTTGCCATAATGGCGTTCGCCTACTGCCATGAGACGCTCACCAATGTTGCCACCCGCAGAGACGCGAGCCCGTAACCCATCCATTGGGTGCTGGTGCACCACCCCCCACTCCGTGCGAAGCAGTTGACGTCTTTGGCTTTCCGCCATTTCATACAGGTCTTCCAGCTGAGTCATTTGCTCGCTCCCTTTACCTCGGACATACAGCACCGATCCACTATCTGGCACTTGTCGTCCAGACAATGAAGTCAGTAAGGTACTCTTACCGGAACCAGACTCTCCGACGATGCCCAAGACTTCACCAGGGTAGATATCAAAAGACACGTTGCTAAAGCCCTTACCCGGCGCATAAAGCTTAGTGAGGTTGCGTACCGACAATAGTGGTTGTTCTGTACTGGCTCGCTGATCGGAACTTGCTGGCCGTTCCGTCTCTACCGACGACGTAAAAGCGGCGGCTTGTTTAGGGGCATCATTTAACTGCATGTTCATGCCACACCTTCCTGTGATTGCATCGGGTCATTCTCTGCCACTCGGTCGCGACAGTAATCAGTATCGGAGCAAACAAACATATGATTGCCTTTATCATCCATCACCACCTCATCTAAGAAGGTGTCCGTCGAGCCACAGATCGTACATGGGTCTTCCCACTGCTGGATCTCAAACGGATGGTCTTCAAAGTCGAGGCTTTGCACCTTAGTAAACGGTGGAATCGCGTAGATACGCTTTTCACGACCGGCACCAAATAGTTGCAACGCGGCCATGTTGTCCATTTTGGGGTTATCGAACTTAGGAATCGGCGACGGGTCCATAATGTAACGGTCATTAACACGCACCGGATAAGCATACGCCGTAGCAATATGGCCAAAACGAGCAATATCCTCATACAGTTTGACGTGCATAATCCCGTACTCTTGCAGGGCGTGCATTTTTCGTGTTTCGGTTTCGCGAGGCTCGATAAAACGCAGTGGCTCAGGAATCGGCACTTGATACACTAAAATTTGGTCTTTCTCTAACGTGACTTCCGGGATGCGGTGACGGGTTTGGATGATCGACGCCTCACGCGTTCTTTCTGTTGTTTGCGCGTCGGCGACCGATTTAAAGAACTCACGAATGGAAACGGCATTGGTCGTGTCGTCAGCGCCTTGGTCAATCACCTTTAACGTATCCACCGAGCCAATAATTGCAGCGGTAATTTGCACACCGCCTGTGCCCCAACCATAAGGCATCGGCATTTCTCGTCCACCAAACGGTACCTGATAACCTGGGACTGCGACGGCTTTAAGTAATGCTCGACGAATCATGCGCTTGGTTTGTTCATCCAGGTAGCCGTAGTTGTAACCCGTATCGGTATACGACGGTTCGTTATCAGTGACAGCGCTCGAGGCAGTATTGTGACCACCTTTCACGTCTTGCAGGTGTGTATGCGTGTTGTCGTGGTTCATGACTGTTTCTCCTGCGTCACGGCATCATGTTCAGCGTGCATCTTACGAAGCAGCTCAAGTTCTGCTTGGAAATCCACATAGTGTGGAAGCTTTAGGTGTGACACAAAACCAGCGGCCTCTACGTTATCGGAATGCGACAGTACAAACTCTTCATCTTGTGCGGGTCCATCCACCGCTTCACCGTACTCTGGTGCTTGCAATGAACGGTCCACCAGCGCCATCGACATCGCCTTGCGCTCGGTCGCACCAAACGTCAGGCCATAGCCACGAGTCAGGGCAGCCTTTTCTGTCTTACTACCAACAAAGCCATTGATCATCTGACACTCGGTAAGTTCTATCTCACCAATATCAATGGAGAAACCCAGCTCTTCGGGTGTCAGTGACAGGGTGGTCATTCCGGTGCGAATCTCTCCGGCAAACGGGTGATTTCGACCGTAACCGCGCTGCGTTGAATAACTCAATGCGAGTAAGAACCCCTCATCACCTCGAACAAGGTTTTGCAACCGAGCCGAGCGGTCACACGGATAATTCACAGGTGCCATGGTGATATCTTCTGGCACTTGCTCATTGTCTTGTTCCACTTTCATCAATTCGAGACGCTCTAAGATACCGAGCACCTGCGGACAAGGTTCCATTTCAGCGTTGACTTCCTGCTCCAAATTCGATTCTGTGCATGGTGGCTCACCTTCTGCCAACAAGCTAAAATCCAGCAATCGATGCGTATAGTCATAGGTTGCACCCAATATCTGTCCGCCGGGTAAATCTTTGTAGGTTGCCGAAATTCGGCGCTCAATGCGCATATCGCTGGTATTCACTGGGTTAGACGTGGCGAGGCGTGGCAACGTCGTACGGTAAGCGCGCAATAAAAAAATAGCCTCGACTAAGTCACCATTGGCTTGCTTGATCGCCAGTGCTGCCAACTCTGGGTCGTAAATACCACCTTCGGTCATGACTCTGTCCACCGAACCGGCGAGCTGCTGGCTAATTTGCGCCACACTTAATTCTGGTAACGCCTTGTTGCCACGACGTTTTTTAGCTTGAAGTTTATGGGCTTGTTGAATCGCTTTTTCACCACCCTTCACGGCTACATACATGGAGAAACCTCAACGTTAGTGGTACGGGGTAAACACAGTATTTGTTCTTCATGAACCAACACCAAATCGATGCCAAGAGGAAAATCAACGCGCTCCTGGCGAGACTCGAGAAATGACAAAAAGCCGTCTGGCGCATCACCAACGAATGCCTCGTCAGTTGTTTCAATGCCAGGACCTGATAGCAATAATCGTTGACCGGACGTCAGCGAATCTAGCTCAATAATCACGGTTGTCGCAGCATCGGGATACTCTTCACATCCAGATTTGAAGTCGAGGAGTTGTTGACTAATCTGAGCGATATCTGACTTGGCGATCACAGCAAAATCGGCATCTGCTTGTTCAAATACAATCGGAGCGCCGCAGTGAAAGCGCACGTTCTCCAATACAGCCTTATCGTTTTGCAAAGTGGGCGACAACCAAATATTGGTGGCGTTATCCGCCAAACTCAGCAAGGTTTGTGCCGCGGCGGCATGCATGATGCCAAATCCTTGGCTTCTATCTAATGTCACCAACTGTCCGGGTTCAGACATGGCTTTTAACAGTTGTCTGAAACAGTATTGGCTATCGTGTACCGCATCTTGAAAGGCGGGTGTAATGGTTGTCATAGTGGTTACCTGTTGGGTTGGCACCTTGGCCACGCCGTTATCATATTGTTGATGTAAAATAATGAAGCTTTACACAGCACTCACTCGAAAATGGACGGCTGCAGACTCGCGTTCTCGACGCACATATCTTCTCTGCAAACTGTTTTTCCCGTGGGCTAATCTTCTTCGCGGATGACACTTCCACGTGGATGCGTCTTTCCCACAAATTCATCTTTCCCGCTGATTAGTCTTCCCCGCGAACTAAAGTAAAAAAGTCCACTTTCGTCGCGGCAACTTCAGCGGCTTTTAATTGATCTCGCTCTTGCTTTATTGCCGCCAACGGTTCAATGATGCGAGTCAGCAACGATGTTTGATTCGATGATATTTGTAATAACCCATCCAGCACGGCAGCCAGTTCAGCATGTGCCTTATTGCGTCCGCGAATGTAGCTGTAACCCAACTCACCACTTGGCAGTTTTATCACTGCTCTGGTGATAGTGGCGTCACCCATATTGAACTCACGCCCAGTACCGCCCATCCTTGCTCGAATTTGTGTCAGCCCGATTTCAGGTTGGCGTACCATTTGATAGTCCGTATCAATACTGACGTCTTTCCAATGCTGCTGTAGCTCTTCAAATTGACTTTGTGCTAATACAGACATCCACTTTGATCTTTCGGTCACCGCCGTCATTTAATGCTCCATTATTATTTCTGTGGCATCAGAACGGCTGTTCGAGCTTGAAAACTCGGCAACAATGTTCGTGCCTTTAATGACATTTTTCGTTTTAATTTTTAGGATTGGCGTCGTACTTGGAATCTGTAATAAACGACAATCTTCATTGGTCGGTGCTCGTGCACCCACACTGGTTTCTTTTCGTGTCAGCTCAACACCCAAGCCACGTTTTATGAACTCGTGTAATGAACCACTTTTGAAGTTTTTTAACACCGTCCACCACTCTCGATTGGCGAGGTAATGGTCAATCACCGTGCGTGGCATGTTTTCCGTTTTTCGCAGGGTTCGAATGTGCACAATGCGCTGCCCCTCTTCTATGCCTAGGCTTGCCGCAATCTTTAATGGTGCGGACATCACTCGCGATACCATGACCTCACATCGAGGCTGTGCCCCTTGCTCTATGAGGTTTTTGGTAAAATGGGCCCCAGAGTGAATGCGGTATTCATTTGGCTGCCTAACCACCATATTGCCTTTGCCTTGATGGCGTTGAATCATGCCGGTGTTCACCAATTCATCGACAGCGCGACGCAAGGTATGGCGATTAACATCAAATCGCTGCGCCAGCCTTGATTCCGGGGGCAGGTAATCACCAGGGGCAAAATTGGCCTTCACTTCCTTTTCAAGCACTGAGGCAATATCCAAATACACAGGCATGTTTTCCCTTATTACTTATCTAGACATGTTTAGGTAAATAGACTGACGAGCGGTCTAGATGAATTTTTTACGAATAATCTGAGAAACAAAATCGATGATGCTGACCGTGACAATCACAATAGACATGATGGCGGCCGTCTGTTGCAGCTGAAACCCTGAGATAGATTGCCAAAGCAAGACTCCAATCCCCCCCGCACCGACCATCCCAACAACAGTGGCAGAACGAATATTGGACTCCAAACGGTACAAGGAGTAAGAGATCCAAAGTGGCAATACTTGGGGAATGACGCCATAGAGAATCACTTCAAATTGGTTGGCACCCGTCGCTTTCACACCTTCCATCGGGCCGGGCTCTATTGCCTCAATCGCCTCAGCAAAAAGCTTGGCAAGGACACCCGTCGTATGGATAAATAACGCCATCACACCAGCAAAAGGACCCAACCCCACAACGACGACAAACAACATGGCAAATACCATTTCGTTAATTGCACGTAGGCAGTCCATCAGGCGACGAATGGGAAAGCTGATCCAACTCGGCATTAAGTTTTCAGCGCTCAGGATGCCGAATGGAATGGCCAACAGTACCGACAGTACCGTTCCCCAAATGCCCACTTGAATCGTGACAATCATTTCATTGAGATAGAGGTGACTTTCACTAAAATCAGCAGGAAAAAAGTCATTAAGAAGTTGAACCATGTTTTCTGGGTGTTCAAAAAAAAGCGCAGGGGCCATTTCAGCGCCGTTCCATGCCCATACCAGAACAAGCAACATCACAACGCCAATGATGCTGTTCTTGATTGATAGTTTATTTTCTGGGTTATAACCGGTTGTCATTGTGTTCATTTTATTTGCTCTGAGAGAGCGCTGCCCAAGGACAGCGCGGTGCTGTCCATTAGCCTTTAAGGGCATCCATTTGCTGCTGCAACGTCTCTATTTCTGCGGTCAGCTTCTTCACTCGTTTATTTTTTTCTTCCGTATCTAGGCGAGTATTGTTCTTTGCCTCTACTAGCTCTTTATAGGCCTCAAGTTGACGGATTGGCAGCAATTGATTGTTGTCCGTTTCCGCAAAACCAGACCATGACAGCTTATGTAAATTATTGATCTCTTCTTTATTGCCGTCTTTGCCATAGTTGATAAAAAACGCTTTAGCTTTCGCTTTCATCTCTGCCGGTAAGGCTTTACGGTAGGTCACGACGTCGGATGGAATGAGCACTGATTGCCATACCACTTTGATCTTGGCATAGCTGTCTGGGCTGTTTTGCTGTAAACGAAGTAAGTTCATGCTGTTGTTCGTGGCAACATCCACTCGCTTGTTAGCCACCGCCATTAGGTTTGCGCCATGACTTGCGGCAACCGAACGTTTAAAGTCATTCGACGACACGTTGTTCTGTGCAAAAGCATAATAGTTAGGCACTAAAAAGCCGGAGGTAGAGTTAGGATCACCATTACCTAGATTCAGCTCCGAGCGCTGCTCAATCACATCTTCAAGGGTATTAATGTCACTATTGTCTTTGTTCGTGACCAGTAAACTGTAATAGCCTTCTTGGCCTTCTAAATCGATATAGCGAGCAAATATTTCCGCATCCGCACGATCAACAGCTTCAATCGCAGACTTATTGCCGTAGTAAGCAAAATCCACTTTTCCGAATCGTTGCCCTTGAATAATGCCCGCGTAGTCTGGCGCAAAATAGGCTTTCACTGGTACGCCAAGCTCTTCGCTGAGATCTTGCAGCAAAGGCTCCCAACGCTGGCTTAGGTTTTGCTGAGCGTCGGTGGCGATGATGCCAAAGTTAATCTGTTTGGGCATATCCTGCGCAAAGGTGGCCGAGGACGCCATAGCCAAGGCGAAGGCTGACAACGTAAGTGATTTTTTAAATCCTGATTGCATCGAACGAAACATGTTCATTTTCCCAATGATAATAAATGACAAAAATTAAAACGAAGGAGCCAGTAGGCTTGAGGGACACGGCGATGGTTCTTCCGTCGTTGATCTTGCACGATAAAGCCCCTCTATTTGTGATGAGCTGAGGCTTGAACTTGCCCCTTGATAGAAGACCTCGCCGTCCTTCAGCGCGACAATTTCCGAGCAATACTTGAGCGCATGATCCACTTGATGAAGCGTCACAATGATTGGAATGCCTTCCTTTTGATTGATATCTTGTAGCAACTCCATGACGATACGGGACGACTCCGGATCCAGTGATGCTATCGGCTCATCCGCAAAAATAATCTCCGCTCGTTGCATCAACGCTCGGGCAATAGCCACACGCTGCTGCTGACCACCAGATAAATGGCTAACACGCTGCGATGCAAATGACGCCATACCAACACGGTCTAACGCATCTAAGGCTTGTTGTTTTTGCTCTTGAGTAAACATTCCCGTTAATGTGCGCCACTTCGGTGTCGCACTCATGGCACCAATCAATACATTGGTCATGACAGATAGACGATTCACGAGGTTAAATTGTTGGAAGATGTAACCCGCTTTCGCACGACATGCGCGAACGGATTTGTCGGCCTTGCCTTGTGACTGAACAGTGCGCCCTTGCACCTGAATCTTTGATTGAGCGTTATTGTCACCAATAATAAGCCCACTTAGATGTCGAAGCAGTGTCGACTTCCCAGAGCCAGATGGCCCTAATAATGCCGTCATGTTTGGGTTCGTGATGGTTAAGTTAATATCTTTTAGCGCTTTATTGTCGCCAAAGGTCTTATTCACCTGCTTCACTTCAATGATGTTGTTCATCTCAATCGTCCCTATTCGGTTTAGGAACACTTTGACGACCTAATATGAACATTGCGTGTCGGCAATATGTCAAAACCGTCACAAACCAGGACCAAGCACCACTTGTCTAGACAAGATTAACAATCTGATATAAAAGCGTTTTTATTGCCATAAAGACAGATTTACCACGACCTATCTAGCCGGAAGATTCACAATTGTTTGACGTACCTAATGATATTAAATTTCGATCACTCTCTAGGTGCATACAAACACGCATCCATATATACTTTGCGACAACTTTTCCAACCTAAAAGATAATATGAACTATTTGACGACCTTTCTAAAAGGAATGGCAATGGGCGCGGCTGACGTGGTCCCTGGCGTTTCAGGCGGCACCGTTGCCTTTATTACTGGTATTTATGACATGCTGTTAGAAAGCATTCGACGGGTGAATCCAAGCCTATTTGGCATCTGGCGACGTGACGGCTTTAAAGCCGCGTTTAATCATATCAATGGGTTCTTTTTAATTGCTTTGTTTGGCGGTATTTTGACGTCAATCCTAACGCTAGCGAAATTCATTTCTTGGGCACTAGAAACGCACCCTGTTCCAGTGTGGTCGTTCTTCTTCGGTCTAATTTTAGTGTCGGTTTATCACATGCTAAAACAAGTCGAACAAAGAACGTTATCCCGTTTCTTGTGTCTTGTACTTGGTGTTGTTTTTGCTTATACCATTACGGTTTTACAGCCATTACAGATGGATCCAACACACTTAAATATTTTCCTTGCAGGCATGATTGCAATCTGTGCGATGATTCTTCCTGGTATCTCTGGCAGCTTTATTCTTCTGATTCTAGGCATGTACGGCCCAGTACTTGGTGCAGTAAAGGGGCTACAACTTGATATTATGGCGTTGTTTGCTTTCGGTTGTCTGATTGGGCTGCTGAGCTTCTCACACGTGCTCTCTTGGCTACTAAAACGTTTCCGCGACTTCGCATTGGTTTTCTTAACCGGTTTAATGCTAGGCACACTACCGAAACTTTGGCCTTGGAAAGAAACCATTTCTTGGAGAACGAACTCTTCAGGCGAGCAGGTTCCACTTATTCAAGAAAACCTATCACCCTTCAACTTTGAGTTAGTGACGGGTCACCCTTCTCAGCTGGCGATTGCTGTCGTAATGATGCTGATAGGCATTGGCTTGGTATTGGGACTAGAAAAAGTTGGCGAGCGTGGTGAGAAGTAACCTTACGTAGCGCTAGAATTACGAAAGCCCCGACAGTGTCGGGGCTTTTTTATGTAACTCATTAAAATACTGATCTGAAGGTGCTTAATTTAGAAAACAAAATTGACCATGACGGTATAAAGATTCGCATCAGTATCAGTTAACGTATCGAGAGGACTAACAATAAAAGGCCCATCTTGTCCTCCAAAACTCTCAAAACGTTGCCACTCAGCATTAACCGAGACATTGTACAAGAGATCGTACCTCAGACCGACAGTCCAACTATCGCCTGTCTTGCCTTCATAAGGATTGCCATTACCGGATTCTCTGTATGTTTGTCCGTAAACCAAATACGGTGTTAATTTCTTAACTCGATATGAAGCACTACCATACCAAGAAGATCCTGTGTCATTTTTCTGACCTTCTGCGGTTAACTTGACACTACCAAAATCATACTCCCCACCCAAAGAATAAAGTTTGATGTTCTCATCTTCTTGAGTTGCTCCTGTATAACCAAAGGCTGTAAAAGTTTGATCGTAGGTCGAATCCAAGTATGCAAAATTGATACGATAGTTATCTCCGACCAATAATGCATTCAATCCGTACATATTGCTGGTTTCAAATTCTGCCTGTACATCAGGATTAAAATCTACTTCGTTTGTATCTTTGAAGCCAACAAATGGCGTAAGTGACAGTTGTAATTCATCAGCAATATCGTAGTTCCATGTAACACTTGCGCCATTATATGCTGTCACACCAAGTATACTATTGTACACTTCCTGCGGCGGACGGGCTGTAGTGTAGGCGTGTCCTACGTAATAGTATTCAGACGCTAGAAAAAGAGGTAGTCGTAACCGCCCGCCACGTACTTCAAAATCACCAATAGAATAACCGAGGTAAGCCCACTCTAATTGTGGTTCACTCCAGTGGTCTTGCGGACGCTTGACTACTTGAACTGAGGCTTTAAATGCCTCTCTATAATAATCAAGTTGAATACCAAACGTCGTATCGCAGTCAAAGCAGCTTTCATCAGTGATATTTCGATTCACCATTACAGGCGTTTCATTATCAGATTTAGTCCAAGAAGTAGAACCAAAACCACTGATCGAAAAATTATCCGTAATATCGATGGCTGCAAATGATGGGACACTCATCGCAGATAGTGTCAATACAAGAAGTTTATTATTCATGGTTATTTCTCCTTACTAACGACGTATAGAATTTTGGCTTCTTGAGGCAAAGCATCAAGGGGGGCATACCCAATTCTATTCGGCTTTTCTTGTAACCAATGAATAAGAGCATTGACGGAAGCGTCTCCAATTTCTTTCGGTGGTCTGGCTTTTCCTGAAAATGACAAACTTGCCCAGTAGGCATTCATTTGCGCGACATCCTTTCCTAGTAAATACTGATAGAACTCAGAACGTTCCGATGAGCTTTCCGGCCAATCAGAGATTTCTATACGTTGTCCTTGTAAGGATTTAGCTTTCCCTCTGTACACCATTCTTGCTTTACTTCGCGTCAATACTTCGAAGTCAGCATCAAGTGTAAACACCGCATATTCATTCGCGGCAAACGCTCGGCTATCGGAAGACAAAAATATCATCAAAGTTAGCCCGACGGCTGTTAACCCACTCAGCAGCTGCTGTTTAATATTTCCATACTTATTATCAACTTGTTCCATTTCATTACACTCTTACGGATTCCTATCCTAGACTACTCATAGATTAGTTCAGAGCCTTTGATGTTCAAGAATATTATCAAGGATTAGTGATATGGCTTTATTAAATAAGACGTCGATCAAAAGTAGAATAATTATCCTAGCGATTTTACCGCTGATCGTCATTTTAGTATTGTCATCATGGGAAGCACTTAGAGCGAAACGTGATTTGCAACAAATGTCGATTTTATCCGCGGAAGTGAAGGCATTAAGTTACATCTCAAACTACAGCGCGATTGTTCACAGCTCACGGCTAGAAAAACTACAACATACCTTTGAAGACAACAAAACCATCATCTATGGCAAGCTAAATGAATGTTTAGACAAGCTACAGGGCGTTTTATCAACGGCTTACTATCTTGATGATACATCCACGGTTGAAAACGCATTAAACGAGTTACGTGAAGCGCAAGGTGAACTTGGCGCGATGTCGACCATCGAGGAGGTGGAAGATTGGAATATTTGGACGGTAGATCTGATTCAACAGCTTTTATCCCAATTGGAAAGCGTCAAGGTAGATACTGGGTCTATCATCCTCGAATCCCACCTCAATGCGTTATTCACATTGGAATGGATTCGGCTGTGGGCGACAGAAGAAAACTGGATCATCCATACTGACATCTACTTAGGTCACGACGACCATCATGACGAAGAACATTCAGCATCGGTGCAGCTGACCTCCTTGTTTGAGCGCCAGCAATACCTCATTGACCGCTTTCTCAATATCAACGCTGATGCCTCACAAGTCAGCTTGCTTCTAAGAACCTTCTCGGACGAATCATTTGTCGATAGCATTCTATTTCGAGATCGAGTCCTTGATGAATCCAGAGAAGCGCTAACCGTACAAGAGATCACTTCCGGTGTAGCGGCACTGGATAAACGACTCACACTTATTCAGCAAGCCACCACAGAAATTAATGCACAGTTGTCCAACGACATGGAGCAAAGCATCCTACAACTTGAGCAACGGATGTGGACAACCATTCTTGTCGCAGTGCTGATCATGGCCGTGCTTTTTATATTAAGTATTAATATCACAAGAAGAATTATATTCTTTTTGAACAACACGTTAGAGACATTTGAGAATATAGACAAACACGATACACCAGATATTAAGGCGTCGACAGAAGGCCACGATGAGTTTAGTCACTTTGGTGAGAAAATGAATAAGCTTATTGCAGAGCGACGTGAGAATGAACAACGAATGATCGCAGCTAAAAACGAAGCAGAACGGGCCAATGTGGCCAAAAGCTCCTTTCTCGCCAACATGTCACACGAAATAAGAACGCCTTTAAATGGCATAATCGGTATGTCTGGTATCTTGTCAGATTCCACGCTAAACCCCATTCAACGTGACTACTTAAACACCATCGAGACGTCTTCTCAAACCTTACTTATTTTGATCAATGATATCTTGGATATTTCTAAGATCGAATCTGGCAACTTGTTGATCTCTTTACACAGTTCGAATCTAAGAGAGATCGTTTACGATACCGTCGCAATCGTACTTTCGAAAGCACAAGAAAAATCATTGGATCTCCATGTTGAATTTTCATCCAACTTTCCACATTTGTTGCTTATTGACGATCATCGGTTACGTCAAATTTTAATGAATCTCATGTCCAATGCGGTCAAGTTTACTCAAACCGGATTTGTTAAAATTAAGGTCAGTATTGAGCAAATTGACGAGGAACAATGCCAGATTCTATTTGCCATACAAGATACCGGAATCGGTATTGATAAAGATAAACAAGACGCCATCTTTAAGCCATTCACACAAGAAGACAGCTCCGTGACGCGACAGTTCGGTGGTACAGGCTTAGGGTTAGCGATTTCGTCTCAGCTTGTTGAATTGATGGGCGGAAAAATCGCTATTGAGTCAGAAAAAGGGGCCGGCAGCACTTTTCATTTTGAGATAAACGCCACCATCGTAAAATCAAATCCCCCGATACTCAGCTCATTGATGACACGTCGCTTTTGCATTATTGATAATGGACAGGCGATTGCTGATCAGCTCACTGATGAGATGGGGCATTATTCCTTACCACTGTCCCATCGATTTGCCTCTACGGAAAACATGATGCAACATGCCATAGGCGAAACGACGATTCTGTATTGTGTATCCGCCTCAATCGATGGTTCAAACGAACTAGCAAACATTGCAAAAACACATCCCCAGTGCCCACTGATATTAGTTCAGCGACAATCCATTCCAGTTGGTGACTATGAAGCCGTATTGTCTGGCCTTGTCACTTTCCCACTACTTGGTGCACGCTTAATTGATACATTAATGAATGCCGCGATGCAGCATGTCAGTTTAAAAAATAAGACTGCGCTGCACGATGCTTTGCCGCCAACTGACCAAAACCTCGCAATGAAGGTCATGCATCACAACCGCGACAAAACGATGTCAACGGATGAAAGCCAATCATGCGAGCTCACCGGTGATAGCGGTGCACTCTCCATACTATTAGTAGAAGATAATGCAGTGAATCAGAAGGTAGCGTCGCTGCTGCTCAAAAAATCCGGATATCACGTTGATATCGCCAATAATGGGCAAGAAGCACTTGATTATCTTTGTGATTCAAAAAACCGTTATCACACTGTTCTTATGGACTGTATGATGCCCGTTAAGGATGGTTTTACCGCTTCAAAAGAGTTTAGGGCTTACGAACAGCAGTACAACCAAGGCCGGCCCCCTATCATTGCACTAACTGCAAGCGTCCTTGACGAAGACATTCGACGTTGCAGCGAAAGTGGCATGGACGACTATGTCTCTAAGCCATTTAATAAGTCCGTGCTCCTTGAGAAAATAAAAAACATTAGAGAATTATCAGGGTCGGATACCCTTCATTCATTATAATCTTGCTTGAAAGGCAAGAAGTTACTTCTTATCCTCGCTTTTTTTTCCTAAAATCCCTATTCCTATTCCCCATTCATCGATAGTAGTAAAACTATGAACAAAAGCATGATCACCAACCTTATCGCTATAGGGTTATTGGGTGCAGGCTACCAACTTAACAACGATATTCTTCTCTACGCGGGTTTATTTGCCTTTTCAGGCGCGGTCACAAACTGGCTAGCCATTCACATGTTATTTGAAAAAATACCAGGTATTTATGGCTCAGGTGTCATTCCAGCACGCTTTGAAGACTTCAAAGTGGCGATTAAGAATTTAATGATGGAGCAATTTTTTACCGACAATAATATTGATAAATTTCTTAAACAAGAAGTCGGGACAGGTCTTACACTTGACCTTGAGCCTGTGATTGAAAAAGTGGACTTCAACCCAACGTTTGATTCGCTGGTGGACGTCATAGAAAACTCACAGTTTGGCGGTATGCTGGCGATGTTTGGTGGCACAGAAGCATTACAACCACTTAAAGCACCCTTTGTCGAAAAAATGAAAGCAGAAATGGCATCGATTGCACAAAGCGATTCCGTAAAACAAGCCCTCGTTGAGCAGTTCGAATCCCCTTCGATGATGGATGAAGTAAAAGGCAATATCGACTCCATCATTGAACAGCGCCTGAATGAGCTAACACCTCAAATGGTCAAAGAAATCATACAAAATCTAATTAAACAACACCTAGGCTGGCTTGTTGTCTGGGGGGGTATTTTTGGTGGCTTGATTGGGATCATTTCATCGCTAGTGATGTAACGGCATGCTCGCACTAAGCGCTTAAAAAAAGCCAACCACAACAAAAGCGTGATTGGCTTATAATAGTGTGAACAATAGTCATTCACTAACAACGTCAGTTGGCTAGGTGACTCTCGGCTTAAGAGAGTCGCTTTCATTCTATGCGCATAACAAGAGCCGCCGCAAGCACGCCATTACATTTGCCATGGTTATATATTCAACTATTGGAACCGTGTCACATTCCTCAAATTTCCACGAAATCATATAATTACATCTTCGCCACATCACACTTATAAAATACTCAACCTCTTTTAGCCATATGCTGTAAGGCTAATACGTTACGAATCATCAGATAATTCCGACACTCGAATTGTTTATTAAACGATAACCCAGCCGACATTAAATCATAAGTCTCGCGAATGCTTGATGCCAGTAATCACCAGCCAACACGCTATTACTTGAAACAAATGTCAGCCCAACGAGCTAAACCAGCCGTTACGGAACCAAAGTAGTTGCCTGCAACAAGTGGTGTACCAGGGAGTATGTCATTGACCGCTTGGCGCAAAACAGATGAACGGGCTGAACCTCCCGTCATAAAGACAACATCCGGTTGTATTCCAGCTTGATTGACCGCTTCCTTCACC
The DNA here is from genome assembly GCF_053544015.1 of Vibrio sp. E150_011. Classification (NCBI taxonomy): domain Bacteria; kingdom Pseudomonadati; phylum Pseudomonadota; class Gammaproteobacteria; order Vibrionales; family Vibrionaceae; genus Vibrio; species Vibrio sp. E150_011. Next base: position 749,825 of record NZ_JBHFOL010000001.1, read on the forward strand.
AGTTCTTTTATTTTTTGTTTCGGGTTATCAATCGCACTTTCCATTTCGTCTCGAGAGATAGTTACACCGACTTGCTCTGAAATAAGCTGGATAAGCGCCTGATATTGATTAGCGTCGCCCAGTGCTATTTTTGCTTTCTCTGCCTCTCGTATTACCGCATAACCTAACGTGTCTTGATGCAGTTTAACCAAGCGAGTCACTTTATCTGGTTCTCTCGCTTCTTTAGCCAACATCTTCAGCTCTTTCAGATTATCGTGCGCGTAAAACTTCCTTTGTGCTTGTACGTCATTAATCGCAATTGGATTCCAAAATTGGGTCACTGGGATATCTAACCCAGAATGGCGCTTGGTTCCCATGCCAAATTCATTCATGAGGCGACGAAATGCAATATAGATATCAAGATCGTTGCCACCGACTCGTTGGCCGGTATGCGCTATCAATGAATCGCTTCTGTCCGCTTTTCCCGCCCACGTTGGTCCCATCTTAATAAATGAGCAATCGGTTGTACCACCGCCAATATCCACCACCAATACGTGTTTGTCTTCGAGTAATGTCGCTTCATAATCCAATCCAGCCGCGACAGGCTCTAGCTGAAACTCCACATCTTTGAACCCAGCTCGATTTGCTGCACGACGTAGTATTCCCTCGGCTTGGCGATTTGAGGCATCACCACCTCTTCCAAGAAAGTTAACAGGACGTCCGATGACGGTTTGGGTGGTTTCACGTCCTAGATGAAGCTCTGCTTTATGTTTCACGTTTGCCATCATCGCACACACAAGGTCTTCGAAAAAAGACAGCTGCATGTCGCGTAGCCCGATGGTGCCGAGAAATGACTTAGGTGATTTAATGTAATAAACATCCTTTGGATCTTCTAAATATAAATCAAGGGCTTGATGGCCAAATAACACATCTGAAGATGTGACTTCAATGCCTTCTTCACGATTAAGTTTAAGGGCGCGACGAAGCACCATCTCCCCAATGTCATTAGAAGGGCGAATATTTAAAGTGCGAAATAGGTGCTCTGATACTGACTCTGCTGTCGGCGCACAAAGTGTTGAGGGGATATAGTATTCATCTCCCACTAAAGGTATCTGATTTACCGAACCATTGACAATGTGTGCAACGGAACAGTTCGCAGTTCCATAGTCAAAACCGATAGCCATAAATATTTACCTCTAAATTATCAAATAGGAAATAACACGATATATGTCGTTTTTACACGAGGGGAAGTGTCGATATGAAAATAGGTCGGCAAGGATACCAACCTTGACCTGAACTTCAATAGAATAAAGTCGATAGCGATAAACGGGTCAAGGCGTATTTAGGGTTCGTCTGTCATTAGGGGGCAAGACGGAAAAATCAGGCTCGTTTACACTGTAAACCTAAGAAAATTCGCCTAGGCGATTCCCTGTCTCGTGCAACAAATTAATCAAATATCGCGATGCTTTGACGACTAATCGCAACCAGTTGCCCAACATTATTCCATACATTCGCCTCAGCGTGAGCATAACCTTGTGCGGCTTGGCGAGTATGCGATTGATAGGCAAACCAGTCTTCGACGCCAACAGGCTCATGAGGATGTATAAATTCTAGGTTCCACATCATGGTGCTCGCCGGAGCGGGCTGTGACATCATTTGTAGGACACCCGGAGGCCATGCGTCCACCAAACATATGAGGTGTGCGTCGGTAATAACGGATGGAGCCTGCTTAAAGCGCATCCAGCCATAGGAATGTGAATCTTTACTTGCAGTAAACGGTAAGTGCCCACGAGCCAATGCGAGATCAATATGAGCGGTGTAGTTTGGTGCGCCTTTCGCTACGTCGGGAAAACGTGGTAATTCATCAGGGCTAGGCATGATGTGATTGTTGGAGTTTTCAACTCGGATCTTTGAATCTCTCTCAAACCCGAAACACGCTTGCTGAAACACAACAACTTGATCGTTCTGGATCAGGCGTGCGCTGAGTTGAGACACGCTTTTTCCTTCTCTTAATACCTCCACTTGAAAGTGAAAGGGTACATCAACCAACAAAGGCCCAACAAAATTGGTATTGAGTGTTCGAAGCTCTCGCTCAGTGTTCAATTTAGACTGCATTGCGGTATATAGCAGCGCGGCGGACACCCCACCAAACACAGTACGTCCCTGTCCCCATGAAGAAGGAATCGACATATCTCCCTCTTCTTGGAAACGCTGTCTTGCTATTTTTAGCAACTCGTCAAAATGCATACCATCACCACATGTTAATACCTTGTTATACAAAACAATAACTGGTCTGACTAGGTTACGCAAATGTTACAATCGCGATATGTTAGCAAGTTCAAAGTCTCACGACTTCACCGCTTTGTTTTTAGGAATCGATGATGCCGGAAGGATAACCGATTCACAAATAGCCTCTTCTTTTAAGTATCATCGTTTTCTAGGTGGGAGCATGTCCGTCATTGTTCCCTCGACCAATTCAGCAGCAAATGCGAAGGTTTCAGATAACGTGGGATGAGCATGAACAGCCTGAGCGATATCGCAAGCTTTTGTCCCCATCGTTAAACCTATCACGGCCTCATGAATAAGCTCTCCTGCGTTTTCCCCGCAAATACTTGCGCCAAGTAACGCACCATCTTGTTTATCAAATAAGGCCTTGGTGACACCATTTGTCGCATTGACGCTTTGCGCACGGCCACTCACTAACCAAGGGATCTTTCCAACGGTATACTCAACACCTTGTGCTTTTGCCGCCTTTTCAGTCAATCCAACCCATGCTAATTCTGGTGAGGTATAAGCGACCGACGGTATTGCTACCACCTTTTGCGACACGCTGAGTCCAGCAGCAGACTCTGCAGCAATTTTACCTTCATGCGTTGCCTTGTGTGCGAGCATTGGGCCCGCGACAACATCCCCTATTGCGTATACCCCTGACGAAGATGTTTCCATATGGCTATCAACTGGGATGCATTGGTGCGAATCAAGTGTTATGCCAAGCCTCTCCAGACCAATATTTGCTGTATTAGGTTGACGACCAACAGCGACAAGAACAGAGTCAAACACCACTGGCTCCATGACCTTTTTTCCTTCCATGGTGACGCTTACCCCCTCCTCAATAATCGATACATCAACCACTTTAGTTTTAGTTAAAATTTGGTAGCGCTTTTTGATATTTTTCAACAATGGTTGGAGAATGTCTTTGTCTGCCGCTGGAATGAGTTGTTCTGATGCTTCAACTATCGTGATGTTTGAACCGAGCGCTGCGTATACTTGCGCCATCTCTAGTCCAATAATACCGCCGCCAATAATCAAGAGTTTGTCAGGGATTGTTTTTAGGTCAAGTGCTGCACTCGAGTCCCAAATACATGCATGCTCGGGCATCTTTGGCAACTTAACTGGAGAAGAACCGGTAGCTACAATGGCTTTTCCAAAACTTACGGTAACCGTCGAGTTAGCGCCAACCACCTCCAGACGATGCGCCGCTTTGAATGTGCCCTTTCCTTGTAACCGTTTGATTCCGCGAGCGTCTGCGAGATTAGCAATTCCTGTCGTGAGCGTTTTAACCGTTTTAACTTTGTGATTTCTCAACGTTTCGATATCGACCTGAATCTGACCAAAGGAAATCCCCATCTCTTGCGCATGATTGGCGTCCGTTATCAACGAGGTCGCATGAAGCAGTGTTTTTGACGGGATGCAGCCTTCATTGACACAAACGCCACCAAGCGTAGCAGCGCTTTCAATTAAACCGACCGAAAGCCCTAGGTCAGCCGCTCTAAAAGCCGCAGTGTAGCCCCCAGGACCGCCACCAATTACGGCAATATCTACATGGATGGTGTCTTTGGTATCAATGGCTTCTGTTCCTTGGCAATTTTCTGACATCAACTATCTCCTACTCATTCAGTAAAGCAATCACTAAGATACAACCAATAGAATCCGAGTGGTCACTCATTGCGTTATCAGCAGTATAAGCGTTCTAAATGTCTGAGTAGTGTCAATTTTTCTTAGATAGTGACCTCAGGTTGGTTCAATATATTATTTATGTAACTGAGCTGATAGTATCCTTGTCCATTCTCTGCCACCACCGTGAACAGTACTTTTACTATGGTCAAAAGACTCTCCTTAGCGTTGATGACATTATCGCTCTCTGCTTGTTCGTCACATCAAATGAGCCAACTAGGTTTACGCTCTTCCCCTGTTGATACCTACCCAAACAATATGAACTCGGTCGAGCTTTGTGAAGTTGCCAATGGATACCGATTGTCGAACCAAACAAGCGTATCTGTTGACTCTGAAGTGTGGCGCAGAGGACTGTCCAACGAACAATGCGATAGCATCGTCAAAGAATTGTACTTAAGCCGATTTGTACGCTCGCTTTCTAATACTAAAGAAACCACGCAACCAAACGACACAACGCCGCCAACACCGACCCCGCTGCCTGCAGAGCCAGTTACTCAATAGCTGATTGATATATAGATAAAAATATACGGTGCCAATAGGTAGGAAGTTTACGTGCAGAAAAGCGATGAATGAACCGTTAATAAAGACTAATTAACCAACGAGTTGTCGATTAAAATACGAACCACTCAGTCCGAGTGGTTGATAGGCAGGCTTAGTATCCCTTTGGTACCAAGCCTGAGCGAGTAGCATCACACAGCAACATCTTCTTCTTTTAACTTGGGGACAAAACTCAACACATTGTTTTTCAGTTGGAAAACCGCTGGCCCATGAGTATTTTTGGTTGTGACTTTCTCCCCTCCAATTGACACGGTCACTCGAGTATGTGTTTGTACCAGAGATTCAACCGTACTGGTTTCTAATTTAGCAAACAGCTCTTCTTCAATTGCCGCTTTCTTTTCATTTAGCTTATCAATCGACTCTGTATTGGTACTATTAAGTGCGTCTAGTTCCTGATTTTCATCATCGCTTCGCGCAGACTTAGGGATTTTCTTAAGTTCAATCTCCCTTCTAATCGCCATCATTTTATGTTCTTGCAACGCCGTATAGTCATCCTGCAGTTGCTCTAATTTAGAGATATATTTTTTATGGTTAGAAAACGCGTTAATGTAGGTGGCGGTATCACCCTCAACGCCAAGGTGGTTACATACGACTTTACCGCCAACATCAGCCAAGCCACCGCTCAACGTCCCTTGCTTTCTATTTGCACTCTGGACGATGAGGTCGCCAGCACATCGCATATCATTGTTTAAGCTATGAACCGCTAACTTGATGTCTTCATCTGCTGTAAGATTGGCAAACTGAGCATAATTCGCCACGATATCGCCACCGGACTGGATTAGACACGTTTTACTTTCGCCATCATCGACATTGTGACCAATAATGCCTTTAGCAATAATGACATCTCCTTTTGCGTCTAACTTAGCAGATTCAACAAACCCACCCACCGTAATGGAACCCGTAGCGGAAATTTCCATTTGCGCCTCGACATTACCAGACACAACGACACTGCCCTCAAAGCGAATATGCCCAGTTGAGATATCGACCTTTGCTAAGCATAGCGCTTCATCGACATCAATCCCGCTTGTTTTAATGATTGGCATCCCAGAAATATCAGAAATTAAAATATTTGGATCTTCAGCAGAGAGCTTCGTCCCTTTCCCTGGTTTTAAAGGGGTATCGTTTACGGCTTTGGGCGGAATAATGGCACCAGTAACGGTATAGCCATTCTGGCCACTAATAGCAGGGATACGCTTCATTATCTTCTCACCAACCCCTACTGTAACCATCTGCCCAAGATCTCGCATATCAACCTTGTCAGACTCGCCTCGGGTTTGTGGTTTGAGGACTCGCGCTTTAGGATCGTCAATAAGAGCGATGAACTCACTGTTTCGACCTTCTATCGGACGCTTGCCAACGGCAACAGGCTGGACGTAACTTTTACCTGGCTCTAATTGGCGGCTCAACAGCAGAACCTTTTTAAGCGCTAATTTATTAATACCTTTTATAACTTGGGAGTCAGCTAACGTTTTGATTACCTCAGCACCCGTTAATGGCAATCCCCCATAAGCACCTTCTACTGTCATTCGTGCGATCATATCTTGCTCGCAGAGTGACACGCTCACTGACGCGTCTTTCGTGTACGCTATTTTGATACCCTGAAAGGCTTCTTTCTTAGCAAGCTGTGCACAGCTAATAAATTGATTAACGGCAGAATCATCAAGGAATAAATGCTTCGCTTCCATATCCGAGAGTGCATTCTCAAGAAGAAGCTTCTCAAGGCTGAGTCCCTGCTCGTATTCTTGTGGCAACATCGCCACAACAGAGTTTTTATCGCTAGTTTGTTGGAGAACACTTTTCCACATGATTGGTGTAACGTCCTTATTTACTGCTCACGCTTTTAAAACAAAGTGTGATCGCGCTTCAACGAATATATATTTATCTTAGTGTAGTCTCAATCTTGAGACTATAGAGAATTCATAAAACTAGGTCTGCGGTCACGTTGTTGTACTTGATTTATTTGATGTCAAAGGGTTGATTCAAAATCCATCATACGGAAATGGTTTGTTGCCGTGATGAACGGATGTCCATGAGGAGAGTAATTTACACTGTAAACAATAAAAGAGTAGATTCAATTTACAGTGTAAAAACGTACTTTAGCTTTTTACACTGTAAATCAGACATTCTTCACAAAGGCAATTTACACTGTAAACGTTGGATATAAGATAGTAGGTCTTTCCTGAATGCTGCTTCAGCCTGTTTCTTGCCAGCAAAACCCGCGTTCGCACAGCAATCTTTCCACGTCCAATGTAGTAGTGCTACACCAATCACAACCTTACTATCAACCATGATGCCATTTTCAACCAAACGCTGTAGAAAAGGCAATAAACCCCATCGGCAGGATTCTAACGCATTTCCACCTTTAGCGTACAACTCAAGCAACGGCGTAGTTGGAAGCGCCACTGACGACGAATAGGTTTGACTAAAAAGAGCCCACGCCAATGAAGGTTCGAGACTGCGATTGGATGAAATGAACTGGACAGGCAAACTTAACGATAAGTTATCACGACCTAGTTGCGTCCATGACGATGCACACTGACGGATCGGCTTTACCAAACCAAGACTATACGTACCACTAGACTTATCTTTCGATGCGCCTAAGCGAACAGGAGCGTAATTATTTTCAGCCCAAAACCGCAACAGTGGTTTTGTAAGACCGAAAGAAGTGGCAAGGTAATCAACCGACTCCGGCAAGAACTGCGTCAAACGCGCTAACATCTCGCTTCCTACCCCCTGCGATTGAAGCATAGGATGAACAGCAATCCTCATAATACGAGCGCAACGCTGGAGGCCTGGCTCAATTAGTCCAAGATGATTACTCAAATCACAAGGGATAAGATGCCCTTTAGGTCGAGCGCGCCCCAACATAATGTCATCGACCAGTTCCTTAGAGAGTCCGCCTTCACTATGGAGCAACACGCTACCAACGACGTTTTCATTTAGCACCATGACATACAGGCTAACGCTTTCATCATTAAGTAGCAGCATTAAGTCATTAGGAGAGGTTTGATAATGCGCGTTAACAAGCAACGAAAACGCTTGTTTCAAATGCGGACTATTACGTAACGCGTGTTTATCTTTGAAGGTATGAAACTGCCACACTGATGAAGACACGGATTCTATCGTTATATCGGGTGTTATTGATGCCATTTCACAATCGAGCAAAAATGTGTCCGCACACCAAGCCTCAAGCGGATCGCGTACAACCCAACGAATAGGTTGCTTCATCTGATATTGCTTCATACCAGGGCGATACTCTTGCAGCCAAGGAATAAACTTCAAGCTGAAGCCCCTACCACACCCCTCGTAACCATGCTCAGTGCTAGCAAAAACAACACGGTGATAGTGTTCAATAATCAATTTAAGCATTGGAACCGGTATGGCGGCGGCTTCATCAACCAAAAGCAAATCACAATCAGGCAACTGTTCCAATAGGTCATCAGGAGAAATGAAGGCCAATACAGAATGGTTATCTGCGCAAATGGTCCCGTTCCCGACATTAGCATCACCCTGAATTGTTGAAGATTGGGCGTGTTCGAAAATAGGTAACACCGCATTTTTACTTGGCGCGGTAACTAAAATGCGCTTGTTGGGCTCACATAATATTTTTTTAGCCGCTAAACCGAGAGCGCTACTCTTCCCACGCCCGCGATCTGCAGTCAACACTAATGGACGCTTTCTATGCCCGGTCAACACTTTCTCAACCAATAAGATTGCCGAATGTTGCTCAACAAAACGCGTGTTTGCATCTTCAAAGGTCAAGGCTTCATAGCGGCGATGCCAATCAGCATCGTTGATAAAACTAGCGTCAGACTGCTTCAGCAAAGGTAACTTCAAGATGTGATTTTTGATCCAGGGTTGCAGTTGATTGAGGTCGCTGCAGATAAACACCAAAACCCCTCCACCGATGACACTTCCAACTGCGGCATTGAAACTATTGGCGTCAAAGTTATCGTTAAGGTCCACAACCAAGAGGTGATTTTCACGCCCAAGAAGCTGACGTCCTTGGTGACTAGAATAATAGTTTGTTCCACTTAGGGGAACGCCGCCCAACTGACAACGAGCATCAATGGCAACACTCGCCATCAATTGATTAAGCTGGGTTTGAGCCCAAGAGGTAGAACCCTCAAATACAACAACACCACGAGCGAAACGTTGTTTCGCGGCGTTAATAAGTGAACAGAGAGATTGAGAAAGACTTGATTCAATGTGAGACATAGTTATGTAATTCAAATGAGGCTATGTCTATACTAGCAAAAAAATACCCCGCTTGAGCGGGGTATTTTATCAATGCAATTTTGACTTAATAAACGCCAATATTTCATCCATCGTTTGGTCATCGATTTTTTTAAGATTAAGCGCCAAATTTGGACCCTTACGGCTATAAGATGCTCTTCCCTTCACCAAATCAGTTTTGCTAACTTTCGCTCGTTTTGGCGGGACCAGTTCATGCATCCAGTGCTCTAATGTTTCAGACACATCTTTCGTTATTCGCGCGACGCCATGTGCTGAACTTTGTTGCCATACATAACCGTCTGACCCTCGACAGCGTCCAATCAAGGTCAATTGATTTTCATCACCCAGCTCATTAAATTGCTTGTGCAGTTTCACAATGGTTGGTCGACCAAGGTCACTAACGTTCGGGTAAGCTTGAAGTAATTCAAGAGGTAAATCAGCCGCCTTTAATGCACCACTGACAAGTGCTTCGCTGCACTGAAACATTTTTGCCAGTGCTTTTTGGTCGTCTGCTTCACCGTTATCCAGCTTCGCTTGCATCTCCTTGCCCTTCTCGTAAAGAGACAAAGGCTTATGTGCGTTCGCGACGTCAGAAAGAAACTTAGCGTGATTACCATTGATATTATTAGCGACATAAATCAGGAACTCTTGATTAGCAATGATGCACGACATTCGACGTCGGCTGCCATCAAGCACTTCGATACTTCCGTCTTCTTGACGGCGACCTACCGCTGGGTACTGTTGCCCTTTATCGCGTAACGTAGCAAGCACGTCTGACAAGGCATGTTCATTAAGAAACGACTGCTCACGTGCATTTTCTTGAAAAACAAAAGTAGAAGATTCAATCTTATCGGCTGGAATTCGAATAAGTTCGAATGAAACAAGATCTTCTCCGGCAACCGCAAGTTCAATGACTTGCGCTTGTTCTTTTGCGGCAGTCTGAGCTTCCTGAGGTGTTGAGGCTCGGCGTTTATTTGCCTTACCAAATAATTTTGCATTCAGATCAGAAGTTTTAATCGCCATGTTCTATTACCCTTGATTCAGTGAAGCCCAGTTACTATGTAATACTCTTTCTAATTCTAGTGCACTTTTTTGCACGGCATCTTGAGCGGTTGCCAAGGTTTTCTTCCCTCCCTCAAAATCAGAGGCGGTCAAGTCAAACACGGTACTGTAAGTGTCTGCACAGGTTTCAAAGGCTCGACTTCTTGGAATTGTCGCCATCATGACCTGATCGCCCAACAAATAATTCATCTCTGTGAGAACCGATACTTGTTTTTTATTGTCATCTTCAAAAATGGTCGGCATTAATCGAACGAACTCTAAGCCCTTCCAATCTTCAGGAAACATCTCATAAACCGTTGGCAAATGTTGAAAGAAGTTAACCGTAGATGCCCAGTCTAAACGTTTCGCCGCACATGGAATAAGCAGCGCATTAGACGCGTACATTGCGTTCCATACCAACGGATCGACGTGCGGACCGGTATCGATCATAATGACATCAAAGTCATCAGCAATTTTATCAATTAACTGCTCTTTAAGAAGCTTCACAATATCAAGAGATTGATTTTGTGATAGGTCTTGCCACGCTTCAGCATTAAACATGGCATCTTCGGGGAATGCCGAAATGGTTTTTAAATTTGGATACTGGGTTGGCAGCAGAACATTTTTACGTAAAAAATCGATATCGATATCGGTATCTTCAGGTACATTTTCCAGCATGATATCGACGGCAGAATAAATATTGTCATGCTCAGAGGAGCTAATTTGAGGATTTAAGAAAAGCCTAAGCGACCCCTGTGGATCCAAATCAATAAGACAAATACGATAACGCTTTTCTAAATTCAATGCTAAGCAGGCAGCCAGATGCACTGCGCTCATCGATTTTCCTGTACCACCCTTTTGATTCTGAACATTAATAACCCAAGGCTTATTTTCTTGGCTATTTTTTCGTTCATGGAATTTAGGGACGGCAGCCGCATCCATTAACATATGGGCTTCTTGCAACGAAATCGAATAATGGTTGGCATTATTCTTAGTAAATTGATGGCCACTTGCCTCCAGTTTACCAATCGCATCATCGAGTTTTCGACGGGTCAAACCAGAACGAGTTTCCATCATCGCTTTAGACATTGGAGGAAAATGTTCGTCGCTGCGCTCTTCTAACACAAGTTCGATACGGTCTGCCTGCACTTGTTGAGTCAGTTCAGCCAGTCGGTAAAGATTATTTATCGTTTGCTCTCTTTTCATACCTAAGTCCGGTCAAGTAATCCAAATTAAATTACGTACAGCAATATCCTACATTTTCACAAAAAAGCTGTCCATACATTTAATGTCATTCCTTACACTTATTTAGGCTATACATTGTCAAGTTGTGATATTAGGCAATTCCTTGAACGAAAACTCGGATTAAACCGACCACCCCTTTCTTCGACAGCAGCATAGGTAATCATTTTGTTGAGTGGCTTATTGGCAGCTAATAATACCGGCACTTGAGCGGACATTGGGGAATTGACGACGCAGAGATAGAACACGGACAAATATGGTAAATCAAGAATGAAATCATTCATTCCATTTTTACCATTCGAGCAGTTAATGGTACCTAATTACATAAATTACGAAGCAGCAGGTAGAGTCCACACCAAGCCAACGGGAAGAATCCTGGAGGTAATTTTAGACTATGGATGGCCGCGAATTTAACAATATACAGGCGATTAACAAATGAATAAATCTACTCTAGCAATGACACTTTTCGCAACGATTACAAGTGCCGCGGCTATGGCAAGCAACCAAGGTGTTGACCATCAAGCCCGCAGCGTAGCAGACCGTGCCCACGAACGCATCAACGATGTTGAAGATGAGCTAAAGGTAATCGACGAAGACCTACATAATGGTGAGCGCCGCATTAAGGAGCTGGAAAAAACTAATACCGGCTCACGGGAAACTGAACGCCGCTCACACCGCAATACTACAGACATACAAAAAATCAAAGCTGATAACGCTCAAGCCGAAAAAGAGTACAAAGAAGAAGCAGAAAAAAATGATCGCCAAGCGCGAGACGTAATCGGTGGCATAAACGATGCTGGTAAAAACTTAGAGTCTGACGTTAAAAGTGAATTCGGCAAAACGTATTCTAAAATAGATAACAACGCACACAACATTAGCCAAAACAGCGCCAAAATCGACCAAAACAGCGAGCGTATTGATGGCCTAGAGCAAAGCATCAAAGCACAGGGAGAAGAAATGCGCGAGCGCTATGATGGAGTGAAGGCAACAATGCATGCTGTAACCAACGCACGACCAGTAGCATACGATGTAGGTTCTTTTGCGGTCGGTGCCGGGATAGGTGCGGCAGGTAGCAAGCAAGCGGTAGCTCTCGGCGGTGCATATCGATTTGATGAAAACTGGTCAGGCTCATTCACTGTATCTCACGAAACGGCAGGCAAGCAGACAAAAGCTGACACCTCAGCAGGTGTAGGCGCACAGTACAACTTCTAATTTTGTTGCCTCGAAAAGGTCACTAGACCACCCGCATATAAGCCTCCAGTTTGGGAGACTTATATGCGGGTGATTACATCTATGGCACTAGTTGTCTTAAATTGTCCTGTTCTACAAAGACAGTGACAGGACGAAAAGAGATTCCTCACGGCCCTAACGGCCTAAATGAAACCGTTGTAATTGCCGTCCATGATCAAGAATTATAATTTGCAAACGTACTAGTACAACCATGCCGCTGGCAATGCCCACAACCCTAATGGTGGTTGACGTTGAAAGATACAGTGCTTATCAGCACATCATACTCACTGACAACCAATTCCTAGCCACACTTCCGGTTCAAATACCTACCCAATATAACCACCGACGATGAGTTCGATCTATTTGGAGGTAACCCAATTAGGGTGACTTTATCTAGCTATCGACAAAAAATGGACGCGCAGTAATTTCTTGATACTTTCAACTCTGAATTATTGGCCTAATTAGGTTATCAACTCACCAGCAAGCAAACACGTGTAATAATCAGTTTACCTAACGGGTAGTTGCGCGGTCAGTGAATCTTGAGCACTACATTGTCGACGGGTACGGATTTATAGTTGAAAAGAAGGATACCACCGCAAAATTTTTACGACACATTACAGCACTTAGTTAAATAACGACCGAGAATCGATCCAGAACGCCGCTAATCCGAACAACTCATGGTCATGCCATTGGATTACAACAAGCTACGCCCCTAGAAATGCCCACGAACCGAAAAATATTCAGATAACTCCTGAAAACGTAAATTTCATTGTGGGCGTAAGTCAAAAACAACAAAAGCACAAAAGTGTTACGGCGTCACTAATTTACAATGTAAACATACATTATATCGGAACGATTACAAAAGAGCGCTAAACTACGGCGAGTGATATTTGGAAAATAACCAATATGAATCCATAGACTAATCCACGCCACAAGATAACGAATAGAGAATTTAAGGACTTTTACCCGAGGACTTTCATTAGCCAGTAACTAATCTAAATAACAGCAAGGAAGACTATGTGGGAAATATGATCAAGGTAAGCCGCAACATAGAAGTATGAAAGTCGTCACTTCAGACGCATGATCAAGGAAAAAAAACGGGCCTCTCAGTAAAACCAGAGTATTAGATTATGATCTAAACATTGGAAGAATGATCAAGTGATATTCTTGACCGGAAGCATGTTAACATTCAACTAAACTACGGTAGATGCTCGGTTGAATAAGGGCTTTGAGTGAACATTGCTCATGCAGAACGGCAATTGAAATACATTAGTCGCACTTTTACAAGCATGATCATCGTTCCGTTACATTACTGGCAAGACGGTCCCCCATCACTTTCTCGTCCAAATGAATGTCATAAACTGAATTGCATTGTAAAATGATTAAAAAACCACCAAAGATGCTATCTTTATTTGATAAGCCTCATCATCTTGATCATGCTTCCATGTGTTTTTTACGATATCTATAGGGCAAAGAACCGTATTTCAAATAAAGATCTCAACAAGTTGTGGATAACTTCATTTTCCCTCTTGATCATGCCTCCCGGTTGTAATGATCATGCTTTCCTTTTTATCATGATCATAGATTCACTTTGTAATGATCATGCTTTCAAATAATAATGATCATCGTTTCGGTGGACTCCTGATCATGCTTCCATCTAGGCTAAAATATAAACCTACAATAACAAGAACTTACAAGCAAAAGTGCCGCCAGATCATTAGATCACTTAATCATATTAGATCAGTATTATCAGATAGATCATAATAATAAAAACCTAAAAATAATCCTTTCTTTATGATCTGTTTTTCTTTATTCTTTGGAACAATATCGGAATTACGGATAGTGTGATATAGATCTAATCATGAGTGACCATAAAAAAGTTTTGATCAAGCTACCAAGAGATCACAAAGGGGGCCACCTCTTTGAAATTACCGAAGCGTCCGTTGATTGGATCGAGCAATACCAACATTTCAAAGGTGTTACCAAAAGCATTCTTGAATTACTTAATTTGATTTCATTGCGTGGATTTAGTTCTAAAGACGGTTATGTGTCTACAACTGAATTGATCAATGCTACAGATGGTAAACTGACTCGCGCGGCAATACAGCAAAGGCTACGTGCTGCTGTGGGTATAGGTCTTTTTACCCAACTTCCCGTTAAATTTGAGGAAGGCCTTGCTGGTAAAACCATGCTCCATCGATTTATTAACCCTAATCAACTCGTGTCCGTTTTGGGTGCCACAAGCTTGATTACAGAGTCGGTGAAGCAATCTGAAAAGCAAAAGAAATCGAAGGCACTTGCACAAACTCAAGTCAATAAGCGATTGCTTAATGAACATGGTCTTTACACACCACCAGCAATGCGTGACGAAGCGGACCAGTTTATTGTTTCACCAACAAACTGGGCAGGGATCATTGATCAAGCGTTAGCACCACCGAGAACGCGAAAAAGCTATCAAAAATCGATGGTTTCAATCTCTGGAACTCGTGCTGTTATTGAAACAAGATCATCTAAAAATATCATGACTGTTGATGATCTCATGACGTTATTTGCATTATTTACTTTGACGGTTCAGTACCATGATCATCATCATGAAGAGTATCAACTTGATGCGAAACATGTACCCAATAAAACACCCCTTTACATTACCGACATACTGGCATTAAGAGGTAAAAAAGATAGTGGCCCGGCACGTGATTCTATTCGTGATAGCATCGATAGAATTGAATTTACAGACTTTCAGCTACATGAACTTACGGGTCGCTGGTTAAGTGAGAACATGCCAGAAGGTTTTAAAAGTGACCGTTTTCGGTTTATTGCTCGAACGATAACTGCCTCTGAAGAAGCACCACGTGAAGGGGCTGATGGCGAGATTAAAATCAAACCAAATTTGTACATTTTGGTTTGGGAGCCTTCGTTCTATGAAGAGCTCCTCACTCGAGATTACTTCTTCTTGTTCCCTCCAGAAATTTTGAAGCAACATACGTTGGTGTTCCAGCTTTACTCCTACTTTCGTAGCCGTATGGCTCGACGTCATACCGACTGTCTGCTGCTATCCGAATTAAATCAAAAACTAAGCCGTAACATTGAGTGGCGGCGTTTTTCGATGGATCTTCTTCGAGAACTGAGACGATTAGGTGAAGATCAACAAACGGAAATAGAGTTTGATGTAAATCTATGGGGTTATCACCTGACGTTAACGTGTCTTGATCCTTCTGCTAAGCTCCCAGACTATCAAGTCGACATACGTTGCGATGTTGAGGAAGTACTTCGCTATTCACGAGCGAGAACGACGAATGCCGGTAAGCGGAATATGGCTCCAACCCTACCTAACCCACTTCGTCATGAATTAGTCAGTCGCAAACAATTGGACGAGTTGTCGTCGATCATCGATGGTGAGTTTGAACCCATTCAGCGTAAATCACCATCTCCGAAAGGTAATTTGGGTCGCAGAGTGAAGCAGCGTAAACACCTTGTTGAAATTAACGCGGATGAAATTACGATAGTCCTATCCAAATATACTTCACCAGAGGCTCTAGAACGCAGTATAACGGCTTTGTCGGCTATGACTGGACATCCACTAGCGTCAATCAAACAAGAGTGTTCTGAATTGATGGAGAAGCTTGATTGGTTGCGTGTCGACGGTAATGTGATCCCATACGAAACATTGAGTGAAGTGGTCGAGTCGTATAACTCACGACAAGAGAATAAACACTTGTCTATTGAAAGGCTGATTTCTGCATTAGCGGTACGTAAGAAAATTTGCAAGAGTGTGTATCAGGGTAAGGTTGATGAGACGGTATTTCGTGTGTTGGACGAAGTCTCTATCTAGTTATTGTACTCGAGACAATGATTTGTCTAGAAGCGCACAGAACGCTGACAGAGCATTGACAAAAGAAGGCAAGGTACTGGCTATTATTTATCCCGAATAGACAACCTTTTGTCCTCTCTAATGAAACATGTAGATTGGCTCATATTGTTACATTCATTCTGATATATTTTTGGCGAGTTCGTTTGAACTCGCTATTTTTTTATCTGTAGAAAATGTGTGTTGATTCGATGAGAGGTTTGGTACCAGTAGGCCATAGAGGCTAAGGAAAAAGGCTAGAAAAAGAGGGATCTAGATCACGTCGAATTTTGACAGCGTAATCCCCAGAATGTACTGCGCAATTTAGTCAAATTCAAAACTTATATTCCCCATTTTTTAACTTCTATTCAGAACTATTGAGTAAGTCACAATCTTGGCTTATTTCCCTTAACAACCCTATTTTCCTTTGCTACAGATTAGGTGTCCTAGACATGGTTTATCTGGAGGAAACAATGTCCATTAATTCTATCGACCATGATGATATGACGTCCATCACGACTAAATGGGATCACTCAGAAGAGTACACGGAAGAACCACGTCTTGCTAAGCCTGCCAAATCAGTGGAAGCAAGACGACGCATAGAAGCGTTGAGAGAAATTAAAGAAAGCGGGTTAACACTCGAGGAAGCTCGGGAGCTTGGTTTAATCCATTGATGGAACGAACGTCAAAGAGGGTGGCAATTGCCACCCTTTCGTATTTTTGATGACTTGATTTGAGTTCAACACTTCATCGGTGTTATATTCGCAGACCACCTGAACTAACCAATGAATCACTATGTCTCACAACTTATCTTTACTGCCTGCCGCAGAAAAAAACAAAGTTGAGCTGGATAAGCAGGCGTCCTATATCGTCTGGCAGCTTAAAGAGGCCAAAGCAGGTCCTGAGGCACTCAGAACTCAGCTTGAAAATATTCGTGATGACGCTGAAAAGGCGTGGTTTGAACAATGTGTAGTCAAATACAAGAAGATGATGGGTGTGTTGTGATTGTTTACATGACTTATCACAATTGATTTGCTTCCGTGATTTGATAAAATCCCCGCATTACACTGAATAAGAGAGAACATCCCGATGGGAAGAAGTTTTGAAGTGCGCAAAGCCTCTATGGCGAAAACTGCAGGCGCAAAAATTAAAGTTTATTCCAAATACGGTAAAGAAATTTACGTTAGTGCTAAAAATGGCGGTAGCGACCCAGATATGAACTTATCGCTGAAGCACCTCATTGCCAAAGCGAAAAAAGACCAAGTTCCAGCACACGTTATCGACAAAGCGTTGGACAAAGCTAACGGTGGGGGTGGTGAAGACTACCATGCTGCTCGTTACGAAGGGTTTGGCCCAGGTGGCGTTAGCGTTATCGTTGATTGTTTGACTGACAATGGCAACCGTACGTTCCAAGATGTTCGTCAGTGCTTTGTGAAAACAGGCGCTAAAATAGGCGGCCCTGGTACTGTTGCGCACATGTTTGAGCACCAAGCTGTATTCCAGTTTCAAGGTGATGACGAAGAAGCCGTATTAGAAGCACTGATGATGGCTGATGTCGATGTGGCGGATATTGAGCTAGAAGAAGGCGTTATCACTGTCTTCGCACCGAATACTGAGTTCTTTAAAGCAAAAACTGCACTCGCAGCTGAATACCCTGACCTGGTACTCGATGTAGAAGAAATCACATTTGTACCGCAAGTTCATACTACGGTTGCAGAAGAAGATGATGAGAAATTCCAAAAATTCCTCGATCTTCTTGATGACTGTGATGATGTTCAACAGGTTTATCATAACGCTGAAGCGTAATGAACGACAAGTAATATGCCGAGAAGAGCCAGTGTTTACTGGCTCTTTTTTTGTTTATATAAACAATATAATCGTCTAATTTTCGACTATTCGTCTCCTACCAAATGTGCGCTTGTTAACATTCCTCAGCACGATGGCTCCATCCTAAGTCAAAAGTTTTTTACTGTGTTTGTTATCACTCGATATGAGCAGCATGATAATGAATGTAAATCAGCATGATACATACTTAACTCCCTCGACCGTAGGGGTAATTTTGCCTATGTTGAGTGGCTTTTATATGGGAGAAATCACGAGTACATTGAGATTCCATGCTCAACGATTAGGCGTCAATCTTGTCTTTTATCGAGTGGGTCATAGACGGGATTTTGATAGCTCGTTTGCTTTTGAGCATATTGATGCGTTGCTCGTTGTGTTGCATGCTGCCGCCTATCCGTTGATTGAAAGGGCTTTGGATAAGGACATTCCCGTGCTGTCAGTTGGAGCAAGCTATGCGCCGCTTATGGTGGAACAATTGTCGAGTGATCAGGCCAGTGGGATCGCCGCTTTATACCGCCACTTAGTCGAGCTAGGTCATTCAAAGATAGGGTTTTGCGGTGACCTATCGGTTAACGACGTGCGCATGCGCTTCAAGTCGTTCCAGAGCCAGGTTAAAACGTTTCAACACGAATTTACACTAAACCAACTCTTCAATGTACGTGATGCTTCTTTGCATGGTGGAAGAATCGCGGCTAAACAGTTCTGTGAACGTAACGCTCCCTGCAGCGCTATCATTTGTGCCACTGATCATTGCGCTATCGGCTTAATGGAAATGCTGGCATTAGCCGGGGTTGAAGTTCCAAAAGAGGTCGCCGTTGTTGGAGTGGACAACATCTTTTTAGGAGAGCGATGTCATCCGACGTTAACCACTGTTGACCAAGGATTAGAACAATTGGCGCAAATGGCCATAAGAAGGCTCCTAGAGCGTGTGAATGGTGCACCGTACCAATCTGAAGTTAGCTTGCTTGCGCAGTCTTTAGTCGTGCGTGAGTCATCTGGTGAAGTCGACACCACGAGTTCTGCTCGCACAGAAGGACAACGACCCACCGATCGTCAATCGAACTCAATGTCATCACGGTCGATAAGAGCACAACTACTCTGCCATTCTGATCACTCCCCTGCTGAATTGCACGAGACGTTATACTCTCAAGGTCAGGCCGGGTTCTCTTCAATCGCTAATGCTAATTGTCTCTTTGACATGAATATAGCATGGGCAATCGACGGTTCACGTGCTAAGGGAGAATCTTTTGTTTATTCAGATAATTACATTTTGGATCGAACACCCGCCTCGAGCTTAGCCCAGCGTATTTCCCTTGAAGCTTACCCCTCCAACGATGCAACATGTTTTCCTCATCACTTCGTCATGACATTGCTGTGTGTCGCAATACCAGAAGAAAACCGTGAGCATATTCTAGCGGTGTTGGAGGATATATCTGGTTCGCCAAATCTAAGTAAATTAGCCAGCTATCACCACTACCTTGATATGTTGGCGTTGTTCCTTGAGCGTGATGCATTATTGGAAAGTGCAAAGTCTAAAGCTAAGTACTCCAGTGATCTTGCTAATCAGCTGCAGATCGTGAATAACTCTTCAAATGACGCTATCTGGGATTGGGATTTAACCTCAGATCAACTCCATTGGAACAGTCGATTATTGGATATACTGGATTTTCCGAAAGTTGAAGAATATCAAGTGTTTCCAAGCCAAGAATTTTTTAAAAGAGTTCATGCAGATGACCTTGCAGAGTTAGAAGAAAAGTTGACGAGTCATTTAGATACAAACAATACGTTTAAGGCGCAGTTTCGGTTGCAACACAGCGATGGCCGCTACTTATGGGTGTCGGCAAGCGGTCATGCGATTAGGGATGCCTATGGTCGCCCTGAACGTTTGCTTGGAGCAATGACGGATATCACCGAGCAAAAACGATCCGCAGAAAAAATACAAAGACTTGCCTATTTCGATCCTTTAACTGGTGTCGCTAACCGTCGCCGCATGACCGATACCTTGACCACACATATTAATGAGAATCAGGGGCAACCCAAAGCAATCATGCTGATGGATCTTAATCGCTTTAAGGTTGTTAATGATACCTATGGGCATGGTGTCGGTGATGCTTTGTTATGCTATGTCGCGAGTGTGCTGCAAAAAGCGGTAAGGAAAAATGACCTCATAGCGCGCTTTGGAGGTGATGAGTTCTTATTTATGTGCGATGTTGAAACCACCGCGCAAGCTTTGGAGTTGGCAGGGCGACTGCTTAGAGCCGTGGAAACACCGTTTGTTCATGATGGCATTGAGCTGCGTACTCAAGGAAGTATAGGTATTGCTTTTTATCCTCATGATGCCCTTCAGGCCGATGATTTGATAAAAAAAGCCGACATGGCAATGTATCGTGCGAAAGAATCAAAGAGTAGAAAAGCCGTACATTACAATGCGTCGATGGCAACGGAGAGCTTACGACTTATCTCTATAGAGGTACAACTTAAATCAGCGATTAAGAACGAAGTAATAGAGGTGTGGTATCAACCTATTTTAGGGGTTAATGATCAACCAACAAAGCGAGTCGAGGCTTTATCTCGCTGGAAGAATGATCAAGGTGTAGAGATCTCACCCGATGTTTTTATTAAGATCGCTGAAGAATCCGGTCAGATCAAACAACTCAGTGACTATGTACTTATGGTTGTGTGCCAAGATATGGTAAGCCGAAGTATCCCATCAGACTACATTGTGTCGATAAACCTGAGTGCTAGTCAGTTAACCCGAGCTCATTTTGCTACGCAATTTATTCAATGCATCCTGTCACATGAATTAAACCCCGAACGCTTTATCATTGATATTACGGAAACGGTAGCGATTACCGATTTAGATCAGAGTATTATCTCGTTGGGTGAGTTACGAGGAGCGGGTATTAAGGTTGCTCTTGATGATTTTGGAACCGGCTTTTCTTCGCTTTCTTTGCTTAAAAAGCTGCCGCTCGACGAGGTAAAGATTGATAAAACGTTTATACACGATCTGGACGGCAACTCAGCCAATCAAGTAATGCTAAAATCCTTAGTATTGATGTCGCATGCGTTTGGTTATCATGTTGTCGCAGAGGGCGTCGAAACAAAAGATCAGCTGCAAATTATTCAATCACTGGGTTGTGATTATGTCCAAGGCTATCTCTTTGACAAACCGATGTCGATCGAGAATTTGTCTAGTCACCTAATTGATCGATACCACGATATGTTCGTTGATTAGTCCTTGATCATGCTTCTTTGAGCGCCCGCGGATCGTCTTCTCTGATGTTGTCAGCATTGCATGTAAGTGATAGCTGCCTGTAACAATGTATACTATTTCTTATTTGCTCAAAGAAGCAATGAAACAATGCGTTAGTGATTCCTCGAAGGTTTTCGTGTAAAAACAACACTTGCTGACGGTAATTTGAGTTTTGGTATCGTGATTTTCTGTTCGTAACACATCATCACAATGCAACGTACCTATTAGCAATAACCTACCTATTAGAAATAAGGAAGAGACAATGAAGGTGAGTTTTATTGGCCTTGGCGTTATGGGTTACCCAATGGCAGGGCACTTAGCAACATCAGGTTTTGAGGTGACGGTTTATAATCGAACAACAGAAAAAGCACAACGTTGGACGAGTGAATACAACGGGAATTATGCAGAAACGGTCGCAGAGTGCGTAAAAGACGCTGATGTCGTGGCGGTATGCGTGGGGAATGATGACGATGTACGTCAAATGACCATTGCCGAAAACGGCGCACTAGCTGCCATGAAGCCGGGTGCAATTCTTATCGATCACACAACCACATCGGCACAACTTGCCGAAGAGTTAGGGGCTGCTGCCGCAGCATCTAGTATTCAGTTTATGGATGCTCCTGTATCTGGTGGACAAGCTGGCGCAGAAAATGGTGTATTGACGATTATGTGCGGTGGTAGTGACGCTATTTTCTCTAAGCTGCAACCAGTATTTAACGCTTATGGTAAATCCTCCGTTCTTATGGGGGCGATTGGGCAAGGCCAACGAGCAAAAATGGTCAATCAAGTTTGTATTGCAGGCGTGTTGACTGGGTTATCTGAAGGTCTGCTTTTGGCTCAAAAGAGTGGTCTCGATATACCATCGTTAGTCGATTGCTTAAAGAACGGTGCTGCTGGATCTTGGCAAATGGAAAATCGTGCTAACACAATGGCACAAGATAAATTTGACTTTGGTTTTGCTATTGATTGGATGATTAAAGATTTAGGTTTTTGTCTTGATGAAGCATCCCGTCAAGGAATCACCTTACCTTTGACTCAGCAATCTATCGAGCGCTATCGTGACCTATCAGAGCAAGGTGAAGGCCGTTCAGATACCTCTGTACTGTTTAAAGCGGTGAAAAAACAAGCGACATCATAATTTTACACTGTAAACTTACACTGTAAAATTATGATGTAAAAACAAAACAAGAAACAGAGGTACGAGTGGATATCACTTTCGTACCTTTGTCTATTTGGACGACTACCATGGCTATGATTCTTCTTCGGTAGGCTCCTCTATTTGCAGAACATAACGCCAGTTCTCATCAATCTGCATAAAGGTCTGTACGCATACTTCTTTTCTTTCATCTCGGTAATCTTGTTCTACCTCATCGAGAAGCGTTGGGTATTGTTCAGGGTTGCTGCCGTATACAAGGCACAGCGCGCTAAAATACCTTTGTAAGTCAAAGCTATGTTCGCCGATATATTCAGAAATATCATAGTACTCAGGACGACTTTCTGATTCGAATGAAAACATGTCAGCAGCGCTGATAACGGCATCAGCCCCACCTTCCACATAATTAATCATTAACACCGCGGCAAAGTTATCGACGGCATCTTCTTCTTTACCGAGAATTGGAATGCGTTGGTCAGCAATGTAAGCATGACCAATTTCATGGAGGAGGGTGTGTAACATGACATCCACCGCCCCTTGAGAAGCGGGTTTGCCAAACTTCTTTTCGTACTTGTGTTTTAGAAAGTAGTTGAGCGAATCGATATAAAATTGGTAAGGGATGAGGATTTGATGCTGTTGTGGGTCATAGAGTGGTCCGTCGTCTGCGCCATAAGTAATCGTGAGTGCTTGGTCAAATTTGAAATACGATTGAGATAATTCAGAGACGAGATCATCCAACTCACTCTCTTGCAACGCTTGTTGCGCTTGTTTATCTGTCGTGCTAGTTGCTGGATTGTATTCAAAATTGATTGCAGAGAATCCATTGCTGGAAAAAGCAAGTGTGAGTAATCCGATTACGAGAGTTGACTTCATTTTCATTCATTCCTTCCTTGTCCTGAATTGTCGACCATTAGGATTAAAGTATGTCGTGTGCTATAATCCTTCGCCTAAAACTCACGTTGTGTAGTGATTTTTTGCCTATTTTGTCTCGCTCAGTATAGACGGTTTTTTGATTAACTCGATGTTTATCAGACCAAAAGTCATCTTATATGTCAGTATCTTGAGTTCAAATCGCACCCTAAATTTACAAACTGGATTGACCCTAACAAGGTTGTTTGGTGATGTTGTTATTGTCGCTATTTATCCTAAATTGTTACTACACGTACATAAATTAGCCTAACCTCATTAAGGAAGATGAGCGATAAGTATACAAAGAGGTTATATGAACAACACTATCTCTGTTGGAACATTAGAATCCTTCTTGATCGCAATCAGCGTTCTTTTTCTCGGACACCTGATCAACAGTAAATTACCCGCCTTAAAAAAATACAACATCCCAGAGCCGATTGTCGGCGGTCTGATTGTTGCTTTTATCATCACCATTATGCATTTTAATGGCATCAATTTAGAGTTTTCATTACCGTTACAAAAAACGTTTATGCTGATGTTTTTTAGTACGGTCGGGCTCGCTGCGAACTACACTCAGTTGCTAAAAGGTGGGGCAAAAGTATTCTTGTTCTTGGCGGTCGCCTCAGCTTACATCATTGTCCAAAACGCTGTTGGTGTGGGTATGGCGAGTGCACTTGGCTTAGAACCTATTATGGGGTTAATCGCCGGTTCTATTACGTTATCCGGTGGTCACGGTACCGGGGCCGCTTGGGCGCAAACCTTCACCGACACCTTTGGAATTGAGAATACCCTTGAGATTGCCATGGCATCGGCCACATTTGGTTTAATTATTGGCGGTATTATCGGTAGTCCAGTGGCACAACGACTTATCGACAAGAACAACTTTGAGTCGGAATACGGCCGCGGCAACGATACACATGAACGTTTCCCTGAGCTTGTGACTTATAATGAATACGAAAAAGACCGAGTTACAGCTAAAAAAGTCATTGAGATGCTGTTTATTTTATTACTCTGTGTCACTGGTGCTAAGTATTTGCATGAATGGGTTAATAGCTTTGAAGTCTCGTGGTTGATGATCCCAGACTTTGTTTATGCCTTGTTCATTGGGGTATTTATTACCAATGTGTGCGAAGTCTCGAAATCGTATAAAGTCGATGCGGAAACCATCGATATTCTTGGGACGGTATCATTGTCGTTGTTTCTTGCAATGGCGTTAATGA
Source organism: Vibrio sp. E150_011 (assembly GCF_053544015.1). NCBI lineage: Bacteria > Pseudomonadati > Pseudomonadota > Gammaproteobacteria > Vibrionales > Vibrionaceae > Vibrio > Vibrio sp. E150_011. The sequence continues at coordinate 774,289 of NZ_JBHFOL010000001.1, forward strand.
GCCTGCAACTATGGAATATTTTCGATTTGGCGATCCCGTTTTTGATTATTCTTGCTGTTCAATCTGTTATTTTGGGGTGCTTTGCTTATTACGTGACATTCCGAGTGATGGGTAAAAATTATGACGGAGCCGTGATTGCCGGTGGACACTGTGGTTTTGGTTTAGGCGCGACACCAACGGCGGTCATGAATATGGGGTCAATTGTTAATCGTTTTGGACCATCACCACAAGCGTTTATGGTGGTTCCTATTGTAGGGGCGTTCTTTATTGATATCGTTAACCTCATCATCATTCAGGGTTTCATTACCGTAATAGGTTGAATACTGAAACTGCTTAAAAAAAGTCTCGCAATTGCGAGACTTTTTTCGTTTTTGAGACAATACAAAAAAACATGGAAGAATAGTTTCAATTAGATGAATGCTCTGGTATCTAAATGTAATGCAAATGTAGGTTTTTTGGTTCACCTGCAGTTAAAAACATTATATATAGAGTTAGCTAGGTCTGAATACGACGTTATTTCCGAAAGCAGGGAAGTAACACAAGGAGTAAGTCATGAGTGTATTGTCTCTAATTGGATTGGTGCAAGTTTCTGGTACGTTGGTGCTTGATAGCGCGGGTAAGCTAGCGTTGCTACCTGAAGGGGTCGCTCCTAGAGTCGGTGATGTAATCATTGATGTATTAGAAAATGCTGAGATTGAGAATGAATTATCAGTTCAATTGATCCAAGAAGATGGTTCTGGTCAAAATATTGTTGCACCAGAGTTGGATGCAGAGCAAATTATCGCCCAAATTGAAGCGGGTGATGACCCTTCCGAGAATCAAGAACAAGCTCCTGCTGCTGGTGAGCTGCAAGGATCAAGTCTCATCGCTTCAGGCAGCCTTCTTCGTGAAAACGCTCAGACAATTGCACAGACCCAATTTGATACAACAGGCCTTGAAGCACAAGGGCTTAACCGGACCCAATCCCTCGTGTTGCTTCAATTTCTAAGCAACTCTGCACCTGTTACCTTTAATCAGTTCAGAAATTTCGACGAAGAGTCGCAAGACAACTTGTTGTCTTTGGCACTACCAACGGATGCGAACAATGACCAATTGACAATCAGGGTCACCTCACTTCCGTTGCTTGGCGCGATTACGCTGGGGGACGGCTCTGAAGTTTCTGTCGGTGATGAGCTAACACTAAACGAGCTCGCTAACCTTCAGTATGACGCACCGTCAGATTATCAAGACGGCGAAGAGGTAGGTAGCCTTGATTATACTGTTGATGATGGACGAGATGCACCCAACTCAGTTCAGTCTGGTGGTGTCGAGATAACACTCAATGAGGTTAACGACGCTCCTGTCGCCTATGACGATGGTGTTAATACGGACGAAGATTCTGTTTTAAATGGTGTGCTTCCTGAGGCAACGGACGTTGACGGCACTGTTAACGCTTATGCTTTGCTTAATGATATTCCTGAGGATAAAGGTGATTTAACCTTTAATGCTGATGGTACGTATTCCTTCAATCCTGGTAATGACTTTCAACAACTGACCGATGGTCAAACTGAAGACGTGACCTTTACTTACGTTGCGATTGATAACGAAGGGCTCTCAAGTGAGCCACAAACCATCACCATCACGGTGACGGGTACCAATGACAAACCGGTGGCGGTGCCAGCGGATGAAATGACCAACGAAGACACGTCGATCACCCGTGATGTACCGCAAGGCTCTGATGTCGATGGCACTGTGGCGTCGTACGCCTTGGCGACGGATGTTCCAGATGGAAAAGGCAGCCTAAGTTTCAACAATGGCACCTATACCTTTGATCCAGGTGAGGACTTCCAAGACCTGACTAATGGTCAAACTGAAGATGTGACCTTTACCTACGTTGCCATTGATAACGAAGGGCTCTCAAGTGAGCCACAAACCATCACCATCACGGTGACGGGTACGAACGACAAACCGGTGGCGTTGCCAGCGGATGAAATGACCAACGAAGACACCTCGATCACTCGTGATGTACCGGAAGCCTCTGATGTGGATGGCACTGTCGCGTCTTACGCTTTAGCGACCGATGTTCCAGACGGAAAAGGCAGCCTGAGCTTCAACAATGGCACCTATACCTTTGAGCCAGGTGAGGACTTCCAAGGCCTGACCGATGGTCAAACTGAAGACGTGACCTTTACTTACGTTGCGATTGATAACGAAGGGCTCTCAAGTGCGCCACAAACCATCACCATCACGGTGACGGGTACCAATGACAAACCGGTGGCGTTGCCAGCGGATGAAATGACCAACGAAGACACGTCGATAACCCGTGACGTACCGGAAGGCTCTGACGTCGATGGCACTGTCGCGTCTTACGCCTTGGCGACCGATGTTCCAGATGGAAAAGGGTCATTGAGCTTCAACAATGGCACCTATACGTTCAACCCTGGCAACGACTTCCAGGGTCTGACTGACGGTCAATCTGAAAACGTGACCTTCACCTACGTTGCCATTGATAACGAAGGTTTGGCGAGCGAGCCACAAACCATCACCATCACGGTGACGGGTACCAATGACAAACCGGTGGCGCTGCCAGCGGATGAAATGACCGATGAAGACACGTCGATAACCCGTGACGTACCGG